>CALLKX010000033.1 GCA_938083085.1 uncultured bacterium
CGTCGGGACGGACCATGCGCAACGCCGCCGCCTGAAGGAGGAACAGGCGGGTCAGTCATCCAGACGACAGGCCGAGGCGGTGTACCGCTCCCGCCTGCCGTCCAGAGGCGCACTCAGCGCCGCAGGGTCTTGGCGTACGCCTCGAGCTCCGCCTGAATCCCCGCCACGTCGTCATCGTCCAGCCGGGTGGTGCTGCGTCGCAGCATCTCGGCGAACCAGGCCACCTCTTCGGGCTGGACCGGGCAGCCGATGTTTCCGGAGGGGGCGTCGCTGGACACCAGCTCCTTCCCATCCGCGTCGAGGATGACCATCCACGGGATGCCGCCGCGCCGCTCGCCCCGCAGGCGCTTGGCCACGGCGTCGCCGCTCGCGTTCCGCTCCACGTCGATCTTGATCGTGACGTAGTCACGCCCCATGGGGTCCTTGACCCCCTGGCGCCCGAGGAACTCCTCGAGCTTGAAGCACCAGCTTCACCACGGGGCGCCGAGGTGAACCAGGACGCGCTTCTTCTCCTGGGTGGCCTGGGCCAGAGCGCGCGCGAGGATCAGCTCCGCGTCCGCGCTCGCCACCTTGTGCTCCCGCGCGAACGCCCACAGGCGGTCCCTGTCGAGCCCTCCCATTGCGATCGACCCCAGGGGCGCGCCGCGGGCGTCCAACGCCAGCGCCGTGGCCTCGGTCGCGGTCACCCCAAGGGCCGCCGCGAGAGGACCGCCCAGGGGGGCCGGGACGGTCTCGTACTCGTTGCTGAGCTCCCGGCGCAAGGCTCGGTCGAGCCGCGACACCTGATTGAAGGCCGCACGGTCGTCGTCGCCCCCGAGGAGCACCAGCAGCCGCTTGTCCTTGCGGACCGCGCGTTCCGCGGCCTCGGTCAGCTCGGTCGGGAGACTCGACGGCGCAGGCTCGGCGAGGAGCATCTGAACGGTCGCCTCGAGCGCCCCGTTCTGGAGGTCCGCGACCCGGAGGTTGCCCCCTCGATCCACCACGTAGTAGTCCGGGAAGGAGTCCACCGCGAAGGCGCCAACCGTGAGCTTGCCCGGGCGGTCGATCGCCACGGGGTAATCAATCCCCTGCTTCTCGACGAAGCCGGCCATCTGCTCGCCGCCGTTCGCCGTGTGGACTCCGATGAGGACCAGACCCTGGTCCTTGTAGCGCGCCGCGAGGTCCTTCAGACCCGGCACCGCGCCACGGCAGGGGCCTCACCAGGTGCCCCAGAAGTCGAGGACCACGACCTTCCCCTTCAGGGAGGCCCAGTCCATCGGCGCACCACCGGTGTTCATCCAGCCGTCGACCTGGAGCTCGGGGGGCGCGTGCCCCTCGAGCGCCTGCTTCGCGGGGTTCGGCTTCTCGCGTGGGAAGTCCCCGCTCGCGAAGAGCGGGAGGGCCGTGAGCGCCGTGAGGGCGCCGGCGATGAGGGTTCGTCTCATGGGAAGGGGGTCGCACAGCGACGGGACAGGTGACTCTTCTCGAACAGATCGAGCGTAGCGCCGATCTCGGAGCCAGCCACGCAAAAGCGTTTGGCCCCGCCCCTGCGACCCCAGGGCAACCGTCAGGGCACCGCGCATTGGGAGCAGCCTGGCCATCGGCGAGGTGAGCGCTCCGCTTATGATCGCGCGAGCCTCCCTCCATGTTCACCCGACGAAGAAATCTGGCGCTCCTGGCGCTCTCGATCCTCGGTATCGCCCTGGCCTGGCCGCACCGGAGGGAGATCCTCGAGTTTCTGGCCCCGCCTGAAGCGGACTACGTCGTGGATCAGTCGCTGACCGAGGGGTACGGGCGCCCCGGCGCCAACCTCTCCGCGGCGTGGAGTGTGCCCCTGGAGCCCGGATATGGCGGCGCGGAGGTCTTCGACCGCAGGGCGTATGTGCTGGACCGTGAGATCGGCGTCGGCGAGACCCTGCGCGTGATCGACGTTCTGGATGGCGCCCCCCTGTGGACATTCAGCTACCCCGAACCCGGGCGACTCCAATCCGCAGGGTCGAGGACCGCCCCCGCGGTCACCCAGCGGTCCGTGTTCCTCTGCAGCGGCTTTGGAACGGTGCACTGCGTGGATCGCGCCACCCGCACCGCCACGTGGAAGCGGCACCTGGTGGACGACCTCGGCGGCGCGATGCCCGACTTCGGGTACTCGGCCGACCCGCTGCTGTACGGCGACCTGGTGATCCTGCCCGCGCTGGGCGACTCGACCGGACTCATCGCGCTGGACCAGGCCACAGGGGAGGTGAGCTGGAGGACCGCCGGCATGGGCACCAGTCAGTCACAACCCGTCCTGATGACGCTGCGCGGCGAGGAGTACCTCCTGTTCATCTCCTGCGACACCCAGGGCGCAGGCGAGAACTCCCCGGCGCCCGTACTCATCAGCGCCTTCAACCCGCGAACCGGCGACCTCCGATGGCGGCACCGGACCCTGCTCACCAACGTCCCGGTGCCACCACCGGTTGCGGTGGACGAGACCCGCTTCGTGGTCACCGGGGGCTACGCGGGCGGGACGAGCCTCATGAACCTCGCGCTCTCGAAGACGGGAGAGATCGAGGTCACCGAGGACTTCCACATCGAGAAGGGCTCCCAGCTTCACCCCCCCGTGGTCGTCGGGGAGCACATCTACCTGCTGGCCAACGAGAACACGAACGTGTCCCGTCTCCGGCGCGGCCAGGGCGGGCTGCGCTGCTTTGACCTCAAGGGCGAGGAGCAATGGTCCACGGGGCGCGACCCCTACTTTGGACGCGGGCACATGATCTCGGTCGGTCCCTACCTGCTGATCCAGGACGGCATGAGCGGCATCCTTCGCCTCTGCGTGGCCTCTCCCGATCACTATCAACAGGTGGTCACCGCCAACGTCTTCCAGAGCCCGCCCAAGGAGCGAAAGCGCATGTGGGGCAAGATCGCCGGTTGGAACGGCACACTCGTGCTGCGCGGTGACCGGGAACTCGTGGGCGTCTTTCTCGGTGGAGCCCCGCCCGGCGCACGAACGGCCGGTCCGCAGGTTCCCGGGGACAAGCAGACCCCGCCCAGCGAAACCGACCGGTGACGGACCCCTGCCCCTGAGGCTATCGGGTCCCACAGGACGGCCTGTTCATGTAGGTCCGCCAGCCTCGACACGAGAGCCTCCGGACCCACCCCTGTACCCAGAAGAGGCCGCTGGCCGCTCCTCCGGACTTGACCCCGGCCCCAAAGCTCGGCTTCAGGCACGACGCCGAGGCGTACTGCTGCGCCCCAGCTCCAGCCCCTTGACACCCCCACACTGAGCCGTGACCGTGACCCCATGGGAGGAAGCTCAGAGTTCGATGTGGAAGACGCCCTCCGCCAGGTGGCAGATATCCACGCCCAGGTGGCTCGCTCTTCGTTCTTTCGCGGCTACCGCGCGGAGATCGCCGTTGGCCAGGCTGTGGTCGCGCTCGGCACGGCGGCTGCCGAATGGGCTGCTTGGGGTTCCATTGGACCCCAGACCCACGCGCTGATCTGGCTCGGGGTCGCCCTTGTTTGCGCCCTCGCATCGCTCATCGACCTCGTCCTCCGCCGGCGAACCCTCACGCGGCCGTCGGCCAAGATTGCAGCCCAGCAACTCGTGCCGGCCCTGGGCGTTGGCGTCGCGATAGCTCCCCTGCTCTGGGATCAAGCCGAGCTCCTGCCGGGGATCTGGACCATGCTCTTTGGAGTGGGGCTGCTTTCCTCTGCACCCTACCTCCCGGGGCACATCCGGCTCCTCGGGCTCTTCTATCTCGTCGCCGGGGGCGTGATGGCCCACGCTGCCCACGTTGGGCTCAACTCCCCCTGGCCGATGGGCCTGACCTTCTGCGGTGGGCAACTGGTCGCTGCGGCTATCCTGCGGGAGATACCTGTGGTTCCTGCCCATGACGAGCGCTCCACCCCAACCCATTCGACCACCCTCGATGACTGATGGCCTCGATGACTGACGGCGACTACAGCTACGACGGACTGGACCGGCTCCTCCACGAGCGGGCGCGCCTGTCGATCTTGACCGCCCTGTCCAGCGAGAGCGGAGGCCGCTCGTTCTCGGAGCTCCGCTCCCTGTGCTGCTTGACCGACGGGAACCTCAGCCGACACATCAAGGTCCTCGAGGAAGCCAACCTGCTCAAGGCCAAGCGCACGGGCAGTGGTCGCGGCTCGAATACACACCTGACCCTCTCTGCCCATGGCAGGCGCTCCTTCATGAGATACCTCAATGAGCTGGAGCGGGTCTTGAAGGACGCCCGGAGTCCCAGGCCCGACGCAGGGAAGGCGCGCCGGCCCTCCACCGCTTGACGGGATCACCACCCCGTGCTGCGCGAACCTCGTCGACCATCCAACGCACCAGCCCCCACCGCAACCTCCGTGCCGCAGGCTCCAAGTAGGGCAGTAGATCCCCGGTGAGGAGCTCCACTCGCACCTCCTCGAGGGGTCCCGCATAGATCGAGAACGGCCAGGGGAGATGGGGCGGGTTCCCGTAAAGGTGAGCCAGCTCATGGGTCACCGCCCAGAGCGTCGCGCTCCGCGGCATGGTCCTGAGTGCTGGGCTCAGCTGGATCCACCCTGGCTTGATGGACCTCGCCAAGACCCCGGCGTACGGGTGCATGGGGGCGATCTGGATCCGCGCCAAGGGCTCGACGCCATGGGCCCTGGCCACCTGGGGGTCCATGACCTCGATCAACGGCACGGAAGACTCCAACCAGGCGAGGTCCGAAGAGCAGCCGGCGACGAGGACTGCCATCCACGCCGCCAGCAGCCGGTGAGCGCTCTTAACCATCACTCGGGTCAAAGGTCACCTTCAAGCGGGTCGACGTCGTCAGCTGATCGGAGTCCTTGCAACGGATCGTCATCTGGTTCACTGACCGCCAACGCAGGAGTGGGTCAAAGTCAACGAAGCCGAGAGGAAGGTCGAAGGAGACGGTCGGAAGTTCACCCGGAAGCCCCGGGGCCCGGGAGACGCCGGAGAACGCCGTGGAGCCGTTGACGACAATCTGCGCGCCGAAGACTCCGCCAGTGCGAACGACCTCTCCCACAAACCCGAGCGGTGCCAGCTGAGGGCCGTCCAGGTTGAGCCGGAGAGCCTCATGGACAGTCACTCGGTCGCTCAACACGGCGCGCTGACTCGACGAGAGCGCCACGGCCGGCCCCGCGTCGAGCTGGAGCTCAAGGAGAGCCCACGCCAAATCGCCATCGGGAGCGACCACCGTCGCGCTCATGTCCTGGAAGGTGGCCCGCTGCCAGGAGCCGAGGTCGGAGATCCGAACCCGGGAGTCGTCGGCGAGGAGCCGCGAACCGAGCAGGACATAGTGGTTTTGAGGCCCCATCGGTGCCGCCAGCCACGCGGCGGCTTCGGAGAGTGAGTCGCCGGAAGCCCCAAGCAAGCCAGGAGCCGTGGAGCAGTCCAGGCGGTCGCAGTCCTCGTCTGCCACGAGCACCCGCCAGCCTGTCGCCCCCTCGGGGATCGAACCGCTCCCTCGGCCGTGCCTGATCTCACCCACCGCCGCCCCCTCGAGAGGCTTCCCATCCGGCCCCAGGAAGGTGACGCAACCGCACACCTCCGAGCTGCCAAAAGCCACGCACCAGCCGGTCTCGAAGTCGATCGCCACCGGCCCGAGCACTGGGACCTCCTTCGAGACGGAGACCCCGATCTTCCCGTGCTCTGTACCGCGACATCCAACCAGCGCAATGACCGCCAGCGTGGGGACCATCACAGGCGCCATCACAGGCGCCAGCCTCAGACACGCTCCAAGCATGCTCACCATTCTCGTACCTCCTCAATGAACTCCCGTCTGGGCGCCGAACCGACGACACCTCTGGCACGTGGACGGACGGCGTCCTCCGCGGTATCACACGCCCCCCGCATCCGATCGCGGGGGCCGATCGCGGAGGCCGATCACGGAGGCCGATCACGGGGCCCGATCACGGCAGCCGAGCCCCTCGGGCAGGCCCCCTCGCGGACACAAGGCGCCCCTCAGCGCTGGCTGGAGCGAGCTCCACGCGGGCCGCGCTGCCCTCCCTTCCGCTGCCCTCCCTTCCGCTGCCCTCCCTTCCGCTGCCCTCAACGGCTGCTGCGCTCAGCGGCTGCTACGCTCCATCCATGGGAACTCGACAAGCCTCGTTCGCAGACACCCAGCCCGCGGGTCTCTGGCTCAAGCTCCTCTTCGCCGCCATGCTCCTCGTCGGCTTCGCACTCGTCGGGCAAGCGACCGGTGCTGCCGCGAGCATCGGCGCGGCCTCCTTCATGCTTGGCGTCGTCTTCCGCTCGCTGACCGTCGAGGTCAACCACGAGGCGGTCTCGTTGAGGTACGGGTCCGGCTGGCCGCGCAGGTCCGTGCCGCTTTCCCGCATCGTCGAGCAGCGCGCCGTCAGGAACCGATGGTGGTACGGGTTCGGCATCCGCCTCACGCCCCACGGCTGGCTCTGGAACCTCGACGGCCTCGACGCGGTCGAGCTCGAGCTGGAGGGCGGCAAGCGCTTTCGCGTCGGCACCCGGGTCCCCCTCGAGCTCTGCGAGGCCATCGCCGCCGCGCGCTCGGGCGCCGAGCGCCCATAGCGCGCCCCATGGCGCGCCCCGCAACGCGTCCTCCAGCGTGCGCTGCCTCGTCCCCCGCTGTCCGCACCCCAGCACTCCCAGATGAGACCTTGACCATGAGACACAAGCTTCGACAACGGCACGCCAGCGCCCACGGCCTGGCGCTCTTTCTCACCGGGCTCACCGGGCTCACGGTGCTGACGGCGGCCTGCGCCGCGAGCCACCCGCCCCCCGGGCCCGAGCCCAGGAGCGCGCAGCCCCCGCTCAACGTGATCCTCGTGATGACGGACGATCAGGGCTGGGGCGACCTGTCGTTGCACGGCAACCCCGTCCTGGAGACGCCGCACCTCGATCGCCTCGCGGCGGAGAGCGTCCGGCTCCAGCACTTCTACGTTCACCCGGTCTGCACCCCCACCCGCGCCGCCCTGATGACCGGGCGGCATCCCCAACGTACCGGGGCCATCGACACCTATCGCGGACGCGCAATGATGCGCCCTGGAGAGGTGACGATCGCGGAGGCTCTCGGCGCCGCCGGTTGGGAGACCGGCCTCTTCGGCAAGTGGCACCTTGGTGACGCGCCCCCCATGCGCCCCATGGACCAGGGGTTCCACCGAAGCGTCGTGCACCGGGGTGGAGGGATCGGGCAGCCCTCTGATCCCCTGGGGGCGGAGGGCCGCTACACCGACCCGGTCCTGATGGAGGACGGGACCCCGACGCCCTTCGATGGCTACTGCACCGACGTCTACTTCCAGGAGGCCCAGCGCTGGATGGCCCGGTGCGATGACGACGGCCGCCCGTTCCTCTGCGTGATCACGCCCAACGCCCCCCACACTCCCCTGCACGACGTCCCCGAGGACCTGCGCGCGAAGTACGCCGCGATGGACCTCGGCCCCGACCGCTTCGCCGCGGAGCCAGGACGCAAGGCGACCTTCACGGACGAGGACAAGCTCGCCCGGCTCTACGCCATGGTCGAGAACATCGACGAGAACATGGGCGGGCTCTGCCGCTTCCTCGAGACCGAGGGGCTCGCCGAGAACACGCTGCTGCTCTTCCTCTGCGATAACGGCCCCCAGGGTCGCCGATACAACGCTGGGCTACGGAACGCCAAGGGGAGCGTCTACGAGGGCGGCGTCCGCAGCCCCCTGTTCGCGCGCTGGCCAGGCACCCTCGAGCCGGGAAACCGCGACGAGGGCTACGCCGCGCACGTGGACCTCTTCCCCACCGTGCTCGAGGCCTGCGGCGCGGAGGCCCACGCTCCAGACGGCCTCGACGGGCGCTCGGCCCTGTCGCTGCTCCGGGGCGACGACGGCGCCGCCGCCGACTCCGAGGCCCGGCCGCTCGTCATCCAGTGGCACCGTGGCGACGCCCCGGTGTACGGCCACCACGCGTTCGTCCGCCTCGGGGAGTACAAGCTCGTCCAGGCCACGCGGCCCTGGGCCGAGCTGGAGAGCCCTCCGGCCTGGGCCCCAGAGCTGTATCGACTGCCCACTGACCCCTTCGAGGAGTCGGACATCGCCGGGGAGCAGCCACAGGTCGTCGGGGACCTCACCGCGATCTATGCGCGCTGGTTCGACGATGTGGTCGGGCCCGGCGCGCGCACGGCGCGCCACGACCAGAGGCTGCGGGCGTTCCTCCCGCCGCCGGCTTCACTCGGGGAGACCCCCGTCACGCTCACCATCCAGGACTGGCGCCCCCTCGGAGAGAAGGACAAGGGCTGGGGAAAGAACGGCCGGTGGAGGGTCCAGCTCACCCACCCCGGGCCGCTGCGAGCCACCCTCACCGCCCCCCGTGGGAGGACGATCGTGAGCGCCGAGCTGGCCTTCGAGGAGCCTGGGGGAAGGGCCGTCGAGACCAGGCGCTGGACCGCCACGGGACCGCCAGCACGGGCCCTGAGCGGGAGCCTCGAGGGCCTCCCCGCCCTCACCCTGCTCTCCCTGACCGTGACGCTCCAGCTCGATGACGGCACCCGTCGCGGGCCTCACCAGGTCGAGGTCGCTCCCCCTGCGGGCTCCGTCGACCCCCCGAGGAACCGGGGGAAGATCCCAGGATGAAGCGTCAGCGCCTGAGGGTGGAATTATCGATGACGCCGTATCAGCGAGGATCAGCGGCTTCCCCCGACCTCGCCCAAGTCCCCTTCCCCCAAGAGAGCCTCCCTCGAGGCTTCACCTCGCCGCGCTGCTCCCCGCAGCAACAGTCCCTGCTCCCCAGGAATCACTCCCCTTTGCCGCGACCCCGAGCGCGTCCACGCCGGGCCTGACGATCAAGGACTCAGCCCACGAGAGGCGTGCTCTACGCGCTCGGCTCGTTCTCCGGCGGCATGACCGTCGACATGAAGGACGGCAAGATCAACTACGAGTACGACCTCTTCGAGATCGAGCGGACGCGCTTCACGAGCGACGCCAAGATCCCGGTAGGCCCCGCGATCATCGAGGTGTCCTCGCGCCTTGCCGCGGCCAAGCCCGCATCGCCCATGGACATCACCATCAAGGTCAACGGCAAGCGCGTCGCTGGCGGGCAGGTCCCCATGACCGCGCCCTTCGCGTTCACGGCCAACGACTGCCTGGACCTGGATAGCGACCTCGGCTCCCCGGTCTCACTGGACGACTACGACGACGCGCCCTACCCCTTCAACGGGACGCTGAAGGTGACGACGATCAAGTATCCCGACTGATCGCGTCGCGGCCGCTGCGCCGCAGATGTCACGTCGGGAGCCCCGAACCGCGGGGCGCGGTTCGGGGCTCCCGACGTCCTTCTATTGGTGGGCGACGCTCAGGGCTTGGCGTAGCCAATCACGCCTTGCGCCACGCGGGCGCCCGCGTTCCCCGTGGGCTGGCCGCCATCATCGGGACCCACGTGGATGATGATGCTGCGGCCCACGATCGGGTTGTGGTCCCCGTCCAAGGTCACGTTGTCCAGCGTGATCATGTAGCTCGCGTTCCCCTCGGCGTCCGCCGTGAGGTTCCCCAGGTCACCCGCGTGACGCATCCCGGAGCTGGGCAAGGCGTGGTCGTGGCCCTCGGGGTTGTAGTGCCCGCCGCATGCCTTGCCATTCTCCATACGGATGTCACCGAACTCGTGGATGTGAATGGCGTGATCACCCGGGGTCAGGCCGCTGATGTTCGCCGCACACATCACGCCGCCCTCACCTTGCATGAACGTCACGGTCCCCGCGGTCTCGTTGCCCGCGGTCGGCGTCATGACGGCGACGAGCGAGCCGCCCACGGCGGCATCGTGCCCATGCCCATGCCCATCGGCGTGGTGGGAGGTTCCCGCGCAAGAGGTCATGGCAGGAAGAAGGAGGGGGAACGCGAGGAGCGAGACGAGACTCAGATGACGCATGGACTGGGGGCCCTCCAGAGGGCGCTCGTGAGATAGAGGAGTTTGGACCGAAGTGTAGTCCTACCCCCTGAGACGACAAGCCCGCAGGTTCCCTGCGACCCGCGGGAACGACCTCCGGCGCATCGGGATTCCCCCGGCAATCGCTACGATCAGCAACGGCTCCCCCGGAACTCCGCCGTGGCCCCTTCATGACACGCGCTCAAGTCACCCTTCCCACGGCTCGCGGCCTCCGCCCCAGCGCAGACCAGCACCCAGGCACCCCCTGGCCAGGGAGAGCGTCGACGGGAGCCAAGTCGCAGGCGAGCCCAGTGCGGCGGATCCAGTCCCGCGGGATTCTGTCGCTGCGCGCACTCTCGCGGGGGCTCTTCGCCCTGAGCCTCCTCGCCCTCTCCGGCTGCGCCGAACCCGCGAGCCCCCGCTCCGCCGCCCCACGCAGCTTCCTGGACCGCCCGGTGAGCACGTACGAGCTGCCGACATCGACGCCGGGCAGCGTCCCCGCGCTCCTCAGGAGCTCCGAGGTGGTCTGGTTCGTCGACAAGCCCTATCAGCCGTGGAACGTGTTCCCTGCGACCCCCCCTGAGGTCGAGCCCCAACTCTGGAGGGGTGTCCCGAGCATGCCCGTGGAGGGCTCCGGGTGGATCGGGCCCCTCAGCGTCTTCAACGGGACCACCGATCCAGCACAGCTCCGGCGCCCCGAGAGCGCCATGGACCTCGCCGCTCTCCAGCCAGGACTCGTCCTCGTCGACGGGCGGGGCATCCACCTCGCGACTCGTTCGAGGCGCGACAAGCCACCCACCTTCCGCCCCGCATACACGACCGCATCAAGGGCCATCCTCGACCGCTGGGCGCCGCCTGCACCTGCGGCCGGCGCCCGGGTCACGGCCCAGCACCAGACCTTCGGTGGGGAGTCACGGCGCGCCGCGCGGGTCACAGCCGGGACGAAGATCACCTGGGCCCTCGCGCCCTCGGACGCGGGCCATCGGGTTCACCTCGAACACGCCAGAGATCGGTGGGGCCTCAACCTCGTCCCACAACCCGACGCATCCTCCGCGGCGAGCGCCAGCGAAGCGTCAAGCGCGGCCGCTGCCGTGGAAATCAACGAGGCCGCCGACGCCTCGCTTCGCTTCACGGTGACGTGGCGCGCCGATGGCCGGCCGAGCCAGCTCCTGTGGGAGGCCACCCTCGGCCCCAAGGACGCCGGCGCCGTCCACGGAGCCGAGCTCCCGCCCCTGCCCGCCCATGCCCCGGGCGCGCGGCTGGAGTTCAACGTCGAGACGCTCGGCGCGCCTCCCTCGATGGCAGGCCGCGCGTACTGGCTGGACCCAGCGCTCGTCCCGGTCCCTGATCCAAGACGCGCGCGGCCGAACGTGCTCCTCGTCGTCCTCGACACCCTGCGTGCCGACCGGCTCGGCTGCTACGGCTACGAGCGGCCGACCTCGCCCCGCATCGACGCCATCGCCCGAGACGGCGTCCTCTTCGAGCGGGCCTGGAGCGCCGCTCCTTGGACGCTGCCCTCCCACGCGTCCCTGTTCTCCTCGCTTCACGCCGTCGAGCACGGCGTCTTCGACGCGTCGGTCCGCCTCCCCGAGGAAGCGGAGACCATCGCCGAGGTGCTGTTCAACGCCGGCTACGACACCGCCGCCTTCACCGAGGCCGGCTACGTCCGCCCTGAGCTCGGTCTCGCCCAAGGCTTCCAGCGCTTTCGCTGCGCCCTGGCTGAGGTGGACCAGACCTTCGGCGGCGCCGCGGACTGGATCGAGGCCCGCGAGCGCCCGTTCTTCGCCTTCGTCCACACCTACAAGGTTCACACCCCGTACGACCCAGAGGGCCCCGCTCGCGAGCTCCTCGTCCGCCCCTACGACGGGCCGCTCCCCGAGAATGCTCGCGTGGACGATGTTCCCGCGGCGCACAAGCCCCACGACTACACGGCGCAGGACGCGCGCTACCTCAGCGACCTCTACGACGCAGAAATCCGGGAGCTCGACGAGGCCTTCGGCGACTTCATGGACCGCCTCCGCCGATCCGGCGCCCTCGAGAACACGCTGGTCGTCATCACCGCGGACCACGGCGAGGAGTTCGCAGAGCACGGCCAGTTCAACCACAGCAACAGCCTGTACGAGGAGCAGCTCAGGGTCCCGCTGATCCTCATCCCGCCGGGCGAGATGCACCTGGACCTCCCCGCAACCCGAAGCCCTCGCCCGACCATGTCGGTCGACGTGGCTCCGACCATTGCGCAGGTCGCCGACGCACCCGTCCCCGCAGCTTGGTCCGGTCGTTCTCTCCTCGAGCCCCTGCGCGAGGCCCCCGAGGGCGGTGCCCCCCAGCGCTGGGTGCTCTACCGCCCCTCAGGGTCCGAAGAGCTGACGTACGCCGTGGAAGCCAACGGCTCCAAGTTCATCCGGTACCCAACCGAGCTCCGGCCCGAGGACGCCGCGCCAAGCTCGGCGACGTACGACCTCAACGCGGACGCCGGCGAGCGTGCGCCCCAGGTGAAGGGCCTGCCCGACCTGGGAACGAGCCTGAGTCCAAGGGAGGTCGTCCGGTACCTGCAGGGGGCGTTCCCCCGCCGCTGGGAAGGCAGCGGCGCGAGCTCCACCCCGGAGTTCCGCGCCCAGCTCGCCGAGCTCGGCTACGCCTCGGGGAACGACTGACGGCGAGGAGGCCACGCCATCGAACTGGGTCTTCCGGCTGGGTCTTCCGGCTGGGTCTTCGGGCTGGGCCGCCCAGCTAGACCAACGGCACGGGCCGTTCCCCGGTCGCGTAAGCTCTCATGGGCCCCATCGCCGCCCCCTCACGCCCTGTGCAGCTCACCGAAACGCAACCTTGAAGCGGGCCCCCTCCACATCCTCGGACCTCATCGCAGGTCCCCAGGGCTCTCCCGAGGGGAACCCAGAGGAGGGCACAGCGCCCGGCGAGCCGAGGGAGACGTTCCTCTTCACCCTGGCCTGGGACCTTGGCGCTATCGGTGGAGTCAGCCAGGTGGTGAGGGCGCTGATGGAACAGCTCGCCGGCGAGGGCCCGATGCGCCCGCTGCTCGCGGTCAACTCCTGGCCCGATGTCTCACCCCGAAGGGCGACGACCGATGGGCTTGACCGCGCCTTTCTGCGGGTGAGGTCTCCAAGGCGCCGGTCAGGCCTCAGCCTCCCGGGGGCGCTCCGCTACCTCCTGGCCTTGCCGGGACACCTGCGTACCCTTCGAGCCTTCGCGAGGGCCGAGCGCGTCAGGGTCGTCAATGCGCACTTCCCGTCCCTGGACCTGCTGACCTGGTTCCTTGTCCGCTCCTTCGGCGGCCCGGCCTTCTCCATCGTCATCTCGCTCCACGGCCTGGAGATCCGCTCCACCTTCGGTCAGAGAGGCCTTGAGCGCCGACTGTGGAACTGGATGCTCCGCAGGGCCGACCACGTGATCGCCTGCTCCGACGGGTTGAGGGACGAGGTCACGGCCGAGTACGGGCTCCCGGATGGCGCTGTGAAGACCATCCACAACGGCATCGAGATCGGACGCATCACCGCCAACCGCGCGGGCGCCTCTGAGCCCCCCCCGCACCCCAGGGCTTATCTCTGCAGCGTCGGGACGTTCGAGCACAAGAAGGCCCACGACGTTCTCCTACATGCGTTCCAGCGGGTCGCCGAGCAGATCGGCACCCTCGACCTCGTGATGATCGGCCGAGCGGGGGAGACGTCCGCCAGCACCCGCTCACTGATCGGTGAGCTGGGCCTCACAGAGCGGGTTCGGATGATCGAGGACCTCCCCCATGGGCAGACCCTCGCCCTCATGAACGCCAGCGAGGCCTTCGTACTCTCCTCCAGGGTCGAGTCGTTCGCCATCGTCCTCCTCGAAGCCGGCGCCCTGGGCAAGGCCGTGGTGGCGACCGACATCTGCGGCGTTGGCGAGCTCATCGACGATGGCGTCCACGGCGCGCTCGTGCCCAGCGAGGACCCGGAGCGCCTCGCCGCACGGATCCTTGACCTCATGGCATCGGACACGCGGCGCGAGGCCCTCGGGCGATCGCTCCAAGCCCACGTGGCCGGGAACTTCCGATGGAGCACAGCCGCGGCTCGCTACCTCGAACTGGTCGAACGATGACCGGCGCGCAAGAGCTCCGCTCCGCCCTTCACTTGAGCCTGGCGGCCGCCTGATGGCCGGCCGTCCCCTCCCCTGACCCCGCTCCGAACATGCTCCGCACCCTCCTGCTCCTGTCCATCACGAGCACCCTGACGGCCTGCTCCACCACCAGGTCCGATCGCTTTGGCTACGAGCCGCAGAGCGTCGACAGGACCCAGCTCCCCGCCCGCATCGCCTTCGGCTCGTGCGCAGACCAGGAGCAGCCTCAACCCATTCTCCGAGAGGTTGTCTCGAGGGACCCCGAGCTCTTCATCTACCTGGGCGACAACGTCTACGGCGACACCGAGGACATGAACGTCCTCGAAGGCAAGTACCGCACCCTCGCGGCCCGCCCTGAGTTTCAGGAGCTGCGGGAGCACTGCACGACCCTGGCGATCTGGGACGACCACGACTACGGCGCCAACGATGCCGGTTCGGAGTACCCCGGCCGGAAGGCCTCCCGAGAGGTCTTCCTCGACTTCTGGCGCGAGCCCGCCGATTCCCCCAGACGCGAACACCCTGGGATCTACCACGCCGAGCGCTTCGAGGAGGGCGGCCGGACCCTGCAGGTCCTCCTACTGGACACCCGGAGCTTCCGAGATCCCCTGGTCGCCAACGGGGAGGTCCCAGATCCGCCCTTCAAGAACCAGTATCGCCCCAACCCCGACCGCAGCGCCGACCTCCTCGGAGGGGAGCAGTGGCGGTGGCTCGAGGCGCAACTGCGGGAGCCCGCGGATCTGAGGATCATCGCCACCAGCATCCAGTTCGGGCACAGCTACAACGGCTGGGAGAGCTGGACCCTGATCCCCGCCGAGCGCCGCCGCATGGTGCAGCTCATCCGCGACACCGCCGCCAGCGGTGTGGTGTTTATCTCGGGGGACGTTCACTGGGGCGAGATCAACCGACAGCAGGCGCCCGGGCTGTATCCGCTGCACGATGTCACCGCCAGCGGGATCAACCGGGACTGGGACACCATCGAGCCCAGTTCCCGCAGGGTGGGACCGGCGGTCGCCGAGCACAACGTGGGCTGGATCGAGGTGGACTGGGACGAGGATGATCCCGCGGTCCGCCTGATGACCATGGACCTCACCGGCACGGTGCGGAACCAGGTGGACCTGCGGCTCTCGGACCTGGCGGTCCCGGCCCGCTGAGCGAACCGCGGGCCAACCGGCGCTCCCCTCACGTGGGACTCATGCGCGGGGCGACGAATCACTGGCGATGGAGCGACTCGGCGAAGGGCGCTTCGTCGCTGCGCGACCGGACCCTCTGCGGTGGGCGCGCCTGATGACTGGGCCTCGCGATGATGACCCCATGAGCTTCAGGGCGCGCACCGGGCCGGCCAGCCGATACCTCAGACAGCCGCTGCCCGAGCGATTCGCCAGCTGAGGCCCCGCTTGCGCAAAGGCTCGCCCTCGCTCCCCCGCAAGCTGAGCTCCCGGCGAGCTGGTCCGTTCAATGGCTGGGCCCCCGGGAGACCCAGCCACAGAGTGACGGGGCCTCGCGGGGGCCACTTCGCTAACTCACGGGACCGAGGGGCGAGCGCCCATTGAGCGCCCGGCCGTCGAGCCGACCGGGCGACCGGCTATCAGGGGAGCGGCTACCCAGGGAGAGGCTACTCAGGGAGCGGTCGCACTCGGATGGCCTTGTACCAGACCTCCGAGCCGGGGTCGTGGGCCTGGAGCGCGAAGGTGCCCCGATCCACGAGGCGCCCCGCGAACGAATCGGGGCGCTCCACGCCCTCGGGCTCGGTGTAGTCGATCACCTCGCGCCCGTTGACCGTGATCTGAACGCGCTTCCCGATGACCTTGATGTGCATCGGGAACCACACGTCGTCCTTGGCGGGCGGCTCGCGCAAGTCATCGATGCCATACAGCCCACCGGTCCGGCGCCAGTCCCCCTGGCTGTTGTTCACCTGCACCTCGTAGCCCTTGGACGGCCAGCCCTGCTCCTGGAAGAGCGTGTGGAAATAGATCCCGCTGTTCGATCCCGGCTTTGAGCGCACGAGCGCCCGGAGCTCGAAGTTCTTGAAGGAGTGGTGGTACACCGGTCCGTCGTAGAAGACGTGGGCCCGGTCGCCGTTGACGATGATGGCGCCGTTCTCAACGCGGACGCTCTCGGGGCGCTCCGCGACCTTCCAGCCCGACAGGTCGCGCCCGTTGAACAGCGACGCGAAGCCGCCGCCGTCGCCGAGCTTCCGCAGGCGGAGGTTCTTCCAGCCCACCCGCCATTTCGGGTCATCGCCCACTGCGTGGACCTGGAGGCCGATGAAGCCCGCAGGTGAGACCGCGTCAGTGACATCGGCGATCGGGACGCCGTTGACCCACGTCCGGATCGACTGCCCGAAGCAGATGACCTTGTACCGGTTCCACTCGCCGCGCTTGAACGCGGCTCGGCTGGCCGGCTGATCCCGATCATTGCTCAGCCATCCCCGACCCGCCTCGTCATAGATGAAGCCCGCGTGCCCATTCGTGGCCACCTCGACCTGGTAACCGTGAACCCGACCGTTCTTGAACGAGGGGTTCGAGTGACTGCGGACCTGAACGCCACTGTTGAGCTGGTCGTCGAAGAGCTTCACGTCGAACTCGAGCTCGTAGTCGCCGTAGAACTGGTCGCTGCAGAGGAAAGAGTTCGGACTCCCCGCGCTCGTCGTCCCGATGATGGCCCCGTCCACGACCTGGTAGCTCGCGGTGCCATTCTTCTGCGTCCAGCCGGCGAGCGTCGAGCCGTCGAAGAGGTCGACCCATTCACCTGCCGCGGGAGCAACGACCTCCAGGTGCGAAGGAGAGACGGTCGGCGTGGCCACCATCGAGAGGCCATGCAGTGCGAAGAAGAGAGGGTAGATCATGATCGGGGCGTGGAGAGAAGGTGTGCTTCGCCTGGAAGGGACGAATCTACCGCCGAGCCTAACAAGCCCCGCCGCGTCAGTCGGCGCTCCCCGGCCAACGCAACGTCGCCTGACAAGAGAGGCGAATGCGCCAGCCGGCGAAGACGCATCGAGCGGAGGTCGAACACGCGTGCCGCCGCGTCGTATCGCCAGCGCAACCGCCGGTCAGCCAAGCGGGCCCAAGGACGTCAGCAGCCCATCAAAATCGCCCCTATTGCGGGGCGAGATCGGTAGCCGCGCAGGAATTGAGAACTTGTATATCGTGAAGACAGACCACAGCGCCAGCCGCAGTCAGCACTCCTTACCCCTTCCCCAACTTGACATGCAACGAAGCCTCCCTGCCCTCATCGTCGCTGCCGCGGCCCTGACAGCCACCGCCTCTGCACAGAACGACGAATGTGCCACCGCGAGCACCCTCTCGCTCGGATCCGTGGCCTACGACTCCACCACAGCAACCCAGAGCACAGTGGCCTGGCCGTGCGCCGGGACGGGGGCGCCTGACCTCTGGTATTCGTTCACCGCCGCGACCTCCGCCACCTTCGTCTTCGACACCTGCGGGAGCAGCTACGACACCGCGATCGAGCTCTTTGATGGCACCTGCGCGACGCTGAATTCGCTGATCTGCAATGACGACAGCTGCGGGCTCCAGAGCTCCGCGTCGGCGCCGCTCAACGCCGGGGACAGCATCTTCATCCGAGTCGGCGGTTGGAACGGCTCCACGGGAATCGGCCTGCTGACCGCGAGCGAGATCATCATCCCGCCCCCGTCCGGTTCGGTGGGCTCCTGGCTGAGCGCGGTGGGCGCAGGTACCCCGGCGGTGTACACCAACTCCAACCTGCAGGGACCCATCGACGACGACATCGGCACCCCTTCGGGCGCCAACGGGATGACGTATGAGTTTGTGGTCTACGGCTCCAACGACGGGCTCAGCAACGCGCTCATGGGAGCCGTCAACACCCCGACCGGGGACAGCGCCGGCCTCAAGTTCGAGCAGTACGCGAACTCGGATCAGTACGGCATCACCCAGTTCGGCGTCGTCGACCTCTACTACACGAACGGGTTCAATGTCGTCGGCACCGACGTCCACCTGGTCTTCGTGGCGGACACCTCGCTCGGGCAGACCGAGCTGTTCGTGGACGGGCTCAGCTTCGGGACCGTTCCCTATGCTCCGATCCTTCAGGGTATGCAGGGCATCGGCCAGATCTACAACCCTGCCGGGGCACCCTGGGACCCGATGGACCAGGGCCGCATCCACGGGGTTGCGGTCTATGACGGGATGCTGCCCCTGTCCGAAATCCTGGGCCACAGGGACGCGTACTTCGCCGGCAGCCTCGGCACGCGCTACTGCGACCCCGGCGCCGTGAACTCCGCGGGCACCTCTGGCGCCATGCTTGCGTCGGGGAGCCTGACGGCCTCTACAAATGCCCTGACGATCGCAGCGTCTGACCTCCCGGTTAACTCCTTCGCGTTCTTCCTCACCAGTCAGACCCAGGGCAATGTGGCCAACCCGGGCGGAAGCCAGGGCAACCTCTGCCTGGGCGGCGCCATCGGGCGCTACGTCGGACCGGGACAGATCGTCAACTCGGGCGCCGCGGGTGAGGTCTCCCTCGCCCTCGACCTGACCCAGGTGCCCCAGCCGACCGGCTTCGCCTCGGCTCAGCCCGGCGAGACCTGGAATTTCCAGGCCTGGTATCGGGACGCGGTCGGGGGAACGGCGACCTCCAACTTCACGGACGGAATCTCGCTCACCTTCCAGTGAGCCGATAACGGGCCCCAGCAGGAGCCCAGATCACTCGCAGGCCGCGCCCTTGATCGAAGGGCGCGGCCTGCTGCCATGACCTCTACACTCCCACCCATGATCTGGACCATCTACCTCTCGGGCGAGGTGCACAGCGCCTGGCGCGAGGAGCTCAAGCAGCAGGCCGCAGCACGGGGGCTCCCCGTGCGCTTCACCTCGGCGGTCACCGACCACGCCTCAAGCGACGCTGCGGGCGATCACCTCCCGCCCGCCAGCGATGGATACTGGCGGGATCACAAGTCGGCGGGCGTCAACGCCATGCGCACCTCGACCCTCATCAGGCAGTGCGATCTCGCGGTGGTGCGCTTCGGCGACGAGTACCGGCAGTGGAACGCCGCCTTCGACGCCGGTGCGCTGACCGCACTGGGCAAGCCGTACGTGACCCTGCACGGTGCGCAGCACGTCCACGCCCTCAAGGAAGTGGACGCGGGCGCCATGGCCTGGGCGGAAACGGTGGAGCAGGTGCTGGAGACCCTGGCCTACGTGACGGCCTGACCGACCGGTGAGCTGGCCCCGGAGCTGGCCCCGGAGCTGATCGGGGCGCGGGAGGCCACGTTACGCTCGAGGAACAGCGGATTGCGATGAAGCCACCCTGCGCCCGCCGCGACAATATGGCACGCGACTTGCACCTGGGATCCCATGGTCGCATCCGAGAAGCTCCTCCTCATCGCCAGCTCCGTCCTCATCGCGGGTCCTGCGCTGGCCTCGCCAGCCCAGTCCTATGAGGGCACCGGCAGCACCTTCGGGGGTCGCCCGCCTGGGCGGGGGGACACCGTCCCGCCGCTCATCGGCCCGACCGATCAAGCCCCACCCAAGGGCGCGCCGTCGATCCCGCCGCTGAAGTTCGGGACGCCGCCCGACGCCCGCCCGTGGCCAGCGACACCGACCGCCGGGCCAGGGCCGGCCCTTGGCCCCGGCGCCCCCTCGACGGATGACATCCAGAGCTGGGTCCAGTGGTGGCGCTTCAATGGACCGAGCGTCATCGCCGCCGCAGAGCCCCATGGGCCGGCCGTGATGCACCGCGCAGGCGATGAGTTCTTCCTCGGCCGCGGACAGGGCCGTGTGGCCCGCCAGGGAACCGGTATTCCGACGAGCATCGTGCGCGCGGCGGTCGCGCCCGCGCTGCTGCGGGTCGTGCGCGGCGACGCCGACACCGCAGAGCTCTCCGCGAGCCTCATCGCCCTCGCCAAGCTCGGAAGCGCACGGGCAGGCGAGCCCCTGCTCCCAGAGCTCATGGCCTTCATCGCCCACCCCTCCCTGCCCGTGGCCGAGGCGGCTGCGCTCGGGATCGGGATCCTGGGCGAGGACCGGGGCGCCGCGACGCTCATGGAGCTCGCCCTCGACACCCCGCTCGGGCACGAGCTGTGCGGGCGCTCCTCCACCCCGGTCCGGCTGCGCTCCTTCGCCATCTACGGGCTCGGCCTCATCGGCGCGCGCTCCATGGACCAGGAACTTCAGGGGCGGCTGGTGGCGACGCTGCTCCCGCTCCTGGAGACCGACGACGAGGCACGCCCCGACGTGGTGGCCGCGGCGATCACCAGCCTGGGTCTCACCGAGCTCCCCTGGCGCTCCGCGCCGGGACAGACCAGCGTCACGCGCCCCGAGCTCATCCGCCGCCTCGGGGGCTTCCTTCAAGGGGACGCTCGCCGCGTGGGTCGGACCCGTCACGCGCATGCGCGGGCGCAGATCCCCATCGCCCTGGCCCGCCTGCACCAGGACGCCGGCCCGCTGAACCAGGGCGAGGTCGCCGAGACCGGCGCACGAATGCTGGAACTGCTGGAGACCGGCTCCACCGAGGAGTCCGCGCTCGTTCGCCAGTCGATCCTCATCGCGCTGGGCCGGCTTGCCAACTCGGGCGGCAAGGGCTCCACCCTCGAAGACCTGAACGCGCGCGCCCACGCCGCGCTCTCGCGCGCCTCTGCGAGCTCGCCTCACGAGCTCACGCGCCGCTTCGCGCTCATCGCCCTCGCCCGCCAGGCCGGGCGGCCCGGCGACGGGCCGAGCCCCCTCGCCTTTCTCGAGCCCACCGAGCAGCTGCTCCTGGACCGGCTCGATGGTGGGCCGCGGCGGGAGACCCACTGGGCGGCGCTCGCCCTCGGCGTGCTGGGTGACGGCGCCCGAAGGAACGGCCCTGGGATCAGCCCTGGCACCCGTCAGCGGCTCCAGGCCGCCCTCCGCAAGAGCAAGGGTCCGGACGAGGTCGGAGCCATCGCCCTTGCCCTCGGCATGATGGGCGCCGCTGCCTCCGAGCCCCTGCTCATGGCGAAGCTCCAGGCGACCTCGGAGGCCCGCGCCAAGGGGCACATCGCCCTCGGGCTGGGGCTCATGGGGGCAGATGGCGCCGCGGAGCCCCTGCTGGACGCGCTGGATCGAGGTCACCGTGACGCGCGGCTCGCCGATCAACTCGGCACCGCCCTCGGTCTGGTCGCCCCGCCCCGCACACTGACCCGGCTGGCCAGCCGCCTCGAGTCGGCCTCCTCCACCTCCGATGGGACCACCCTGGCCCTCGCGGTCGGTCGCGCCGGCCACCGATCAGGCATCGCGAGCCTGCTGGGTCGGCTCGGAGAGGGGCACGCGCAGCCCGCCACGGCCCTGGGCGTCGCCTGTGACAAGGACGAGGCCCCCTGGAACGTTCAGCTGGGCCTCGATGTCCATTATGGGGTGGAGATCGAAACCCTCAGGAACTCGGAGCGTACCGGTATCCTCGACCTCCTCTAGGGCGGCTCCGCGCCGCCGTGACCCCAAGCCGCCACTCCACGTCCTATGCACAGCCCCCACCCGACGTCCCTGCTCCTCGCCGCCCTCGTGATCAGCTGCCAGGCGAGCGAGCCCTCGGCGAGCCCCCTCACCGACGGGCACGCCTGGACGGTGACCTACCAGGCCGAAGCCTACTCGGGCACCTGGCAAGACCCGGTCAGCGTAGAGGGCGTGCCCCTTGGCGAGGACGACCCGCCGTCAGAGGGTGACCCGCTATCAGAGGCTGGCCCGCCGTCAGAGGGCGCACCGGCCGCGCAGGGCATGGTCCTCCTGGAGTGCCGGATCCTCCAGTGCCCCCAGGAGGAGTTGGCCCGCTGGACCGGCAAGGCCGACGCCACCTTCGCTTTGGAGGCGCCCGCGGACGAGATCCTCGCCTTCGTGGCGCGAAGCGGAGGCGACCTGGTGAGCGCCCCCAATCTCCTGCTCCACCCCGGGTCCAAGGGCTCCCTCTCGATCGCCGATCAGGTGGCCTTTGTCGAGGCGTTCAAGGTCGTCCAAGCAGGGCCGGGGCTCATCGCCGACCCCGTGATAGGGGTCGCCACCGAGGGTCTTGAGGTCGAACTGACGGCAACGCCCGAAGGTCAGGCCGTCCGTGTTGACGTGCTCGCCACCTATGCCGACGTCCGCCTCGAGTCCTCCCAGCGCGAGCTGACCCTGCCGGGGACCCAGACCCAGGTGACCCTCCAGCAGCCGGTGACCCTGCTCCAGAAGGTCAGGACGGAGGGCCTCCTGGCGGAGGGTCGCCTGCTCATGGTCGTCGCCCCCGCGAACCATCCTGGGTCTTCCCTGGCTCTATTCATCTCCGCTCAGCACGTCGACCCGGAAGGCGAACTCAAGGGCCCGGACGAAACGGCGCGCCTCAGGCCGCGCACGACGCCCACGATCATTCCGCCGCGCGCAAAGTGACGCGCGGACCACTCCCCACCCCTGACCCTCCCCTTCCCAGAGACCACAAGATGACCCGCTCCTCCGTCGCCGCGCTCGCCCTCATCCTGCTCCCGTCCTGCGCCGTCGGGAATCGAGCCGACATCACGATCAACCGCCACATCACCCTGGGTCAGGAGCTCATGGATCTCCAGGCCGCCCACGAGGCGGGCGCCCTGACCGATGAGGAGTACGCCGAGATCCGCCTCAAGCTCCACGACATGCTGGACCTGGAGTCCGACTTCGGCCTCTCCGCGATCGACCCGACGGAGTGAGCTAAGGGCGCTCCACCGCCGCCGAGTCCACGCCGGCCACGAGAGACCGGCGGTCGCCGTCAAGGTCGGTTCCCAAAGGCTCCCCGCACGCGGTTCTCTGCTTGGCCCTGGTCGATCGAGTCCGCCCGTGTGACCCCAGCCTGCCCGTGTGACCCCGTCCACCGTTGGGCCCGAGGCCTCGAGGCCCCATCGAGTCCCTGCGCAATAGGCGCGCTGGAGTATCCTGGGGCATGGTCTCCCTGGCCCTGCTCTCGCTCGCTGCCCTTGGTTTCGCGAGCCCCGGTGACCCCGACCCATTGCTGCTGGCCTGGCCGGGTGCGACGGTGCGAGGGGCCTGGCTGGACACAGGTCCCCGCGCCGACGCAGGTGCCTCTGCGACCTCCTCCGCCGCCCCGGACGGGGAAGGCCGCGAGCTGATCACCCTGACCTGCCTCGAGTGCCACGAGGGAGACCGGCCCGAGGGCGGCCTCGACCTCGCCGCCGCCCTCGCCGACCCCGCTGCCCACGTCGCGGTCCTCACCCGCTCCGTGCGTCGCGTGGAGGCGGGCGAGATGCCCCCGACAGGACCCCTCGCCGAGGAGGAGCAGCGCAGCCTGCGCGCCGACGTCATGGGGTGGCTGGGCACCACCCCCGGAGATCCTGGCCGGCCCACGCTGCGACGCCTGACCAGGGCGCAGCTACGCCAGGTGGTCCAGGACCTCCTCGGCGTGGACGTGGAGGTCTCGACCTACCTTCCCCGGGGGGCCTCCGCCTACGGCTTCGACACCACCGGGGATGTCCAGTTCCTCGGCCCCCTCGACCTCGAGCGCTGGATCGAGCTCGTGGAGGCCGTCGTGGGGGAGGTCGCGGAAGCCGTCGCAAGAGAAGGGGCCGCCATCACGACGGACCCGCTGGGCGGCCCCGCCCTCACGGCCAACCCGGAACGATCAGCCGCCATCCGCTCTCTGCTCAGCCGCGCCTTCCGTCGGCCGGCAACCGACGCGGAGGTCCAGCGGCGAGTGACCCTCGTGGATCGAGCCCTCGCGAGCGGGTGCGCGCCCCAAGCCGTCACCGCCGAGGTCCTGCGCTCGACCCTGCTCTCCCCGAGCTTTATCTTTCGGCTCGAAGAGGAGCGACCGCTGGCCCCGGCGCCGTGGCTTGTCGACGGGTACGAACTCGCCGCTCGGCTCTCGCTCTTTCTTTGGGGGACCCTCCCGGACACGCAGCTCGTGGCCGACGCTGAGGCGGGACGCTTGGTCGGGGAAGGCCCCGCCCGAGCGGCGGCCGACCGGATGCTGAGAGACCCACGCGCACGGTGGCTGGCCGAGGACTTCGCCGCCCAGTGGCTCGGGTTCCGCGAGCTGGAGGACGTGACCCCAGACGTGCGCCGCTTTCGGGCTTTCACGCCCGCACTGCGCCGCGACTTCCAACTCGAGGCCGAGGCCTTCTTCGCGGACCTGGTGGCCGAGGACCGCAGCGTGCTCGAGATCCTCGACTCGAACCACGCCTTCCTGAACGACCGCCTCGCTGCGCACTACGGGCTTGCCGGCGTGGGGCACCGCGACATCCGCAGGACCCCCATCGCCGACCGACGCAGGGGCGGCGTGCTCGGCATGGGTGCGATCCTGACCGTGACCTCGACTCCCCTCCGGACCAGCCCCGTCCAGCGGGGCCAGTGGGTCCTCGAGCGCCTCCTCGGACGCTCCGCGCCCCCGCCTCCGCCCGACGCCGGGAGCCTCCCCGAGGACGACCGACAGAAGGATGGGCTCAGCCTGCGCGAACGACTGGAGGCCCATCGAGCGCAGCCCGCCTGCGCCGGGTGCCACGCCCTCTTCGACCCCTACGGCCTCGCCCTGGAGTCCTTTGACGGCCTCGGTCGATGGCGAGACGGACGAACAGGAGAGCCGCCGATCAGTACCCGCGTCACCCTCCCTTCAGGCAGCGAGGTCGATGGGCCGGTGGGCCTGAAGATCGCCCTGCGGCGGGACCCGCAGCGCTTCCTGACCACGCTCCAGCGAGCCCTTTTCACCTACGCGATCGGCCGGCCTCCAGGGCTGGGCGACGACAAGCACCTCCGCGGGGCCCTCGAGGACGCCGCGCGGGAGGACTATCGCTTCTCGGCGCTCGTGGACGGTATCGTCAGCAGTCCGGCCTTCACCTCTCGCCGGAACCCATGAGGCCCCTCCGCACTCCCCTCCCGCGCCGCACGCTCCTCAAGGGCGCTGGCGCGGCGCTCGCGCTGCCTTGGCTCGAAGCGATGGCTCCCTCGGCCGCAGCCGCCGCGCCCCTGAGGTACGTCAGCCTCTTTGCGCCCAACGGGATGCTCCCCTCCGCCTGGCGCCCGAAGGGCACGGGCGAGGCGTTCGAGTGGTCCGCGACCCTGGAGCCCTTCGCCGCCCACCGCGACCGGGTGCTGATCCTCGGGAACCTCTTCAACAAGGCGAGCCGGGCTGGAGAGGGTCACTACGTCAAGACCACGGCCTGGCTCTCGGGAGCGCCGGTCCACCGCACCGGCGGTCGGGACCTGCAAGCCGGCACCTCCATCGACCAGGTCTTGGCCGACCGACTCGCGGGCCGGACCCCCATCGATTCCCTGGTCCTCGGTATCGAGCCCGTGCGCAACCGAGTCGACATGGGATACAGCACCGTCTATGGCGCGAATGTCTCCTGGCGCACGCCAACTCAGCCCGCGCCGCGGGAGATCGATCCGCGCCGGGCCTATGAGCGGCTCGCCCGCTGGAGCGGAGCGGTGAACGCCTCCCGATCCGCGGGCGCCCTGGACGTCGTGCTCGAGGAAGCGCGCGCCCTGCGCGGCCGGCTGGGCGGGGCGGATCGAGCCAAGCTCGAGGAGTACCTCGAGAGCGTCCGGGCCCTGGAGGAGCGACTCTCGAGACTCGCTGACGCCGAGAGCTCGACGCCGGAGCCCCCGGCGGGCCTCGAGCCAGGCGAAACCCACACCCCGGCCTTCCCCGAGCGAGTCCGTCTGATGCTCGACATCATCGTGGAGGCACTCCGCACCGATAGCACCCGGGTCGCCACGCTGATGTTCGGCAACTCCGTCTCGGGTCAGAGCTTCTCTTTCCTTGAGGGTGTGGAGGGCGGCCACCACGGCCTTTCGCACCACGAGAACAAACCCGACCGGATGGCACAGTACGCCAGGATCAACCGGTGGCACGCGGAGCAGGCTGCCTACCTGGTGGGGCGCCTCGCCGAGCAGGCAGAGGCTGAGGGGACCCTCCTCGACCGCACGGTCGTCCAGTTCGGCTCTGGCCTGGCGGACGGCAACCGCCACGACCCCAACGACCTTCCGATCCTCGTGGCCGGCGGGCCCTGGCGAGGAGGTCGGCACCTCCGGCAGCCCCGGCTCACCCCGCTGTGCAACTTCTACGCCGAGCTCCTCGGTCAGCTCGGCGGACAACCCTGCCCCTTCGGCGACAGCTCAGGCCCCCTCGCGGGGCTCTGAACCGTGGTGGACGGACAGCGAGCGCGGGGCCTGAGCAGGGCCAGTTTCGGGGCAAGGGTCGGTCCCGTGGTCCGCGACGGGTCCCTCCAGGACAGGTCCATCGGTCACTCGTCCGCAGGAGGCGAGGCCGCGGGACCCCCGTCCGCGGAAGTCACGCCCGCGGCGCGCGAGGTCCAAGCGCGCGAGATCCCGGCGGGCACGTCCCCGACGTGCGAGGCGTCGGGCGCTCAACCCACCGACGTCTATCCAGTTGTGGCTCGTCGATTCGAGGCGCGCCCCCTCGGAGACGAGCCAGCCCGAGATTCGTCCGCGGACCATTCGCTGGGAGAAGAGCAGCCTGCCCGCGGGCGTCGGACCGCGAGCCTGCGCGGACGTGGGGCGAAAGGCTCAGCAGCGCAGCGCACGCCTGGGGATCCTCGGGGTCAGGAAAGTGTGCTCGGCAAGCGGGACGCCAAGAGCGTCGAAAATAATCGCGGCTTCGTACGTCACGCCATGGCCCGCTCTTCGCTTCCGACACACGGCACCCGCGAGCGCCTCATCTCCGCCAACGGAGGTGACGCGTGCCAGCTGGAGCCCCACCGCTCGCGTGCCAGGGAGGCAGGGCTCCGGGAAGATCCCCTGCCCTCCTGGGCGCGAGCTCCTCAATCGCCCTCGCCGGACAGGGGCGCTTCTCCCATGACCCCCCCCGACGAACTCCGACGGCTCGCGACCCGCCTGCTGGGACCAGCGAGCTCCGAGGCGCTGGCGGATTGGGAGTACTGTTACACCTTCGACTCTCTCGCCGGCGGCGGCATGGACGGAGAGGACGCCGTCCTGGCGATAGCGTTCGAGGTGGGCAAGTCCAACAGAGCCGTCCAGGGGGAGTTCCTCTCCTACTTCAAGGACCTCCTAATGGGAGCCTCGGGGGCACCCGTCGTCAGTCCGACAGGGACGTCATCTGAGTTAGCCAAGACGGACCTCATGCAGTCGGTCGTGGGTGACCTGCTCCCCGGGTACCACTCGCTCTACTTCAACTCACGGGCGCAGTTTCTGTCCCTCTTCCAGCAGCGCCTGCGGTGGAAGCGACTCGACCGCCTGAAGAGCATGGGGCCGATCTCCAGCAACGCGAATGAAGAGCTTGACCAGGCCGCCACGGTCGCGGGTCCAGACGGCCACGCGTCCACGCCGCTAACCAAGCTCCTCCAGGGTGAGTCCGAGAGCTTCCTCGCGCTGGCCATCGGTTCCTTGAGCGATGCAGACCGACGCCTCATCCGCGCCGTCGTGGACGGCGAGTCCCGGTCCGCCCTTGCGGAGGAGCTTGGGATCACGAACGAGGCCCTGCGGCAGCGGCTCCGCCGCGCGCGGGCGGCGCTCGAGCAGCAGCTGAGCCTCCTCAAGGAGAAGCGGCCCAATGGGTGATGGCCACGACGAGGTGCCGCCCAGGGAGCCCGAGGCCCGCGACTGTCCGTCGGGAGGGGACCCCACGGAAGGCGGTCCTTTGGAGGAGGGTTCTTCATATGTGACCTCCTCACAACTCCCTCCCCCGCCGGAGGATACGGCACCGGGTCCCCCGGCCACGAAGGGGGCGTCCGGCCACGAGCAAGGCCCAGCCGCCACGCCAGAGCCCTCCGACGAGGGAGGAGCCCATTCCGCCCAGGCGTCCACCCATAGCGCCGCTGCCCTTGAGCGCGCGGCGGAGGCCCTCGACTCGGCGCTTGAACGGGAGCGGCAGACCGGAACCCTCGATCCGTCCGAGGAGCTGAGATCCCTCGACGCCACCGCGGCAGAGGAGCTGGTCGAGATGCTCGAGGATGTGCATCGACTCCGCCGGCACCGGGACGCCATGGGCGCCGCCCCCACGGAGGGAGATCTCCTGGGCCGCTACCGCCTCCTCGGCCAGATCGGGCGTGGGAGCACCAGCACGGTCTGGCGGGCGATGGATGAGGACATCCAGCGGTTGGTCGCGGCCAAAATCCTCCTCCCCGAGCTCGGCCTCTCGGAGACGCAGCTAACGCGCTTCAAGCGCGAATCGATGATCGCCGGGAGCGTCTCCCATCCCGCCGTCCTCGCCCTCCACGACATGGGCTTCAGCCGCGGGCTCCACTTCATCGTCACGGAGTACATCGAGGAGGGACGAACCTTGGCCGATCAGATGGCCGAGGAGCGGAGGGGGCTCCCCCAGCTGGCGAACCGCACCGCGGCGCGCTTCCTCAAGCAGCTCTGCAGCGGGCTCGCGGCCCTGCACGGGAAAGGCATCGTCCACCGAGACCTCAAGCCCGCGAACATCCTGCTCCGCCCCTCCGGCGCTCCGGTCCTTGGGGACCTCGGCCTCGCCACCGCCGGGGTCAAGGACTCCTTGATGACCTCCCGCAGCGGGGCCGGGACCCCCTTCTACCGATCGCCCGAGCAGGTGCGGGAGAAGAACCACCTCGACGCCCGGTCCGACGTGTTCAGCCTGGGCGTCACCATGTACGAGCTCCTGGTCGGCACCCGCCCCTTTGAAGGCACCTCGACCCAGGCCGTCAACGATCGGATCCTCCACCAAGAGCCGATCGCGCCCAGGAGCATCCGCCCCGAGCTCCCGAGGGACCTCGAGACCATCTGCCTCCACGCCCTCGAGAAGGACCCGGGGCGGCGCTACGCCGACGCCAAGGAACTGGAAGCTGACCTCGGGCGGTTCCTCGACCACCAGCCCATCCAGGCCCGCCCCATCAACGCCGCTCGGCGGTTCGCCAAGCTCCTCCGCCGCCGCCCGGTGGCGGCCACGGCGACCGCATCCCTCGCTGCCCTCATGATCATCACGGCGATCTCCGGGCTCTCCCTGAGGGAGCGGGAGCGCCAGATCCAGGTGGGGAGCGAGGCCCTCCTGGCCTCCCAGCGGGCCGTGGAGCGCACCCTCGCCACAGCTGAGGACGCCCTCACGCTTCTTGCCCCCGGCGGCAGCATCGAACGAAGTCGGACGCTCGCCCTGGTCGAGGGCATGGCAACCACTGCCCGCGAGCAAGGAGCCCTGCACCCTCTCGCGGTCGCAAGACAGCTCCACGCCGCCGGGGAGTTCGCGATGCGGTTCGGACACGCTCACGTTGCTGTCGACATCTTCGAAGAGTGCCGGTTGCGAGCGGAAGCCGCCCATGAGCTCGGCGGAGAGGCAGCCAGCGAGCTTGCGGTGACGGCCCGGCTGTCCCACCTGCGCGCGCTCCGCTTGACCTACCGCCGCGAGGAGTCGCGGCGGGTCGCTCCGGAGTACCTGGCGCAGCCAATAGGCATCGAGACCCGCTACCAGCGGGCCCGCTTCCTCCTCGAAGCTCTGAATGCAGCCTCTGGGCTCCAGGATAGCGAGCTCATCCAACAGCTCGAGACAGAGCATGGGGATGCCGTCGAACAAGCCCAGAGCATTATCAAGGAGCTCGAGGTCGACGCGAGCCCCACGGCCGTCGAGGACCGGCTCGCCCTCTCCAGCAGCCTCGCCAGCTATCTCCACAACCGCCACCGGTACACCGAGGCGTTCGACCTCATCGAGGGCGCCTTCCTCGAGCTACGCAACAGGCATGGACTGTACGACTACCGGACCCTGATCGCCGGCGTCCAGCTGGCACGCACGCTCAACTGGGGCCTGCTCTACGAGCTCCGGGAGACGGACTGGACCAGGCTGCGCCTCGCCCAGCTCCTCGTGCCGGCCGCCGTGGAGACCCTCGGTGAAGAGACGCGGCTCACCGTCATCACCCGCTGGATTCTCGCCGAGTCGCTCCTCCACAGCGGCGATGCCGACGCCGCCCTCGCGCACTATCGTGCGACCTACGAGCGCCTCGAACCCATGGAGCCCCCCGGGAGCCCCGTGCTGCTATCCCTACGCACTGCCACTGCGGTGACGCTCAACGCACTGGGCGACTGCGAGGAAGCCGAGGCGATCTACCGCGAGATCGCCGCCCAATACGCGGAGGTGCTGGGTCCGGAGCATCACGACACCCTCATCCCGAGGCGCGGGCTGGCCGAGAGCTTCCGCAACCAAGGGCGCCTCGAGGAAGCCGACGAGGAATTCAGGTGGCAACTCGACGTGCTGCTCCGGCAGCAGGACACCATTGGCCCAAGCCCGGCGGTCACCACGGCGTGGTACCTCACCGAGCTCGGCGTCTGTCGCGGCCGGCCGGACCAGGCAAGGCACTACGCCCAGCTCGCCCAGGGATTGATCGAGGGCTCCCCTGATCTGGAATCCAAGTGGCCCTACGTCTCCGACGACCGGATCATCACGGCTGCAGAGATGATCCAGATCGCCCGGACCCAAGGATTTGCCGAGGCCGTACCGCTCGCGAAGCAGATCCTCTCAACGCTGCCCCAAGAGGAGAGCATCCCGATCACGGACGGCTTCCCCTCCCAACTCGCCGCCTGCGTCCTCCTGGCGGCCGGGCTCGACCTGGCGGATTACCAGTGGGAACCCTCCAGTCACATCCTGACCTGGATGAAGCTGCGGCAGCGGAACCACCTCGCGGCAGCGGCGGCCTACGCGGCCGAGCACCACGGTCCCCTGAGGAACGACCTCCGGGCCCACTACCGGACACCCGGTTGCAAGGCCTGGGCGATCGCCGAGGCGATCAAACGACGTCAGTCTGTCGACTCCCCTCCAGCCCTGTCCCCCCTCGAGGAGGAGCTGGTTGGGATCGTGATGCCGCGACGCTGAATCCCCTCTGCCCCCCAGTCCCTCTCCAGGCGCCTCGGGGGCTCTGGACTGGCCCCTCAGACTCAACCCTGAAGCAGATCGAAATAGGATGCTCCTCCGACTCGCCCCAGCCTCGTTGCTCCCCCTCCTTCTCGTCGCCTGTGCGGCTACCGGCGACACGCCCCACGACCAGCGCGCCAACATCGACCGGCGAACGGAGGAGGTGCTCGACCGCCTCTACAGGGAGTCCCCCGCCGCCGAGAAGCAGGTCTCCGAGAGCGCCGGCTACGCCGTCTTCAGCAACTTCGGCGTCGACCTCTTCCTCGTCGGCGGCGGCGGTGGCTACGGCGTCGCCGTGGACCGCTCCTCGGGCGAGCGCACGTACATGAAGGTAGGCGAGGCCGGTATCGGGATCGGGTTCGGCGTGAAGGACTTCCGCGCCGTCTTCATCTTCGAGACCGAGGAGCGCCTCCGCCGCTTCGTGACCAGCGGCTGGGACGCCACCGTCGAGGCCGCGGCGAGCGCGGAGCTTGAGGGAAAGGGCGCCACCGCGGCGGGCTCCGCTAGCTTCACGGACGGCATGGCGATCTACCAGCTCACCGAGACCGGGCTCGCGCTCCGCGTGAACGTGCGGGGCACCAAGTACTGGAAGGACTCCTCGCTCAACTGAGCGGGAGACACCCGTCAGCGAGCGCGCAGGGCGTCACAGAGCGCGCGCTGCGCCTCGAGGATCGCACCGTACTCGGGCTCCCCGGCGAGATTCACCAGCTCGTCCGGGTCGCTCTCGAGGTCGAAGAGCTGCTCGTAGGGCGGATCCTGCGAGTCATAGATGGCGTAGACCCAGCGCGACCCGCGGACCCCGATGCTGGTCGGAATCTCTGCGTGGCGGAAGCGGTGCTCCACGAGGAAGGGCCGCTCCTCGACAGGCCTTGCCGCTTGGAGCAGCGGCGCGAGGCTGCGCCCCTCGTAGGCGGCGGGCCGGTCGACCCCGGCGAGGTCGAGCAGCGTCGGAGCGAGGTCGACGTTGAGCGCGGTCGCGGCCTCGACCGCACCACGCCGCGGCTCCGGCGCCCTCGGGTCCATCACGATCAGGGGCACCCGGATGGACTCCTCGTAGATGAGCCACTTGCCCGCCAGCCCGCGCTCGCCGAGGAAGTACCCGTTGTCCCCCATCAGCAAGACCACGGTGTCCTCCGCCACGCCCGCCTCCTCGAGCGCCTCGAGGAGGCCCCCAAGAGCGCGGTCCACGCCGGAGATCAGCGACCAGTAGTCACGGGTGCGCTGCACCTGCTTCTGCCGCTCGTCAAAGCGCCAATGCCACCGCTTGCGCCCGAGGGAGCGCTGCAGGAAGTCGGGGAGGGCGTCGAAGCCAGCCTCATTCAGGGGCGGGAGGTCGACGTCCACGTGGTCGTACATCCCGGCGAGGTCCATGGGCGGCAGGTACTGGTCCGGGTGGCTGTCCTCCGCGTGGGGCGCCCAGAAGGACACCATCAGGCAGAAGGGGTCGTCGCCGCCCTCGGCGACGAAGGACTCCGCCGCCTCACCGATCCGGTCCGTCAGGTGCGCCTTACCCTCCTTGCGGTAGGGCAGGCCCATGGGCTTGAAGAGGTCGTAGGCGCCGTCCATGACCCCCTTCTCGAAGCGTACGCCCCACTTGCCCACGAAGCCCGTGCGGTACCCCGACTCCCGCAGCCGCATGGGGAATGAGCCCTCCGCAAGGGCGCTCCCCATGGGCGGCGTCCCGAAGGTGTACCCGTGCCTGCCCTCGCGCCGCCCGGTCAGGATGCTCGCGCGGCTCGCGGCGCAGATGGGCGTGGTGACGAAGGCGTTCTCGAAGCGCACGCCCCGCGCGGCGAGCTCGTCCATGACGGGGGTCTTCAGGTGCGGATGACCCGCCGCGCCGAGCTGGTCGAAGCGCTGATCGTCCGTCACCACAACCAGGAAGTTAGGGCGCGCCGGCGTGGGGTCCCACCAGCCGCTCAGCTCCTCGCGCAGTCGATCGCTGATCGCGGTCTCTCCCAGCGCCTCCCGCTCCCACGGGTCAGCGGCAAGGTCGAAGAGCTCGTCCGCGACGTCGCCGTCGCGGTGGTCGATGAGCTTGTGCTCTCCGTCGATCACCCAGCGGGAGAGCACGCTCCGCGCCGGCACCCCAACCTCGACCACGTCATGGGTAAAGGCCGCTCCAAACAACGGCCGCGGCGCCGGGCCGTCCTCGGTGAGGAGGTCCACCCCGGGAAGCTGCACCGGCACCCCGGCGCCGCAGGCCAGGAGGATGGTCGGGGCGAGGTCCACGCTGCTCACGGGGACGTCGAGGCGGGCGGGCTTGATGGAGCCGCGATGCCTCAGGACGATCGGCGTCCGCACGCCGCCCTCGTAGGACGTACGCTTGCTCCGCGCGGCGTAGCCCTGGGCGTCGGGCCGCTGGATCCATCCGTTGTCGGTGACCAGGATGACCAGCGTGTCCTCCCCCTCACCGATGGCGTCCACGTGATCGAGCAGCTCGCCGCACGTCTCGTCGAACCAGGTGCACATGGCCCGGTAGCGGGCGATGGGCTCGGGGACGCCCTCGGAGCGGTAACGCTCCAGGAGCCTCGTGGGCGGGTTGTGCGGGCGGTGCGGGAGGAAGGGCGCGTACCAAAGAAAGAAGGGCGTGTCCGAGGTCGCGCACCGGCTCATGAAGTCGAGCGCCGGCGCCATGGTCTTGCGCCCGATGTCGAGGCCCACGTCTCCATGTCGACCGCCGCGCCCAGGGTCCCCGTGGGTCATGCCCTCGCTGAAGCCACCGCACTGGCAGTTGCCCTCCCACCACTTGCCGGTCTGCAGGCTCTCATAGCCGAGCGGGCGCAGGAGGTCAGGCAGCGTCTCGGTCGCGGCGATCAGCTGGAGCATCTCCTCGCGGGCGACGCCCTTCGGCGGGTCGTTCCCCGTGATCCCGTGCTGGTGCGGATAGAGGCCCGTGATGATCGTGGCCAGGCTCGGCCGGCACAGGGCCGTCGGCACGTAGCCCCGCGGAAAGGTGCGCCCCTCCGCCGCCAACGCGTCAAGGCGCGGAGTCTCAATGACCCCGTGCCCCATGAAGCCGAAGTCCGACCACGCCTGGTCATCGGAGATCAGAAGCAGGATATTGGGGCGCCCGGCGGCGCCCACGATCTCCGGCTCCTCAGCGCCCACGGCGGGCGCGGGGCACGCCCAGAACAGGGCTGCGGTGACCCAGGGGAGGAGGCTCGCCGTGAGGCGGGCTGCCGCCGACGCCTCTTTGCTGATCGACCTCACTGCTTGAAGTACTTGGCCTTCTTGTTGCCCCCGGAGAGGAGCACGGCGACCAGGTCGCGCAGCTCATCCACGTTCAGGCCGTCCACCAGCCCCTCGGGCATCTGGGAGACCTTCGACTCCTTGAGGACCTTGACCTCGTCACGATGGAACACGAGGGCGTCCGCGCCGGGATCCCGGGGGTACACCACGAACTCTTCGCCCTCCTCCACCACGATGCCCTCGGCGATGTTGCCATCGTGGTCCATCAGGAGCTGCGACCCGTACTGGTCGGAGATCGCGAGGCTCGGCTCGATGACACACTCCAGCAGGTCCTTGAGCGCGAACTTGTTGCCGACGGTCGAGAGGTCCGGTCCGATCGCGCCGCCCTTCCCCGCGAACATGTGGCAGGAGCTGCACGAGGTGGCGTGGTAGAGATTCACGCCCGCAGCGAAGTCCCGGTCAGTCAGGTGCCCCTCCACGGCCGCCATGGCCTCCTCGGTGGTCCACTTGCGCCCCGGCCCCTTGGGCGGCGTGACGCCCTCAGGCGGACCCGCGACCAGGGACAGCCCGAGCAGCTCCGCCAAGGATTGGCGCTCCTTGACGGTGAGCTTGTCCGCGGCGTCCGCGCGCATGTTCTCGAGGAACCCCGGGTAGCTGGCGCCACCGGAGTGAGCCGCGGCCTCGTTCAGGAAGGCGAAGTAGTCCCGGCGCAGCATGGGCGTCCAGCCCTGCTCCGCGTTGCGCAGAATGAACGCCACCTCCATACCGCGGATGGGCGGCCGATCGGTGATCATGGCCTTGATCGGCGGGCCATAGCGGTCGTTGCGATCCAGCAGCTCCACCCACAGCGGCAGCTCCTCGTCCCCGCCGGGCGCCCGCACCATCTCCATTCCAAAGGTCACGGCGCGCGGCTCTCCCAAGTAGGTCAGCAGGCGCGCGACCTCCACGTCCACGAGCGCGGCGCTCCCGCCGGCTGCGGGGCCCGCCGCCGCGGCCTCCACGAGGCGCCCGGCGAGCTCTGCGCGGAGCCCACGGTCCGGGCTCCCGTGCCGCGCCATGGCGACCGCGAAGGCGCGCAGGAGAATGAGCCGGTCCGAGTCCCCGAGCCCGGCGTCCCACAGCTCCAGGCCCCTCGTCACGAGGGGTCCGGTGTCTTCCACGCGGCCCTGCCGTGCGAGGGCAAGGAGCGCCGTGGTGGCCGCCCGCCCTCCTTCCTCCGCGAGCGCCGCCGCAACCCAGCTGGAGACGTCCTGGTTCTCCACAGCGACCCGCGCGGCGAAGCGAATGAAGCGGTCCTGCGAACCAAGGTGCTCCCAGGCGGCCTCGAGGGCGGCGGGGTTCGGTCCGCCGTGGAAGGCCTCAAGCGAGCGGCGCAGCGCGCGCGCCTCGGCACCCGCGACGTCTGCCCCGCTGACCGGAGCGGTCGACTCCTCTCCCGTATAGGTGACCCGGTACAGCGCCGACTGCGCGCCGCGGCCGCCGACCGTGAAGTACATGGCCCCGTCCGCGCCGATGGTCGCGTCGGTCACGCCCAGCGGCTTCGACCAGGCGAACTCGCTGCGCACGGCCCGGTAGCTCGCCCCGTCAGGGATGAGCTCGAAGGCGTAGATCGTGCCGAAGGTCCAATCGAGCGCGTAGAGCGCCCGCTGATAGCGCGCAGGAAACTTGGCGCCCGTCCCGAACAGCAGCCCCGTGGGCGAGCCCGGCCCGATGTTGTAGGTCGGGGGCAGCGAGTCTTCGTAGTGCTCGGGCCACTTGCCCGTGCCGCTGCGCCACCCGAACTCGCTCCCGCTCGTGGCGTGGCAGATGCGCGTCGGCCGGTACCACGGCATCCCGACGTCCCACTCCATGTCCGCGTCGTAGGTGAACATCTCGCCGTCGTCATTGATGGCGATGTCGTACTGGTTGCGATACCCGCTGCTCACGATCTCGATCTCTTCCCCGTCCGGTCCGGAGGTCGCGATCCAGCCGCCGGGCGCCAGCCGCCCGCGGGCGTGACCGCGGGCGTCCCACTGCCGAGGCAACAAGAGGTCCTCGCCCCAGTTGGACGGAGCCCTCGAACCCTGGATCTCAGGCAACAGGGTGTGGTTGCCGGCGATGAAGTAGATGCCCTCGCCGTCGCGGGTCGGCAGGACCGCGTGGGGCCCGTGCTCGCCGCCGTTCCCGAGCTTCACGAGGTGCTTGGCGTCCTCGGGCTCCCCGTCTCCGTCCGTGTCCCGGATGCGCCACAGCCCCTGCCCGTTCACGTTGGCGTAGAGCGAGTCGAACGCCCACAGCAAGCCCTGGGCCCCGGTCACGTCCGTCGGGAGCTTCTGCGCCGTGGTCTCACCGATCCCGTCGATGGGTGCCGGCTTGATCCGGTAGATGCCCTTCCCGCCCTGGTCGCTGGCGAAGAGCCCGCCCCGACCGTCACGGGTGAGGCACACCCACGAGCCCATCTCATCCCGGGGAACGGTGAAGAGCAGCTCCGCCTCGAAGCCCGCGGGCAGGTGTAGGTCGGTGGCCGGGACAGGGGCCTGTCCGACCGGAACCGCCGCGACGCCAGGGGCCTCTCCGGTCGAGTCCTGCCCTGGCTCCCCCGGCTCGGTACCACCCGGTGCTGCACTGCTCGGGCCCGAGGAGGCTGCGACGAGCAGGAGGAGGCCGAGTGAGGTGGGAGCGAGCAGGGTCGAAGTCAACATGGATGGGCGGAGCGAAAGGGGCGTGGTGGGCGGCCAGTTTGGGTGCTTGAGACTACCCGCTGACCTCGATTCCGAACACGCACAAAGAGGGCGCCGCGGACCGCCGCCACGTCTCCCCCGCCGCGCCCTCGCGATGGGCGAGCAAGCCATGGTCCAAGTCCGCATGCCGCCTCGCGATGCGCGCCGTGCTAGGCTCCTGCGACGACCGGTCCTCCGCCTCTCCCGTGAAGATCCTCTACCACCACCGGACCCAGGCCGAAGACGGCCAGGCGGTCCATATCCGCTCCCTCATCGAGGCGTTCCAGCGCGAGGGGCACGAGGTGCGTGAGGTGGCCCTGGTGGAACGCAGCACCGAGGCCGCCGGCGCCCCCCGCCCGAAGGCGGCGCAGGAGCCGACGCGCGAGCCCGGGCGCTGGTCCCCCTGGGCCCTCTTCGGACTCCTGCCCGGATTCGTGAAGGAGCTCGCCGAGTACGCCTACAGCCTCCACGCCAGCCGCCGACTCCGGCGCGCCGCACGGGACTTTCAGCCAGACTTCATCTACGAGCGCTACGCCTTCGGTAACTCCGCCGGAGTGACCACCTCGGAGGCTCTCGGGATCCCACTCGTCCTCGAGGTCAACTCGCCGCTGGTGCTCGAGCTGAGCCGGACCAGGGGCCTCGCCTTCCCGCGCCTCGCGCGGCGGGTCGAGAACCGCATCTTCCAGCGCGCTACCCGAGTCTGCGTGGTCACCGAGGTTCTCAAGGGAATGGTGGCGGACCTCGGCGTGAACCCCGCCCGGATCTTCGTGACTCCCAACGGTGTCCACCCCGAGCTCTACGCCGACCTCGACCGAGCGGCTGCCAGGCGCAACCTCGGCATCGAGGACACCACCGGTCCGGTCCTCGGCTTCGTGGGCTACTACCGCGACTGGCACCGCCTCGACCTCGTCCTCGACGGGATGGCCACCGAGGCGCTCTCCACGGCCCACCTCGTCCTCGTGGGCAAGGGACCGGCGGAGGACGCCCTGCGGGCGCGGGCCAGCCAGCTCGGCATCGGGGACCGCCTCCACTTTGCCGGCACCCGACCCCACGGCGAGATCCCACGGGTCCTGCCCGCGTTCGACGTCGGCCTGGTCCCCGCGATCAACCCCTACGCCTCGCCGCTCAAGCTCCACGAGTACATGGCGGCTGGGCTCCCAACGGTGGCCCCCGACCAGCCGAACCTACGCGAGGTCCTGGAGGACGGGCGGGATGCGCTCCTGGTCCCGCCGGGCGATGGGGCGGCGCTCATCGAGGCGCTCTCGCGGCTCGCAGAGGACGAGGACCTTCGCGAGGCCATGGGGCGCGCCGCACGACGGACAATCGAGGAGCGCGAGCTCACCTGGAGAGGGAACGCGCGCAGGGTCGAGGCCGAGGTCCGATCCCTCTAGCGAGCACAGGTCGCGACGGGCTCCGCCGCGACCGGCAGCGAAGCACGAACCGGCCCAGGTGCGTACCCGGGCGTCCGACCTCCCGGGGTGCTACTTAGCGCCGGTCCAGCTCGCACGGATGTCGTGGAACTCGGACTGGAGCTCCTCGACAACCTCGGGGTAGGTGACCGACAGCTCGTCCTCGCCGGCGGCTTCCCCGTCGAGGTTGAAGAGCAGCGGCTCTGTGAGCACCCCCGGCCCGTGGAGCAAGAGCTTCCACTCACCGCGATAGACTGCCCGCGTCACCTCATCGGCGCCGGCGTCAGCGCCACGCTCCACGAGGACAACGCGGTCGCCCCGAGGCTCCGCCGAGGCGAGGTCGAGCCCCCCCATGGACGGCGCTCGCTCAACCCCGGCGAAGGACAGCAGGGTCGGCGCGACGTCAACGCCGCTCACCCTGCCGCCACGGCGCCCCAGGAGGCCGCCATCCGGCGATTTCACGAGGAAGGGTACGTGCGCCTGGACCTCGTGGAGGCCCCGGTGCCCGAAGGCCCCGTGCTCACCGAAAGCCACGCCGTGATCGGAGGTGATGATCGCTCCCATCTCGCGGCCCGAGGCTCGCCCGACCGCCTCGACCTGGCGCAAGAAAGGGTCTACCTTGGCGTCGACCTCAAGGATCTCCGCCTCGTAGAGGTCGACAAGATAACGGAGGTCCTCTTCCTCCAGCGAATCTCCCAGAACATCCTCCACTGTCCGGTACGAGTTGCTCTCGAACAGGTACCCATCGACCCCTCCGTCGTAGGGGGCGATGAACCGAACCGCCGCAGGCTCCGACGGCCGGTAGGGCCAGCCCGCGTCCTCCAGGTGGATCATGCAGAACCAGGGGCGCGGGTCACCGTTATCGATCCAGCTCAACGCAGGAGAGAGCACATCCTCCCCACGGCGCGCGAGGTCCTTGAACCAGCACGGTCGACCGTTACCTCCGAAGTCGGGGGAGAACCCGGCGAGGAACGACTGAACGTCGTGAATCATGCTCCAGAGGCGAGTCGAGCAAAACTCCGGGTCCACCCGGTCGTCGAAGACCTCGAACCCATCGACGACCTCTGCGTCGCCGCTCAGCGCCGCGGTGCCCACGAAGGCCCCGGTGCGGTATCCGGCATCACCGAGCAACCGAGCAAGCGTCGGGGCGCCTGCGCCCTCATCGCCCTCAGCCGCTGCCCTCTCCGCGCGCTCGCTGGGGTAGGTGCCTGTGAGCATCGACAGGTTCGACGAGACCGTGGAGACCGAGGCCGCACGCGCCTCCTCGAACACCGCCATGCCTGCGCTCCGCGCGCCGAGCAGGGGCGCCGTGACCCGTCCTGTTCCAAGGAGACTCAGGCTCGCGTCCCGAGTTGAACCCCAGACCATGAGCACGAGGTTGGGAGCTCCGGCCGGCGCGACGCTCGAGCCGCCCCCCCCAGCCCCTCCGCCGGAGAGGTCCACCATGCCCGCCACCAGCCCGAGCCCGGCGGCGCCCGCGAGGGGCGCGAGCCCGCGGCGGTACGTCCACCGACTTAGCCAGACCGCGAGCGCAATGGCCAACCCCAAGCACATGAGCGCAGACAGCGCGGGCCACACCGACAGCACGTCCGCGGTTGTCGGGGACGCCGGGAGCGCGGCGTCGAGCCCCGCATGCGCCAAGGTCGGGGCGCCAAGCACGATGAAGCTGAGGAAGACAGCGTCCCTCGCCGCCCCACGATCCGACCGTCGCCTGAGCCGCCCGAGCACTACCCACAGCAAGGACACAGGCAGCCAGATCAGCGACGCCCACGCGGCCCAGCTGAACCAGGTGCTCAGGAATAGCCATCCCGACGCCTCCCGATGAGAGATCTGGACGCTGGTCATCACACTATCCACGCCCGCGAAGAAGAGGGACAAGCAGACCAGCGAGAGAGCGACTTGCTTCATGGGGCTGAATATATCGACGCCGCGCCATCAGCGGGGTCGCGGCAGCAGGCCCAGTCCCATGATCCCCGGATTGGGCCTCGGGTGCCCAGGGGCCCCGCACGGAAGCGCGGGTGAGTCACGGCCTTCACCACAGGCACCCGCCCAGGGGATCTGGAGCACACCCCTCCTGCACCACGCTTCCCGGCGCCATCCAAGTCGACCCCGCCGCCGTCGCCGCTGGCCACCCGCTGCGACCAGCGAGCAGCCGTCCACCCCAGAAAGCGAATCGTGGCCGTGGAAGGGAACCAGCGGACTGGAACGCTCGCGCCGGATCGGGGAGACTCGCCTCAAGATGTTGCCTCTGCTCACTCTCCTCTGGCTCGCATGCACCCCCGCTGCGCTGACACCCCAGGGGCCGGCCACTTCCGCTCCATCCCAGCCGCCCACCGGCTCCACGCCCGAGCCGCGACTGGAGACGTCCACCGGGGCCGACGCGGGCAATGTCCTCCTACTCATCCTGGACGACGTCGGCAAGGACGCCATCGGCTGCTACCCCGGCGCCGCCATGGACGTGCGGACGCCGGTCATCGACGCCCTCGCCAAACGTGGGGTCCGCTTCGACCGCGCGTGGTCGAACCCCGCTTGTAGCCCAACAAGGGCGACGCTCCTCACGGGCCGCTTCGGCTTCCGCACCGGAGTCGGGAGCGTCAAGGCCCTCGCCGCGGGCGGCCTCCGACCGGAAGAGCTCACCATCGCCGAGACCCTCAGGGAGCGGCGGCCCGAGATCCGGACGGCTTTCCTCGGCAAGTGGCACCTGGGGCCAACCGAGGACCAGGGCCCGGCGGCCCAGGGGTTCGAGAGGTTTCGCGGTACCAGCGGCAACCTCAGAGAGAAGAGCGGCGCCAACGCCTACTTCGACTTCAAGGAGCGCACCGGGCTCTCCGTGGAGACCTCAAGTCGTCGCCGGTACGCGACGAGCGCCGTGGTCGATGACGCCCTCGAGGCCATCGTCGACTTCGATGACGACCCCTGGCTCGTGATCGCCTCCTTTCACGCCGGCCACACCCCCTTTCACGCGCCGCCCGCGGGGCTCCACCAACGCCCGCTGAAGGGGTCGCCACGAGCGAACGCACGGGCGCACTTCATGGCCATGGTCGATGCGCTCGACGCCGAGATCGGGCGCCTGCTCGCTGGCATCCCCGCGACCACCCTCGCGCGGACCCACGTCATCGTCCTCTCGGACAATGGCACCGCGAGCAAGGCGCAGCCCGAGGAGCGGGCCCTCCGCGTGGGAAAGGGTTCCCTGTTCGAGGACGGAATCTGCGTCCCGCTGATCGTCGCAGGACCAGCCATCAAGCGGCCGGGCCGCGGCTCGCGTGCGCTCGTCAATACAACCGACCTCCACAGCACCATCCATGTCTTGCTGGGCGCCGAACCAGCCCCCGAGGCCGTGGATTCACTCAGCTTCGCAGGCTCGCTGAGCGACGAGCCCAACGGAGCGCGGACCTGGACGTTTGCAGAGCGCTTTCAGCTCGATCCGCCCCCGGGTCGTTGGCCTGAGGTCGACCGGTACTCCATCAGCGACGGTCGCTTCAAGCTCACCGTGGATGTCCTCGGCGGATCGAGACGGCTCCATGATCTCGACGCCGACCCCGAGGAGAGAATGAACCTCCTCAACACACCTCACCTCACCGAGGAGGCCGCCGCAGCCACGAACAAGCTCGAGCGGACGGTCCGGGAGACCCTTCAGCGGAGCGCCGCCATGAGCGCCCGCCGCGCCGGTGCCCCCAAGAACGCGGGCGCCGCAGGCGGCGGCATCGCTCCAGATTCAGGCCCTGATCAAGGTGAGTCCTCGCCGACCGGGGCCGGCCCCCCCGGCTCAGGCCCCCCCGGCTCTGGAGGCCCCGGCTCTGAAGACCGCGGTTCCGGGTCCAAAGAAGAGGGCGCACAATGAACCCCAGCTGCTACGACGACTACGCAAAGGTCTTCGACCTCTACTCCAACGTTCATCTCTTCCCCCAGAACCTCCGCTTCATCGAGGTGGCCGCCGAGCTTCTCCAGCATGGAGACCGGGTCACCGACGTCGGAGGTGGGACCGGGATGTTCACTGCTGAGCTCCTCGAACGGGTCCCGTGGGTCAACCTGACCTTCGTGGAGCCCTCGCCGCCCATGATGGAGATCGCCGCCACGCGTCTCCCGATCTCTGCCGACCTAGTTCACGCGCCCCTCAATGGGGAACTGCTCGCACAGCTCCCGCCCCAGAAGCTCTTCCTCTTCCAGCGGTCCCTCTACAGCCTCCACGGCACCATCGACCCCTACCGCAAGCTCGCCGTGGAGCTCGCAGCTCGCACGTTGGAGGGGGGACATGTCGCGATCTACGAGATGCCTGGCCCCTATGACATGGAGCTCGCCTGGGAGTACTACTCGGTGAATCGCGAGGTCCTCGGGGTCACGGCAGAGGTCCTACTGGAGACCTGGCCGGTCATGGAGGCCGTCTTCCAGGAGTTCAACAGCGGGATCAGCGAAGGCCGTTACACCCTGTTCAACAGGAGCTCGCTAGACGACGTCTTTGGAGGCGCGGGCTTTCGGTGCACCTACGAGGAAGGCACGACCTTCGTCTACACGAAGGGGTGAGGCCTCAGGGCGTCGAGCCCGGCGCCCGGGCGCGCCCGGACCGCAACAGGCGCGCCCGGACCGCAACAGGCGCGCCGCGCGCCGCCCCTCAAGCGGTCCCGCTCAGATCCAGTCAACGGGTGATCAGAGACTCTCGAGGAACGCCAGCACGGCGCTCTTCTCCGGCGCGGTCAGGGCGCCGAAGGCCTGGCGGGAGGCATCGCCCTCTCCACCGTGCCAGAGGATCGCCTCTTCCAGGGTGCGCGCGCGACCGTCGTGCAGGTACGCCTCGCCACCGCTCACCCCGGCCGTCAGGCCAATGTTCCACAGCGGCGCCGTGCGCCACTCCGCGCCCTCGGCGTTGCCCTCCAGGAGGTTGGACGCGAGCCCCGGCCCCATGTCGTGGAGCAAGAGGTCGGTGTAGGCGTGGATCCGCTGGCTCCTTAGCTCGGAGCGCGGATGAAACGCCGTGGTCTCAAGGCTCGGAACGTGACAGTCAGCGCAGCCAATGGAGCTGAACAGCAGCTCCCCTTGGAGCGCCGCCGGCTCGTCGAGGTCCCGACGCGCGCTCACGCCCAGGAGCGCCACGTAGTCCGTGAGCTTGCCCAGATGATCCTCGGAGAGCTCCGCGCCGGAGGGGCCGCACCCCGCCTGCTGAGGGCCGCAGTCCGGGTCGGGATACACCGAGGTCATCACGCCGAGATCCGTGTTCAGCGCCGCGGCGACCTGGTGACGAACGCTCGCCTGGGAACCCTTCCAACCGAAGCGGCCGAGACGGGTGACGCCGGTCTCCGGGTCCGTCACGAGCCGCATCTTCCCGGAGATCCCGTCTCCGTCAGCGTCCGAGGGATCAGCAAGCGCCTCGATGGCGACCTCGGGGATGCTCTCCAGCAGCCCCATACCCACGAGCTGCGGTGCGATACGCACGCTGTAGTGGACCGGGGTCACCCCGAGGAACTGGATCACCGGCTCCCTGAGGCCCTGGACATTATTCCAGCCCCCGAGGACCGCGAGCGCCTCCGGCGCCCCGGCCGTGTTTCGTGATTGCAGGACCGTGCCGAGCTGCGGGTGCGGAGCGCCGTTGGCGTCCCCCACATGGACCACGTAACTCGAGAGTTCCTGCCCGACCGCCGGTGGGAGCGCGCGGCCGTTACGGTCATGGCACGCCACGCAGGAGCGGTTGACGTAGTGACCGCCGAGCATGCCGGCGAGCTCGGTGAACGGCGGGTTGGCCGCGGTCTCGTCGTGGCTCCCGTCCCCGAAGTCGGTGTGGTGCACCCGGCGCCCCTCGACGAAGCGCTGGCCGTTGATGGGCGCCAGGTTCGGCGCCATCTGCATGAAGTGGTTGTCCGGCTCACCCGAGTACTGATACGGGAGCGTGGCTCCGCCGCCGCTCCATCCGTCGATCGGCATCGGGAACGAGTCCTCTCGCTCCGTGGACGGGTCGCCGAAGACCCCACGAGCCTCCCACGGGACGACACCCTGGCCCACGATGTAGAGGGTCGCCGTGCCGTAGTAGTTGTTGCGACCGCTGGGAACGCCGCTGAGGAACTGGCTCAGCTCGAACTCGAGCCGGTCCCCGACCTGGAGGGGAGCGCCGGTCTTCTGGTTGAAGTTCAGGCTCCTCGTGTAGTGGCGAACGTTGGACCCTGGGACGTTCTGGCTCGGCACGGGCGTCATCACCCCGTTGTTGTGGTATTCCGCCACCGTCCCGATTCCGCGATAGAAGAAGCGCAGCTCCGCCTCGAGCGGGCTGAGCTGCCACTGGGTCGCGACGTTGAACGTGATGGTGTTCCCGCCCTTGCCGATCGTGTCCACGATCTCCACAGCTGCCGTCCGATGCTCCCAGTAGTGGTCCAGGTAATGGTCGTATTGCTGGAACTGGTCCTCGCGCGCATGTCGGTCTCGCGCCCGGTCCGCAAAGCGGGTGATCAGCGCCGCGGAAGTCTCCTCCTGAAGCGGGGGGTCGAGCTGCGTCGACGAGTCGTAGAGCGGCACCACGAGCTGCGTGAACGGCACCAACCACCACTGATTGCCGAGGCCCTGCCCACGGGTCTCGCCCGGCGCAGCGTCGCCGGAATAGAAGTAGAGCGGACGCCCCTCGTAAGACACCTGGGAAGAGCCGTCGGCGCGGACAATGCCGCCGAGGCCCGGGAGGCCAGAGGGGACACCGTCGGTGTAGAGAAGCGGGGGCCACACCGCCGCGCAGCCCCCGTTGCAGGCGCTCGCACCCGGCGCGGAGAGGTCCCCGTCGAAGACGTAGAGGGTGTGCCCTGCGAACGCCGAATCAGGACCGCCCACAAGAATCCCGGCAGACGCCGAGACCTCGACCTCCGGGATGATGACCTCGCAGCCGGTGCTATCCACCGTCACCCCTGCCGGGGTCCCAAGGCATTGGTCGATGCTGTCATCCACACCGTCGCCGTCGAGGTCCATTGGACGCACCCCGAAGACCGCCATCTCCCAGATGCTGTATCCCCAGGCGTTCCCGACGCTGCGGGTCAACCCGTTCATCCGCACGAAGCGGTAGACGCCAGAAATACGGAAGCGGTCCAGGCGGTCACCAAAGACCCCACCCGAGCGAGAGGAGAGCGTTGTCCAGGTGACCCCATCGAGGGATCCGTCCACGGTGTACGTCGCCGCGTTCGCGGCCTCCCAGTGGATCTTCGTCCTCAACAGCGCGAACGGCGCGCCAAAGTCCAACACGAGCGAACTCGGATCCACCCCGTGGGCTGATTCCCAGCGCGTGGCGAGATCCCCATCGATCGCCAAAGAGGGACCGCCGGCGGCCCCCTGGGAGCTTGCCGTGGCGGAAGCGGCGAGCAGGCCTGGGAGAGCCCGCTGCCGAGCGATGGAAAACCCTCCAGCCTGCTGGGCAGCGGCCAGTGGCCCCATGAAGCAACAGGACAGAGCCGCGAGGACTGCGATCAGCTTGGCGTTATTCACCCTGCGAGCTTAGCCCGAAGGCTCCCGCAGGGCCAAGGTGGCGAAACGACGCACGGCAACTGCTCGACCCGGCGCGACGGTTCCCGCTCCGACTGAGACAGTGTCCAAGGGTTCCGTTATGCGACAACCCGAAGCAACAGAAGCCGGAATCACCCCCAAACCGAAAATTCAGGCCAGACTCAAAGGAGCCCGCGTGGCCACCCTTCGGCCTCGACGCCTCCCCCGAGCTCATCTCCAGCCTTCAAACGATCCCCCCCATGCGCTTCCCCACCTTCATCCTCTCCGCAGCCGCTCTGGCAGCGGTCGCGCCGGCCCAGGTCGGCTCGCTCGCGCCCCGCGGGCTGACCGCCCAAGGAAACAACCTCGTCTTCATCAACGAGATCCGCACCGACCAGAACAGCTCGGACACCGACGAGTACTTCGAGCTTCTCGGGCTCGCCGGTGACAACCTCGACGGACTCACCTACCTCGTGATCGGTGACGGAGCGACGGGCTCCGGCACCATCGAGGCCGTCGTGGACCTCGCCGGGCAGGTCATTCCCGCCGACAGCACCTTCGTGGCCGCGGAGAGCTCATTCACCCTCGGCGTGCCCGACATGGTCACCTCCCTCAACTTCGAGAACGGCGACAACGTCACCCACGTGCTCGCCCTCGGGTTCACGGGCATGAATGGGATGGACCTTGACCTCGACGATGACGGGATCCTCGACGTCACCCCCTGGATCGTCGTCCTCGACGCCATCTCCCTCGTGGCGAACCCGACCTCCGGCGATAAGTACTACGCCTCCACCCTCAACACTCCGCTCTCAACTGCGGTCGACGTCGGCCCGTCGGGGACCTTCGCTCCCGCTCACGTGTACCGCTGCACCGCTGGCGGCGCGACCCAGGACGTGCGGATGGGGGAGTTCTTCATCGACGGCCTCCGCCTGGACACCCCCGGCGACCTCAACGCCTCCTGCGTGTACAACGCGTCGGCCTTCTGTGACCCGGGTTCCGAGAACTCAGTCAGCGCCACTGGGGGCAAGATGTCCCTCGAGGGCTCGCCCTTCATTTCGCGGAACGACGCGATTCTCGTCGCCGAGGACGTGCCGGACTTCTTCGGCGTCTTCGTCCAAGCAACAAGCACCGGCTCGCCGAACACGTCGCCCATCGGCGGGACCTTCTGCCTAGGCGGTGGCATCCAACGCCTGAACGGGATCGTTCTGCCGTCCGGTAACCGAGCAGAGTTCAGTCTCGACTTCACCGATCCGGCCAACGCCGAGAGCGCGGCCATGTCTGGCGTGACCCTCTACTATCAGTTCTTCCACCGGGACACCTTCTTCCCGCAGGGCGGCAACTGGACCAACGGCATCGCCGTGACCTGGGCTCCCTGAGCGAGCACCGGAGGCGGAGGCACTACAGAGGGCGGGGGCTGCACGACGTGCAGCCCCCGCCCTCTTTTTGTGCCGCGCTCACGCACCGCTCCGTGAGCTCTTCCCGTTGCAGGCAGGGCCCCGTCGCCCCCTCTCAGCGGCCGCTCAACGCGACGTCCCATTCCGCCAGGTGGCTCTTCCACGCGACCATCGCGCCCGAGATGTTGCTGGTGATCAAGGGCAGGAACACGACCTCCGACAATTCAGCTGGACGCTGCAGCCACATGGCTCGCCAGACCGCCAGCCGGCCCGGGGCCGAGACGGGAGCCTGAGCCCCCAGGGTCCCCCGGCTGGCCGAACCCGCGAGGGCCGTTCGCAGCCGACGGGCCTCGTGGAGGCTGGCCACCTTGAGCCCCAGGGCCGTCATTTCGAGAGTCTCCCCGCCCGCCTCAAGCGCTCCAAACCCTGCCTGAAGGGCGACCTGTTCGCGACAGAACGCGCGGTACATTTCGTCGGGATCGGGGGCCGAGAGGCTGGCTAGCGCGGACACAGCGGGCCTGGCCGCCCGCGCCCAGGACAGCGCCTCGTCGCCCACCACAATGGCAGTCATCAGCGTGATCAGATCCGGCGCCTGCTGCTCCATTCGGCGCGTCAACCGGAGGACACCGAGCACCTCCTCCGGGCTCCGAGAGATCATGTTCCCACCGACGCTCAACCAGAACTCCATGGCGGCTGTCGACCCTGTGGGTACCGGGCAGGACTCTCCAGACCCGATGGCGCGGAAGAGCCCATCCACATCATCCGGTTCACGCGCCTTCGCCGCCGCCTGAAGGTCCGAGCCTTCCCAGGGCTCGCCGCCCCCTCCCACCTCCTCGAGCCCAAAGGTCGCCTCAAGCACAAAGGCCACCTCCGCGTCCCAGGCGGCCTCGATGAGCCTCCGCTCCTCGGCCGAGGCGCCGCCGACCAAGAGGGGGACGACCGCATAGATCGCCAACGACACGCCGGAGAAGGTGGCCGCGACGAGGGCCCATCGCGCCCACCTTGGACGAGGCGCCTTGGCGACCCTTGAGCCTGATGCCACCGTGGCAGCGAGAGGCGCTGGGGCGTCGGAAGGCGCTTGAGAGTCGGAAGACATAGGGGAAAAAAGGGAGGGACCGATGGCGAGCCCCGAGAAAGAGCAGCCTCGAATGCGAGGCAGATGAGCGTTCCCAGAAGGTGCTCCCAACGAGAGCATCAACGGACCCTAGAATCAGCCCATGCACCTTTCCACCCACAACTGGATGCGCGCCGAACCCCTCGAGGTCACCCTCAAGCGGATCAAGCGCCTTGGCTTCGAGAGCATTGAGATCAGCGGCGAACCGGGGCAGTACCCCCCTGCGGAGTGCCTTCCGCTGCTCAAGCAGTACGGCATCCGATGCTGGGGAGCGGTCACCCTGACCCTCGGAGATCGCAACCTCGCCGCGAAGGATCCGGCCCAGCGCGCCGCGACCGTGGACTACATGCGCTCCCTCGTGGAGATGGTCCACCAGCTCGAGGGGCACGAGCTCACCGTGGTCCCCGCCACCGTCGGCAAGGTCACGCCCGAGGGGACACCCGAGGAGGAGTGGAGCTGGGTGGTCGCGGGCCTGCAGGAGGTCTACGCGCTCGCAGAGGAGCGCGGCGTCCGCCTCGCCCTCGAGCCGCTCAACCGCTTCGAGACCTACTTCATGAACCGCGCCGATCAGGCGATGGCGCTCGCGGAGGCCGTGGGGCCCAACTGCGGCGTGTGCCTCGATGTCTTCCACATGAACATCGAGGAGAAGGACATGCTGGCCGCCGTGCGCGCCTCCAGCTCCCGGCTCGTGGACGTCCACGTGGCGGAGAACAACCGCCTCGCCCCTGGCATGGGCTCGGTGGACTGGACCTCCTTCGTCAAGACGCTGGACGAGATCGGCTACGACGGCGCCCTGACCATGGAGGCTGTGGCCCCGATCGACCGGACGCCGGTGTCGCCCTGGACCAACCAGGTGGAGCAGAACCCCGTGGACATCTCGCCCGAGCAGCTGAAGTTCATCGAGGACCACGGCTCCAGCCTGCTGAGCGAGGAGTACTACACCATGCTCTACGAGCGGGCCTCCGAGACGCTGCTGCCGCTGATCCAGCGCTGAGCCAAGGGCCATGACCGAACGCGACGCGCACATCCACCACATCAACGTGAACGTGGATGACCTGGAGACGGCCATTCCCTTCTATCGCGACGTTGTCGGGCTCCCCCTGGACCCGACCCCGGAGCAGGGCATGCTGTCGCAGTTCTTCCGCATCAACGATCGCCAGCAGATCCACATGAACGTGCTGGATGACGCGCGCGCTTTTCGCGGCCACTTCTGCCTGGAGGTCCCGGACTTCGAGGGGGTCTTCCGTCGCGCGAAGGAGGCCAACGCCATTGACACCAGCCCCTGGGGCCGCGTCCGCGCGCTCCCCGGCGGGAAGATGCAGATGTTCGTCCGTGACCCTCACGGCAACCTGATCGAGATCGCCAGCTCACCGGGCGCGACCATCGACAGCGCGCTCTTTGAGGACGACCTGGTGGAGCCCCTGCAGGGGAGCTATCGCCTGCTGCCCGGCGAAGACGTCGGCGCCCACGTCCCCGTGGAGCCCCCCACCGCCTAGGGTCCCAGGCGCCCGGGCGCGGCGCTCGACGGTCGGCGCCTGTGACTCCGGGGTGGCCCAACGCTGGGCTGCCACTCATGGCAGGCGGTGGAGCGGGCCTTCAGGGCTCGCTCACCGGGACTCGTCGCCCTGGGCTGAACGCTTTGGATCAGAGCTCGGCGCCCACCGGAGCGAGGGGTCGAACCTCGCCGCCGGACCGGACCAGGTCCGCGCGCCGCTCCACGTCAGCCTGACGCGCGGCCTGCAGGGCCGCCTCGTGCGCGTCCACGTCGCGCTCCACGGCCTCGAGCGCCGACTGCGCACCACGCAGCGCCCCCGCCGCAGCCTCCTGCGCCTCAGCAGACGCTCGCGCGCGCTTCCTTTCAGCCTCCGCCTCTACCGCCTCGCGCTCGGCCGTCTCCAGCGCGGACCCGTGCGCCGATCTGGCGGCCGCCGCCGCCGCGATGCGCGGCTGCGCACGGTCACGCCAGCGCACTAGCTGGGCGCGACGCTGCTCCACGAGGACGGAGATCCGCGCAACTTCACCTGCGGCCAGCTGGAGGATCGCGGTCGCGCCCTCCATGCGCTCCCGCGACGCGGTGAGGACGGCCTCGGCCTCCGCCGCTGCAGGACCCCGGGCCTCCGCCCGCCGGAGGAAGGCGAGGTCGAGTTCCGCGACACCGTCCGCCACGGCCGCCTCGGCCGCCACCTTGGCAACCTGCACTCGCGCCGCTTCGGTTTCGGCGAGAGCGAGCGCCTCGGTCCACTCCCGGAGGACGGGCTCGAAGCCCATTACGCTGTCCTCAGCCGCCAGCAGCGCCGTCGCGGCCTGCTCGAGAACCGCCTGGGCTGCGGCCGCCCCAGAGGCAGCCTCCTCGGCCGCCCGCGCTGCGCTTGCGGCAGCGCCGCTCTTGCCCCTCTGCTGCTGCTCTGCCCCCGCTAGGACCTCACGGGCGGCCGCCAACGCGGCTGCGAGGGCTCGGCCTGCGAGGACCTCCCGCTCGAGTACGCGCGCCTCCTCCGTCGCAGGGAACGGAGCGAGGACTGCCTGTGTCTCCTTGCTCTCCACGGCGATCACGTGGACGTGGCCGGCGCTGTCGCCGCCCAGGACCCACTGACCGTCCGCAGACAGGGCCACGCAGACGGCCGGTCCCGGCGCAGGACCAAGCTTGGCCCGCTCCTTTCCGTTGCCGTCGTGCAACCGAAGGCGCCCGTCCCGGCCTGCCGATGCGATCCCGCCGGACCGGCCAAACTGAACGTCCAGTACGCCTGAGCCGGCATTGAAGTTCTTGATTCGCTTGCCGTTCTCCATCTCGAAGAGCGCGACCTTCCCGCCCTCGCCGGCCGCAGCGAGCACCATGGAGTCCGCACGCCAACTGAGGCTCGTCACCCCGCCGTCCAACGCCGGCAGTCGATGGAATTCCTCACCGGTCAGGGCCTCGCGCACGAAGATCCCACCTGCGCGATCCGCGGACGCCACGAGCACTCCGTCGGGGCTGAACGCGACCGCGGTCACCCAGTCCGTGTGGCCGCCGCCCTCATAGGCGAGCTCTCTTGTGGCGGCGTCATAGACGCGCAGCGTCCGGTCCGGTCCACCCAGCGCGACGCGGCCTAGGTCCGCGGAGATGTCGGCGTCGAGGACGACGTCAGGCTCCTCGCCCAGCTCGGACCAGGCACGCCCCGTGCTCACCTCCCAGGCGATCACCTTCCCCGAGTCCGCGGACCGCCCGCCCCCGGCCACGAGGCACTCCCCCCCCGCACTGAAGCGCAGGCTGTGCACCTGACCCGGCGGGAAGGGCAGGATGCCCAGGAGGTCTCCCTCGGGCAGGCCATAGAGGCTCACCTGCCGGTACCCAGCCACGGCCGCCAGGGGCGCGCCAGGGCTCACCGCCACGGCCATGACGGCTCCCCCTCGCTCGGACCACCAAACTGGCTGCGTGGAGAGGCCCGAGGGCATGGGGGCCTTCCCGGAGGGCAACGGCAGGGCCACCGCTTGTGGCTCAGCAGCGGCCGGCGCCGCCCCTGCGTCGCTCGCATCTCGCCGCGCGCCGCCGTCGATCCAGGCGGCCACCACCTGAGCCACCGCCGGGTCCAAGGCGTCCTCGTCCGGAGGCATGAACGGCTCCGCCTCATGGGCGATGACCTGATACAGGAGGGAGCCCGAGGAGTCTCCAGGCAGCACCGCCGGGCCCGCGCTCCCGCCCTTGAGGATCGACTTCACGCTTCTCAGGTCGAGGCCGTTACGGGCCCGACTCCCGCGGTGGCACGCGACGCAATGCTCTCGAAGGACAGGCGCAATATGGTCCGCGAAATTGGGCGGAGCCGGATCGTCCACAGGTGCCGCGGCGCCTGCGGCGAGGATGAGGATTTGCCACATGATCAGTGCTGGAACAGGAATTCCCGGGAGTTGAGCAACGCCCAAAAAACGTCCTCAAGCGCAGGCTTGAGTCCGGAATCAAGCTCTGCCGCCGCCGCGACCTTGGACCCGAGCGCCTCGCGCTCCGTCAATGTCGGCTCGCGGCCCAGGCATCGCAGATAGAGCCGGGAGATGATCTCTTCGGGCGAGATCCCCTCGCCGAGCCAACGCCCGACGAGGCCGCCCCTGGTGATCTGCCGGGAGACCGTGGCCCCGTTGAGGAGGTGAAGCGCCTGGGAGAGCGATGGTTCAAAGGAGACCTCGCAAGCGCAGACCGATTCGCGGGGTGCTCGCCCGAAGGTAGTGAGGAAGTAGTTGCTCGTGGCCCCGTCCGCGATCTCCACGGCCCGGGCCCCGAGGGGCAAGCCCTTGAGCTTGACCGGCGCCTCGGTGACCTGGCAGACGACGTCGAGGAGCGTCTCGGCTCGAATCCTGCGCACCTGCTGCCGGGTGAAGTTGCGCACGTCCTGAGCATTGGCAGCCGTCGCAACGGTGCTGCGCTGGTAGGCGCGGGAGGCCGTCACCTCGCGGACCAGCTGCTTCAGGTCGTAGCCCGTCGCCACAAGGCGCGCGGCGAGCCCATCCAGCAGCGCCGCCTCGCTCGCAGGATTGCTGACCCGGAAGTCGTCCACGGGGGCCACGACGCCCCGGCCCATGAAGTGGGCCCAGACCCGATTGGCCAGGGAGCGCGAGAACCAAGGGTTCTCCGGAGAGGTGAGCCACTCCGCGAGCACCTCACGTCGATCCCTGCCGCCGAGCTCGGGGGCTTCGCCCCCTAGGAACCGCGGCCGGACGGTCTTCCCGGTCACCGGGTGGCGAACCTCACCACCCCGACGGTCGAAGATGACGTATTCCCGGGGGTCCTCCGCGCGCTTGCGGCCCACCTGAGCAAAGAACGCGGCGAAGCCGTAGTAGTCGTCCTGGGTCCAGCGATCGAAGGGGTGGTTGTGGCACTGCGCGCACTGGAGACGGATGCCGAGGAACGACTGTGCGACGTTCTCGGTGAGCACCAGCGTGTCCCGCTCCACCTGGTAGAAGTTCGACTCCGGGGCCGCGAAGGTCCCGCCGCTCGCGGTGAGTAGCTCGCGGACCATCCGGTCCACCGGGACGTTGCTCGCCAGCTGGTCCCGCACCCACTCGAAGTAGAGGAGCGCGGACTTCTCGCTGACTCCCTGGTTGTCCGACCGGATCCCGAGGAGCTCCGCCCACTTCATCACCCACAGATCCGCGAACTCACGGCGGCCGAGGAGCGACTCCACGAGCGCCGCGCGCTTCTCCGACGCGGGCCGCGGGTCCGCGAGGAAAGCCTCACGCTCGGCCGTCGTGGGCACGAGCCCAACGGTGTCCAAGGTCACGCGGCGGACAAAGTCCTCGTCCGAACAGATCGGTGAGGGGGCGACCTGGAGCCGTCGATACTTGGCCTCAAGGAGGTCATCGATCCAGTTCCCCGCGGGGCCAGCTTCCACCGGGTCTGCGTAGGGCGCACCACCCTCCGCGGGGAGCACGGTCACCGGGACACCCACCGTGTGCGGCCCAAAGCTCGCGGTGATGAAGGCTTCCCCCGGCTGACCGCTCTCCAGCAGGCCCCCGCCCGAGGGCGCCGCGGTGACCTCGTTGCTGGTGCGGAACCTCGCGAGGCCGGTCACGTCCCGGTCCGTGCCGTCGGAGTAATTGGCCCGAACCAGCAGCCCAACGGTCTCACCAGCGCCGCGGAGCAGCACCTCGGGGGGATACAGTTCGATCGAGGTCAGCTCGGCCACATCCTCTCGGTCCTCCAGCGCGCCCTCGCGGATCCAGGCGAGCAGGGTCTCGTGGTCGTCGTCCCCGATGGACATGAGCGTGCCGCCCGTGTGAGGCACGGCGCCGGTGGCCTTCTCCAGCAGCAGGCTCCGCTCGGGCAGCGCGCGGCTGATCCGGCGGCCCGGCAGCTCATCCACCAGCCGGCGCCGATCGCCACCAGGGTCATAGCCAAAGAGCGAGAGATGAAAGCCGTCCTGACCCCGCGCCGAGCCGTGGCAGGCCCCGCTGTTACACCCCCGCGCCGTGAGGACGGGCAGCACATCCAACTCGAAGCTCAGCGGGTGGCGCTGGCCCGGGTCCGTGACGGTGACAGGGATCTCCTGCACCTGCCCCAGGGCGTAGACCCAGACGCTGGTTGCGCCAGCCGAGACAGGCACGACGAGCCCTCCCTCGATCCTGGCCACCGACGGGTCGGCGACCTCGAAGGCCGCCCCCTTCGTCCTGTCGTCGCTCAACCCGCCGGCACCCAGCGTCACCACCAGGACCCCCTGGCGATCTCGACCGGTGTCGAGCGAGATGCGAGGCGGGTACACCCGGAGGCGCGGCAGGGGCGGCCCCTCTGCAGCGGCCGGCGTCCCCTCGCCAGCAGGAGGTCCGGCGTCCAGCGGGGGCCGCGAGTCCGCGCCGGGTTTGGAGGAGTCGGAGGAGTCGGAGGAGTCGGGGGCCCGTGGAACGCCAGCCCCCGACCCCGAGCCGGGAACGGGCGCGTCACGCACCGGAGCGGCGGCGCCTCGATCGACGCCCCCATCCCCGGGGCCCCCCAAGGCGAGCGCCGCCATCATCGCCGTGAATGCGATCATCGGTCACCTCCCTCTGCGCCAACCTTCTTGGCGTGCTCGGCCCGGAGCTTCTCCAGCCTGGTGGGCGGTCGGGCAGGGGCCTCCTTGGGCCCAGCCTCCGCGGGTTTCGGGGCCACACGGGACGCCTTCTTGATCCGAAGCTCGGCGGCCCCGATCGACTGCACCACCTCCCCACCGGGGAGGTGAAACACCGCGTTCAGCACGACGCCGGAGTGCTTGCCTGTGGGGCTGTCCTTCGCCACCGAGATTGGCACGAGGACCTCGGCGCTGCCGGCGGAGGCCGAGGCCTCCATCGGCACCGCGGCGGAGGTGACGCCGCGCGGCAGGCCCAGGGCACGCAGTTCTCCGCTGCCGGGGTAGCCTTCCGCGCGGGTGATCTGCACGAGCATGGAGCCGGACTCAGAGCGCTTCAACGAGAGCGCCTGGGCCTTGCCCGTGAGAAAGGGCGCGGTGACCTCGAGCTGGGCTGGAGCCGTCGCCACCCGTATCCGGCTCTGCGGCCCCTCCAACTCGGCCTCCGCCACCAGCGCCCAAGACCCCAGGAGCGCGTCAGCGGCAGCGTTCAGTCGAATCACGCCCTGATCCGCATCCGCGGCCACCACCACCTGGCGCGTGGCCGTGAGCCCAGAGGGCAAGAACGGCAACCGGACGGTCACGGGGCCCTCGAAGCCCTCAGCGCGCTCTACCCGGACCCGAACATCCAGCGCGCCGCGCCTCGGGAGCGGCACGGACGGGATCTCAAGGCGGACCTCCACCGGCGCGGGCTCGGTCACCGCCAGGGAGATGCCGCGGACCGTCTGAGCCCAGAAGAGCGTCTGATTCGCGCCCTCGACGAGGCGCCGCTCGTCCATGAAGCTCGCCGTGACCCCCGCCACCTGCGCCCGCACTTCAAGCTCCGCATGGCCCAGCGGTGAATCGCCGGCCGCCTCGAGCAGGAACGGCCGCAACCCCGCGCCTGGCGCCACCTCGATCGCCTCTGCGGTCACCCCAGGCGGGAGACCTTCCAGAGCGCATTGAACCTCACCGGGGGCGCGCTCCCGCTCGATCCTCACCAGCGCCAGCGCCCTCCCGCCCCGGGGCACAGCGGCCGCCTTGATCACCCGCGGGGTCGTCACGGAGACCGAAGGTGCGCCGCCTGTGACCTCGATGCGATAGGTGTACTCCGCGCCCCCGCGACCGAGCTGATCCACGATCTCCAGCTCCACCATGCCTCCGCCCTTGGCCGTGAAGTCCAGGGTGCTGTCCGGCTGGCCGTCGGTGTCGTCGTTGACCTTGACGGGGCGTTGGGCGGGATCCCTGCGCAGCTTGAGCACGCTGTCCAGCGGTGACCGAAGGCGACGAGCCCAAACCTCCACCACGTAGGCCTGGCCCTTCTTGACCTCGAACGCGAAGCGGTCCGTATCACCGGGCGCCTCCAGCCGGCCGTTGAGCGCAACGGGCACCTCGATGGCCGTCACCGAGCCGTCGGTAGACTCCATCTGGTTGCGGAGCGGAGACGGCCGAATCCAGCAGGGCGTGGGCGCAACCTGTTCTCCAATTCCCACGGGCACAGCCGCCGTGCCGCGGGGAACCCATCCCCCGTGAGTCCCCGAAGAGGGGATCATCACCGACGAAGATCCCAGCAAACCCGCCTCACCCAGGAGCTCGACGTCGAGCCACTTGCCCGGTGGCCCGCCGAGGGGCAGCACGGTAAGCGGGCGTGGAAAAGAGCCGACGTGCAACAGGTAGTAGGACTCCTTGCTCCCGCGGTAGGCCGCCTGCCGGACGCGGATGAAGTAGGGACCGTCTCGGGGAAGCACCAAAGAGAACGCAGGGTCTTGGCGGCCGAAGGCCACGTCATCACAGGAACGCAGCACGAACCCGTCCGAATCCACCAGCGACACGGCGCCATCCAGGCGGCTCCCGAGGCGCATGGCCTCAAGCTCAACGGAGAGCCGCTGCCCCTCGACGCCATCGATCCGAAACACGTCTATGTCCTCGAGATCCGCGACCCCCCGGACGGTGACGGACGCGCCCGGCTCAAGCTCGAGCGGACGGGCGTCCTCAGAGCTCCCATTCGGCTCGGCCTCCTCGAGGTGAGGGAACGGGCCCACCGAGAAGTTGAGGAGGTTGGTCAAGCCCGTCGAGCTTCGGAGGCGGACCCAGCGCGGCCCAGGCGCGGCCCCCGCGGCGATCCGAATACGCGCTGACACCTTCCGGCTCGACTCCTGCTGCAGCTCCACGAGCTCCAGGTCGCCGTCACTGAACATCAGGTCCAGGGCGCCGCCGAGCTTCTTGCCCTGAAACGCGACCGTGACCTCCGTCCCTCGCTGACCGCCCTTCGGGAGCAGGGCATCGAGCGTCGGCACCTGCGCGCCCACGAGCCCGGTGAGCGCGACCATCGCGACCGTCAGCGCCGTCACCCGTGACCTCAAGCCAGAGCCTCCCGGATCACCCGCCCTCCCTTGACCAACTGCAGGGGGCGATTACCGCCCGCGAGCAGCGTCCGGTCAGGGTCCACCCCGATCAGGGTGTAGACGGTCCGCGCCAGATCCTCCGGGCCCACCGCCTTCTCCTCGACCTCGGACGCGGTCGCGTCTGAGCGCCCATGCACGTGCCCGCGCTTCACACCGCCCCCGGCCATGACCACCGAGAAGACCCTCGGCCAGTGATCGCGGCCAGCCGTCGGGTTGACCCGCGGCGTGCGCCCGAACTCCGTCGTCAGGAGGACGAGGGTGCTGTCCAGGAGACCCCGCTCGTCGAGATCGGCGATGAGCGCCGCGAAGGCCCGATCCACCGGAGGAAATTGACGCGCCATGCCGCGCGCGATGCCCTGGTGCATGTCCCAACCGCCAAGGCTCACGGTCACATAGCGCACGCCGTGCTCCACCAGGCGCCTCGCCATCAGCAGCCGCTGCCCCGCGCCCCCGCGGCCGTAACGGTCACGGACCTTCTCGGGCTCCTGGTTGAGCCGGAACGCGCTCTTCGCCGAGTCGGACTCGAGCAGCCCGTAGGCCCGCTCGTAGAAGTCCCCCATGGCCCCAACCTCGTCCGCGTCCACGGCGTCGAGGAAGGCCCCGTTGACATCCTCAAGCATCGCGCGGCGGCGGGCAAAGCGCTCCCCGTCCACGCCCTTCGGCAGGTCGAGGTCACGCACCTTGAAGGACCGAGACGCCGGGTCACCGCCGAGGCCGAAGGGGGCGTAAGACGAGGAGAGGTAACCGGGGCCGGCGTACACACTCGGCGGGCGGGGCACGCACACATAAGCGGGCAGGTCTCGCTGTCCGCCGAGCTCGTGGGAGACGACGCTGCCCATGCTCGGGTAGACCACCGCCGGGCTCGGCCGAAACCCGGTCATCATGTTGTGGACGCCGCGCTCGTGGGCCGCCTCACCGTGGGTGAAGGACCGCAGCACGCACAGACGATCTGCGACCTTGGCGGTCTCCTTACAGAGGCTCCCGAAGCGCACACCATCCAGCGCGGTTGAGATCGCCTTGACGTCACCGCGGTAGGCGAGCGGAGAGTACGGCTTGGGATCGAACGTCTCCTGGTGGGCGAGCCCACCGGGGAGGAAAATCTGGATCACAGCCTGGGCGCGCGGCGCAGCGCCGCCGTCCACCCGGCGGAATTCGCAAGCGCGTGTGAGCTCACCAAAGCCAAGCGTGGACACGGCCCCAGCTCGGAGGAAATCTCGCCGGCTCGGGAGGAAGGGGTGCTGGCTCATGAAGGGGTGGAGGTCGCGGCCTCGGACAGCGCCATCGGGAGTGAGTCCCCCCCCCTCCCAGCGATGCAGACCCAGCATAGAGGCGCCCTCGGATATCGGTAACGGGTCCAGCAAGACCCACTCGAAGAGTCTTTGCACGGCCCATGCCAGAGTGTCAGCATCTTTCCTAGCGGCAGCCTCCCGACGCCCTGCTGGCCCAGGCGACGGAATCGCCCCCCCCTCCACCCTTGAGCCCCATCCGCCCCACTGACCCTCGAGGCCCGC
>CALLKX010000034.1 GCA_938083085.1 uncultured bacterium
CGGGGGTGTGGAGGCGTTGGCCGGGATAGGTGATGAGGCGACCGGAGCCATCGCGGAAGGACCCGGTCAGCAGCATGATCGTCACGATCAGCGTGTGCAGCGCGTCAGCAGCGCCGGTGACGACAGCCCAGACCGGCTCCCCAACCAGGAACAGGTAGATCGTCGCGACGAAGAGCGCGACGTCGATGGTGCCCTCGATCCAGCGCCCCATGTAGAAGTGCTGGACCCCGAAGACGCCGAAGACTCCGGAGAGGCAAACGGCGACGGTGTAGCTCTTCTTGGAGGAGATTTTGCGGGCGTCCATCTTGCTCATGCTCCAGGGGGAGCGTGTCGCTGGGAGGTTACCAACTGCACTTCTGCGCTGAAACCCCGACCGTCACGTCCGCCGCTCCACCATTCTCTCTCTCGGCGTCGAGATCGCACCGGGATAGGCTGGCCTTCCCACGATGCACCGCGCCCTTCCCGTCCTCCTAGCCCTCGCCGCTGGTCTCTGGGCCTTCATGGCGTCGAAGCCCCACCCCGCCGGCGCTCCGGAAGCCCTCGCCCCACTCACGGATCGCTGGGACCTCGGCTGGGCCCGGGGTCCCTGGGAAAGCCGCGCGACCGACGAGCCTCCGCGGCGCATGCTCGTCTACGTCCGCGCGGACAACGCCCCCTGCCTCGCCCTCGAGCGCGCCGCGGGCGCGGACGAGGGGGTCGCGCGCGCGGCAGCCTCCTTCGAGGCGATCCTCCTGGAACCCGAGGCCCGCGGTGAGGACGCGCGCCTCGCGGAGGCCCTCGGGGTCCACACGACCCCGCGCCTGCTCGTGCTGGAGCCAGCGTCCTGGCGCCAGTTCGTTCGAGGTACGGCCATCGCCGCCGACCTTCCGATCCGACCGGTGCGAGCTATCACCGGCGGGCACCTCGAACCCATCGGGGTCGCATGGGAGCTGGAGCTTGCTGCGACGGAGTCCCCCGCCTCCTGGCCGCAGGCCCGGTCCCCCGCTCCAGGGGCCGACCCGGTCCTCGCCACGGAGTGGCTGGAGGCCGCCGGCGCCCTCGCCGAGGCCGAGGCCTTGCTCTCCGAGGGCCTCGCGAGCGAGAGTTCCCCCAACGGGATCTTCCACCGCATGGCTCGTCTACGTACTGCCGTCCTGAGCCACTCCGTCTCCGGCACCGCGGACAGCGAGGGAACCATCGAGGCGGCGCTCCTGCGGGAGAGCGACCCGCGGCTGCTCTTCCGCGGGTGGAGCCTCCTCGCCTCGGTGTTCCAGGAGCGCGCTCGAGCCGCCGCGATGGCGACCGAGGGGACGTACCGGGGCGTCGACGCCCGGCGCTGGTGGCGGCGCGCGCGAGAGACCTCGCGGCTGGCGTGGAGGGACTGCCCCGACGAGGCCGCGCTCCCCTTCGGTGCCCTGCTCATCGAGCGCTACGGCGCGCAGCCTGCGGACCTGGACTCCCTGGACCGGGCGTTCTGCGGGGCGGTGCTCAGGACCCTCCGAGGCCTGGCGGGCAAGCAGCACCCCAGGGTCCAGCGGGCGGCGGAGGTCGTGGGCCGCCTGCGCTGACCGCCTGCCCCTGGCCCACCGGCCTCGCCTGGCTCGGACCTGCCCCCCGGGCCCAGGGCCGGCGCGTCCGGCGAGGAGAGCGAGGCGAACCTCCTTGCATGGAAGCGCCCCAAGACCGCCTGGCCCTCGCCAACGACGCCCCCGTCCGGGAGGACGGCCGCTACGTGGTGTACTGGATGCTGGCCCAGCGCCGGACCCGCTGGAACTTCGGGCTCGAGCACGCGGTAGCCCGAGCCCGCGAACTCGACCGGCCCCTGGTCGTCGTGGAGGCCCTCTCCTGCGGCTACCGCTGGGCATCCGACCGGCACCACGCGTTCATCATCGACGGGATGCGAGACCAGCGCGACGCCTTCGCAGCGGCTGGCGTCACGTACCTCCCCTACGTGGAGCCGGAGAAGGGCGCTGGCGAGGGACTCCACGCCGCGCTCGCCGCGGAGGCATGCTGCTACATCACGGATCACTGGCCGTGCTTTCACATGCCCATGTGGGTCGAGCGGGTGGCCGGCGAGATCGACGTTCGCATGGAGACCGTGGACTCATGCGGGGTCCTCCCCCTGCGCTCGGCGCCCAAGGGCTTCGCTCGCGCGCACGACTTCCGCAGGCACGTCCATCGGGCCGCCTTCGACGCCCTCTCGAGGATGCCCGAGGCCGAGCCGCTCCGGGGGGCGAGACTCGCCCCCTCGCAGGCGCTCCCCGCCAGCGTCGAGGAGCGCTGGCCCGCCACGGACCTCGAGAGCCTGGACCTCGCGAGCCTCCCCATCGACCACGACGTCTCGCCGGTGGACGGCGTCCGCGGCGGCCAGGCGGCGGCCCTCGCTCGCCTCGGCGGATTCATCGACGAGCGCATCGGGCGCTACCTCGAGCGCAACAAGCCGGAGGTCGAGGCCGCGAGCGGACTCTCGCCCTGGCTCCACTACGGGCACGTCTCCGCCCATGAGGTCTTCCATCGCGTCGCCGATCACGAGTCGTGGGACCCCTCGCTCATCGAGGGGCAGAAGGCCACGGGCAAGCGTGAGGGATGGTGGGGCATGTCCGCCGCATCAGAGGGCTTCATGGACGAGCTCATCACCTGGCGCGAGGTGTGCCTCAACACCTGCGAGAACCGCCCCCACGACTACGGCCGCTACGAGTCGCTGCCCGACTTCGCGAAGAAGACCCTCGCTGAGCACGCCGACGACCCGCGCCCCCACGTCTACACCCTCGAGCAATTCGAGAACGCCGAGACCCACGACCCCCTGTGGAACGCCGCGCAGAACCAGCTGCGCCGCGAGGGCATCATCCACAACTACCTCAGGATGCTGTGGGGCAAGAAGATCCTGCACTGGACCGAGAGCCCCCAGGAGGCCCACCGGATCATGGTGGAGCTCAACAACAAGTACGGCCTCGACGGGCGCGACCCGAACTCATGGGGCGGGATCATGTGGGTCCTCGGCCGCTACGACCGAGCCTGGGGCCCGGAGCGCGAGATCTTCGGCAAGGTCCGCTACATGACGAGCGACAACACCGCCCGCAAGGTGCGCGTGAAGAACTATGTAGCGCGCTACAACGCGGCGCCCGAGACGCCGTCCATGTTCTAGGGCCCGGCGCACGGGCCCAGGCCGCGGCGGCCTCCCCCGCTGGCTCCCTCGCTGGCTCCCCCGCTGCCTCCCCCTGGCCTGAGCCGAAAGGCGAGGCTCATGGCCGCAGTATTGCCCCCGCAGACCACTCCTCCGCCGTGCTTCCGTGGGAGCGTGCTCCCTGGCTCACCGCAGCGGCGCCGGCACGCACGGCCTCACTGGAACGTGACCTCGAGGCCGGCGGAGAAGTTCGAGACCGCCTGTCCCTGGGGGTTGGAGTCACGGAACCACGTCTGGAAGTTCCAGGTCTCCCCAGCTCCGGCCGACACGAAGCCGGTCGGCGAGGGGATCTGGTTCAGGTCCAGGAGAAGCGAGACCTCGCCCGCTGCGCCGGCCTGCTGGATCTGACCGGGCCCCACATACCGGCCGATGGCGCCGCCGAGGCAGAGGTTCCCGTCACTCCCGCCCGGATTGGTGGCGAACCCCTGCGTCTGGCTCGTGAGAAAGAACGCGAAGGAGCCTGCCGGCATGGAGACGCAGTCGAGGGTCAGGTTGTTGTCCGCCACGGCGCCCGATCCGACCCCGATCAGGACCGCCGCGGCGCCGGTCGAGTTGGGGTTCGCCGTGCAGTAGGAGGTCCCGACCGTTTGCGGGATCACCGTGACGAGGCTGCCCGACATCCCGTCGGACACGATGGTCACGTTCCCGCCCGGGGCCGCCGGGACGCCAGACACCGTGACCGAGCTCAGGTGCTCGTTGAGGAACTCCGTCGGGTCCTCCTCAAGGAACCCGAGGACGCTGCCGTAGTTCATGTCCACGGTCGCGATGTTGAGGGGATCCCCCGGGCCGCCGAAGATGGCGGTGCTCGTGGAGTCGAGCTTGATCCGCACGCGATTCACCACGAAGTAGGGCTCGAGGCTGGCGCCGTTGTTGACCTCGATGGTGATCCCGATCTGTGTGCCCTGGAAGCAGCCGATGCCGTCGTTGCCGGCCGCGACCACCCGGGAGTTGTCGATGATCACCGAGCGGCCCTCCTCCACCTGAAAGCGAAGCTGCCCTCCGCCGGTCTCCGTCAGGATCACATCCGCCGGGGCGTCTCGGATGATCACGTTGTCATCGATGGTCACGTTGGGGTCGATGACCGTGACGGAGGACTGGGAGAGGTCCCAGTTCGCCTCGTCGAACATGTCGCCGCTGACGGCGCCGGTCCAGAGGATGTCAGGGCTGGCCACGGGGGCGCAGGCGAGGGCGAGGACGAGGGGGAGCGGTTGCATAGGAAGTCGAAAGTAAGGCCAAGAGCAAGATCCCACAACGGGGTCGCCGCTCCAGCGCCCCACAACCCAGCATCGAAGTAGGCTGAGGCGATGGAGCGCCTCGAACTGACCCGCCCCGTCCTGTCGACCGCCGCCATGCGCGACGCCGACCGCGCGACGATCGAGGACTTCGGAATCCCCGGATACACGCTCATGGAGTCCGCCTCGCGCGCCGCGGCGACGTCGATCCAGGAGCGCTTCGAGTTGGGCGCGGGCTCGCGAGTCCTCGTGCTCGCCGGGCATGGCAACAACGGCGGAGATGGCCTGGCCATCGCCCGCATCCTGGCCGGCCGCCGTATCGCGGTGACCGTCGTGACCACCGCGGCGCCGGGGGCGTCCTCGCCCGACGCGGAGAAGAACCTCGCCCTGCTGATGGCGATGGTCCGCGAGGGCGCCGGGGACCTGCGGGTGCTCGGGACCGACGCGCCGGTGAAGGAACTGGCGAGCGAGGCGGACGTGGTCATCGACGCCCTCCTCGGGATCGGCGTGACTGGGCGACTCCGTGAGCCGATCCGCAGCCTCGCCCTGGCGTGCCGATCCGCGAAGCACGTGGTCGCCGTCGATGTCCCGAGCGGCGTCGACAGTGACCGGGGCGTCGCCACAGATGACGCCACGGTCCGCGCCGAGCTGACCATCACCATGGCCGCCATGAAGCCGGGCCTGCTCTTCGGTGAGGGCCGCGCCGCGGCGGGCGAGGTCGTCGTCGCAGAGATCGGCATCCCCCCGCACATCTTCCGAGGGGCGCTGATGCAACCGGGGAGCGCGAGGTTGGCGACCGATGAGATGGTCACCGCGCTCCTCCCAAAGCGGGCAGGCGACGCGCACAAGAACTCGGCCGGACGGGTCCTCGTCATGGCGGGCTCCGACGCCTTCACCGGCGCCGCGGCGCTGGCGTCCATGGCCGCGGGAAGGACCGGCGCGGGCTACGTGACCTGCGCCTCCACGCCGTCGGTGCGGGCAGCCATCGACGCCCAGTCCCCCGCCACCGCCACGGTGGCGCTCCCGACGTCTCCAACCGGCGGACTCACCGCCGACGCCGCGGAGGAGATCGTCGCCCGGGCCGCCAGCGCAGACGCCCTCTTGATCGGCCCCGGGCTGGGCCAAGAGCCCTCCACCGTCGCCCTCATCGCCGAGGTCCTGGAGCGGGTGGACCTCCCAATCGTCATCGACGCAGATGGCCTCAACGCGCTGGCGAAGCTCGACCTCGAGCGCTTCACTCCCGAGCAGCGCGCACGCTGGGTGCTCACGCCGCACCTGGGCGAGTTCCGGCGGCTCGTGGCGGCGGCTGGCCGCCCCCTGGACGAGGCGGACCTGGAGCAGCGCACGTGGCTGACGCCTAGGTGGGCCGCGCGGCTGGGGTCCACGCTCCTACTCAAGGGAGCTCCGACCGTGACCGCCCTGCCCGACGGCACCACCTTCGTCGCCACGGAGGTCCATTCCTCGCTGGCGGTCGCGGGTGCCGGCGACGTGCTCGCCGGGATGATCGCGGGCTTCATGTCCCAGGGACTCGCCCCGGCGGAGGCTGCGGTCTGTGCCCAGCACGTCGGCAATGCGGTCGCGGCCTCGTGGACAGCGAACCGCGCCGGTGGGGCGATGCAGCCCACCGACATGACCGAAGCGCTCCCGCAGGTGCTGCGGGAGCGCTTCGGCGCGTGAACCCAGCTCCAGCTGGGATCACTCGGAGCGCGTGAGGTCGAGCGTCATCGTCTGCACCTCGGCGTCGCCCTCGCCCATGAAGAAGGTCATCCGGTAGGTGTCCTTGGTGTGAACGCTGACGTTGCGATGAGGGAGCATCTCTCCCGTTGGCGTCGGCGCCTCGTAGCGCATCTCGATGGTGGTGGTGTCCCCCTTCGTCTTGACCGTCCCCCGCATGAAGGACGTGTGCGGGCTCATGTTGTCGGTCCAGGTTCCGAACGCCTCTCCCTTGGCCTCGTCGAAGCCCATGATCCCGTGCCCGAGGTAAGGCACGCCCATGAACTCGGCGTGGAAGTCCGTCACCGTGTGGAACGCGCCGAGGGCCTCGACGGTCTCGGTCACCTCGCTCGACATGGGCGGCATGCCGGGGTACGACGCCTTCATGACGCCCTTCCAGACCCCCACCCCCTCAAGCATCCGCTTGTGAGCCTCGGTGGGCTGGGGCATCTGCATGGCCGCAGCATCGGCGTCATCCTGTTCGGGAAAGACGCCGAGTGAGGCCGCGGCGGTCAGGGTGGCGAGGGGCAGCAGAAGCCCGGCGATGAGGAGTCGTGTGGAGGACATGGCGCGTTCCGGCGTGGGCCGTTTCTCTTGGGGGGAAGGGACGCATCGATCATAAGACCGCGCGCCCCAAAGCACCGAATTGGGCCGGCCTTCAGACGGTCCGCCCGAGCGCGTGGCCGAGGGCCGCGTCAATCTCCGGATAGCGGAAGGCGAACGCCTCGCGCTGCAAGGCCTCGGGCACGACGCGGACACTGGACAGCAACATCTCGTCTGCCTGCTCAGCGCCCAGCGCAAGGCGCAGCGCTGGCCGCGGCACGGGCAGGACCACCGGGCGGTGCAGCGTGCGGCCCATGGCCCGGGTGAACTCCGAGTTACGGACGAGGCCCGGCGCAACGAGGTTCACCGGACCCTGTAAGGAGGGCCGGTGCATGGCGAGGTACATGGCGCCGATCACATCGTCGAGAGCGATCCAGGGGAACCACTGCCGACCCGATCCGAGGCGCCCACCGAGCCCGAGCATGAAGGCGGGCAGCATGGTCGAGAGCGCCCCTCCTCCTGCGTCCAGCACCACGCCCAGGCGCATCTTCACGGCCCGGACCTCCGGCCTGAGGCGGTCGACCTCTCCCTCCCAGTCGGCGCAGGTGTCCGCGAGGAAGCCCTGCCCCCTCGGCGCGGACTCGGGGAGCTCCTCCTCACCTCGGTCGCCGTACCAACCGATGGCGGAGGCAGCGACGAGCACCCCGGGCGGGCGGGTCATGCGACCGATCGCGTCCACGAGGGTCCGCGTCCCCATCACGCGGCTCTGGGCGACGCGGCGCTTCTTCTCCTCGGTCCACCGCAGCCCGAAGATGGACTCCCCCGCGAGGTGCACGATGGCGTCGACGCCCTCGAGGGGTTCGGTGTCGACCTCCCCGGCCGCGGGGTCCCAGCGGACCTCATGGGCCGCTGCGGGCGCGCGCCGCACGAGCTCGAGGACACGGTGGCCGCCGGTGCGAAGGAAGGCCGCGAGGGTAGAGCCCACAAGGCCGCTCGCCCCGGTGATGGCGATGGTCTTCTGCTCGAAGCCCGCCGCTCTGGCTCCAGCGTGGGCCTCGAGGTCCCCCACGAACACGCGGTGCCGCCAGGCGAACATCCGCTCGAGCTTGCCGCGGACCATCGGGCCGCCGAAGAGCTGCCCGAGGGCACCGAGGGGAAGCTCGTAGCGGATCCGGTCGTGCAGCACGGACTCGGTGCGACCCCGGGTGGAGACCTCGTGGCGGTGCACCCAGCTCTTGAAGGGCCCCGACACCTGGCGATCCACGAAGAACGTCTTCTGCGGCTGCTCGTCCGCGATCTCCGCGGTCCAGTTCAGCCCGAGCGGACCGACGCCCACGCGGAGGACCGTGCGGGCGCCCTTCTCCAGGCGCTCCTCGGGACCGCTGCCAGAGACGACGCGGGCGCTGTCCCACGGAGGGAGGAGACGGCGGAGCGCGCCGGGCCGGAGATGCCACTCGTAGGCCTCGCTCGCGGCGCAGGGAGCCTCAACGGTCCGCTCGAAGTGCTGTTCACCCATGTCCCCCTCATGTTCGCCTCCACCCTGCTCCCGAATGCGCGTGACCGAGAATATTCCGGTCAGTGCTCGCCGTTAGTGACCGCGGGCTGCACGGGCGAGCTCGATCGCGTAGTGCGACACCGCTGCCCCGAGCCAGCGGCGCCCGACGAACTCCGCGTGGCGCTCCGCAGGAACGGGTCCAGCGGCCAGGTACCCGAGGTGTCCCCCCACCGGCTCCATGTGAACGAAGGCCGCCGTGCCCCGGGCCGCATCCTCGATCATGCCCGGCTCGATGAAGGGGTCATCCGCCGCCGAGAGGATCACCGAGGGGACCTCGACCTGGCCGATCCACCGAGCCGCCGAGCACTGCTCGTAATACTCCGCCCCGGACGCGAATCCCGCGAGCGGCGCGGTCACCCGGTCATCCGTCGTCCGCAGGCTCCAGCGCCGCTGCACCTTCACAGACGGGTCGAGCTCGCCGCGAGCCTGACGCTCGAGCATGGCGCTTCGCACACCGAGCACGAACTTCCGGTCGTAGATCCGATTCAGGCCTCGCTCCATCCTCGACACGGACCGCTCCAGGTCCACGGGCGGGTTGACCGCGAGGACCGCGTCCGGCGCGCCCGCGGCTCCCCCGTCCCTGCCGGCCCCAAGGAGGAGGGCGTTGCCCGACAGCGAGAAGCCCACGCCGAGGTGCAGCGCGTCCGGGTGTAGGCACCTCCCGGCCTCGACGGAGGCCCACAGATCCGGGGCGCTGCCCGAGTGGTAGATCCCACGGGCTAGCCCCTCTCCGGCGCCCTGCCCGCGGTGGTTGAAGGCGATCACCCGCGCCCCCGCCCGCCGCAAGGGGCCCGCGCAGAGGCGGACATAGTTGGACTCGCTGGAACCAGTGAGTCCATGGAAGAGGTGCACGACGACCTCGTCGAGCGGCCTCCCGGGTGGGCCGTCCGCGGCCGGGGCGTCGTAGACCACGAGGCGGTCACCGCCGCTGACGATGACCTCTCGCCGCGTGGCGCCCACGTTGAGGAGCTCATCCCCAGGGGTCGGGAGGAGGAACCCGAGCAGCGTCTGCGCCTGGCCACCCCGAGCCCAGATCGGCGGCTCGCAAAGGGGCTGGAAGCGACGGATCATGGCGGTCTGGCCGACCAGCGGTCGGGCGCCGCAACATTCCAACACACACCGATGACCTGCGCACGTGAGCGCCCCTGAAGCCGCTCAACCAGGCCCGACCCCGTGGCGCCGAACAGCCGAGCCAGGAGGCCCAGTGGGTCCCAGTCGTCAGTGGCTCCCAGTCGTCAGTGGCTCCCAGTCGTCAGTGGCTCCCAGTCATCAGTGGCCTCGACCGATCAGGGAGCATTGCCCGCAGGCGGCAAGGAGAGCCCGCCGCCCGGGAAGCTCCGCTCCCAGGGATCGGTGCTCACGCCGCCGGGTCCCTCGGTCGGGGCGATCGGAACGATCGGGGAGGAGACCGCCGACGACAAGAGGCCGGCGCGTGAGACGTGCGCGGGTCCCTCGGGGCTCTCGTACGACCTCGTCACCTTCCAGGTGGTCAGGTCCACCTCGAAGATCCGATCGCTGCGCTCTGCCGTGACCCACCCCCGGGCGCCCGTTGGATCCACTGCGATGGAGCTCGGGAGCGCGCTGCGACCGAAGGCCTCCGGTTCGTCCACCGGTCGCTCCTTCGCCCACTTCTCGGAGACCCTCGGGATCTTGATCAGCGCCCGGACCCGCCGCGAGCGCGCGTCGATGACGGACACGTTGCCCCCCTGATAGTTCACCACCAGCGCGTTCCGGCCGTCGGGCGTGAAGGCGATGTCGACCGGCATGGCTCCGCAGGCGAACTCTGCCTGCTCCTTGAGCAAGTCGCAGTCGATGATACTGATCGTGTTCGTGGTGGAGTTGGTGACCCAGAGCTCCCTACGCGTCGGGTGTATCGCGAGCCCGGCGGCACCCCCGCCGGCGTCCATCCGCCTGACGACCCCCATGGTCGCGATGTTCACGGCATAGATCGTCCCCTCGCCCCGGTTCGCGACGAAGGCCAGCTTGCCCTCGTGTCCCAGCACGACATCGTCCGCGCCACCACGGCCAAGCTCTGCGACTCCGGTGACCTTCTTCTCGAGAAGGTCCACGAGGAGCAGCGCACCCTCGGCCGCGCAGCTCACGAGGACGCGTGCTTGGCCGGGGAGGAACACGACGTCGTCGGGGCGATGAAAGCTGCGGGACACGAACGTGCCGTCCGGCCTGGTCTTCGTGACGATGAGCGGGATGGTCCGCACGATCGCCGCGGCGTGGAGGTCCACCACGCAGACGGAGTTGCCGGAGAGCGCCCGCCCCCGATGGGTCACGACCGCCGTCCGTCCATCGCTGGAGACTGCAGCGGCCGAGGGGCCGTTGCCCACGCGGAAGTACGCCTGCCGCTCACCGGAGTCGGGGTCGAGGAGAGCGATCGCGTCCTCGGCTGCGCTGACCACGACCAGAGACACGTCCACCTCGACGACGGCTTCGGATTGCCCCTGGAGCGGCGAGGCCACAAGGAGGAGGGCGGCAGCGCTGCGAACGAGCCGGGAAATCGGGGTCAGCTTGAGGGGGTCCATCAGAGATCTCATCGACCCGTGGGGCACCCTCACCTGAGCCAGGAGCTCCCCTGCTGTCCTGGGATGAGACCCCGCCGAAGGGGTCCTCAGTCCTGGGCGTGGACCGCGCCCCCGAGGAGTCGGTCAAGGCCGACCCCGAGCTCCGCGCGGGCACCCTCAGCGAAGGTCTCCCAGTTCGACGGGCTCCAGAGCCGGATCTCCTCGAAACCGCCCACCAGGACGACCTCCCGCGAGGCCGGGGCCCGGCGATCGACGCCCACCAGGTTCAGCAGGGCGTCCGGCACCCGGATGCGACCCTGACGATCGCACTTCACCGGCGCGCTGTGGGCCGCGATGGTCAGCAGGGTCGCCCGCGCCTGCTGGTCGCGCGGCGCCTCGGCGACCAGCGTTCGCGCCCACCGATCCCACTGCTCTCGCTCACGGAGGCACACGCTCCCGTCCCCCTCGAGCGTCGCCACGAAGCGGAACTCGGGCTGACGGAGGCTCAGCTCGTCGCGCAGGGGCGCGGGCAGCTGGATCCGACCCTCCGCGTCGATGGTCGCGCTATGGGTGCCTAGGAAGAGGGAATTAGACATGGGCATGTCGGGCAGTCAGCCCATCCCAACTCCGCACCGCACGCCCCGCAAGGGGTTAGATTCCTCCATCTTTTCTCCAGTCTCACTCCAATACTCCACCGTTTCTCCACATGAGCCCCACCTGCGCCCCAAATCGCCCCCGTTCACAACCTATGCCTCCCTGATACCGCCCGGGCCACTTCTCACACGGACTCCCACGCGCTCGGGATCCGTCTCCCCGGGTTCTCCACGCGCCACCCGTTGATCTGGCCCCCCGGCTCCGACGGCGGCCGCTCCTGCGCGCCCCCCGGGCCATTGCCCGACCCGTTGCCCGACTTGCCTCCAAAAGTTGATCGCATGGTATGTTCACCCGGCCATGCCTATCCGACCCCGCGCCACGCAGCCCACCGTCCAGCCCGTCGAACACGTCTTCCCTGAATGGGGAGTGGATGTCTTCGAGAGTCATCATGCCGCAGGCTGGAGGATGCCTCCCGCCGCCCATGACTTCCTGAAGATCGTCCTGGTCCATGACGGCATGGGCACCCTGAGGTGCGGCCCGGATGCGACAGAGTGCCGCCGGGGAGACGCCCTCGTGATCCCCGCCGGCCGCTCTCACGAGATCTGCGACTCCGACAGTGAGCCCCTCTCCCTCTACGTCGTCAGCATCCGCAGCCGCGTGCTCGAGCTGGCCTGCTTCGACCCCACGGTGCTCTCCTCCGGGGTCGTGCACCTCGATCCCCACACCGCGGAGAAGGTGGAGCGGAGCATGCGCCGGCTCCTCTTCGAACAGACCCTGGACACCCCGACCACCGGCGCTCAGATGATCGCCCTCGCGCTGCGGCTGATCGCGGACCTCGCGCGCACAGGAGATATCGAGGCCTCGGCATCGGGGACAAGTCAGCGCACCCTCCGCGGCGCGGACAGCGTCGAGCGCATGCGCAGCTACGTGGAGGACCTCTCGGAGAACTTCTTCGAGGCCACCAACCTGGACGCCGCGGCCTCGACCCTCGGCCTCTCGCGCCGGCGCTTCACGCAGCTCTTCCGGGAGGTCACGGGAACCTCCTGGCTCGCGCACGTCCGCAAGCTCCGCATCGACCACGCCAAGAAGCTCCTCGAGTCCACCAGCCGGACGGTCCTCTCGGTCGCGTTCGAATGCGGGTTCGAGGACCTCTCCACCTTCTACCGCGCCTTCAAGCGCGAGACGGACGAGAGCCCGAACAAGTGGCGGACGCACAAGCGTCGCGAGGAGACCCCCGGCGACCGCGCCGACCTGACTCCAAACCAGAGCCCCAGCGAGGGCGTCGCCTGACGCCGCGACCCCCTCTCGCCCCCCCCGCACCGCCCCTCCCCCACCGACCATGCTCCTCACCGCAACCCTCCTCCTTCCGCTCGTCTCCTCCCCTGCCGCCGCCCTCGAACCCAGCTCGACCCCTCTGATCCAGGAGGAGGTTCCGACCGCGAAGGAGGGCGAGAGCAAGCACCGCTACCCGGTGACGATCAAGTCCACCCTCAGCGAGGCCGACGCCAAGAAGGAGGGCGCCAAGCCGCAGGACCTCGACCTCATCGGCCTCGCGATCCGCGAGAAGACGATCTTCAACGTGAACGTCTACTCCTACGTGGTCTACGCGGACTCCGCCTTCGTGGCGAAGGACCTCGCCGCCTGGAAGGGCAAGAGCGCGAAGGCCCTCGGCAAGGACGCAACGCTGTACAAGACGCTCCTCAGCCCCAATGGCACCAAGGAGCTGCGCATGCGCTTCTGCCGGGACGTGGACGCGGAGGACATCGTGGAGGCCTTCGAGGACTCGCTTGAGCCGCGCATCCTCTCCCGCCGCAAGGCCATGGAGGGCACGAAGGCCGAGAAGCTGAAGGACCTCACCACGTTCCGCGGCTTCTTCTCCCTCGATGAGCTGAAGGAGGGGAACGAGCTGCGCTTCACGTGGCACCCGGACGGGACGCTCTGCACCGTGGTGAACGGGGAGCGCAAGCCGGACCTCAAGTCCCAGGACCTCGCGTGGGCCATGTTCGACGTGTACCTCGGCGACGACCCGATCTCGAAGTCCGGCAAGAAGGACCTCGTGTCGCGCCTCCCCGGGATCCTCGCGGACTGATTCCCGCGCGCGAACTACGCGGGCCCGGGGTCGAACCTCGGGCCCCGTCCCCCACAATGGGGGCATGGATCACCAGCCCCCGACGGTCGAGCTCCTAGAGGCTCGTCACAGCTTCCCGTGCCCCTTCACCTTCAAGGTGATCGGCGCCACCGGGGCCGACCTGCCGGCGCGCGCCGGCGCCTGCGTCCAGCGCTGCCTGGGGCTCGACGACGCGCCCCCCTCGAGCGTGAAGACCGCCTCAGGAGGCCGGCACGAGTCGGTGACCCTCGAGCCCGTATGCCCCGACGCCAGCTCGGTGATCGCCATCTACGCCGCCCTGCGCCAGCTAGAGGGCGTGATGTTCCTCTTCTGAGCGGCCCCTCCGCGCTCCGGCGAGGCGCCCTGTAGGCCTCTCAATAGGGCCAGCGGCGGACCCCCACTCGCGCGGCCCAGGCCTGCCACGCGGACGCCATCCGCGCGACGCGAACCGGCTGCTCCGAGGAGAGATCATGGAGCTCGGTGCGGTCGGACCACATGTCGTAGAGCGCCCAGCGCACCGGCTGGGCCTTCCGATAGGCCGAGACGATCTTGAAGCGACCGTCGCGCATGGCGAGGTTCCCGTGGTGCTCGAAGAAGAGCGGCCGCTCACGCTCGAGCTCGCCACCCCGCAGGTGCGGCATGAGGTCGACGCCCTCCATGGGCTGCACCTCTGAGCCGCTGAAGGAGGCGGGGTACGCCCCACCCCCGGCGCTGAGGAGCGTCGGCATCACGTCGATCAGGTGGGCGGGAGCGTGCACGATCTGCCCCGCCCTCGCTGGACTCAACCCGGCTGGCCAGTGAACGATGAAGGGGGTGCTGATCCCTCCCTCGAGCCCGTCATGCTTGAACCCGCGGAAGGGCGCGTTCGAAACGCTCGCCCAGCCCGGCCCATAGGAGACGTAGCTGTCCTCCGGTCCCGCCATCACCGCAGGCCCCGTGCGCACCACGCGACCGTCCCGGGTCTGCATGGGCGGCCAGATCTTCATCTGCAGCCCATCTGGGCCGAGGGGTTCGTACGCCACGCCGTCGAGGTCCTTGGCGTTGGATCGGAAGCCCATGTTCTCGGCGCACCCGCCGTTGTCCTGGAGGTACACGAAAAGCGTGTTCTCGAGCTCTCCCCGCTCCTCCAGCGACTCCACGATGCCGGCGATGCCGCGGTCCATGCGCGTCACCATCGCCGCGTAGCACTCCATGTTGCGCGCCTCCCACTCGAGGTGCTTCATGCGGTCCCAGTCCCTGGCGAGCGGCGCCTGCTGCCAGCGCTCGTCCAGCACCCCCAGCTCCACGGCCCGCGCGCGGCGAGCCGCAGCCACGGGCCCGAAGCCCTCGTCATACTGTCCGTCGTAGGCGGCGATCTCCTCCTCCGGCGCGTGCATGGGCCAGTGAGCGGAGGTGTAGGACACGTACAGGAAGAGCGGCGCCTCGGCGTGCTCTCCGGCGAAGTGGTCCTCGATGAACCGCTCGGCGTTGTCGCTGATGGCGTCGCTGTAGTAGAAGCGCTCCGGCCGGTAGAGCGGGTCGTTCTCCGGCGTGATGAACGTGTTGCCTCGACACAGGGTCGTCGGGTCATAGAAGCTCCCCGCGCCCGTGATCGTCCCGTAGAAGCGGTCAAAGCCACGCTGCAGCGGCCAGTTGTGCTTGAGCCCATCGGCCCGCACATGCTTGGTCACGTGCCACTTGCCCGAGAGGTACGTCCGATAGCCACCGGCCCCGAGCGCCTCCGCCAGGGTCACGCAACGGCGGTTCAGGTCCCCGCGGTAGGCGTCGGTGCCGCGGTCGGAGGTCATCAGCCCGATCCCCGCCTGGTGGGAGTAGAGCCCCGTGAGCAGCGACGCCCGCGTCGGGCAGCAGCGCGACGTGTTGTAGAACTGCGTCATCCGCACGCCGCCCGCCGCCAGGCCGTCGAGGGTAGGCGTCTGGATCTCGCCGCCGTAGCAGCCGATGTCCGTGAAGCCCATGTCGTCCGCCATCACGAGGACGATGTTCGGGCGCCCGTCGCGGGGGGGATCGACCCGGCCGTCCGACAGGCCGGCGCGAACAGCCCCCGCCGGCGAGGGCGTCGAGCTCGGTGGGAATGCGAGCGTCCCCGCGCCCGCCGGAGCGGACACGAGGACGAGAAAGAGCGCGGCGATGGTCATGCCGTCAGCCTAGCCGCTGCGCGGAATCAGGCCGAGGAGTCTGTCAGACCGTGGAAGGTCCCTCCGTCGCCGGCCAGCCTGCGGAGGATCTCCGCCGGCTCGAAGCGCTCGGCCGCGGCCCCGCGCTCGGCCACGTCGGCCATGGCCCGGTGCGCGTCCATACGCTCGCAGATGTTGCCTGCACCGACGGAGTCCACGTACTTCAGCAGGCCCCCCCGGAATGGGGCGAAGCCGGTGCCAAACACCGTGGCGAGGTCGAACTCCGCCGGCGTCGCCACGACCCTGTCCTCGAAGGCGCGGGCGCCCTCGCCGACCATGGCCAGCACCACCCGCTCGACAATCTCCACGTCGCTCATGCGCATCGCCCGGCTGCTCGACTGGTACCCCGAGAGGTCCTCCATGAGCATCGGCGCGCCCTTCCTGGCGCGTCCCTTGCGGCGATGATCGTAGAACCCGGCCCCTGACTTCTTGCCGAGGCGGTCCGGCCCCATCATGCCCAGCAGGGCCTCGGTCGGCGCCATGCGCTCCCCGTACCCCTCATGCAGGGACTTGGCCGCGTGGGCCGCGATGTCGAGGCCCACCTCGTCGAGCAGCGTGAACGGGCCCATGGGCATCCCAAAGCGCACCATGAGCCGGTCGACGCGCAGCGGGCTGATGCCCTCCACGAAGAGCCGGACGGCCTCGTCGAGGTAGGGACCCAGCAACCGGTTCACCAGGAAGCCGGGCACGTCGCGGGTCACCACCGGCGTCTTGCCCAGGGCCACCGACAGGGCGGCGATCTTCGTCACCGTCTCGTCGGAGGTCTGCTCACCCCGCACGATCTCCACGAGCGGCATCTGCTTGACCGGGTTGAAGAAGTGCATCCCCACCACACGCTCAGGGTTGGGCGTGCCCGCCTGCATGGCCGTGACGCTCAGCGAGGAGGTGTTGGTGCAGAGGATCGCGTCGTCCGCCATCTCCTGCGCGAGTTGTCCGAGGACCTTGTGCTTCACCTCGAGCACCTCCGCGACCGCCTCGACCGCCACGTCCGCCGCAGCGATCGCGCCGATGCTGAGGGAGACCTCCAGACGATCGATGGCTCGGTTGGCCTCGTGGGGCTGATAGCGGCGGCGCTTGCGCTTCTTGTCCACGTCCTTGCGGTGGGTGATCGTCGCCGCGTCGAGCGCGCTCTGCGAGAGGTCGAAGAGGCGCACGTGCAGGCCTCGGTCGGCCATCAGGCTGGCGATGCCCGCGCCCATCACGCCGCCGCCCACGACTGCGCCCGCCCTCATCCTCGGCGGCGCGCTGCCGTCCGCGAACTGCGCGGCCTTCTTGGCGGCCTCGGACGCGAAGTAGATGGAGACGAGGTTCTTGCAGACCTTGCCGGTAACCAGCTCGACCGTCCCCTCCGCCTCGATCCGTGCCGCCTCTTGGCGGGTCTTGCTCGGCGCGTTCAGGACGATGTCCAGGGCGCGATACGGCGCGGGGTAGTTCCCGTGCGCCTTGCGGTCGATCTGCTTGGTGGCCTGGTTCGAGATCACGAAGCGGGCCAGCGGGTTGCGGTCCACCATCCAGGTCTTCCAGCCGCGGCTCCGGCGCCGGAGACGCTCGCGGCCCATGGCCATGTCGCTGGCCACGCGCACGAGGTACTCCTTCTTCGTGAGGCGGTCGACCATCCCGAGGCGTTTGGCCTTCTTCGCCGGGTAGAGGCGCCCCGTGAGGATCGCGTCGAGCGCCGTCGGGACCCCGACGCGCTTGGGCAGGCGGTGCGACCCGCCCCAGCCCGGGATGATGCCGAGCTGGGTCTCAGGGAGCCCGATGCGGGTCTTCTTGTCGTCGGTCGCGACGATGGCGTCGCAGGCGAGGCTGATCTCGAACGCGCCGCCGGGCACTGGACCTCCGACGGCGGCGATGGTCCGCGCTCGCATGGACTCGAGGCGCCCGAACAGCTCGTGCACCATGAGGACGGCGTCGCGCACAATCCCGGGGTCGGTGACCGTCGCGATCGCCTCCACGTCGGCGCCGGCGAGGAACTGATCCGCGCGACGACCCGTGAGCACGATGCCCGTGATCGAGGTGTCGGCCTCGAGCTCGGTCAGCGCGGCGTCGATGTCGCGCAGCATCGGCGCGTCCAGCACCGGGAAGCTGCGGTGTGGCGGGTCCATGATGAGGATCGCGAGCCCGGGCTCGGGGCGCTCGAGGCGGACGCACGTTCCAGGCTCAGGCGCGTTCTCGATCCCGGGGAATCTGCTGATGTCCATCATGAGGAGATCCTCTCGAGGAGGACGGCGCCGCCCTGGCCGCCGCCGATGCAGAGGGTCGCGAGCGTCAGCTCGTGATCCCCCACCTCCAGTTCGTGTGCTGCGGTGAGGAGGAGCCGCGCGCCGGTGGCCCCCACGGGATGACCGAGGGCAATCGCACCCCCGTTGATGTTGGTGCGAGTCAGGTCGAGCTCGCCGACCGCGCCGCTGCGCCCGAGGCGCCCCGAGCCAAACTCGGCGCTCCCGAAGGCCTTCTGGCAGGCAATGACCTGGGCTGCGAAGGCCTCGTTCAGCTCGATGGCGCCCACGTCGGACAGGCTGACCCCCGCCTGATCAAGAGCCCTAGCTGTGGCGTAAACGGGCCCGAGCCCCATCCGCTCGGGGTCGCAGCCCGCCCATGCCCAGGACTTGATCCGGGCGAGGGGCGCGAGGCCGAGCTCCCTGGCTCGCTCGTTCGTCGTCACGATCAGCGCGCCGGCGCCGTCCGTGATCCCGCAAGCGTTGCCCACGGTGACCACCCCGTCCGGCTTCTCGAAGTACGGCCGGAGCTTGGAGAGCTTGGCCGGCGACTGCCCGTCGCGGATGCTGTCGTCGTGGATGAGGGAGCTGTCGCCCGTGCGAGCGCCGAGGGGCATGACGGGGAGGATCTCGCGGTCGAAGCGACCCGCGTCCCGCGCCTTCGCCGCGCGGTTGTGGCTCTGCGCCGCGTAGCCGTCGCAGTCCTCGCGGGTGATTCCGAAGTCCCGCGCGAGGAGCTCGGCGGTCTGGCCCATGAGCAGGTCGCAGGTCGGATCCGTCAGCCCCTCCAGCAGCGCGATGCGCGGCTTCAGGAAGGACGGGCGGAAAGAGGCGAGCGCGGCGAGCCGCTGGCCCACCGACCTGGCCCCGGCCAGCTTGGCGAACATCGCGGTCATCTTCTTGCTCACGATGAGCGGATACTGGCTCATCACCTCCACCCCCATCGTCAGGTACAGGTCTCCGGAGCCGGCCGCGATCGCCTCGGCGGCCGTCGTGACCGCCTCGATACCGGAGGCGCAGTTGCGAGCGACCGTCCGCGCGGGGACGTGGCGCGGGACGCCGGCCCGCAGGGCGATGACCCTGGCGATGTTCGCCTGGTCATGGGGCTGACCGACGCAGCCGACGATGACCTCGTCGATCTCCGCCGGGTCCAGCGAGGTGCGCGCGAGCAGCTCACGGGCCACGACGGCGCCGAGGTGGCCGGCGTCCTCCTGACGGAAGCGGACGCCTGCGCGCGCCCAAGGGCTGCGCAGGCCAGCTGCGAGGACAATGTCGGGCCCTTCGGCCTTCTGGACCTGGATCATGCGGTTCCGGTGCGGTCGGTGGCGGTGTCTCGTTCCGAGATGAGGGCGGGCGGGTGGCCGACAGCAATGGCCGCCCAGGGCCCACAGGGGCCCCCCCAGGGTCCCTTCTCGGCTAGAAGCTGCCTTACAGTTTACGCTGTCAACCTGGAATGCCGATGGACGCAGTGGAGTTCACGAACCATCTGGCGCCCTCGTGGGGCTCCCCACCGCCGAGCCTGAGCACCATCTGGAGCCTTTGCCCCATTCGGAGACAACCTCCCGACCCCCTCCAGGCTCGACCGCGGCCGGGAGGCCCGGACCCCGCCCGCGTCGCCTGGAGCCGCTCCCACAACGCCTTCACCGAGAGACCGAGCAGATGCCCCCCTCCCGTCCGACCCGCGACCCGGCCACTCCCCTGAGGGAGGCCATCCTCCAGGAGGCGCGCACGCTCCTGGAGAGCGGGGGTTATGCGGCCCTCTCCACGCGGCGGATCGCGTCTGCCGTGGGGTGCACGGCGACGAGCCTCTATCTCCACTTCAAGAGCAAGGACTCCCTGATCTACGCGCTCATCGACGAGGGGTTCGAGGAGTTGAACCGCCGAGTGCTGGACGTCTCGAGGGGTGAGGGCGACGCGCTCCACCTCCTCCGCGACGTCGCTGGTGCCTACGTGGCCTTCGGGCTCGAGCGCCCGGAGTACTACGAGATCATGTTCATGCTCCGCGCCGAGCAGATGGAACGATATCCCGTGGACGCCTACCGGCGAGCGCGCAGGAGCCTGGAGGTCTTCGCCGAGTTGACCGCCCTGCCCGCCGAAGAAGCGGCCCGCCGCGGGGCCATCGTCTGGTCCACCCTGCACGGCCTCGTCTCGCTCCTGATCGCCCAGCGCATCGACATCAGCCTCGACCGCTCGGCGCTCATTCAGGACCTGATTCACTCCGCCGGCCTCGGCGCCTTCGCCGCGCTCCCCTCCGGAGCCAACCGCACCTGATCCACCGACGGCCACTGGGTGTCCACCGCATCCCCGCGCCGCCGGCTCCACCGCAAGCCACCGCCACCGCTGCCATCATGACTGCTCCCTTCGCGCTGACCGGATTCCTCCACGCCGTGGGCCCCCTCTGGGTCCTGCTCGGCGTCCTCTTTGTCGCTCTCGGCCTCGGCTTCGTCGCCGCACCCCTGGCAGCCTGGACCGCGTTCGGCGCCGTCCTCGTCACGGGGCTCCTGAGCTGGAAGTGGCTGTTGGCCTACGGCGTCGTCATGGCGGTCTTCAACGTCCCGGCCATCCGGCGCGTCCTGATCTCAGGCCCCGTCATGGCGATCATGAAGGCCCTGAAGTTCCTGCCGGTCATCTCCGAGACCGAGCGGACCGCGCTGACCGCCGGCACGGTCTGGATCGACGGCGAGCTCTTCAGCGGCAAACCGGACTGGAACAAGCTCGTCACGGAGCCCTACCCCGACCTCACCGACGAGGAGCGCGAGTTCCTCGACGGTCCGTGCGAGGAGGTCTGCCGGATGACCGACGACTGGGAGGTCTTCCAGACGCGCGACCTCCCCGAGTCCGTGTGGCAGTACCTCAAGGACGAGGGCTTCTTCGGCCTGATCATCCCCAAGGAGTACGGCGGCAAGGGCTTCACGGCGTCCATGAACAGCGCGGTGGTGGCCAAGCTCTCCTCGAGGTCCGGACCCCTGGGGATCACGGTCATGGTCCCTAACTCCCTGGGCCCGGCCGAGCTCCTCACCCACTACGGCACTCAGGAGCAGAAGGACCACTACCTCCCGCGCCTCGCCAAGGGCGTCGACATGCCCTGCTTCGCGCTCACGGAGTCGAACGCGGGCTCTGACGCCGGCGCCATGTCCTCCAGCGGCGAGGTCTTTGAGCGCGACGGCGAGCTCTGGGTGCGTCTCAACTGGCGCAAGCGCTACATCACGCTGGCCGCCATCTCCACCGTGCTCGGCTTGGCCTTCCGCCTGCGCGACCCGAACAATCACCTCGGCAAGGGCGAGGACGTGGGCATCACCTGCGCCCTGATCCCCTCCGACGCGCCGGGCGTCGTGCTCGGCAAGCGCCACGACCCGCTCGGTGTCCCCTTCTTCAACTGCCCCACCGAAGGCCATGACGTCGAGGTCCGCCTGAATGAGGTGGTGATCGGCGGCGCCGAAGGGCTCGGCCAGGGATGGAGGATGCTCATGGAGTGCCTCGCCGCAGGCCGCGGCATCTCACTCCCCGCGTCGAGCACCGCGACGGTGAAGATGATGACCCGCGTCGCGGGCGCCTACGCTGCCGTGCGCAAGCAATTCGGCATCGCCATCGGCAAGTTCGAGGGCATCGAGGAGGGCCTCGCCCGTATCGCGGGCAAGACGTACATCCTGGAGGCCGCTCGGCGCACCACGTGCGGCGGGCTAGATGACGGCGCCAAGCCGGCCGTCGTCACGGCGATCGCGAAGTACAACTTCACCGAGATCGCCCGCCAGACTCTCACCGACGCCATGGATATCCTCGGCGGCAAGGCCATCTCCATGGGGCCGCGGAACCCGCTGGCCCACGCCTACATGGCCACGCCGATCAGCGTGACCGTGGAGGGCGCCAACATTCTGACGCGCACGCTCATCGTGTTCGGCCAGGGCGCCATTCGCTGCCACCCCTACGCGTGGGACGAGGTTCAGGCCGTGGAGAAGGGCGACACCGCGGGCTTCGACCGCGCGTTCTTCGGGCACATCGGACACGTGGTTCGGAACGCCTCGCGCTCGGTGGTGCTGTCGGCAACCCGCGGGGCGTTGGCGACCTCTCCGGTCACCGGGCCTGCCGCTGGCTACTACAAGAAGCTCTCCTGGGCCTCGGCGTCCTTCGCCACCATGTCCGACATGGCCATGGCCATGCTCGGTGGCGACCTGAAGCGCAAGGAGGCCCTCACTGGCCGCTTCGCCGACGTCTTCTCCTGGCTCTACCTCGGGAACGCCGTGCTCCGGCGGTTCGAGGCGGAGGGCCGCCGTAAGGAGGACCTCCCCTACCTCCACTGGTCCATGCAGACCTGCCTGGCCGAGATTCAGAAGGGCTTCGACGGGATCTTCAGCAACTTCAACGTCCCCCTGCTGGGCTGGTTCTTCCGAGGCCCGATCGCGCTCTGGTCGCGCTTCAACGTGATGTCCACGGGACCGAACGACCGCATGATGCAGCGGGTCGCCCGCGCCATGCAGCAGCCGGGTGAGCAGCGCGACAGGATGACGAGCGGCATGTACATCCCCACGGCGCTCGACGAGGCCATGGGCCAGCTCGAGCACGCGCTCGTGCTCTGCACCGAGGCCGACGAGGTTCAGCGCAGGATCCGCGACGCGGTGAAGAAGAAGAAGATCACCAAGCGTGCCCCCGCCGCGATGGCCGATGACGCCCTGCGCCTGGGGATCATCACGGCCTCGGAGCGAGACCTCATCGACCGCGCAGGAGAGGCACGCGCCGCGGTAGTGGAGGTGGACTCGTTCAGCCTCGAGGCCTACGCCGAGCGGGCCCTCGACCCGACCGTTCCCATGGGCCTGCGTCGCGTGGGCGACGATTCCCGGCCCGCGCGGCCCGAGCCGGCCCCAGCGGAAGGCACTTCGGGCGACGAGACCAGCGCAGCCTGAGGGAAGGGGTTTCCCGAAGGCCACTGAGATGCACCCACGCCCGGGTCGCTCGCGACTTGGGCGTGAACTTTGCACAATATGATCCGCCTGCCGCTGCCCCCCCGCGGCGACGGCCTCCTTCATCCCCATCCGGATATGGCCCGCCCCCAGGGCCTCCCCCCCATGACCAAGCTCCTCCGAGTCGTCGCCCTTGCAGGGCTCGCCGCCCCCGGGCTGGTGTCCTGCTCCCTGATCCACAAGGACATCGCGTGGCCGGAGGACATGACCGGGAAGAACCTGGTCGGCGTGTCTTCGGGTTGGGCCTTCGCGGAGGCAACCGTGGTCCTCGAGAACGGGGAGGGCGGCCTCGCCTCACCTCCGAACGATGTTGGCAAGTCGAAGACCGACCTCGACCCCGTCTTTGGCTTGGGGCTCAAGTACTTCCGGTACATGACGAACAACTTCCTGCTCGGCGCGATCATCGAGCACCGGATCTTCGACCCCGAATCCACCCGGCCGCTGTCCGCCGACGTGGACCTGGACGACTTCGGGACCACCCACCTGGTCCTTGAAGCCCGCTATCAGCTGGACCCGATCGACGACGCCAACCGCCTGCGCCCCTTCGCAGGCGTCCAGTTCGGCTTCGTCCCCGAGGTCAAGGCAGACGGCGTCGCCCGATACGGAGCCAACGCGTTCTCTCCCGCCGTCACCGAGGAAATCTCGCTCGAGGGTTCAGAGTTCTTCACCCTCGGCTTTGTGGCAGGCGCCTCGTATCTGATCCAGCAGGGACTGACCGCCGACTTCGGCGTCTTCTACGAGTACGCCCTCAACCCCACGAAGGACCAGCTGGTCCTCGACCCCTACCCTGGGGTTCCCGGCTTTGAAGAGCCCTCGACCTACGACGGCGAGCTGTACGAGTCCGGTATCTACCTGACCTGGGGTCTCACCTGGGCCTTCTGATCTGACGGCGCGTGGCCCTCTCGGGCCACGAGCCACGACAGTGAAGAGCCACAAGCGAAGAGCGGGCTCCCGGTGAAACCGGGAGCCCGCTCTTTTCTATCTGGCACCGCGAGGCCTGGCCGAAACGAGCCCGGCGCTCGCGACTCGGCCTCAGCCCTGCTGCTCCTCCCGGTCGCGGAGCTCGCGGCGGAGGATCTTCATGACCGAGCTCTTGGGGAGCTCATCCATGAACTCGACCTTGCGGGGGATCTTGTACGCGGCGAGCTGCTCGCGCGCGAACTTCTCCACCTCCTCGGCGGTCAGGGAGGCGCCCTCGTTGAGGACGATGAAGGACTTGACCGTCTCACCGCGCTCGGCGTCAGGGACGCCGATGGTCGCGGCCTCGAGGATCGCCGGGTGCCCCATGAGCACCTCGTCCACCTCGTCGGGGAACACCTTGAGACCCGAGCAGTTGATCATGTCCTTCTTCCGACCACAGATCTTGAAGAAGCCGTCCTCGTCCATGGAGGCGAGGTCACCGGTGTGCATCCAGCCGCCGGCGAGCACCTCGGCCGACTCCTCTTCGCGGTTCCAGTAGCCCTGCATGACCTGGGGGCCGCGCACCAAGAGCTCACCCTCTTCGCCCACGCCGAGCTCCTTGGAGTCGTCCTCGGCGTCCACGATCTTCGAGTCGGTGCTCGAGACGGGGATCCCGATGGAGCCGATCTTGCGCGTGCCATAGAGCGGATTCACGTGGGTCACGGGCGAGGTCTCGCTCATGCCGAAGCCCTCGATGATGGTCGACTTCGTCAGCGCCTCGAACTTCTCCTGCACGTCCTTCGCGATGGGCGCGGAGCCGGAGAAGCAGGACTTCACGCTCGTCATGTCGAGGTTCTCCACGCCGGGGAAGTTGTTGATGGCGTTGAAGAGCGCGGGGACGCCGGGGAAGAGCGTGACCTTGTGCTTGGTGATGGCCTTCACCAACGCGGGGATGTCCCGCGGGTTCGGCACCAACACCATCTTGGAGCCGGACCAGATGGACCAGTTCATCCCCACCGAGAGGCCGAAGACGTGGAACAGCGGAAGGCAGATGAGCGTCGACTCGTTGCCCGGGTCCACCTTGGGGAACCAGGAGTGAATCTGCTGCGCGTTGCAGGAGAGGTTGCGGTGCGTGAGCACCGCGCCCTTGGAGAGGCCCGTGGTCCCGCCGGTGTACTGCAAGACCGCGATGTCGTCGGGCGTCACGTCCAGCGAGGGGGGCGTGGGCGGCGCGCCCTCGACGAGCGGCTTGAACTCGTGGACGTCCTTGGCCGGCTTGACCTTGGCGTAGCGCTTCGGCTTCGCCCGCGCCAGCTTGAGGGGCGCCAGCAGGTTGAGCGGGAAGCGCAGGTAGTCGGGGATGTGCGCGACCACGTAGGTCTTGGGCCGCAGCTTCGCGCGGTTGGGCTCCAGGGTCTCCTCCCAGATGAAGTCGGCCACGATGGCGAGGTCGCAGTCCGCGTCCTTCCACTGGTGCTCGATCTCCCGCAGGGTGTAAAGGGGGTTGGTCATCACGACCTCCGCCCCCGCCCTCAGCGCCCCGTGAAAGGCGATGATCGCCTGCGGGATGTTCGGGAGCTGGATGGCCACCCGCGTCCCCTTCTCCACGCCGAGCCCGCGTAGCGCAGCTGCGCAGCGCCGCACCTTGTCGTTCAGCTCGCTGTAGGTGAACGAGCAGTTGAGGAAGGTCAGGGCTGGTCGGTCGCCCCAGGTCTTCGCCGCCCGTTCCGTGTATTCGTTGAGCGTGATGTCCTCAAACGCAAGGTCGACGGGGACTCCCTCGTCGTAGTGAGCGTGCCAGGACCTGGATTCCATGGGTTCGAGTGCCATGTTCCCGAGCATACAAACGCGGCCCCGCCGTCCGAAGCATCTCGCGCAGGGAGGCAAATGCGAGCCCCTTGCTCTCATCTAGCTGGCGTTCCGGGTATCCAGTGCCCAGACTGTCGCGCCGATGGCGGACCAGTCTGCAACTCAACCTGGCGAAGCTGCGCCGGCGCCCGACAAGGCCGCGCCGGGCGGCGCGGACTCGTGGCCCTCCAGGGACGCGTTTGACTCGCCCGCGATCGGCTCGTGGACCTACCGGCTGATGATCCGCTGGGGCTGGCTCCTCATGCGGACCCACTTCCGCATCGAAATCCGCGGAGAGTCGTTCCCGACGAGCGGCCCGGTGGTGATCAGCCAGAACCACTCGAACGGGCTAGGCGACGCGCACTTCCCGATGTCCTCGACTCGGCGGCCCCTGCGGGTCCTGGTGAAGTACAGCCTGCTGAAGATGCCGTTGGTGGGGTACGTGCTGCGCAACATCAACGCGATCCCGATGTATCGCAAGAAGGACGGCGTCGATACGCGTCAGAACGCCTCCTCGTTCGAGGCCATCGACAAGGCCCTCCTCGAAGGTGCGGTCATCGCGATCTTCCCCGAGGGCGAGAGCCTCAACTCGCACCGCCTCCGGCCGCTGAAGTCCGGGATGGCACGGATGCTCGTCAGCGCCTACGAGGCCTCCGACAGCACGATCAAGCCGATCATCGTCCCCGTGGGTGTCACCTACGAGGACCGAGACCGCTTCCGCTCCCTCGCGAGCGCCGTCATCGGGGAGCCCTTCGAGGTGGTCCCAATCATCGAGCGCGCCGGGTCCGAGTTCCGCGTCGCCATTCGAGCGATCATGAAGGAATCGCGAGCGCGGATGGAGAAGCTCACGATCCAGGCGGACTCCGAGGAGGAGTGGCGCGCAGCGGTCGCCCTGGAGCGGATCCTGCCGAGGAGCTCCGCCCCCATCGGGATGCGCCAGATGGAAGCGCTCGAGGCGCTGCGCCAGGACTCGGGTGAAGGCGCCGAGCGCCGACGTGAAGCAATCGAACGACTCGGCAGTTCCCTGCAGCGCGCGCGCCTCAGCGGTGACGAGATCCTCGCTCCCACGCCCAGCTTCCTCGGCGTCGCGCTCCCGCTCCTCGCGCTGAGCCCGCTGCTCCTGCTGTCCCTCACCGTCTGGGGGCTCCCCATCCTCGTCTCCGAGCGCGCCTCGCTCCGGGCGCCCACGCCCGACAAGCTCGTGACGGTCCGGCTCCTCGGCAACTTCGTGCTGGTCCCGGCCCTCGCGGTGGTCACCGCCGCCGTCCTGGCCCTGGCCGTGAACCCTCTGGCGGGCGGCGCCTGGCTCCTCGCCGCGCTACTCAGCGTCGCGACCTTCACCTGGTCCTACGATCTCGCAGCCGCGGCGATTGTCCGCTGGCGTCGGCGCGTGATTGCCCGATCCTCCGGGGGAACAGAGTCAATCCAGGAGGCGCTTCGCTCGATTCGCGAAGCGTTTGCCGCAAGGCCTTGAGTTGACTCCGCTTCAGCGGAGTGAGGCCCGCCGGAGGAGCGCCGACAGGCTTAGACTCGGTCCAGAGACCGGTCATCCGCTTGCTGCTTCGCCCCTCAACAATCCGCCTCACCGCGCGCCGCTGCGACGCCCGCCTGCCCTTCCGCTTCGGCATTGCGACGATGACGCAGGCGCCAATGCTGGTCGCAGAGCTCGAGGTGGAGACCGAGGCCGGGATGGTCGTCGGGCGCGCGGGAGAGCTGCTCGTTCCCAAGTGGTTCTCCAAGGACCCCTCCACCTCGGTCGAGGACGACCGGCGTGACCTGATCGACGCCGCACGGCTCGCCTTCGACGAGGTCCGCACCTTCGGCTCGGTCGGCGGTGGCGCCACGGCCTTCGACCTCTGGGCCCACGCCCAGATGGCGTGCGTGGAGCGCCCGGACGTGGCGGCGGCGGACCGCCTCGTCCGCACCTTCGGGGTCTCGCTCATCGAACGCGCCCTGATCGACGCCACCTGTACGGCGCTGTCTTCCTCGTTCTTTGACACCCTCGCGGGAGACGCCCTCGGCATCCACATGGAGGCCTTCGACGAGCGGCTGGGTGGCTGGAGCGCGGCCTCCCTTGGACGCAGGTCCGAGTCCGTGCGGGTCCGCCACACCGTCGGCCTGGTGGACGCGCTCACGGATGAGGAGGTCCCCGAAGAAGACCGGAGGGAAGACGACCACCCGGTCTGCCTGACCGAGGACATCGCCACGTTCGGGCTCGACTGCTTCAAGCTCAAGGTCTCAGGCTCGGTGGAGGCCGACCTCGCTCGCCTGGAGACCATCGCCTCGATCACGCCCGATGGCGCTCACTTCACGCTCGACGGCAACGAGCAGTACGAGGACCCCGCGCGCCTCGCTGCCATGCTCGACGAGCTCGACGAGCGCGGCAACGCGCCCGGGCTCCTCTCCGGGCTCCTCGCGATCGAGCAGCCGGTGCATCGCGCCAACACCTTCGCGCCCGAGACCGCCGCCGGCGTGGCGCGGCTCGCGGAGCGCGCCCCGGTGATCATCGACGAGGCGGACGCGGACCTCTCCGCGTACCCGCGCGCCCGCGCCCTCGGCTACGGCGGGGTGTCCATGAAGGCCTGCAAGGGGATCTTCCGCGCCCTGCTCGCCCGCGCCCGCATCGACGCGGACGGCGAGGGGGTGCAGTCCGCCGAGGACCTCACGAACCTCCCGATCCTGCCCCTGCACCAGGACCTCGCCATGGTGTCGGCTCTGGGTCTCCCCCACGTGGAGCGCAACGGCCACCACTACTTCCTCGGCCAGGCCCACCTGTCCGAGGAAGAGCGTGAGCGGCTGCAGGCCGCGCACGGCTCGCTCTACTCACCTGCAGGCAAGCTGCGGATCGAAGACGGCCGCCTCGACCTCTCCTCCCTGGCGGTCCCCGGCTTCGGCTACGCGGGCCCCATCACCATGTCCGTCGGCGAACCGGTCGCGGAGACCCCCGCATGAAGTTCAAGCTGCCCGGCTCGTTCCGAACCCCCGAGGACTTCCGCGGGCGCCTCGAGGAACTCGAGCTCTCCGTGGCCCTCGATGACGCCTGCGAGGGCGCCGAGGGTCCCCTGGGCCAGCCCCTCGAGTGGGCCCCGGGCCGCCACCTCGCCAACCGCTTCGCGATCCACCCGATGGAGGGTTGGGACGGGACCCGGGACGGCTCACCGTCCGACCTGACCCTGCGGCGCTGGCGCCGCTTCGGCCGCAGCGGCGCCGCCCTGATCTGGGGCGGAGAGGCGTACGCCGTGCAGGCCGACGGACGCGCCAACCCCAACCAGCTGTTCCTCGACGACGAGGAGAAGGCCGTCCGCGAGCTGGGCGCGCTGCTGGATGAGATCCGCCAGGGGCGCCAGGAGATTGGCGCCGGCGACGACCTCGGCCCCGTGGGGCTCCAGCTCACCCACTCGGGGCGATGGTCACGGCCAGAGGGTCCCATGGCCCCGCGCCCCGCGACCCGTGATGCCCTCCTCGACGCCCGTGCCGGCGCAGACGTGGAGATCCTCACCGACGACGAGCTGCGCCACATCCAGGACCGCTACGTGCTCGCCGCCCGCGCGGCGGCCCGCGCTGGGTTCGAGTTTGTGGACGTCAAGGCGTGCCACGGCTACCTCCTGCACGAGCTGCTCGGCGCGAGGCAGCGCCCCGGCCCCTATGGCGGGCCGGACTTCGAGGACCGCACGCGCTTCTTCGTGGAGCTCGTCGAGCGCATCCGCGCCGAACTCCCGGGCCTCGAGATCGGCTGCCGCGTCTCCCTGGCGGACGTGGTCCCCCACCAGCCGAGCACCGACCACGAGGACCGCCGCGGCGAGCCCGCCGCCCTGAGCTGGCGCCACGGCTTCGGGGTGGACCACGACGACCCGACGCGAATCGACATGGAGGAGCCCAAGCGCTTCCTCGCGTTGCTCGAGTCCCTCGGCGTCCGGCTGGTCAACGTCACCCTCGGCTCGCCCTACTACAACCCGCACCTGCAGCGCCCCGCCGCCTACCCGCCCAGCGACGGCTACCAGCCCTTCGCCGACCCCCTGGTCTTCGTGGGCGCCCACCTGGACATCGTGCGCGAGGCCAAGGCCGCACACCCCGACCTCGTCTTCGTGGGCACCGGCTACACCTACCTCATGGACTGGCTCCCCCACGTGGCCCAGGCCGAGGTACGCGCCGGGCACGTGGACCTCGTGGGGCTGGGCCGCATGGTGCTCTCGTACCCCGAACTCCCCAGGGACGTGCTCGCGGGGCGGCCCATGCCGCGCAAGTTGATCTGCCGCACCTTCAGCGACTGCACCACTGCGCCGCGCAACGGCATGGTCAGCGGCTGCTACCCCCTGGACCCCGACTACAAGGACCGCCCCGAGCGGGACCGCCTCGAGGAGATCAAGCGCGGGCTCAAGGAGAGCAGCAAGGCATGAACGATCAGCGTCAGACAGGAGACCCCGAGGAGCTGGCGTTCATCGAGGAGGCCCGCACCTGGCCCGCGCCCAAGCGCATCTTCGCCTACCTCCGCCGCGGCGGCCCCGGCTACCTGCAGAGCGCCATGACCCTGGGCGGGGGCACCGCGATCTCGTCCATCTACGCCGGGCGCATGTTCGGGTACGAGCTGCTCTGGGTCGCGCCCGTGGGCATGATCATCGGCGTCCTGATGCTCGCGGTCCTTGGCGGCCTGACCATCGGCGACTCGCGCCGCCCCTTCGTCGCCATGGGCGAGGGCGCGGGCAAGGGCTTCGCGGTCATGTGGGCCGTGGGCGCGCTGGTCGCTTCGATCATCTGGCACTTCCCCCAGTACGCGCTGGCGGGCGCGGCGATCAACGACGCGAGCCAGGTGGCCGGCGCGGAGATCCCCGCCTGGGCGGGCGCGATCCCGGTGCTCGGGGTCGCCCTCCTGATGTCTCAGCTCTACGGCCGCTCGCCGCGGCTCGTGCGCGCCTACGAGAACATCGTCAAGGTCCTCGTCATCGGCGTGATCGCCTGCTTCGGGTTGGTGGTCGCGTCCACCGCTGGAGAGACCGACTGGGGCGCGGTCGCGGCCGGGTTCATCCCGTCCTTCCCAGAGGCGAGGGGCGGCGTCGACTCCGCGGTCCTCGTGGCGAGCGGCCTCGCCGCCGCGGTGGGCATCAACATGGTGTTCCTCTACCCCTACTCCCTGGGCGCCAGGGGCTGGGGGGAAGCCCACCGGGGTTTCGCGCGCTTCGACCTGTTCGCCGGGATGCTCATCCCCTTCACCGTGGCCACTTCGCTGGTCGTCATCGCGACCGCCAACACCATCCCCTGGATGGAGGGAGACGCGGTCCAGAAGATGAAGCCGGTGGAGGCCGCGCGGGCCCTGGGCGAGGTGCTCGGCCCGACCGCGGGACGCCTGATCTTCGACGTCGGCCTGGTGGGTATGGCCCTCTCGACCATCGCGCTCCACATGGTGTGCAGCGGCCTCGCCCTCGCCGAGCTCACGGGGAAGGGCCCGGACAGCAGGGCCTACCGCCTCGGCCTGCTGCTCCCCGTCCCCGGCGTGCTCGGCCCCGTGCTCTGGGACAACCTCCTCTGGCTCGTGGTGCCCACCAACATCATCTGCGGGCTGTTCCTGCCGCTGACGTACCTGGGCCTGATTCTTTGGGCGCGGCGAACCCCGGCGGGTCCCTCTCGGCCCAAGACCATCACGCTGGTGGTCATGGCCCTGTTCACGGCGTTCCTCACCTACACCTTCGGCGACTACGTCTGGAGCAGGCTCGGATGAGCGCCACGGTGCATGGTCCCGACGGACGAGTCCTCCAGCTGGAGGACTCGGTGCTCGCGCCCTTCGAGGCGCGGGTCGACGGGACCGCACCCCTCCCCCGCCGCTGCTTCGCGGCCGCCCACGTGGCCATGCTCCCGGGCTACGCGGAGGTCGCGCACTCCCTGGAACGGCCTGGCCCGGCGGACGAGATCGCGGCCCACATCGACTGGGAGACGACCCTCGCCTTTCGGGAGCGCATCGACCGCTGCGGCATGGGCGTGGCCGAGGCCATGGACACGGCCCAGCGCTTCGAGCTGGGCTGGGACGGCGCCCGCGCCCTCATCGAGCGTACGGGGGCCCTGGGCCTTGAGAACGGCTTCGTCGGCGCCGCCTCCACCGACCAGCTCGCCACGATCCCCGACCTGGACGCGCTCGCCGGCGCCATGGTCGAGCAGGTGCGCTTCGTGCGCGGCTGCGGCGGCATCCCGATCCTCCTCCCTCAGCCCTGGCTCACCGGGAGCGGCGCGGGCGAAGAGGAGTTCGTGCGCTTCTACACGGACGTGATCGACGCCTCCGAGGGCGAGGTGCTGCTGCACTTCCTCGGGGAGATGTTCCACCCCTCCATGCGGGGCTACTTCCCTGGGGACTCCCTGCGGCGGGTCTTGACCCACGACCCGGAGAAGGTGCGCGGTCTGAAGCTGTCGCTGCTGGACCGGGAGCTGGAGGAGACCCTGCGGGCCGAGCTCAGCCCCAGGGGCCAGGTGATCCTCACCGGGGACGACTACAACTTCGCCGCGCTGATCGAGGGCCAGCCGGGCCCGGCGCGTGACCTCGCGCCGCTCGGCGGACGCCCGCTCAGCGGCGGCCCCTTCAGCCACGCCCTGCTCGGCATCTTCGCCGCGGTGACGCGGCCCGCCGCGGTGGCCCTGCGCCTGCTCGACGCCGGCGACGTCGAGGGGTACCGCGAGCTCATGGGCCGCTGCGAGCGACTGGGCCGCGTGATCTTCGAGGCCCCGGTGCAACGCTACAAGTCGGGCATCGCGTTCCTCGCCTGGCTCAACGGGCTGCAGGAGAACCGCATGCTCGCCAACCACGAGGAGCACGCACGCAGCCTCGACTACTACCTGCGGGTCGCCGAGGCGGCGAGCGACGCGGGCGCCATCGAGGACGCCGCGCTGGCCGCCGGGAGACTGGCGGCGCTGATCAAGAAGCGCGCGGGCTGAACGGAGACCGCGACAGCGGGGCCGCGACTAGGATGGAGCCATGAAGCGCCCCATCGACCGACGACAGCTCCTGACCGCATCCCTGGCCGCCGCGGCCCTCTCGGGCGAGGCGCTGGCCGCCGCGCGCAGGACGCAGGACGACGCGCCTGAGCGAAAGGCCCGCTTCCGCAAGGCCCTGAAGTACGGGATGGTCCAGGAGCCTTCTGCCCCAACCGTCGCCGACCGCTTCGCGCTGCTCAAGGGCCTCGGCTTCGACGGCGTCGAGCTCGACAGCCCCTCCAACCTCGACGAGGACGAGGTCCTCGAGGCCGCGGCGGCCACGGGGCTGGTGGTCGAGGGGCTCGTGGACTCGCGGCACTGGCAAGAGAACCTCGGATCCGACGACGCCGAGACCCGCCGGCGAGGACGCGAGGCCCTGGACTTCGCCCTGCGGCAGGCCACCCGTCTCGGGGCCGACAGCGTTCTCCTCGTCCCGGCGGTGGTGAACGCCGGCACGAGCTATGGCTCGGCGTGGCGGAACTCGGTGGCCGAGCTGCGGGAGATCGCTCCGCTCGCGGAGGCCTTGGGCGTGCGCATCGCCCTCGAGAACGTCTGGAACAACTTCCTCCTCTCCCCCGTGGAGGCCCGCCACTACCTCGAGGAGGTCGGCAGCCCCGCCGTCGGGTGGCACTTCGACGTGGGCAACGTGCTGCGCTATGGCTGGCCGGAGCACTGGATCGAGGTGCTCGGCGCGGAGTACGTGTTCAAGCTCGACATCAAGGACTACAGCCGCAAGAAGATGAACGACGAGGGCCTGTGGAAGGGCTTCGACGTGAAGATCGGAGACGGCGACAGCGGCTGGCCGCGGGTCCTCGCGGCCCTCGACGCCATCGGCTTCGACGGCTGGGCCGCGGCCGAGGTCCGAGGCGGAGACGCGGAGCGACTCGC
>CALLKX010000035.1 GCA_938083085.1 uncultured bacterium
TAGCCCCCGAGCTCCCGAGCCCCCGAGCCCCGGACCGCACGGTCCACGGGGACTCACTCCCCCTGCATCGCCTGCAGCCCGTCGAGGATCAGCCGCACGGCCCGATCCACCTCGTCTTCGGTCGTCGTCCGGCCCAGGGAGAAGCGCACGCTCCCCTCCACCCCGTCCGGCCCATGTCCGAGCGCCCGGAGCACGTGGCTGCGCTCGAGGCTGGCGCTCGTACACGCCGCGGCGGTCGAGGCGCAAAGGCCAGGGAGTCCCTTGAGGAGGTCGTCCCCGTCGACGCCAGGGAAGGCCAGGTTCGAGTGACCAGCGAGCCGGTTCGATCCATCCCCCATCACCAAGAGGCCCGCCATCTCGGCGGCGAGGGCGGCCTCGAAGCGGTCGCGCAGCGCGGTGATCCGAGCCGCGTCCGCGGTGCCATCGACTTCGGCGATGCGAGTCGCCGCGCCGAGGCCAACGATACCGGGCACGTTGAGGGTCCCCGAGCGCCGGCCGCCCTCGTGTCCGCCGCCCTCGAACAGGGCCTCGACCCGCACCCGCGGGCGCTTGCGACGCAGGTAGAGCGCCCCGACTCCCTTGGGCCCGTAGAGCTTGTGAGCCGAGAGGCTCAGGAGGTCCACGCACGCCTGGTCCACGTCCAGAGGCTCCTTGCCAAAGGTCTGGGTCGCGTCGGTGTGGAAGAGCGCGCCGTGCTCCCGGCAACGCGCGCCAATCTCGGCGATGGGGTGCCGGCCGCCGGTCTCGTTGTTGGCGCTCATAATCGAGACCAGCAGGAGGCCCCGCCGGAGCTCCGCCTCGAGTTGATCCAGGTCCAGGTGCCCCGCCCGGTTCACGCCAAGCCGTACCACCTCGAACCCATCGGCCTCCAGCCCGGCGAGGGGATCGAGCACCGCATGGTGCTCGGTCACACAGGTCAGCACCCGGCGTGGGCGGCGCGCGTGGGCCTGGGCCCGGGCCACGCCGCGCAGGGCCAGATTGTTGGACTCGGTGGCGCCGCTGGTGAAGATCACCTCACGGGGATCGGCGCCCAGTGCGAGGGCCACGCGGCCGCGCGCCTCCTCCACGGCCCCGGAGGCCTCACGCCCGGCCGCGTGGGGGCTCGAGGCGTTGCCGAAGGAACCCGTCAGGAACGGCAGCATGGCGTCGAGCACCCTGGGATCCAGCGGCGTGGTCGCGGCGTGGTCGAGGTAGATGGTTTCGCTTCGGTCTTCCGGCAAGGCGGCCCTCCTTGAGGTGGCCCCGCAGGATAAGTCCTCGCCATGTCCCGTGCCGACTGGGCCCTGGATCCCGGCCCGCTGAACGGAAGCGCCGGGACGGGAATCGTCGAGCCCAGCTATCCTGTGGACCGACCATGAAGATCTCACAGCACCGCGCCGCCTCCCTCTCGCTGCTCGCCCTCGCCCTAGCCCCCGCCGCCGCAGCCGCAGTCGCAGCCACCGCCGTGGCAGCCGACGACTGGCCTTCCTGGCGGGGCCCGACCGCGAACGGCGTCGTCTCCACCGCCGAGACGCCGCTGCGCTGGAGCGCCGAGGACAACGTCAAGTGGAAGGTCGCCCTGGGCATGCCTGCCAACGGGAGCCCGGTGGTCCTGGGGGACCGCATCTTCCTCACGACCCCCGAGGACGCCGAGGGCAAGGGCCGCACCCTGGAGTGCTACTCCCGCGCGGACGGCGCGCGCCTCTGGGCCCGCACGGTGCAGATCGACGAGAAGATGCCGACCCACGAGACCAACCCCTACTGCGGCACCACCCCCGCGGTGAGCGGCGACCGGGTGGTGGTATGGCACGCGTCAGCGGGCCTCCACTGCTACGACCTCGAGGGCGAGCTGGCGTGGTCCCGGGACCTCGGCGAGTTCCGGCACATCTGGGGCTACGGGAGCTCCCCCGTGATCCGCGAGGGCGTCGTCTACCTCAACACCGGCCCGGGTACCCGGACCTTCATGACGGCCATCGACCTGAAGTCCGGCGAGACCCTCTGGGAGACGGACGAGCCCGATGTCCGCACGCCCGAGGAGCTGGAGAGCCGCCGCATCGCCGGCTCGTGGTGCACCCCGATCATCACCGAGGACGGGGACCGCCCCCTCCTCGTCTGCGGCCAGCCCACCCGCGTGGTGGCCTACGACCTCGAGACCGGCTCCATCGCCTGGACCTGCGACGGCATCCGCGGGACCCGCGGGAACCTCACCTACTCCTCCCCCGTCGTCGCCGGCGACACCTGCGTCTTCGTGGGCGGCTGGGAGGGCCCCACCCTCGGCGTGAAGCTCGGCGCCACCGGCCCGGAGGCCGGGTCCCGTCAGCTCTGGCGCCACGCCGCCCAGATGAGCAACTGCGCCTCGGGCGCCTACATGAACGGCCGCATCTTCATCCCGGACATGCGCGGCATCCTCTGGTGCATCGACCCCGCGACGGGGCTCCCGGACTGGAAGAAGCGCGTGGCGCGGGGCGGCACCTGGGGCTCCATCGTCAGCGCCGGGGACCGCATGTACCTCCTGGCCCAGTCCGGCACCACCGTGGTCTTCAAGGCCGACGCCGAGGGCCTCGAGGTCCTCGCCGAGAACGAGATCGACGAGCCCACCAACTCGACCCTCGCCGTGGTGGACGGAGAGATCTACCTCCGCACCCACGAGCACCTCTACTGCATCGCCGCCTCCCGCTGAGCCCCGACTGATCCGCATGACTCGCGAGAACCACTGCCCCGAAGGCCAGCAGCGGCTGACCCTCTCGTGGTGTCGCCAGCGAGGTCGGCGCTCGTTCTCCCTCACCCTTCCTGAGGAAATGCGATTCATCCGAGAGCTGGTCCCCGGCCGGAGGCCACTCCAAGGGCCTCGACGGCTTTCATAGCCGCCGGGAGATCAGGACCGGTGCGGACGAGGCCAGCGTCGCCGGGATGAGTCCGGCCCCTGGGGCGCGGGAGGTCTGGCATGGGCAGACACGAGGGCGACCGCTTCGACCGCTGGCTACGATCGTTCCGTGACGTGGACGGCGACGGGGTCCGGGAGGTCCTGGTGGGCGCCTGCGACCGAAGGTGGCGCGGCAGCGTCATGCGCAGTGGCCGGATCTTGTGCCTCTCCGACGCCACCGGCGAGCCGCTCTGGGAGCTCAAGCCCGACGACGTGGCGCTGCAAGACGGCGCCGTGCGCCGAGCGATGGCCCTGCAAGATCCGACGCCCGACAGCTCCAGGCTCCAATGACCACGACTCCGCTGGCGCCGCTCAGCTGGCTCAGAATCAGCTGGCCCCCATTCAGCTGGCTCCCTTTCAGCTGGCTCCCTCTCAGCTGGCGAGGCAGCACGGTCCCCCCACTCCCCGGACGTCCTAGTTCAGGGGCACGTGCTTGATGACCTTGAAGCGCAAGATCCGGTCACCCTGAACGTAGGCCAGGCCGACGTCGCCGGACTCGAGGTCCTCGCGTGCTCCGGCGGTGAACTCTCTCGTCCCTCCCCCCGGCAGCCGAGCCTTGATCGTCCTGGCATGGCGCCGCTTCCTCCCCACGCGGAAGGTCTCCAGCGGGCCCACCTCCATCACGGCGATGGCCTCGCATGGGATGTCCCGCTTGCGAACCCGTGGCATGGACTCGATGCGCCCATGAACCCAGAAGATCAGAAAGATCAGGACCAAGAGCCCGGCGGCGAACACAAGCCACGGATTGAGGCTCGGATGGAGGTACAGCAGGGCACTGGCCAAGACGCTGAACGAGACCAGCGTCAAGATGACCATCCTCTTGAGCCCCGGGACTTCCCCCGAGGAGCGAGGCCGAGGCCGGTTATTGGCCCGGTGCCGCTCCCGGGAAGACTCCGCCCGAGAGAGCGCCAAGCCGATGAGGTGGTCGCGCGTCTCATGGACAGCAAATTGCCGCTGGGATCGGCGGTCGAAGTCCACCCAAGAGAGCTCGGTACCGCAGAACCGGCAGACCTCCTCGTCCCTGGAGGCTGGCGCGGATCCGCACCCACCGCAGAGAGGAAAGTCTCGGCTGAGGGTCGTGTCGGGTTTGGGCGCGCGCGCCGGAGCTTCGGCGCCTGAACCAGGCTCACTCACGGCGTCGCTCATCGCGGCAATCGGGCTCGGCTCTTCGTCTTGCCTGTCGCCAGCCGCCGGGACACCTTCTTCTTCCGACAGGTGCATGCGGCGGTCGAAGCGGACAATCTTGCGGCCCCGTGTGTAGGCGATCCCCACGTCGCCGGCGTGGAGATCCATGTTCACCCCGATCCTGAACTCCCGCGTCCGCTGCCGGCTCAGCCGGGCCGTGATCCTCCGAACACGACGCGGCCTCAGCTTCCAGAAGGTCTCAGGAGCCCCCACCTCGAGGACGCAGACTGCAGCAGCCCACCCGAGCGCCTGGCCTCTCACACCGCTGACCTTTCGGCTGCGCTTGCCCATTCGCTGGGTCTCGTCCACATGGGAAACGAGGCACCACACGAGGAAGTAGGCCAGAAAGCCGAAGTCTGGATACTGTTCGTGCAGCCACGCCGCGCAGATGGCGCCGACCACCCCTATGGCGAGTGCTATCGGCATGATGACCGGGCCCTCGTCTTCTTCCGGAGCATCGACCTCCTTGAATTCGCGGAGCTCCGGAGAGGACTCCACCTTCCAGAGCGCGGCGTCCACAATCTCGGCGCGCGCCTCCTTGAGGACAACGCGCCTCCGAGAGAGAAGGTCGAAGTCAGCCCAGGAGAGCACCGTCCCACAGAACCGGCAGGTCTCCTCCTTCCGGGAAGTCGGCGCGCCCCCACAGCTCTTGCAGAGGGGGAGGCTGCGGGTGGAGTCGGTGGCAGGGGAGGGCATCGCGCGGGGCAAGGGGTAGCAGAGGGTAATACCGGGATCCCGGTCCTGAGGAGGCGCGACCTCTCAATCGCCCCCTTCTGCTGAGCCCCGATGTCGGCACGTCGCGACGGGCGACGCCCACGACGCAAGAGCCGCCGGACCTGCCCCGGTCACGCCGTGGGCGTCACTGGAACGTCACCGACACCGCGTCCGTGAAGTTGGAGGTCGGCGCCGGGTTGGTATCTCGGTACCAGAGTTGGAAGTACCACGTGGAGAACGTCGTCGCGGCAACGAGGCCTGTGGGGGTCGGCATCGCGGCGAGGTCGATGGGCAGCGAGACGGCTCCGATGGTTCCTGAGCTCACGATCTGTCCAGGGCCGACGTAGAGCCCGACAGCGCCCGCCACGCACAGGGTCCCCTGGCTGAAGCCGCCCGTGTGGATCGACGCAGGTGTCCGCGAGGTGATGAAGATGTCGAAGGACTGAATCGGGAGCTGGCACACTGTCAGCGTCACGTCGTTCTGGGAGAGCAGATCCGATCCGATGATCGTCAGACGACCAGGTAAGCCGGACGAGTTCGCTGAGGCCGTGCAGTAGCGCGTGCCGAGCAGCTCGCAGCTATCAGGGACGCCATTCCCGTTGCAGTCGAACTCGGTGCCGCTGGTGATCTCGCACTCGTCCGGGATACCGTTGGCGTTGCAGTCGAGGCTGGTGCCGTTCGTGATGTCGGCAGTGTCCGCAATGCCGTTCCCGTTGCAATCTCGGTAGATGTTCTCGTACCACGCGATCTTGTCGTCGTTAAAAATCGCAGACAGCACGTCCGCGTCCCCGTCTCCGTCCAGGTCGGTGGCGTAGACCGAGACGGCACCGTCCGCGCTCGTCGTGATCACCTGCTGCGATCCAAACGACTGAGCGACAGCGGGTGAAGTCAGAGCCACCGCTGCGAGTACGGGGAGGAGCCGGGCTGAGGCGGTACGAAGGGTCATGGCATTGAAGCAGCCGGCTGGAAACGAGTGGCCGTGGCAGAGAACAGGAGAGCCCCGCTGGGCGCCGTGGGTCCGAGGCTCTTTCTCGAGATCTTCACGCTAGCCCCCCGGACGCCGGGCGGGAAGGGGACCGGGCCCACGCGCCCCCGAGAGTCCCTCCGTGGGGCCGCCACGAGTCACGCGGACCCACCGGGCCTCCCACTGCCCGTCCGTTCGGGCCCCCTTCACCCCAGGGCCTCGCGCGACGTCGGAGAGCGCGATCGCCAGGTCCTCTCAGCGCGGCCCCCATGATGGAGGAAGGGCGACGTCACCCCTCGGCGGCGCGCACCAGGAGCCGCCGGGCGGCGCCGAGGGCCGAGACGGTGAAGACCACCGGGTAGAGCTCCTCGTGGTACCAGAGCTGGGCGAAGTAGAGCCCGATCGGTGAGCGGGGGAACCGCTGGCCGCCGTCGGTCCGCTCGGCGAGCCAGTGCGCGGCGCGGCGGACCCGATCCGGGTCCTCCGCGTCCCCGAGCCCCGCCTCCACGAGGTCCACCAGGGCCTCCAGAGCGAGTCCGGTCTCCTCCACGCTCGCGGTGAGTCCCGGGGCGCCGCCGAAGCCCCCGTCGGCGCCCTGGGCCGACCGCAACCACGCCGCCCCCCGCTCGAGGGCGGCCCGCCAGTCCGCCGCCGCCCCTCCACTGGCGCGGACCCCGGCGGCGCGCAGCACGCGGCTGGTGCCGTAGAGGGGGTTGAGCTTCTCGGGGTGCTCCTGGTTGCCGAACCAGAGCGGAGTCCACGAGCCGTCGGGGGACTGCCGCCGGACGAGGAAGCGCACGGCGCGCGCACGCGTCCGCTCCATTCGGCGACCGAGGTCCGCGTCGGCCGCGCCCCCGAGCGCCCCCTCCCAGGCGTCGAAGGCCCGCAGCACGTGGGCCGTGAGGTCCGCGCAGCTCTGGTCGAAGGGGAGCCGGCCCCACCCCCGACAGAAGGTCGGGATGCCGCCGTCGCGGTTTTGAAGGTCGATCAGCCAGCGCAGACCCGCGGCCGCGGCGGCCCGCGCCGCGGCCGACGGCGTCTCCCCCTCGAGGAGCCTGAGCGCGAGCAGGGCGCCCGGCGTGTCGTCCGCGTCCGGCACGCCTCCGGGCAGGTCGGTCCAGGCCCACCCACCCGGGGCCGCGCCGGTGAAGGGGTGGCGCTCGGTGTGCTGCTGATCGAGGAGCCACCCCTTGATCCGGTCGGCGCCCTCGAAGTCCGCGCCGAGCGCCCCCACCGAGAGGGTCGTCCCCCAGGTCGCGAGGTCGGTGTCGATGGGCCATGACCCGTCCGCGCGCACCGACGCGCGCAGGAACGAGAGGCCCCGGGAAACGACCGGGTGATCCACGTGTCCGATCGCCACCAGGGAGAGCGTGACGAAGCTGGTGAGGGGCGTCGCCTCGAGGAAGCCGCCGTTCTCCGGCTGGATCCCCGTGAGCACGCGCAGGGTGCGCGGCGCCAGGGCCCGGCGCAGGAGGCGAGCGACGGGGTTCCCGCTCGGTCGGTGGTGGGCGATGGCCTGGCCGATGGCGATCAGCGCAGGCAGCGCGTAGCTCACCACCGGGAGGCCCAGGAAGCGGAACAGCCCCTGGGGCAGCGCCGCGACCTCGAAGGGCAGGGGGCGCACCACCCTCCAGGGGTCGGGGTCCTCCGCGAAGGCGCCGCCGATGGTGCAGGCCGCGAGGATCGGCACCGCGAAGGTGCGGTCCTCACCGTAGATTTCCTCGAGCGCGGCGGCGAGGCGGCTGGAGTCGGGGCGCGCACCATCGAGCGCGTCCTGGAGCCAGCGGTCGGCGCGGGTCCACGCGCGGTCCACGGCGTCGTCCGAGGGCAGCCCGAGGCCCGGTCCGAGCGCCATCCACGCCAGCGCCGTGGTGGAGAGGTTGCTCGGGGAGTCGGTGGTGTCCCCGAAGCCGCCGTCCGGCGACGGGTTCGCGGCGAGCCAGGCCCGTCCGCGCCCGGCCAGCCCCTCGAGGTCGGCGCGCTCGGGCGACCCGCCGGGGAGGGCGCCGGCCGCGCCCGCAAGGGCCGCCACCGCCGTTGAGGTGGAGAGGGCGCTGGAGGAGAGCTTCCCCCTCCAGTGGCCGGCGTCCCCGCGGCGACCGAGCAGCGACGCACGCGCCCGGCCGAGCGCGTCGTCGAGCCAGCGGAGGCCATCGGGATCGAGGGGTGCCGCCATGGGCCGCCAGTATACGGGCGGCGGCGGGGTCGACCGCGCGAAGCGCCCCCCTCGCCCGGGCGCCCGCTACTCGAAGGTGACGCGCACGGCGTCGGTGAAGTTCGAGGAGGTCACGCCGAGCACGAGTTGGTCACGGAACCAGCACTGGAACCGCCAGGTCTCCCCGGGGAGGACCGCGGTCGGCGGCGTGATCGGGATCGAGGAGAGGTCGACGGGGATCGAGAACCGACCCTCGGCGCCCGAGCTCATCACCTGGGAGCGGAAGCGCGCGATGGTGCCGCCGAGGCAGAGGTTGCCCTGGCTCCCTCCAGGCTGGGCCGCGAACCCCTCGTCCCGAGAGGCGAGCATGTAGCCCGAGGTGTGAAGGGGCATGGAGCTCGCCTCGAGCGTCAGGTCGTCGTCGGCGACCACGGCGCTCCCGATGGCTCGGAGTACGGCGGGCGCCCCGCTGGAGTTGACGATCGCGGGCGAGCAGTAGCGCTCCCCCACCGCCGGCACCCCCGGGACGATGGCCGCGGCGGTGAGCAGGTTCTCGAGACCCGGCACGAACAGCTCCAGGTCCACGGCGCCCGCCACCGGAGGCGCGCTCGCCGTGACGGTGAAGCCGTACAGCGTCCCCCAGCGCAGGGCGTTGCCGTCCGGGTTCACGGCGTGCCCCGGCGTGGCCCACTCCATGACGCCCGCCGCGACAGTGAACGCCCAGTCGGTCCCGTCGTAGGGCTCGCCAGAGTGATAGTCCACGTCGTGGAACGCCGCGCCCGTGACCGTGCTCCCCGCCGCCACCGGGACCCGCAGGCTCCGGGCGGCGCGCGCCGAGGTCTCGTTGTGCACGGCGTACTCGTAGCGCCAGGTCCCGTCCCCGTTGTCGTGGGCGCGGGAGCCCACGTGGATCACCCCGTCCCCCGCCGCCGCGACGGTCGAGATCTGCACCTCGGGGTCGTCCGCGCGCCAGGCGAAGATCGCGGGCTCCCCCACGCTCGTGGCCCCCGAGATCGCGAGCCCGAGACCTCCCGCGACCGGCCCGCTGGGCTGGGCGTCCGCCCACGAGCAGTTGTTGTTCTGGTTCCCGGCCTGGGCGTCGTCCGGGGTCACGTACTGACCCTCGACGACGTACCGCGCCGCCGGGTGAAGCGCCGGGTCCACGTCCTGGGTGGGCACCTGCAGGCGCTTGTAGATCACGTCACCCGTCTGGCCCTGGGTCCCGAAGGGGTAGGCGAACAGCCCGGTCCAGGGGTTCACCTCCGAGCGCGGCCCGAGCCCGCTCTGGGCGCCGTTGATGCTGGCGCCATAGGGGTCCGAGCAGCCGACGCCCATGATCTGGTTCGAGCCAGGGCTGATGCAGGTGCAGCACAGGCTCCCCGTGGCCGAGGCGAAGCCGTGCTTGAGCCAGGACATCCCGAGCTGGCGGATCGCGCCGTCCTCGATGCGGTAGAGGTTCTGGCCGATGACCGGGTGGAAGCGGTTGCTCCCGTTCCAGTTCATGGTGGCGTCCCCCACGTTGCAGGCCGTGGTGGCGAGCGCGAAGGCGCTCATCTCCGCCGCGCCGCCGTAGCTCTGGATGGCCGGCAGGTCGCCGATGATCACGTCCGGCCCCATCGGGGGCGAGGAGCAGTTGATCCCGCTCCCCGCGCTGATCGTCGCGTCAAAGATGCCGCCCGCCGACTCGTTGAAGCCCCCCATGCGGAGCAGGTAGGTGCTGCCCGCCAGCGCCGAGAAGGTCACCCGCGTCTGGATCCCACAGGCGTCATCGTTGCAGGCGATCGGGCTGCCCGTCGGGCAGGCCGCGCCGTCGTAGACGGCGACCGTCGTGTCGAAGGTCGCCTGGCAGGTGCTGATCTCCGTGGACCCATCGACGGTGGCGGTCCACAGGTACCAGACATCCCGGTGGATCTGCCCCCCTGAGCCGCACCCGTCGAGCGCCCCCTCGGTGAGGGCCTGGGTGGTGTCCATGGGGAAGACACCGAAGCCCAAGATCGAAGTGGGGTTCGCGCAGGTGTCGTTGGGGACGCCGACGACCGTGTCGATGGTGAGCGTCGCCGTTCCACGCGCCACCTCATCCCAACCCCCGACCCGGACGCGATAGTCCACGCCGGCCACCGCGGTGAAGGCGAGCCGGGAGCGGAGCGCGCACTGGTCGTCGTTGCAGACCAGCGGCGCCGCCGTGGCGCAGCTCTCGTCCGGGTAGACCGCCAGCGTGGTGTCGAAGTCCGCCGCGGCACAGGTGTCCATCTGGATCGGGCCGCTCACCGGCGACGTCCAGCGGAACCACACGTCGTTGTGGATCTGCCCGTTCTCCCCGCAGGCGTTCGCCAGACCGTCCGTGGCGGCGAAGCTGGTGTCCACGGGGAAGGTCCCAGCCCCTGCGATCGGCTGCGCGAAGACGCAGAGGTCCGCCCCCTGAGCGGCAGCCGGGGCCGCGACGGTACTCGCCGCGAGAGAGAGGGCGATCGACGGGGCCAAGGCAAGGAGCTTCATGCCCCGACCCTAAGGGCCGGTCGCTGAAACCAGAAGGACACCACCCCTGCTGACCCCTGGCGGCGCCTCCCGCCCCTTCGTCGCGAGCTTTGAGGGCCAGCGCGCCGCCCGCCCAGCTGGCGCCCCCCCCGTGGGGTCAGGACAGGTGACCGAGGGCGAGGAGTGCGTAGAACGTGTACTCCACGTCCAGCTCCTCCTCGGCCCAGTGGCCGTAGAAGCTCTGCCCGTTCCAGAGGGTGTCGAGGTAGTCGAGGCAGAGATCCTTCGCCCCGCCGAGGTCCGCGCCGAGGATCCCCAGGGCGTGGAGGATCGTGGCCGTGGAGAGCAGGTCCGGCATGGGCGCGTCGGGGATCGCCTTGAAGCCGCCCTTGGGATGGATCTGCGAGAGGAGCCAGGGGGCGACGTCGTCGGGCACCGGGAGCTCGAGCTGGGAGAGGACCGCGACCGCCGCGGCCGTGGAGGGGCCCATGCCCCACCGAAGCTCGCTCTCGTTGGAGAAGCCGCCGTCCGGCGTCCGGAGCTCCACCATGGCGGCGCCGAGCACCACGGGCGCCGGCATGGGCACGCCGACGTCCTGGTAGACACCGAGCGCGAGAAACGCGTCGTAGAGCGTGCCGCGGGCTCGGCCGGGGTCCATGCCGAAGGAGCCGTCCGCGCTCCGGCAGGTCGCGAGGTGCTCCGTGATCGAACGCACGAACGTCTCGCTGGGCCAGCCCTCGCCGAGAGCCGCCCAGCAGCGCACCAAACAGGCCCGGTGCACCAGGTCGAGATCTTCGCCGTCCCCAAAGGTCTCCAGGTACGGGCGGACCTTGTCGGCGGGCAGCTCTTCGGAGAGCGCTACCAGCGCGTCCAGGAGGAACGCGGTGTAGTAGAGGTCCGTCTTGCCGGCGCGGTCCGCGCCGCCGCCCTCCGCGGTGAGCTGAGAGCGCACGAACTCCGCGACCCTCGGCGTGGCTTCACCGAGCACACTCGGCGCGAGCCGGGCCACCTGCAGCATCTCGAGGCGGAGGCTCAAGCGGTCGTCTTCGGCGCCTCTTCCTGGCGAGACCGGTTCAGCGCCTCGAACTCGGAGCAGTAGCCCTCGATGAGGTCACCCTCCCCGAAGATCTTGCCCACGACCCGGCGCAGGAGCCCCTTGACGCTGGGGTGCTGGAGCGGCGTCAGCGACTCCACCGCCGCCACCTCGTAGGCGTCCGCGAGGTCGCGGGCCTTCTGGACCACGCCCCACTCCCCCAGGCGCGCCTCGAGGGCCCGCCGCTCGTCCGAACCGGGGGCACCTACGGGACGCTCCTTGCGCCAGATCGCGTCCAGCATGGCCTCGGCATCGCCGCCGGCCGCCCGCTTGTGGGCGATGGCCATGATCAGCGAGGGGCGCAGGTCGGCCAGGTCGTCCGAGTCGCCCTCGCCGGTGAAGTCGTCCAGGTCATCGTGGATCTGGTACGCGATGCCGAGGGCCTCGCTGTAGGGCCCGAGCACCTCGAGCACCTCCGGCGCGGCGCCCGCAAGGAGCGCGCCCTGGCGCAGGGCGACCTCGAAGGCCGGGGCCGTCTTCTCCCGGAAGATCCCGAGGACGTCCAGGGAGGTGAGGGGGCGCGGGGCGCGGGCCCAGTTGAGCTCGGCGCCCTGGCCGCGTGAGAGCGTCGCGTGCCCCTGGGCCGCGACGGAGAGGAGCTGCGCGCGGGTCTCGCCGTCCACCTCGAGCTCGCCCAGCAGGCGGTAGCCCTCGCCGAGGAGCAGGTCCCCGATGTTGATCGCCACCGCGACGCCGTGCTCGGCGTGGAGCGTCGGCGCACCGTAGCGCACGTCGTCCCCGTCCTCGATGTCGTCGTGAATCAGAGACGCCTTGTGGAAGCACTCGATGGCCACGGCGAGCTTGCGCACGTCGGCGGTGAAGGCCGGTGCCTCGGCGCGCCCCTCGCTCTCCAGGGCCATCCAGATGGCGGTGGCCAGGTAGGGGCGCCAGCGCTTGCCGTCGCGCGCGAGCCACTCCCGGGCGATGTCGTCGGTGGCGGGGTCGACCCCAGCAGCCGGGCCCATGACCTCGTCCAGCGCAGCGCGAGTGAACCAGGCGCGGACGTCGCCCTTGAGGCCCTCGAGGTCCAGGCGGTAGGTGCGGTCCGCGGCGGTGAGGTGGATGAGGTCGCGGACCTGGTCCACGTCCACGTTGGTGTCGATGCAGTCGTCCTGGAGCAGGGGGATCGACATGCCGGGGATCGCCACCCGCTCCATGTGCGGGAAGCACTTCTCGAGCACGTTGAGGCACGAGACCCCGACGATGGCGTCGATCTTCCCGGTCTCCACCATCGCGGTGACGATGGCCGAACCTTCAGCGATGAGCACCGCGTAGCCGAGCTCCTCAGCCTCGCGGGTGAAGTCCTCGATGGAGCACAGGCCGCACTCCTTGCAGAGCATCCCGAACTCGTCGAAGGGTGCCGGGCAGTGCTCCTCGACCCGCAGGCACTTGGGGAGCAAGAGCAGGCGGCGCTCGTAGGGCACGTGGGCCAGCTCTTCCCGCCAGACCTCGTTGTTCAAGAGCACCGCGATGTAGTCGATGAAGACCTCATCCACGTCGGCGCGGCGCATCACCTCCACCGCCAGCTCCCGCAGCTGAAGGATCGAGGCGGGAGCCACGACGGCGCGCTCGGCGACCAGCGCGGCCGAGAGGCTCCGCAGCCGATCCCGGGTGGCCCGCTCGTTGGGGATGTTGGACTGGGTCGTGCGCTCCCGAACGATGGGCAGCCGCCGAGGCAACTGAATCGTGGTCTCGCCGCCGGAGAGGGTGCTCCGGATCGCGGGAGTGGCCTCCGGAGCGGCCTCGTTCGGCGCCTGGGGGGAAGCGGTGGCGGGATCAGGGGGAGGATTCATGGACGACTCGTATGAAGTGACGTTCGCTAGATTCTATGCCCTCGATGCTCCGGCTGCGCCGAAACGCCGCCCCGACGGAACAACCTGTACACGGGTCCTGACCCGGCCGGGGGCCAGCTCAGGTGTAGGCGCCGAATCCGAAGAACCAGTGCTTCTTCGCGAACCGGTACATCCAGTGCTTCTCGGGGATCTCGTTGCCCGGATCGTGCTGGCTCGGCCTCGACTCCATGCGGTCGTACTCCTCGAAGGCGTCCCCCCGGGCCGTGGTGTCGCGCGCGCCGTGGCGCCGGCCCACCTCAGCCAGCTTGTCGGGGGCCTCGAGCACGATGCAGCCGCGGGTGGTCTCCGCCGCGGTGCGGCGGAAGTCCTCGAGCATCTTCGACTCGGTGAGCGTCTTGTAGATGTCGCCGTCGTTGTCCTGAATCCGCTCCGTGGCGTACTGGACGATAGGACAGGGCTCCACGTCCCCGTAGGGCGAGATGTGGTGGCTGATCCCGATCGCCGCGGGGCACAGGGCCTGGCCCTTGTCGTCCCAGTAGGCGTCCACGAAGCCGATGGCCTTGCGGTTGCGCATGTCCACGGCGAACTGGCGGGTGCTGCGGATCTGCTCGGGGGTGAGCGCGAGCTCGGGAGCGGCGTCCGGCCCCACGGCGCGGTAGGTGTGGAACCAGCAGTAGTGCACGCCCAGGTCGATGAGCTTGTCTACCCACTCCTCGCGCACCAGCTGGTCGTAGTTGGTGGCGCACACGCTGGACGCCACGCCCACAAGCAGCTTGTGCCTAAGGGCCGCCTCGATGCCCGCGAGGGTCTTGTTGTAGACATCCGTGCGCCCGCGGCGCGCGTCGCTCTCGACGGTGTCGCCCTCGACGCTGATGAGCGGCGTCGCGTTGCCGAGGCGCGCCAGCTCCGCGGCCACCTCATCGGTGATCGGCTGCCCGTTGGTGAAGATCTGGAAGTAGCAGTCCGGGTGCGCCGCGAGCATGCGCATCAGGTCGGGGTGCAGGAACGGCTCTCCGCCGAGGATGCCGAAGAAGCGGTTCCCGTGCTTCTTGGCGTTGGTGACCATGCGGTCGAAGTCCTCGAAGCTGATCTTCTTCTGCGGCGCCGCGACGTCGACCCAGCACCCGCGGCAGCGCAGGTTGCAGGAGTTGATGATCGAGATGTAGAGGAAGGGCGGGAAGACCTTCCCCTCCTTGAGGCGGCTCTTGAAGCGCTGCACGCTGCGCATGCCCTTCCAGCCGAAGTTGTAGGCGAACTTCCACTGGACCTTCGGCGAGGTCGTGCGGAGGACGCGCATGGCGAGGGCGGCGCTCAAATGTCCCACTCCTTGGCGCTGGCGCCGTCGGTTTCCTTCTGATCCTGGGCCGAGCGGGAGCGAGCGATGCGCTCCTCCTGCTTGGCGCGGGCGCGGCGCGCCCGCTCCTCGATGTCACCCGCGCTCGGGAGGCTCATGAGAACCTCCGAGGGGATGTCTAGCTTGTCCTTCAGCTCCTTCAGGCAGCGCTTGCGCTCGAGCAGGGCCTTGGACTCGTCGCGCTCGGTGGAGAAGCGCTTCTTCGCGGACCCGCTGCGCTCCTTGAGGGCGGAGTAGATGTCGCCGCCGAGGAGCGAGGAGATGTCCACCTTCATGGACTCCGACGCGATGTCCTCGGCCTTGACCTCGTCCCCATTGATGGGCCCCTTCTTGTACTTGGGGAAGAGGATGGCGACCTCGGGGCAGACCCGGCTGCAGGCGGGGCAGCTGGTCTTGCACTTCTCCTGGTTCTGGACCGTGATGCGGCCCTCGCCGTCCACCGCGTACACGTCGAACAGGCAGAAGGAGAGGCACTGCATGCAGTTCGTGCAGCGGTCGTAGTCGATGACCGGGAACCAGGGCGTCCACGCCCCGGGGGCCGGCGCCGCGGCGGCCTCACGTCGCGCCGCCACGTCCTCGACCACCTGCTCGGGCGCGCGGTCCACGACGCCAATGTCGCTGCCCAGGCGGGCGAGGGCTCCCTCGCCCGCGCCGGCCTTCCGAGAGACGGGGTGCCCCGCTTCCAATAGCGCCGCAAGGACCGCGCCCCGCCCGGCGGCGTCCACGCCATCGAAGCCCCCCGGCTCCACCGCGACGTGGAGCTCGCCGAAGGGCGCGCTCGGGCCCGGGCGGGCTGCCTCGCGCGGCTTCAAGAGGCGCTCTCCCCGTCCGGGAGGCCCAGGGCCCCGCAGACCTCGTCAGCCGTCGATGATCGCATGTTGTGGATGCTAGCCTCCGCGGCGAGATCGTGACCCGCGGAGTGGAAGAGCCAGCGAACGGCGCGCGGAAAACAGGCCACGATCTCCACCTCGCCGTCCCCGGCGAAGCGCGCCAGCGCCGGGTCCTTACCCGCGGACATCTCGCACAGGTCAGGGACCGCCTCGAACTCCGCGTCCGAGCCCGCGAGGCGCTCGAGGACGGCGGTCTTCACGTCGGCGGGGACCACCTTCGAGTACACGCAGTGGCAGTGAACGATGCGGCGGCTCATGGGTCAGGCGCTCCCTCGGATCTCGTCGCGGTGTGTGGGCTCGGGCGGCGCGGGCCGGAAGTGTTCCTCGTGCTCGACCGTGAGGCTGCAGCCCGGGCGGGACCCGGCGGCGGCCTCCAGCGCTGCCAGCGCCATGGCCTGCAGCTCGGAGGGGTCGCCCTCCGCGCGGAGGTTGAGGATCAACTCTCCAGATTGCACGCCGTCCACGAGGGCCTCGCGCAGGTCCAGCTCGCCGTCCCCAGAAGTGACCGAGAGAGCCGCCAGTCGCCCCGAGGCGTCGCCCGCGTCGAGCGTCGCCTTGAGGTGCGCGATCTCCGCCCCCGCCGCCGCTGCCGCGCCCTGGATCTCGGCGGCCAGGTCCAGCAGCAGCTGGTTCGCATCCACGGGCTCCGCCGCTGCGGCGAGCCGCGCCGTGAGGTTGAGCCAGCCGAGTAGCGCCTCCCCCTCGGCATAAGTGGTGTAGTCCAGCTCCATGGTCGGCTGGGGCACGGCCTCCGAAGCCAGGACCCGGTCGAGCCACGCCTCGGTGCCGACGCCGTGCTCGGCAGACACCGCGAGGACCTCTGCCTCCGGGAAGCGCGCGCCCAGCGCCGCCTCGAGCTCGTTGAGCTCGTCCGCAGCGAGGGTATCCACCTTGTTGATGACGATCAGATCCGCCTCCTCGAGCTGCTTCTCGAAGACGTAGGTGACCTTGTCCGAGAAGCGGCGCCCCGCCGCGAGGCCGAGGACGCGGCGCGCGCGCTGGGGGTCCACGAGCACCGAGAGCGGCGCGACCCGGAAGCGGTCCCCGTAGATCCGGCGCAGCGGATAGCTCACGGTGGCCACGAGGTCCGTGCAGCTCCCCACAGGCTCCGCCAGAAACACATCAGGGCGCTCGGCGGCCTCGAGCCGCTCGGCAGCCTCTGCCAGGGATCCAAAGCGGCAGCAGAAGCACCCCCCCGCGATCTCCTCCACCGCGAAGCCGCGGCTGCGAAGGATCGACGTGTCCACGAGCCCTGAGCTCTGGTCGTTGGTGATCAGCCCAACCTTCAGGCCGCGCTCGGTGAGCGCCGCGCCCATGCAGGCCACGGCCGTCGTCTTCCCCGCGCCGAGGAAGCCGCCGATCATCACGTACCTGGCGCGGGCGTCCTCAAGCATCACCGGCCCCCTCCTCCCCGAGCTCGGGCTGTTCCCCGAGCACCTTGTCGATGGCCGCCTCGAGGACCGCCGCGTAGCCCTCGGCGTCCACGCAGTCCTCGTCTACCTTGCCCCGTAGCGCGAAGAGCCAGCCTCGCTGATAGGAGGAGCGGTGGACCGCATCGAGCCCCTCGTCGAGGCCGGGGTTCGCGCCAGCGAAGCGGGCGTCCATGGGGCTGTAGAGATCCGTGACCGCCTTGAACCCCTCGAGCCAACCGACGACGTCGCCCTTGAGGACCTCGGTCTCCAGGGGCATCTCGAAGTCGAGGTCCACCGGCTCTCCGAGCATGCGGAGGGCGAACCGCGTCAGCCCCACGTGCCAGAGGTCGGGCTCCGCCTGGTGGAGCCACATGTGACCGGCCGTGTAGAAATGCCCGCGAGGGAGGCGCGTGCGGAAGCGCGCGCGCTCGAAGGGCAGGAAGACGTCAGAGGGGCACATGGGCGGGGCGAGATTCTAGGGTCCACCGGGCGCCCATGGGCTTCGACCCCTCGACTACGCGTGTTCGGAGTGCGTTGTGTCCGCCCCGATGGGCTCGCCGTGCGGAAGAGGCTCGGGCAGGTCCGCGAACTTCCCCATCACCTCGAAGAAGTCGTCGTAGTCCTTCTCCAGGTCGCCGATGAGCACGTCGGTGACCTGCGGGCGCAGGTCGGGGTGATCCTTCAGGAACTTGCCGAAGCTGAAGTGATCGTCGTAGAAGGCATAGACGAGCTTCCGCATCGGCTCCATTTGCTTCTTGAACGCCTCGCCATACTCGGCGAAGCGGCTCGCCGAGGTGTCCCCCGCGGTCAGCGCCTCGTCCACCGCGTCGGCGGCCAGCACGCCGCTGGTCAGCGCGAAGTAGACGCCCGACGAGAAGACAGGATCCAGGAAGGAGAAGGCGTCGCCGATCAGGACGAGCCCGTCGCTGGCGCAGTGTTTTGAGCGGTACGAGAAGTCCGAGGTGACCCGGAACTCATCCGTGCGGCGGGCGTCCTCGAGCCGCCCGCGGAGCCAGTCCTGCTTCTCAACCTCGCGGCTGAAGATCTCCTCCAGGTCCTTGGTCTCGCCGAACAGGTAGTCCTTGTCCGCGACCAACCCCACCGAGACCCGATCGTCAGGCAGCGGGATGTTCCAGAACCAGCCCTTGTTGGGGAGGTACGCGATGGTGGTGGTGCCCTCGTCGTAGCCCTCGTCGCGAGTGGCGCCCTCGAAGTAGGTCCAGATGGCCATCTTCCGGAGCTTCTTGTCCGGGACCCGCCAGCCGAGCCGGCTCTGGGAGAAGGTGTCCCGGCCGGTGGCGTCGATGGTCACCGGCGCCTTGAAGGTGAGCTCGTAGCCCGCGGGGTCGTTGGCCCGCACGCCCTGGACCTCGCATCGCTCGCCAAAGATCAACTCCCGCGCGCGCGTCTGCTCGAAGAACTGCACGCCGCACTCCTCCGCGTTGTCGCGCAGGAGCTTGTCGAACTCGGAGCGCACCACCTGCCATGTCTTGGCGCGAGGGTGGTCGGTGTGCTGGAAGAAGTAGAAGGAGCGGCTGACCTTCCCCTCCTGACTCGCGAACTGGACGCTGTGCTTGGGGAAGGAGAAGCGCTGGTTCTCCAGCGCCCCCGCGAGCCCCATGCGCTCGAGCGCGTCGTAACAAAACGGAATCAGCGACTCACCGACGCTGTACCGGCGACGGGGCTGCTTCTCCAGCACCGCGACGCGGCGGCCCTTCTTCGCCAGCACGGTCGCGGCGGCGCAGCCAGCGGGTCCGCCGCCGATGACGATGGCGTCGAAGTCGTGTTCGGGGGTCGAGATCATGGGCCTAAGTGTTCGTGACGGGTGCGGGCGCGGACGCGGCCGGCGGTGGCTCCTCGCACGACTTCTCCAGTATGGGTCGAAAGCCGCCTCTCCTGCAGCCCCAGGTCGCCTCTCCAGACTCCGTCCGCGTTCGATTTCCGTCATCGAGATCCGCCATCGCGACGGCCCGCCACACTCACTGCGACCGTCTGTGACAGCCGCCCCCCAGGACAGGGTGAAGGAGCCGCCTTCAAATTCGGCCTCATGGCGCCCTGAAGAGGGCGATGAACACCGCCGGAACCGGTTCGCACTCCTGGTTTGAGGCAAGCTCATCCTGGCGCCGAGCGCCCGTGCTGCGCCTGCCCCTCCCCTCCCCCGCCTCGGCACCGAGGGATCGTGAAGGTGGCACCGCGCCGGCGGCCAGGAGAGGGCTTCGATCGAGCCCTCCGGAGGGACCTCGACCGCACCCCGCGCGTATGGCGGCGAGGACCTGGACGACGCCCGCTCCGCGGCCTACCAAACGACGTCTGCTCGGCACCCGCCAACGACCCAGTTCTGTACACCGCTCTTCCCACACTTGGCAGCGGCTCCAACAGCCCGAGCTCAACGCAGGAACCGCATTTCATGAACCACCTCACCCCTCGCAACCGGCGCGAGTAAAGGCCCGGCGGCGACGCGTCACCGCGCCCGCGCGTCCCCCTGACCGGCAGCGACAACACCGTCACCGGCGGCCAGCGCAACCGCGCTGGCTCGAGCATCAGCGCCCGAACGCTGGACGTTCGACGCGCGTCATCCATGAGATCGAATTGCGTTCGCGGTGCGACCAAATCTCACCGTGACATCCTCGGTTTTGATCGTCCGATCGGGCGCCGATTCGCGATCTACCGGGGGAGATTCGCCGCCCGTGTAGAAGGAGATCAGGCCGGCAACACATGATTGAAATTCGACCCAGAGGTTCCCTGCGAAGCCTCGCCACGCTCCTCACTCTGCCCCTCCTCGCGGCCTCCTGCCAGAGCGTTGAGTTCTACGAGAAGGGCGCCTTCGCGGACCCGACCATGGAGTTCGCCGAGACGCCGGCCCAGCTCCACTGGCTACAGAAGGTCCAGTACTCCGATGAGGGCGCCGCGGGCGGCATCGGAACCTCCGCCGGCGGAGGCTGCGGATGCTACTGATCACCCTGGCGCTCGCCGTGGCGCCTCAGGTCAGCTCGTCGTCCACGCCGCGCACGTTCACCCTCCCAAACGACTTCGGCGAGGCGGGGACGGGGTCCATCGAGGTCCAACTCGGCTTCTATGACCGCCCGGACGCCCAGGGGGCGGGGAACCCATTCCTGGACGAGTCCGTGACCGTGATCGAGCCGATCGTGGTCTTCGACTACAACTACTCCGACACCTTCGGAGTGTCCGCGCTGCTGGTCTACGACAACGTCTCGGCGGCCTCGATCGACCGGCTCTCCTACTACCCCGAGCAATCCGGGGCCTCGGGGGACTGGTACATCGGCGCGGACGTCGGCCTGCGCTGGAAGACCAGCGACCAGGGCTCCATCGGCGCCCGGGCGGGCTTCAGCGCCGAGTACGACTACCAGTCCATCCACGTGGGCGGGGACTACAACTGGGAGCGCGCCGACCGGAACGGCAAGCTCGCCCTGAGCATCGACGCGTTCATCGACACGGTGGAGCCCATCCGGTTCGACGGGACCACCGACGCGGACGAGGACCGCAACTCACTGGCCACGACCGTCAGCTGGTACCAGATCCTCAACGAGCGCACCCACGGCACCTTCGGCGCCACCCTCGCCAGCCAGTCAGGCTTCCTCGCGACCCCCTACAACTTCGTCGTTGTGGACGCCCCCGGGCCGCCGGACCCGCCGCTCTTCAACGGCGCCAACGGCACGCGGCAGGAGGAGGTCGTCCCGGACAGCCGGTTGCGCTACGTGGCCTTCGGGCGCGTGCGTCGGCTGCTCCGGCCCGGGATGTCCGCCGAGTTGGGCGGCCGCTTCTACAGCGATGACTGGGGCATCACGGCCTTCGACATCGAGCCCCGGTGGATCAACAGCTTCAAGGACGGGGAGCACATCCTCGAGCTCCGCTACCGCTACTACACCCAAGGCGAGGCCGACTTTTACCAGCGAGAGGCCTTCGCCGTCGCTCCCACGGGCGACGCCACACAAGACTCCGACCTCGGGGACTTCAACTCCCACAACCTGGGGGCCACCTGGCGCTGGCAAACGAGCGCGGCGAGCCGCTGGACGTTCAGTGTGGACTACTCCCTGCGCAGCGACGACCTGGACAACCTCTACGGGCTGGTCGGATACCAGTGGAGCTTCTGATGAGGATCGAGACGATCACCTCAGGCTGGCTCGCCTTGACGCTGGCAGCCTGCGCCGCGACGGGGGCCGAGCCGTCGGGCCAAGAGGGCGACCAGGCCTCCGCCGCGGCGATGTCGGCGGTGGTCCCCGCCGTCGACGGCTCGACCTATCGCATGGAGGACGCCCTCGGCGCTGGACGGACCGTCGCGCTGGTGTTCTGGCAGCCCTGGTGCGGGAGCTGCAAGGCCGAAGCGCCCCACGCCTCGAGCGCCGCCGCGCGCTTCGCCGACACCATGGACGTCGTCGGCGTCGTCTCAGGCCCCACGGGCGCAGTGGACGAATCTCTCGTGAAGGAGGCCATCTTCGACTGGGGCATCACCTACCCCACTCTCCGCGACCGTGACCTCACGCTGACGCGCGCGTTCGAGGTCTCCGCCGCCCCGATGATCGTCATCGTGGAACCGGATGGTTCAGTGGTCTATCGCTCCGAGACGCCGCCCGCCGAATGGCTCGACTGATCCTCATAGGCGCCCTGACCGTCGCAGCGACGGCCGCCCTCGGCGGGTCCATCGGAGCCTCGTCCGGACAGGAGCCCACGCCGACGCCAACGCTTCACCGCCAGGACCTCGACTTCGGGGCCATGGGTACCGAGGTGACCATCACCGCGCTCCACGCGGACGCCGAGGTGGCGCGTCGCGCGTTGCTCGCCGCGCGCGAGGAATTTGAGCGCATCGAGGACCTGATGACGTCCTGGCGGGACTCCCCCCTCAAGCACATGAACACCGGCGCCGACGGGACGCCCAGGAGAGTCCCCGCAGAACTCGCCAAGCTGGTCGAACGAAGCCTCGTCATCTCACGGCTGTCCGGCGGCGCCTTCGACCCCACGATCGGTGCCGTGCTCCGACAGTGGGACTTCAAGGCCGACCCGCCTGTGATCCCCGACCAGGCCAAGCTCGAACAAGCGCTGCGCCACGTGGACTGGGAGAAGGTTGTCGTCGACGTGGACGCGAGCACGGTGAGCATGCCCGCGGGGACAAGGGTCGTCCTCGGCGGGATCGCCAAGGGCTACGGCGTCGACCGAGCGATGGCCGCCATGATGGCCGAGGGCATCGAGAACGGACTCGTCAACGCGGGCGGCGACCTGAAGGCCTTGGGGCGCAACGGTGACGCGGCCTGGACGATCGCCATCAAGCACCCCCGAGACCGCGAGCGGGCCATCGCAGCTGTGCCTGTATCCAACGTGTGCCTCGTGACTTCCGGAGACTACGAGCGGTTCTTCGAGGTGGACGGCAAGCGCTACCACCACATCCTCGACCCACGTACCGGGAGACCCGCCACGGGGTGCATGAGCGCCACCGTGATGGCGCCCGATGCCGCCGTGGCCGACGCCGTCGCCACCGCTGTGTGCGTCCTGGGCCCCAATTTGGGCCTGAAGCTGGTGGCGAGACTTCCCAGAGTTGAGGCCATTGTCGTCGACATGGAGGGCCAGGTCTTGACCTCCGAGGGCCTCGAGGGCGCCGCCCGGCATTGAACGGGTCTTGCTTGCGCTCCGGCGACGAGTCACGGACGATCTTGAGCCCGAGGGGTGAGTTAGCTCCCCCCGCGGGCCCACTTTTCCGCCCGAGCCGCGGGACCATCGGTCCTTGTCGGGGATGGCATCACCCGCGCCTCTGGCGCATTCGACTCTTGTCCGAACCGTCCCTCACGCAGCACGCGTGGTCGGGGGTGAGCTGGAACCTTCCGCTCGCCCGCGCCGCCCACGAGAGCTTCTGTCAGAGAATCGATCGGTCCGCGAGTGTCACTCGATCTTGAAACTCTGATGAGCTCACGCCTCTTTGTCGGCAATCTCTCCTGGGATACGACCAACGACACCCTCCGCCAGGCCTTCGAGTCCAGCGGCCACCCCGTCAACGACGTCCACATTGTGATGGACCGCGAGACCGGCCGCCCCCGCGGCTTCGGCTTCGTCGAGTTGTCGGACGACAGCGCAGCCCAGAACGCCTTGGGCACCATGGACGGTGAGATGGTCGACGGCCGTCCCATCCGCATCAGCGAGGCCCGCGAGCGCGCCCCGCGCCGCGACTAGTCCCGCCGCTGGTCTCCGGACCAGCAGCGAAGCGAAAGGCCGCGCTCCTCGATCGAGGAGCGCGGCCTTTCGCGTTGAGGCGAGAATCGTCAGCCACGCGCTGCTGTGACGCCCGGTGGATTGGCCCCCCAACCCGGCGCCCGGCCCTCTGGCCCTGCCCTAAGCGGGCCGGCCGCCGACGAACGTCCCCACCGCCCGCAGCCCGGCATCGAGGGCCACGAGGTCAGCGCGCGCGCCCGGGCGCAGAGAACCGATCGTCTCCTGCAGTTCGAGGAACCGAGCCGGCGTCTCAGAAGCCATCCGCAGGGCGTCCTCCAGCGGGATTCCGCAGTCGCGAACGCTGTTCCGCACGGCGCTCGCCATATCGAGGGCGGAGCCGGCGAGGTTGCCCTCCTCGTTCACGCAGCGGCCCCCATCGAGGCGCACCCGCTGCCCCCCCAGCTCGAACTCCGTCCGTTCGGTGCCGACGGGATGGACCGCGTCCGTCACGAGCATCAGGCCAACGGCTCCGCAGGCCCGCCAGGCAGCGCGGACCGCGCCCGGGTCCACGTGGATCCCGTCCACGATGATCCCGCTGAACACGCCGGGGGTCGCCAGCACGGCACCCACGAGGCCCGGCGCCCGGCCCTCCATGGGGCTCATGGCGTTGTAGAGATGCGTGGCCCCACGGACGCCAGCTGAGAAGGCAGCCCTGGCCTCCTCATAGGTGGACGCGCAGTGGCCGAGGCACACCTGCACCCCTGCCTCGAGCAGCCGCTCGAGCACGCCACCTCCAAGGGCGCAGGCGGCAGCGGTCACCACGGTCACCCCGGAGGCACCCCCCACAAGGCCCTCGAGGTCGCCCTCGGCCGCCTCGCGCACGAAGGCGCGGTCGTGAGCCCCCGTCTTCCTTGGGTCCAGGAACGGCCCCTCGAAGTGCACGCCGAGGATCCCCGGGACGCTCTCCGCCCGGGCCCGCTCCACGGCCGCCCGCGCCGCGACCATCTTCTCGCGTGAGTCGGTGATGAAGGTCGGGAGCAGCGAGGTGGTCCCGAAGCGGCGGTGAGCCGCGGCGATGGTCCGGAGCGTGTCCACGTCGGGCGTGTCGTTGAAGAGCACGCCGCCGCCGCCGTTGACCTGGACATCCACAAACCCGGGCGCGAGGTCCACGTCGCCCTGGTCCAACACGGGCACCGCCTCTGGGATCTCCGAGCGCGGGACCACGTCCAGGATGCGGCCCCCCGCGACCAGGACGGCGTGGTCCTTCACCAGACCCTGCGGCCCGAGGGTGTGGATACGCGCGGCTGCGATCGCGGCGTCTGCGGTTCCCGGCGGCTGATTCATCCCCTGCGATGGTACGACGGCGGGAACCCCGAGGCTCCCCCTTGCGCCCGGCCCTGTACGACGGGACAGTCCTCCCCATGGCCGCCCCAGAGGATCACGCCCACGGAGACGATGCTCCCCGGCACGACGGGCCGCAGAAGCCCCACCTCAGGTGGACGGCGGCGGTCCTGGGCGCGATCGCGGTCCTCGGGCTCCTCGCCTACAGGGTGTGGGCTGGAGGAGCACCGCCCCCCGAGGAAGAGGGCAGCGCCACCGCGGGCACGGACCCACAATCCGTCGCCGAGCCAGAGGACCCGGTGGCCGCTGGGCTCCTCGCCGCGGAGCAGGCCCTTGATCGCGGCCTCATCGAGGAGGCTGCCCTCCGGCTGGAAGAGCTGCGGGAGGCTCACGGAGACTCCGGGCCCGCCGCCGACCTCGCTCAGCGAATCCAACTCCGGTTGGGCGCCTATCGCGCCGCGCTGCGTCCCATGGCGTTCCGCGTGGAGTCCATTGAGACCGGGCTCGACGCCGTCTTTGCCCGGGTCCGCCTCGGGGGCGAGGTCGTCCACTCGTCCGGGCTGCTGGTGCCGTCCTTCTCGCGGGCGAGCGGCGCCCGGCGGGCCAACGTCTTCACCCTTCGGACCTCCTTCGACCGCGGCGTGACCCTCGAGTTGGTGGAACCTGGCGGCCTGATCAGCGGACCCGAGGTCGTCTTCGGGCCCGTGGAGGTCTCGGCACTCCCGCACCTCACCGGCGGCATCGTGGAGTTCGAGGACCCCGATGCGCCCGTGACGAACCTCGTGGTGCGCTACACCGCGAGCCTCTTCCAGCTCGGCCTCACGCCCGACGGGGCTCCCCGGAGCATCAACCCTGGCGCCACCCCGAGCGAGCTGGTACGGGCCGTAGCGGTAGCGCTCGACGGGGCCCAGCTGTCCGAAGCCGCCGAGCTGCTGGCCCGCCTCGAGTCCCAGGAGCCGGGCCACTCCGACGCCGCCTTCCTCCGGCAGCGCCTCGAGGACCGCGAGGTCACCCTGCGCCGGAACCTCCGTACGGTGCGCCTCGTCCTGCTGGAGGTCGCCTGCGACCCCGCGGCAGACGGCTCCCCGTGGTCCGGCGACGGCTCGGAGCCAGACTTCGAGGTCCGTGCCATCGCCGACGGCGAGAACGTGGCAGAGACCGACGGGGGCGCGACGGCTCCCTTCCTTGTGATCGAAGACAACCTCGCGCCGCCGCCGGGCAACGTGCTCGAGGTGACCGCACGCGGCGACGCAACCGTCGAGCTCACCGTGTACGACACTAGCCCCACGTTCAGCTCCACCCGCGTGGGATCCGTCACGCTCCCCGTGGTCCTCGCAGAGCTGCCAGGTGGCAGCGGCACCCTGACGATGGAGCGCGAGCCGAGCGTGCTGGTGCTCCCCGCGAGCGACCCCAACCGGGTCCGCAGGATCGTGCTGCGCTACTCGGTGCTCGACTGAACTCGAGGGACGACCAGGCTCACTGCCCGGTTGAGTCTCCTGCCTGGCTGAGTCTCCTGCCCGGCTGAGTCTCCTGCCCGGCTGAGCCTCCTGCCCGGCTGAGCCTCCTGCCCGGCTGAGCCAGGGCCCGCCCGATGAGGCGGCCCCTGGGCTCGGCCGAGAGACCTCAGTCTTCGTCGATCTGCACAGCCGGCTCCACGGTCGGCTCCACGGTCGGCTCCACGGTCGGCTCCATGACCGGCTCGTTGACCGGCTCAACGCCAGATGCCGCCTCGGGGAGCCGCAGCAGCGGGGTCCCGAGCGCCCGCGCCGCGGCGTCGATCTCCCGCAGCTCGACGTCGAGCACGGGGGCGAGCCGGTCCAGGGCGCCCTCGATGGCGGCGGCGAGCTCGGCGGCCACGGCGACCATCTGATCGGTCGGGCGAAACTCCCCCTGGAGCGCGCCGGAGCGCACGCCGGCGAGCTTGTCCGTGAGTCGGATCGGGAAGTTGAGGGGGTCCTGACGGCTGCGGTTCTTGGTCTGGTAGAGCTCCTCCTCCACGACCCTCATCACCTCCAGCGCCGCGTCAATGCGAGCCTCGAGGGCCTCTGCGCTCTCCCCCTCAGGGAGGCGCCCCCCGAGCATCTCGAGGTCCTCCCGGGCAGCCCGCAGGTCGCGGATAGCCATGTGGGCGCGGGTCAGCAGTTCGCCGGTGGAGCGGGCGAAGCGGTACTGCGCCACGAGGTCCATGCCCGTGGCGTCCGAACGCGGGTCGGCGAGAACGAGGGCAGAGACATTGACGATCTCACCGTCCACGGTGAGCTCCACGCGATACTGCCCGGGCGGGACCTTGGGGCCGCCGAGGCCGCCGTTCCACAGGATCATGTCCTCGAAGGGCTCAGCCCCCGTGGCCCGCAGGTTCCACGTGAAGCGGTGGAACCCCGCGCCCGTGGGGAGCACGTTGCTGCGCTCGGCGGCGAACTCGCCGTCGCCCTTCTCGCCCTTCGGCGTGAAGGTGCGCACCACCCCGCCCTCGTAGTCCTTGATGGTTAGCTCGACGTCCTCGGTGTCGGAGGCGAGCCGGTAGTCGATCGTCATTCCGAAGGCCGGGTTGGCGCCCGCCGGCTCACCGCCGCGTCCGCGGCCGCCCATGGCGCGCGTGGTGTCCATCGGCGCGTAGAGCACCGTGGCCCCGGCGTGCGTCGCCACGTCGAGCTGACGAAGTGGCGTCAGCTCGTCGAGGATCCAGAAGCCCCGCCCCTGGGTCGAGACCACGAGGTCGCCCTGGGCCATGGCGAGGTCCGTGATCGGGACCACGGGCAGGTCCAGCTGCAGCGGATCCCAGCTCATCCCATCCTCGAAAGAGACGTAGAGCCCGCGCTCGGTGCCCGCGAAGAGCAGGCCGCGCCGCTCGGGGTCGGCCTCGATCGCGCGCACGAAGTGGTCGCCCTCGATGCCGCCCGAGAGGTTCTGCCAGGTGCGGCCGAAGTCGGTGGTGTGGAAGAGGTATGGCCGGAAGTCGTCGAGCTTGTAGCGCGTGCCCGCGAGGTACGCCCCGCCCGACGTGAAGGGGTCGGGAATGAGGTCGTTGACCTGGGTCCATTCGGGGAGCGCGCCGGGAGTCACGTCCTCCCAGTTCGCGCCGTCGTCCACGCTCACGTGGACTCGGCCGTCGTCGGAACCGCACCACAGGATGCCCTTCTGGAGCGGGTGCTCGAAGGCGGCGAAGATCGTGCAGTAGTACTCAACCCCGGTGTTGTCTTTAGTGATCGGGCCACCCGAGGAGACGAGCCGCGCCGGGTCGTTGCGGGTCAGGTCCGGGCTGATCTGCTTCCAGCTCTGGCCCAGGTCGGTGGAGCGGAAGAGCACGTTGGAGGCCGCGTAGAGCGCGGGGCTCCCCTCCTCGCCGGGCGCCACGTCCAGGTCCCCGTGGGGAGAGAAGAACAGGGGGAAGTTCCACTGGAACCGGTAGCGCATGCCCTCGGCGCCGGCGCCCATGGGGTTGTCCGGCCACACCGTCACGTTGCGGCGCTGGCCCGTGCGGTGGTTCCGCATGGTCAGGTAGCCGCCGTAGGAGCCGCCGAAGACGAGGTCGGGGTCCGCGGGGTGGGCGGCGATGTGGCCGCTCTCGCCGCCAGCAGTGGGCTCCCAGTCGCGCACGCCGATGGAGCCGCCATCCAGGGAGCGGGACCGGATCCGCACCGCGGAGTTGTCCTGCTGACCGCCCAGGAGCCGGTACGGGAAGGCCGTGTCCACGGAGACCCGGTACATCTGCGAGGTGGGCTGCATGTCCTGGTCGGTCCAGGAGGCGCCGCCGTCCACGCTCACGTTGGCGCCGCCGTCGTTGGACTCGATCATCCGCGCCGGGTCGCTCGGGGCAATCCACAGGTCGTGGTTGTCTCCGTGGGGCGTGGAGATGCGCTCGAAGGTCTTGCCGCCGTCGGTGGACCGGTGGAAGCCCACGTTCATCACGTAGACGGTGTCCTCATCGGCGGGATCCGCGACCAGCCGCGAGTAGTACCAGGCGCGCTGGCGGAGCTTGCGCTCGCTGTTGGTGCGCTTCCAGCTGTCCCCGCCGTCGCTCGACCGGAAGACACCGCCCTCCTCGGCCTCGATGATGGCGTAGACCACCTCCGAGTCCGCGCCGGAGACGCTCACGCCCGCGATGCCGATGGTGCCCTCGGGGAGGCCGTCATTGGCGCTGATGTCCGTCCAGTTCTCGCCGCCGTCGGTGCTCCTCCAGATGGACGAGCCCTCGCCTCCTGAGCTGAGGGAGTACGGCGTGCGACGGATTCGCCAGAAGGTCGCGAACATGACCCGCGGGTTGCTCGGGTCGAGGGCGAGGTCCACGCAGCCCACGTCATCGCTGACGAACAGGACCTCGTCCCAGGTCTCTCCACCATCCGTTGTGCGATACACGCCGCGCGTGGGGTGCGGCCCGTAGAGGTGCCCCATCACAGCGACCCACGCGGTATCCGGGTCGCGCGGGTGAATCCGGATACGCGAGATGTGGTGGCTGTCGGCCAGCCCGATCATGCGCCAGGTCTTGCCCGCGTCGTCAGACCGCCACACCCCATCCCCATGACCGACGTTGCCACGCACCGTCTTTTCTCCGCCGCCGGCGTAGACGACGTTGGGGTCCCACTCGCTTACCGCGACCGCGCCGATGGACCCGCCGAAGAACCCGTCCGAGACGTTGCCCCAGCGCTCGCCCCCATCCGTGGTCTTCCACACACCGCCGCCGGCGGCGCCCATGTAGTACGTGTCCGGATCACCGTCGAGGCCGCAGACCGCGGCCGAGCGGCCGCCGCGGTAAGGACCGATCTCGCGGAACGAGAGGCCCTCCAAGAGTTCTGCTGGGGACGACCCGCCCTGGATGGCGACGGGAGCGGCGGACAGGGCGAGGGCGCAGGCGAGGGAGAGGAGCATCGGTGCAAGGTCCGGTTGAGGGAGCCCCCAGGTTAGGCGCACGCTCGCGGCCGCGCCCGCCTCACGACCGGAGCCTTACCGCTGCGGCACATCGCCCCCGCCCCCCTGCCCCCTTTTGCGACGGGGCCAGCGAGCCCGGTCCATGAACGAGGCCCGGTGGTGGTCGCTGGCCGACCACCACCGGGCCCAAGAGGCGCGCGGATTGGAACGCTGACGGTCAGCGATCGAGGGCGGCGATTACCCTCCGGATCGCGACCATCCGGCTGCTCGGCGCGCTGACGAGGAGAGAACTGGTCGCCTCGTTCGCTCGCAGGAGGACCTGTTGGTTCGGCGGCGTACCTGAATCGGTGAAGACCCCAGTCAGCATCTTCGCCATCGCCTCCGCGCTCCCCGAGACCAGCACAATGACGATCTCGCCTCGGTCGACGTGGGCCTGGGCCGCCGCGGCGTCCATGGCCTGCAGCATCCGGACCTGCTTGTGGACCCAGTCCCCGAACCCACCGACGATCATGGCGTGGCTATTTCCCGCGGGGAGCAGCAAGGCCGTGTTCTTGTCCCCGATCGTGGATCGGAGGCTGTTGCTCAGTTGACGAACGTCACTGTGGGGAAGCTCCACCGCTACTTGGAACTGCAAGGCCGGATGGCGGCGCGCCAGCTCGAGTTGATCGACGGAGATCACCTTGCTGATCTCCTTGAGCTCGCTCCGCTCGGTCGAGTTCAAGCTCCTGATCCTCAGGACCCTCGGCGCCACCGCGCTCTCGATCGCGAGGCTGAAGTCCGCCTGACGGAGCAGGACCTCGAAGGCCCGCTGGGCCTCCTGAGGCGGAACGGTGAGGCTCCGATCGAGCTGCACCTTGGCTGCTTCAAGCTCCGCCTTGGTGCTCGCGCTGTAGGTGATGTGCTGGCCGGTGAGCGCGCCGTATTGGCGGGTCAGCGACAGAAAGCTGGGTCCTTCCCCAAGGCCGTCTTTCCCGGGACGGATGGGGATCTCCAGCGCGCCGGTCGCGGCAGGAAAGAGGTCATCCTGAACAGACGCCACTGGGACCGCCTGAATCAAGAGCCGGTCTTGTTGCGGGGATCTGCCCTCGGCCAACACGGGGCGCGAAGTGAGGATCGAGAGGCCAAGGGAGAGCAAGAGGAACGGGTGCGTGCGCATGAGAGGGGTCCTGTATCGGTCTAGTGATGGGTGCTCCGGGCGCGGCGCCCTTGCTACAGCGGAGAGACGCCCGTCGCGGCGGTCTATTCCCATGATCCATCCCGAGCGGCTCGCGTCGGATTGCCAGCGCCTGCGGAACGCGGACGGCGGCGAGAGCCCCCATCCGCGCCCACTGCCCTACCATCTCCGGCGCTGATGTCGCCACGGCGAGCAGCAGTGGAGATCCATGAAGGAGCATCGAGCCAACGAAGCCGCGCAGCCGTCAGCCCGGCTTCGCTTTCACCGAGAGCTCTCGGAGCATCCCTCGCTACACGGTTCCCGCAACACGCTCAGGCCCGAGGACGCGCGGCTCTTCGAGGGCGACTCGCTTCCCGCAGCCTTCGCGCGGGCTCTGTGCGAGCGGCGGGCGACGTGCTTGAAGGAGCTGCTCGAGGCCACCGAGGTCTTCGCCCTTGCTCGCAAGGTCGTGCGCGCGCCGACGGTCGCGGATCTGTGCTGCGGCCATGGACTCGCCGGGCTCCTCTTCGCCATCTTCGAGCGAGAGGTGGAACGCGTCGTCCTCGTGGACCGCGAGCGCCCCGCCAGCAC
>CALLKX010000036.1 GCA_938083085.1 uncultured bacterium
CTTGGGGGCGCCGGTCCCCGGGGACCGGAGCGGCGGGGAAATGAAAGGTCCAGGCAAAGGGCGCCGGGGCAGATCTCGGGGTCCGACCCCCAGGCTCGCAGCGAGTACCATGCGGCCGTTCCACCGAGCGCTCCGCCCGACGACGCGGGGTCGCTGCCCCCCCTGCACTCCCTGGACCGCATGACCTCCCGACCGGCCCTCCACCAGGCGACCGCGGCGCTCCTTGCCCTCGCGTCGCTCACTCCTCTCGCTTCGGCCCAGGACGGGCCCCGCGGCTGGCTGAGCTGGCGAGGCCCCGACCAGAACGGGACCTCGGCCGAGACGGGCCTCCCGGGGGCGCCGGACCTGGAGGAGAACCTGGCCTGGACCTACGAGATGGCCGGGCGCGGCACGCCGGTCATCGCCGACGGCAAGCTCTTTGGCCTCGGCTACGACGGCAAGGGGGAGACGCTCCAGGAAGTCCTCTTCTGTCTCGACGCTGCCACGGGCGAGGAGCTCTGGACGCGCCGCTTCCCGGACTTCATCAGCGACGTGATCTACACGCGCTACGCCATCGGCAGCCCGACGGTGGACCCGGAGACGGGGAACGTCTTCGCCCTCACGGGCCCGGGGCTCATCCACGGCTTCACCCCCGACGGCGAGCTGCTTTGGCAGCGGTCCATGATGGAGGACCTCGGTCGGCTGACCTTCCCGAACGGCCGGGTCGGGGCGCCGCTGATCGTCGGTGACCTCGTCATCGTCCACTTCATCTTTGCGGCCTGGGGTCCTGACTTCGGCCCGGCGCGGGATCGCTTCTACGCCTTCGACAAGCGCACCGGCGAGGTGGTCTGGGGCGCGACGCCGGGCGGCCCGCCGAAGGACAGCTCCTTCTCCATGCCGATCGTGGAGCTGCGCAACGGCCGCTTCGTGTTCTACGCGGGCATGGGGGGCGGCTACACCTCATGCGTGGACGCCATGACCGGCGAGGTCATCTGGCAGTACCCCTTCAGCATCGGCGGGATCAACTCGAGCGCCCTGATTCACGAGGACAAGCTCGTCGTCATCCACGGTAAGGAGAACCGTGACTCCAGCGTGATCGGCCGGATGGCCGCCCTGGACCTGACGGCGACGCCCGGCGAGGACGGCGTGCTCCCGAAGTCGGCGGAGCTGTGGCGCAACGACCTGGTCGCCTTCACTAGCTCGCCGATCCTGGTGGGGGACACCGTCTTCGCGACGACCCTGACGGGGGAGTTGAACGCGATCAACGTGAACAGCGGCGAGGTCATGTGGCACGAGAAGCTGGGCGACAGCCAGCTGCACGCCTCGCCGGCCTACGGCGACAACAAGCTCTTCATCCCGCTCGCGGACGGCACCTTCCACGTCCTCGCCCTCGGCGGGAGCCGGGCGGCCAAGCTCGGGGTCGCGAACCTCGGCGGCAGCTGCCTCGGGGCTCCGGCGATCGCCGGCGGCCGGGTCTACGTCCACACCACCGAGCGCCTGCACTGCTTCACCGAGGAGCCCGGCGACCTGCCGGCCTGGCCCGCGCAGCAGTGGCCCGCTGAGGAGACGCCGGAGCTAGGCGCTCCGGTCCAGCTGCAGGTGGTTCCGTTCGACCAGACCGTGCGCGTCGGCGAGCCCATCGACCTCGAGGTCCGCTGGCTCGACGCCTCCGGGCGGGTCGTGAAGCAGATGCCCTCCACCGACGGGCAGGTCACCGTGGCGGCTCGCCAGAAGGCGCCCCTCGCGGAGCAGCAGGCGGACGGTTCCTGGGTCGCGGCCAACCCCGGCGCGGGCAAGGCCATGGTCAAGCTCGACGGCGCCGTCGGCGCGGCCCGGGTCCGGGTCGTCTCCAGCCTTCCCCTCGCGCAGGACTTCTCGGGGTTCCAGCTGAACCAGGGTGAGGGGACGTTCGCCTTCCCTCCGGGCGAGTGGCTCGGCGGACGCCTCAAGTGGAAGATCATCGACAAGGACGGTGAGCGCCTCCTGACCCGCAACATGGCCAACCCGCTGTTCCAGCGGACCATGACCCTGTTCGGCGCCGCCGATGACTCGGACTACACCGTCCAGGTGGATGTGATGTCGGACGGCAACCGCCGGACGCTCTCCTCGCCCGGCGTCGTGAACCAGCGCTACCAGTTTGTCCTCAAGGGCAACTACCAGGAGCTTGAGGTCAGCTCCAACATGGAGCACTTCAAGCAGAGCGCCAAGTTCCGCTGGAAGGCGGGGATCTGGTACACGCTGAAGACACGCGTCGACCTGCAGGACGACGGCAGCGCCATCGTTCGCGGTAAGGTCTGGCCGCGCGACGAGCCGGAGCCCGAGGCCTGGACCCTCGAGGCTACCGACCCCCACGGACACAGCTGCGGCGCAGCAGGCCTGTACGGCTTCACACCGCAGAGCCGCTACACCATCTACATGGACAATCTGAGTGTGACCCCCAATGACTAGGCACCTGTTCACCCTCGCTGGCGTCGCCAGCTCCCTGCTGTTCGCCTTCGCCTCTACGTCATGTGCGCTGGCGTCCGCCCCGTTGCTGACGGCGGCCCCTGCGGCCTCAAGCGTCCAGGACTGGCCCGCGTGGGGTGGCGGCGAGTCGCGGAACATGGCCTCGACGGTCACCGGGCTCCCGGGCGACTTCACGGCCGGGGACTTCAAGCCCGGCACGGACGAGGTGGATATTTCCACGACCAAGAACGTCCAGTGGGTCGCCAAGCTCGGCTCCCAGAGCTACGGGAACCCCACGGTCTCCGGCGGGCGGATCTTCGTCGGCACGAACAACGACTCCCCGCGCGACCCGCGCTTCAAGGGGGACCGCTCGACGGTCTACTGTCTCGACGAGAAGACGGGCGACTTCATCTGGCAGCTCAACGTGCCGAAGCTCGGCACCGGCAAGGTGTCGGACTGGGAGTACCTGGGCATCTGCTGCTCACCGACGGTGGACGGGGACGAGGTCTACATCGTCACCAACCGCTGCGAGGTCATGTGCCTCGACGTGCACGGCATGGCCAACGGGAACCAGGGCTACCAGGACGAGGGCAAGTACATGGCCTGGCCGTCCACGGAGCCCATGGAGGTGACCGACACGGACGCGGACATCCTGTGGGTGTTCAACATGATCGACGAGTGCGGCGTGTTCCCGCACAACATCACCACCAGCGCGGTGCTGGTGGCGGGGGAGCGCCTGTGGGTCACCTCGTCCAACGGGGTCGACTACGGCCACGTGGAGACGCCGGCGCCCAACGCGCCGAGCCTGCTGCTGCTGGACAAGCAGACCGGCGCGCTGATCGGCGAGGAGGCCTCGGGCTGCTCCTCGCGTATCTTCCACTCGAACTGGTCCTCGCCGGCGTACCTGCGCAAGGACGAGACGGAGCTCTGCATCTTCGGCGGGCCGGACGGCTGGCTCTACGCCTTCAAGCCCGAGCCCATCGAGGGTCCCGACGGTTGGCCGATCCTGGACGAGGCCTGGCGCTTCGACGCCAACCTCCCGGAGTACCGGACGAAGGACGGCGAGCCCATCAAGTACACGGACCGGGACGGGCCCAGCGAGGTCCTCGCCACGCCCATCGTCCACGACGGCAAGGTCTACGCGCCCATCGGTCAGGACCCCGAGCACGGCCCCGGCGTGGGGAACCTCGTGTGCCTCGACCACACGGGCAAGCAGCTGTGGAACTACTCCAAGATCAACCGCTCGCTCTCGACCCTCGCGGTCTACGAGGGGATGGTCTTCGCCTCGGACTTCTCGGGCTACGTCTACTGCCTCGACGCGTTGACGGGTGAGGAGTACTGGATCTACGACACCAAGGGCCACATCTGGGCCTCGCCCTTCGTGGCGGACGGGAAGGTCTTCATCGGCAACGAGGACGGCTTCCTCACGATCCTGCCGGCCCGCAAGGACGCGGACCCCAAGAAGGAGATGGTGGAGGTCGACATGGTCAGCCCGGTGTACGCGTCGGTGATCGCCGCGAACGGCGTCCTCTACGTGGGCACCCATACGCACCTCTTCGCGGTGGCGGCTGGCGCCGGCGCGGCCAAGGAAGAAGCCGGCGCGGCCAAGAAAGAAGGGGGGCGCTGAGGGCCGCATGTCGGGCAGCGCACGCTTTGGATGGGGCCTCATGGCCGTCATCACGGTCCTCCACTTCGACTTCTGGAACTGGGAGACGACCTCGGTGGTCTTCGGCTTCTTGCCCACCGGGCTCGCATGGCAGGCGGGGATCTCCCTCGCCGCCGCCGCGGGCTGGGCGCTGCTGATGAACGTGGCTTGGCCCTCGCGGGTCGAGGCGTGGGCGGCGCGGCCGTCCGCGCTGGCCGATGAGTCGACGGAGGACCCCTCGTGATGGCCGTGCTCCTCCCCGCCGCCGAGGCGGCCTCCCGGACGCCGCTGCTCGTCGTCGGCTTCTACCTCTTCCTGCTGATCGGCCTGGGCGTGGTGTCCAGCCGGCTGTTCCGCGGCACGTCCGCGGACTTCTTCGTGGCGGAGCGGTCCATCGGGCCGTTCCTGCTGCTCATGAGCGTGTTCGGCACGACCATGACCGCCTTCGCTCTCGTTGGCTCCACAGGCAAGGCGTGGGAGCTCGGCAACGGCGTCTACGGGCTCATGGCCTCGGCCTCGGGCATCGTGCACTCCGCCGTGTTCTTCCTGGTGGGGATCAAGCTGTGGGCCATCGGCAAGCGTCACGGCTTTCGCACCCAGGTGCAGTACTTCCGGGGCCGGTTCCAGTCGAACTTTCTGGGCTACCTGCTCTTCCCGATCCTGGTGGCCCTTGTTGTGCCCTACCTGCTGATCGGGCTGCTTGGCGCCGGCGCCGTCATGCGCGGCGTGACCGTGGGCATGTTCCCCGAGACCTTCGCGGGCACCACCCTGCCGAGCGGCCGCGTGATGTTCGAGGGCTCGATCCCGCCCTGGATCACGGGGCTCGTGGTCTGCGGCGTCGTGCTCTTCTACATCTTCGCCGGCGGCCTGCGCTCCGCCGCGTGGGCCAACGCGTTCCAGACCATCGTCTTCATGATCACGGGCGTGATCGCCTTCGTCCTGATCTCGAGCAAGCTCGGGGGCATGGACGCTGCGACCCAGGCGGTCATCGACAACTCGCCGGACCACATGACCCGGGCGCGGATCGGGAAGCTCCAGTTCGTGACGTACATGTTCGTGCCGCTCTCGGTCGGCATGTTCCCGCACCTGTTCCAGCACTGGCTGACGGCCAAGAAGGCCTCGACGTTCAAGCTGACCACAGTGGCCCACCCCCTGTTCATCGGGGTCGTCTGGGTGCCCTGCATCCTGATCGGCATCTGGGCTGCGGGCGCGGGCATCATGCCCCCGGGCGGCAACCCCAACGCCCTGCTGCCCAAGATCGTCCAGACCCTGCTCCAGGACCCCTACCTCACGGGGCTGCTCACGGCGGGCATCCTGGCGGCCATCATGTCGTCCCTGGACTCCCAGTTCGTCTGCCTGGGGACCATGTTCACCCACGACATCGTGATGCACGCGATGGGGGAGAAGCGCTTCTCCGACCGGGCCCAGGTGATGCTGGGGCGGGGGTTCATCGTCTTCGTGGTGGGGGTGACCTACCTTCTGACGTTCTTCCCGCCGCCCAAGATCTTCGACCTGGCGGTCTGGTGCTTCAGCGGCTTCGCGGCCCTGTTCCCCCTGGTGTTCGCGTCGATCTACTGGCGCAGGACGACGCGGGCGGGGGCCATCGCCTCGGTCCTGGCCATGGTGGTGACCTGGGGCACCTTGTTCTACGAAGGGCTCATCAAGCCGACGCTGGCCGGCGAAGAGATGGAAGGCGACTTCCTGGTGGCCGGAATGATGCCGGTCACCCTGATCTTCGCCGCCTCCACGGCTGCTCTCGTCCTCGTCAGCCTCATGACGAAGCCGCCCTCCGACGAGCACGTCGAGCAGTTCATGGTGGAGTCCTGATCCACCCCACCTCTCTCAGAGCATGACCGCAGTCTCCAACGACCGGATCGAGGCCGCCCAGGCGGCCCTCGACGCCCACGTCCGCGACATCATCGCGCATCACTTTTCTCCTGAGACCGGCACCCCCGTCTGGCTGGACTACGCCAAGGCGGCGGGCTGGGACCCGCGGGAGGAGGTCCGCTCCTTCGCGGACCTGATCGAGCGCTTCGACAACTTCGACGGGGAGCGGCTGCGCACCGACGCCCACGAGATGTGGATCCCCCGCGCCTTTGCGGGCCGGCCCTTCACGATCTTCGAGACCGGCGGTTCCACGGGCATGCCCAAGCAGCGCATCGGCTGGGACGACTACAAGCTCGACTACGAGGAGTTCTCAGAGCTGCTCGATGACGAGGCCTTCCCGCCGGGCGGCTACTGGCTCATGGTCGGCCCCACGGGGCCCCGGCGCCTGCGCCTCGCCATCGAGCACCTCGCCAACCACCGCGGCTCCTCGTGCTACTTCGTGGACCTCGACCCGCGCTGGGTGAAGAAGCTGATCTCCTCAGGCCAGGGGGACCAGGCCAAGGACTACATGCGCCACGTGGTGGACCAGGCCCTCAGCATCCTCAAGCACCGCAAGGTGGACGCGCTCTTCACCACCCCGCGGCTCCTGGAGGCGCTGGGGGATGAGATCTCGATCCCTGACGCCGGGATCAAGGGCGTCTTCTGCGGTGGCACTGAGATGGATCCCCAGAACGTGCGCTTCCTCTGCGAGGAGATCCTCGAGGGGCAGGTCGGCTTCGTGCCCACCTACGGCAACACCCTCATGGGCCTCGCCTGCCACAAGAAGGGCTTCGAGAAGGAGAACTACTCGATCACCTACTACGCGCCTCAGCCCAGGGCCGTGCTGCGCGTGACCGACCCCGAGGACTCGCGCAAGCTCGTGGACCACGGCGAGTGGGGCCGCGTGGAGCTCACCACCCTGACCCACGAGTTCTTCCTGCCGCGCTTCCTCGAGCGCGACGCCGCCAAGCGGATCGCCCCCTGCGAGGACTTCGCGTGGGACGGGGTCGCCGAGGTGAAGCCCTACGCCAAGAACGAAGAGAAGATCGTGGAGGGCGTCTATTGAGCGCTGCAGCCAGTGACGTCCCGCACTTCCCGGTGCTGCGGGCGGGCAAGGAGTACTCCAGCCTCGACCGGGTCGAGCTGACCTCGCACCGTGACGGCAGCGTGGTCGCCTCGATCAGCCAGGCGAACGCTGGGCTCGTCCGGCGCGACATGCGCAAGCTGGACCAGAACACCGAGCGGCTGCGGGCCATGCCCATGGCCGAGCGGATCGAGCGCTGCCGTGAGGCGGCGCGGATCTTCCTGGAGGACGACCTGCCCATCGGCGACGGCGTGATGCAGTCCGCCGACGACTACGTCGTGCAGCTCAGCTCCACCAGCGGCCTGCCCCACGTGATGGTGCGGGCCAACATGGAGAAGTGCGCCTTCGTCCTCGCCGAGATGACGACCATCCTGCGCGGCCTCATGCGCGGCATGGACCCCGGCGTGCTCGACCAGGGCTTCGGCGACCACGACGGCGTGCCCGTCTGGTACACGCCCAGCGCCCGCGCCCTGGGCGCAGTGCTCCCGAGCAACTCGCCCGGCGTCCACTCGCTCTGGATCCCGTCCATCGCCCTCGGCGTGCCCCTGGCCCTCAAGCCCGGCCGCGAGGAGCCCTGGACGCCCATGCGCATCGCCCGAGCCATGATGGCCGCGGGCTTCCCGGCCGAGGCCTTCAGCCTCTATCCCACCGACCACGAGGGGGCCGGGACGCTGCTCGAGTGCTGCGACCGCTCCCTGCTCTTCGGCGACGCTCGCGTGGCCGAGAAGTACGCGGGCGACCCGCGCATCGAGATCCACGGTCCCGGCCGCAGCAAGGTGCTGGTGGGGGCGGACGTCGCCGACGACTGGGAACAGTTCATGGACGTCTACGTGGACTCCGTGGCCCGCAACGGCGGCCGGAGCTGCATCAACGCCTCCGCGATCTACATCCCGCGCCACGGGGAGGCCCTCGCCGAGGCGCTCGCCGCGCGCCTCGCGCAGATCGAGCCGCGCCCCCACGACGATCCCGCCGCGCAGATCGCCGCCTTCGCCAACCCCGCCTTCGCGGACATGATGAGCGGCGCGATCGACGCGGGCATCGAGAAGGGCGGCGCCCGCGACGTGACCATGGCGGCGCGCGGTGGTTCGGCCCGCAGGGCGGAGCTTGGGTGCTCGGTCTACCTGCGCCCTACCGTGGTGCGCTGCGACTCCATGGAGCATCCCCTCGCCAACACCGAGTACATGTTCCCCTTCACCAGCGTGGTGGAGGTACCCCAGGAGCGCATGCTCGAGGTCATGGGGCCGAGCCTCGTGGTCTCCGCGCTGACGCGCGACGCAGGCTTCCTTGAGGCGCTCACGACGAGCCCGCTCATCAGCCGCCTCAACGTTGGGCCGGTGCCCACCTCGAAGGTGGAGTGGGATCAGCCCCACGAGGGCAACCTGTTCGAGTTTCTGCACGAGCGCCGCGCGCTCCAGCGCGCCGCGGGCTGGTAGGACGTCGGCGCATGTTCCGCGACGACGAGCGCACCCGGGTCATCGAGGAGGTCGGCGGGCTCGCCCGCCTGGGATCCCTCGCGGCCGAGCTCGCCTCTGAGGCTGGCGGCGAGCGGGTGATGCTGGTCTCCGACCCCGGCGTCGCGGCGGCGGGACACGCGGACCGCGCGGCCGAGGTGATGCGGGCGGCGGGGCTCGAGGTCGCGCTCCACGTGGACGTGGCCGAGAACCCCTCGAGCGATGACGTGGCCAAGGCGGCCGCCGCCGCGCAGGCGTTCGGCCCCGTGCTCTACGTCGCGGTGGGGGGCGGGAGCGCCATCGACACGGCCAAGGGAGCCAACTTCGTCGAGGTGTGCGGCGGCCGCATGGAGGACTACCGGGGCCACGACACGGCCACCGCGCCCCTGCGCCCGCTCATCGCCGTGCCGACCACCGCGGGGACGGGGTCGGAGGTCCAGTCCTTCGCGCTCGTCGGGGACGGGGAGACCGGGGCCAAGATGGCCTGCGGGGACCCCAGCGCGGCGCCGCGGGTGGCGCTGCTGGACCCCGAGCTGACCATGACCATGCCGCGCCGGGTCACGGCCATGACTGGCCTCGATACCCTGGCTCACGCGGTCGAGAGCGCGGTCGCGAGGCCGCGGGACCCCTCCACGGACGGCCGCAGCCGGGTGTACGGCGGCGCGGCCTTCGGGCTCGTCAGCGCCGGGCTCCCCTGCGTCCTCGAGGCGCCTGAGGACGTCGACGCGCGGGCTCGGATGATGCGGGCCTCGGCCCTCGCAGGGCTGGCCATTGAGCACGCCATGCTCGGGGTGGCTCACTCCATGGCCAACCCCCTCACCCGCCACCACGGCGTGCCCCACGGGCTCGCGGTGGGGGTGACGCTGCCCCACGTTGTGCGCTTCAACGCCGCGGACGACTCCGTCGAAGGGGACATGATTCGCCGGACCTACGCCGAGCTCGCCTCGGCGGCGGGGCTCGCCGGGGAGGGAGATCGCGGACTGGCCGAGGCTCTCGCAGGCCGCTGCGCCGAGCTCCTCGCGCTGGCGGACCTCGGGACCACCCTCGGCGCTCTCGGGGTCACGTCGGCGGACCTCCCCGCCCTCGCGCTTGAGGCGAACGAGCAGTGGACCGCGCGCTTCAATCCCCGCGGCGTGGACGCGGCAGCCTTCGAGGCTCTGCTCGGCGCCGCCCTCTGAGCGCAGAATGGGGCGGACGCCCGGCGTGACGGCGGCGGGCAGGTCGTCGCGATCTGGGCGCCCCGGCACCCGGCACGGTGGCGCGAGGGGGGGGGCCCAGTGATCTCCGAGGAGAGGTCGTGCGCCGCGCAGGGAATCCCGCACACTCTGGCGCTCCCCGGCGACCTGCCGCGGAGCCAGGAGTCACCCCTCCATGAGCGATTCTCGCGCCCCTAGCTACGGACGGTTCGGCACCTTTGGCGGTGTCTTCACGCCGTGCACGCTCACCATCCTGGGCGTGATCATGTTCCTGCGCTTCGGCCAGGTCGTTGGTAACGCGGGGTTGTGGTGGACGATCGGGATCGTGCTGCTCGCCAAGGCGATCACCACCATCACCGCGTTCTCGCTGTCGGCCATCGCCACCAACACCCAGGTGAAGAGCGGGGGGGCCTACTACATGATCAGCCGCTCCCTGGGCGCAGAGTTCGGGGGGTCCATCGGGCTGGTGTTCTTCCTGGCCCAGGCCGCCTCGGTCTCCATGTACGTGATCGGCTTCACGGAGGCGCTGGTGGCGACCGTGCCGGGTCTGGAGGGCTCCTTCCGCCTGGCCGCGAGCGTGGTGAACCTCGTGGTCTTCGCGTGCGTGTACATCGGGGCTGGGTGGACCATCCGGCTGCAGTACGGGATCCTCGCCGTGCTCTTCATCGCGGTGTTGTCGTTCGCGGCAGGCGCGCTGATGAACTTCGACGTGGGGGCCTTCCGCGCCAATCTGGGGCCCGGCTACGCGGAAGGGCAGAGCGCCCTGACGATGTTCGCCCTCTTCTTCCCCGCCGCCACGGGGATCATGGCCGGCGCCAACCTGTCGGGTGACCTGAAGGATCCCGCGCGCTCCATTCCGCGGGGGACCTTGGCCTCGATCGGCTTCACCGGGCTGATCTACATCACGATGGGCGTCCTCCTCGCGGGGTCCTCTCCGCGCGCCTTCCTGCAGACGAGCAACATGATCGTCCGGGAGACCGCGGCGATTCCGGTGCTGATCACTGCAGGCATCTTCGCCGCGACCATGTCCTCGGCGCTCGGCTCCATGATGGGTGCCCCGAGGATCCTCCAGGCGCTGGCGCAAGACGGCATCTTCAAGCGCCTGAGCGAGTTCTCGACCCGCGACAAGACGACCAACGAGCCGCGACGTGCGATCGTGTTGACGGCCATGATCGCCCAGGTGGGCGTGATGGTGGGGACCCTCGACCTGATCGCGCCGATCATCACCATGTTCTTCATGGTGACCTACGGCTACCTGAACTTCGCGACGTTCAGGGAGTCGTACGCGCGCAACCCCTCCTACCGGCCGACCTTCCGCTACGCCCACTGGACCCTCGCGCTCGCGGGTGGCGTGGCATGTGCCGCGGTCATGCTGCTCATCGCACCGGTGTGGGCGCTGGCCTCGGCGGCGCTGATGTTCCTCCTGCACCGGTTCATCTCCAAGCAGAAGATCCGGACCTCCTGGGGCGACGTCCGCAGCGGCGCTGCGTACGAGCGCGCCCGCAAGGAGCTGCGACGGCTCGAGGACGAGCACTACCACCCGAAGAACTGGCGGCCGGCGATCCTGGCCTTCAGCGGCGCCGTCGCGGGGCGGCCTCGGACTGCGATCTTCGCCAACTGGCTTTGTGCCGGCCGTGGGATCCTGAGCCTCGGCCAGGTGATCCCTGGTGACGTGGAGGACCTGGTGGAGCGTCGTCGGGGCCAGGAAAAGGCGCTCCGGAAGGTCATCCAGAAGCTGGGAGTGGACGCCTTTCCCGCAGTGGTGGTCTCCAACGACCGGCAGCGAGGCATCGAGGCGCTCGTGCAGTGTCACGGGCTCGGGGGCCTTCGGCCCAACTCGGTGATGGGCGACTGGATCCGGGACGGCGACGATGCCGAGAGCTACGTTCATGCGCTGCGCCGGGTCTCCATGCTCGGTCAGAGCCTCCTGCTCTTCTCCAGCCGGGTGGATCCGGATTCCGACCCGCACGAGGTCCCCACCGGGACCGTGGACGTCTGGTGGCGAGGCAAGGAGAACGGGTCGCTGATGGTGCTGCTCGCGCACATGCTGGTGCAGAACGCTGACTGGCGCGGCCGGCACGTGCGCCTCCTGCGGGTGGTCAATAACGAGGCGGCCCTCGATGAGACCGAGCGGCACCTGAAGGACCTGGTGCAGCGGGCGCGGATCGAGGCCCGCGTCCAGGTCGTCGTCTCCGACTCGGCGGTGCACGCGATCCACGAGGTCTCCCGCCACGCGGCCGTGGTCTTCCTCGGGTTCAAGGTCCCGGACGAGGACAGCGGCGCGCCGGACTTCGTGGACACCAACGACGCCTTGGTGGGCGGCCTGCGGACGGTCTTCCTCGTGAACAGCGCCGGCGACGCCTCCCTGGACGTCTGAGCGCCAGTCTCTGACGGCGAGCGGGCGGCGCGGCGCTAGGATGGCGCCATGCTGTCACTACTGCTAGCGCTCGCCGCCGGGGCCCCTGACTGGCCCGACTTCCGCGGTCCTGGCCGGGACGGGCACGCGGACGGCGTGGACCTCCCCATGTCATGGAGCGAAGAGGAGCACGTGGTCTGGAAGACCGCGATCCACGGCCGAGGCTGGTCCTCGCCGGTGCTGCTGGGGGGGCGCGCGTGGCTGACCACGGCGCCGTCCAAGGGCGGCGCGCTCTCGGTCATTGCCGTCGACCTGGACTCCGGCGAGGTCGTGGTGGACCGGGTGGTGTTCGAGATCGACGAGCCCGAGCCTCGCAACGGTCTCAATAGCTACGCCTCGCCGAGCCCCGTGGTGGCGGGTGGCCGGGTCTTCGTGCACTTCGGGACCTACGGGACGGCTTGCCTGGACTCGAAGACCGGCGAGACGCTCTGGTCGCGGGTCGACCTGAAGTGCGACCACCTCGAGGGGCCCGGATCCTCGCCGCTCCTCGAGGGCGGCCGCCTGTTCCTCCACCTCGACGGCGCCGACGTGCAGTACCTCGTGGCGCTCGATCCAGAGACCGGGGAGACCCTGTGGAGAACGGAGCGAAGCGCGGACCTCGAACCCCTCGCGCCGGACTTCCGCAAGGCCTACAGCACACCGCTGCTCACCACTATTGAGGGCGCGGAGGGACCCCGTTCGGTGCTGATCAGTTCGGCGGCGCGGGCCACCTACGGCTACGACCCGGCGACCGGGGCCGAGCTCTGGAGGATGGACCACCCCGGCTTCTCCATGGCGTCGCGGCCGCTGCTCGTGGGCGACAAGCTCTACGTCTCCACGGGCTTCATGCGCCCCGAGCTGTGGGCCTTCAAGATCGGGGGCGCCGGCAACATCACCGAGGACGCCCTGCTGTGGCGCAACACCCGCGGCGTCCCGACCATGCCCTCCTCGGTGATCGTGGGGGGGCTCCTCTTTCAGGTCAGCGACCGCGGCATGGCCTCAGCGGTGGACCTCGAGACGGGTGAGACGCGCTGGCAGGAGCGGCTCGGCGAGAGCCACTGCGCCTCGCTGCTCGCGAGCGGCGACCGCATCTACGCCTTCGGTGTGGAGGGCAAGTCCTCCGTCTTCCGGGCCAGCGGGAGCTTCGAGAAGCTCGCAGAGAGTCAGCTGGAGGCGGGCTTCATGGCCTCGCCGGCGGTGCTCGGCGACGCGCTCATCCTGCGGACGAAGACCCACCTCTACCGGATCGAGGCGGCGCAGTGAAGGCGCTCACGTTCCAGGGGATCAAGGACGTCGCCTGCACGGAGGCGCCTGACCCGACCATCGAGCAGCCCACGGACGCCATCGTGCGCGTGGAGCTCTCGGCCATCTGCGGCTCGGATCTGCACGTCTACCGCGGGGCCGAGGCTGGCCTCGACCGCGGGACGGTGCTGGGGCACGAGTTCGCCGGCGAGGTCCTCGAGGTGGGGAGCGCCGTGGAGGGGATCGCGCCGGGGGACCGGGTCGTCGCGCCCTTCTCCACCAGCTGCGGCGCCTGCCCCGCGTGCGAGCGCGGGCTCAGCTCGCGGTGCGAGTCGGGGCAGCTGTTCGGGTGGGTCGAGGGGGGCCAGGGGCTCCACGGAGGCCAGGCAGAGCTCGTGCGCGTGCCCCTCGCCGGGAGCTCCCTGGTCAAGGTGGAGGACGGCCGCGACCCGGCGGCGCTCTTCGCCGGGGACGTGATGTCCACCGGGATGTTCCTCGCCGCGCTCGGCGGGGTCGGCCCCGGCGACCGGGTGGCCGTCATCGGCTGCGGCCCGGTGGGCCTGATGGCGGTGGTCGCGGCCCTGGACATGGGCGCCGCCGAGGTGTTCGCGCTGGACCTGCTGGAGGACCGCCTCGAGCTCGCGCGGTCCTTCGGGGCCACGCCCGTCCTGGCCTCGGACCCGGCCCAGCTCCCGTCCGCGGTGGACGCCTCGCTCGAGGCGGTGGGGTCGCCCTCCTCCACCCGCCTGGCCTTCGATCTGCTGCGCCCCGGGGGGACCCTCGCGGCGGCGGGCGTTCACGTGGAGCCTCAGCTCGCGTTCTCACCGGGCGAGGCCTACGACAAGAACCTGACCTATCGCGCCGGCCGCTCTCCGGCGCGGAGTCTCCTGGAGCCGGCGCTGGAGTTGGCCACGCGCAGCGGGGTGGACCGCATCGTGTCCCACCGGATCCCGCTGGCCGAGGCCGCCCACGGCTACCGGATCTTCGACGGTCGGCTCGACGGCGCGACCAAGGTGCTCCTGGAGCCCTGAGCCGCCTCCCAGCGGAGACAACGTGGAGGCGAGCTATCAGCGGCCGGTGAGCCCGGCGAGGACCGCCTCGAGCGCGTCGCACACCCGGCCCACGTCCTCGTCCTTCATGGCGGGGAACATGGGGAGCGACAGGGTGCGGCGGTAGTACTCCGCGGCGCCGGTGAAGGGCGCGGGGTCGTAGCCGAGGTCGCGGTAGTAGGGCTGGGCGGGGACCGGGATGTAGTGCACCTGGCTCCCGACGCTCCGCTCGCGCAGGCCCTGCATGACGGCGGCGCGGGTCGTCCCGAGCCCCTCGAAGTCGAGCAAGACGCCGAACAAGTGGTAGGCGCTGACGCTGCCGTCGGGGCCGGGGTCGTTGATCTCCACGGCGGCGAGCGGGGCGAGTCGCTCCTCGTACATCCGCGCCAGGTGGCGGCGGCGGGCGACGAAGCCCTCGAGGCGGCCCATCTGCGAGGTGCCGAGGGCGCACTGGATGTCGGTGATCCGGTAGTTGTAGCCGAGCTCCTGCTGCTCGTAGTACCAGGGGCCCGGCGAGGGGGCTTTGAGCTGGTCCGGCTCGCGGACCATGCCGTGGGAGATGAAGCTCCGAACGCGCGCGGCGAGCTCCGGGTCATGGGTGACCACGGCGCCGCCTTCGCCGGTGGTGGCGTGCTTGACGGGGTGGAAGCTGAAGATCGACATGTCCGACCAGGGGCCGCCGCCGATGGGGGTGCCGCGCAGGCTCGCGCCGAGGGCGTGGGCGGCGTCGTCGATCACCGCTGCGCCGCGCTCCCGTGCGAAGGTGGAGATCGCCTCCATGTCCACGGGCCGCCCGGTGAGATGGACCGGGATCACCGCCCGGGTGCGCGGGGTCCACGCGGCCTCCAGGTCCTCGGGTCGCATGAGCCCGCAGTCCGGGCAGACGTCTGAGAAGACCGGTCGAGCGCCCGCGTAGAGCACCGCGTTCGACGTCGCGAGGAAGGTGACCGCGGGGACGATGACCTCGTCCTCGGGCCCGAGATCAAGCGCGTGGCAGGCCGCGTGCAGGGCGGCGGTTCCGGACGACATTGCCACCGCATGGGGCGCGTGGACGGCCGAAGCGAGCGCCTCCTCAAAGGCGCCTACCCGCGGGCCAGTGGTCAGGTACGGGGAACGGAGGGCCTCCACGACGGCCGCGATATCCGCGTCATCGATGGACTGGGCGCCGTAGGGAAGGAAGTCGCTCAAGGTCTTGGCTCCGGTGAAGGGAGCAAAAGATAGCAGAGGCCCGATCGAGAGGCCCAAGGGAGACGCTGATAGGGGAGGAAGCGGCGCCCGAACCTGACGCGGCCCGGGCCTGGGGCGTCCGCTCTGACGCACCGGCTCATGGCCACAGGGAGGCGCGCCAGAGGCCCGGAAGTACGGCAAGCCCACGGGCCCGGAGGCCGGAGGCCGGAGGCTGGAGGGACCGCAAGTCAGGAGGCTCTGCGGCAGGGCGGCCCCGGCCGCAGAGATCGGGCCGGGGGGATGGCGGGGGCCGTACGCTCGAGGAGCTGGCCCCCGCCCCTGCCGGAGGGGCTCAGGGTGCCGGCGCCGGGATGGGCTGGCCCAGCTCACTGGCGAGCTGCTCGAGGACGGGGTGCTCGGCGCCGGCGGCGGCGGCAAGCTCGAGAGCCTCCCGGATGGTCTCGGTGTCGCCGAGTTGAGCGAGGGTCTTCACGAGCGCGGACCAGGCTTCGCCGTCCCCGCGGTCCAGGGCCACGGACTGCTGCAAGGCCTCGAGGGCGCCGTCGTGCTGGTTCATGGCGGAGAGCGAAACGCCGAGCAGGAACCAGGCCTCGGCGCAGCTGGAGGCGGACTCCAGCGCGAGGAGCAGCAGGCGGCTGGCCTCCATGGGGCTGCCTGCGTCGATGAGCTGGGATGCCTTCTCGATGCCGAGGTTGAGGGGGTTCTCGGGGAGGTCCGGGGCCTCGGCGAGCCAGGGATAGGTCCGGAGGAGGAAGCGCTCTTCCACGAAGCTCCGGGAGCCCTCTGCCCCCTCCGGGGGGGGGGGCTGGAGCGGCGCGTCCCCGAGGACGAACCGGCAGATCCGGTCGAGCTCAGGGTCGTTCCCCTCGGCGAGCTCGGAGCTCGCGGTGAACGTCAGCGCGCCCTTGCCGCCGGCCTGCTCTTCGACCCAGGGGAACTCCACGGCGACCTCGTTGTAGAGCTTGCTCATGAAGCGGTGGGCGAGCAGCGCGGCCCGGAAGCTAACGGGCTGCCTCGTGGCCTCACGTACGGTCGGGAGGTAAGCCTCCGGCGTCTGGACGAAGCGCACCATTTCGGTGTTGCCGTACCAGCCGCGGGCGACCGCGACCACGGGCTTGCCTCGTGATGCCATCTCAACGCCGAGGGTGGTGCCGTAGACCACGCCACACGCGGCGATGTCCGCAAGGGTGTAGGAGGACACGTCGTCGGTGGGCATCACCAGCCGGCAGTTGGCGGGCAGCTGTGCGGCGAGCTCGCGGGCCTGTTGCATGGCCTGCTCGTTGATGCCGTAGTTGACGAGGTTTGGGTGGAGCCGGATCACCCACTGGAGGTCGGGGCTCTGCCGCGCGGCGTCGAGGGTGGCGGGGATCCAGTCGAGGGATTCGGGGAAGGCGCCCTCACGTCGCTCGGGGAAGGTGAGCCACTCGTCATCGGAGCTGGTGAAACAGGCGACGATCGGGCGGTCGTCGAGGCTCAGTTGACGGCGCAGCGCGTCCGCCTCTCCGGGGGGCGGGCTGAAGGACTTCCAGTTGAGGTCCTTGCCATACCGCCGGTTGTGGAACATCTGTGAGGTCGTGCGGGCCTCCTCTAGCTTGAGGGGGACGTCGTGCCAGTCGGACCAGATGCGATCGAACAGGTCCAGCTCGTGGATCATGCCCCCGGAGCGCAGGAGCGCCGTGGACTTGCGGAAGCCGCGTTCGTGCGTGACGAGCTGGAGGCCTCGCTGGTGCGCGAGCTCCACGGCGACCCGGTGGCTGAAGAAGCGCCCGTTGAAGGTGATGACGACCTCCGGCTGGAACTCGTCGAGGGCGCCCGAGAGCGCCTCGAAAGAGATCGCCGTCCCAACGATGCAGTCCCGCAGCACCTGCACCACCTCGGGGTTCTCCAGGGAGATGCGCGAGAGGCGAAACTGGTTGAAGGCCGAGGACTTGGCCCACTCACCGACGGGCTGGCCGGACCAGCGCGCGCCCAGAAGCTCGTCGTCCCCGAGGCCCTTGACCCACGTCTCGATGCGTGCGATCCGGTCCCGCGTGATCCAGGTCCCCAGCCACTGCCACTCCAGCGCGTAGCTGGCGAGGTGGGTGGACTGCAGCGCCTGGCAGTGGGAGCAAGCGTTGGGGGGGCGGTGCCCGCTGGCGTCTCCCGTGGTGTTCCGGCGGAAGATGTCACACTCCCGGAAGAGGGCGTCACAGAGGGTGAACCGCACCTCGGCGCCACGCTCCCTGAGGGCGTGGGCGAGGGTGGCCTCCATGGCCGCGTGATAGCCCCAGACGCTGTAGGGGCTGTGGATGAAGACGCGTTTCGACATGGGGTGCGGTGTGGCGAGCTTGCGGCGTGGTTCCAGGCGGATGGTACGGAGGGCAGGGCGAGATCCGAAACGTGCAGCGATGGAACCCAAGGGGGGCGTCGATGTCCCCCTTGGACACAAGTCGGGTGCCCCCGCGTGTGGCGCCGGTAAGCAACCGGGGTGCCGCGCGCAGGATTCGCCCATGGGGAGTGGTGGGAACGCGCGCGCGGTCCAGAATGTGCGCATGTTGATGGTCATGGTCTCCTGGGCGACGCTGCCCCTGGCGGGCGCGTTCAGCGCCCCCGCCCCCGCCGGGGTGAACCCGGCCGCGATCCCGCCGGGGGTCCGGGCCGCGGATGAGGCGTGGCCGCTCTTTCGGGGCGACAGCCACCTCTCGGGGATTGCCGCCAGCGCGCTCCCCGCCGAGCTCGAGCTCGCGTGGACCTACGATGCCGGAAAGGCGATCACCTCCTCGCCCGTGGTCGCCGGCGGCCGGGTCTTCTTCGGGGCCGACGACCACGCGGTGCACTGCGCGGACGCGAGCAGCGGCGAGCCCGTCTGGAAGTTCATGACAGAGGACCTCGTGGAGGCGCCGCCGCTGGTGCTCGACGGGACCGTCTTCATCGGGAGCAACGACACCTTCTTCTACGCCATCGACGCGGCGTCCGGCGAGCTCCGCTGGAAGGCGCCGACCATGGACAAGATCCTCGGCGGGGCGAACCACGTGAAGGTGGGGGAGCGGTCCGTGGTGGTGGTGGGCTCCTATGACAACAAGCTCTACGCCTTCGACGCGGCCACGGGCGAGCAGCTCTGGGCCTACGAGACGGATAACTACGTCAACGGCACCCCGGCCATCGACGATGGCCGGGCGATCTTCGGCGGCTGCGACGCGATCCTGCACGTGGTCGATGTGACCGTCGGCGAGCGGACCGCGGCGGTCGAGCTGGGAGGCGACAGCCACATCGCGGGCTCGGCGGCCTTCCTGGACGGCCGGGCGTACTTCGGCCACTACGGCAACCAGTTCGTGTGCGTGGACGTGGCCAAGGGCGAGGTGGTCTGGGCCTACGACTCGCCGCGCCAGGCGTTCTTCTCCTCCCCGGCGATCACGGACGATCTCGTGGTGTTCGGTGGGCGAGACCGGCACCTCCACTGCGTCCGGCGCGAGACCGGCGAGCCTGTCTGGAAGTTCCGCACGCGGCGCAAGGTGGACGGGTCCCCGGTGGTGGCTGGTGACGCGGTGGTCTTCGGCTCGGACGACGGCCGCATGTACGTCCTCGGCCTCGAGGACGGCGCCCAGCGCTGGAGCTATGACATCGGCGAGCCGGTGCTCTCCTCTCCCGCGGTGGTGGACGGCCGCGTGTATGTGGGCGCCAATGACGGGCAGCTGTACTGCTTCGCGGCGGCCGGGTCCGGGGAGGATCGGCCCGCGGAGGCTGAGCCCGCGGATGACAAGGCCCGGGACGACAAGGCCCAGAACGACGAGCCCAAGGACCGGGAGGTGAAGCGTTGAAGCGCCTCGACGAGACCGCAGGCGGCGAGCAGTCGCCCGAAGGCGCCGCGGCGGAGAAGACCACCGTCGGCAACTACTTCATCTCCAACTACCCCCCGTACTCCTTCTGGAACGAGGAGGCGCTGGGCTCGCTGGAGGGCTGCCTCCAGTCTGCGCCGGCCGATGACCGGCCGCTGGGGCTGTACGTCCACATCCCCTTCTGCCGCAAGCGCTGCGACTTCTGCTACTTCAAGGTCTACACGGACAAGAACTCCAAGGAGGTCCGGCGGTACCTCGCGGGGGTCGCGAGCGAGCTCGACAACTACGCCGACGTGCCCTACCTGAAGGGCCGCAGCCCGCGCTTCGTGTACTTCGGCGGAGGCACGCCGAGCTACCTCTCCACGGGCCAGCTTGAGGAGCTCTTCGGCGCGCTCCGTGAGCGGATCGACTGGTCGGACGTGGAGGAGGTGACCTTCGAGTGCGAGCCGGGGACCCTGTCGCTCCCCAAGCTGCAGACCCTGCGAGACCTCGGGGTGACGCGCCTCTCCCTGGGCGTGGAGAACTTCAACCCGGCCATCCTGGAGCGCAATAACCGGGCCCATCGGGCCGAGGAAATCGTGCGCACCTACGGCTTCGCCCGCGAGGTCGGGTTCCCGCAGGTGAACATCGACCTGATCGCCGGGATGGTCGGCGAGACCGACGACAACTGGGCGCACTGCATCGAGCGCACCCTCGAGCTCGGCCCGGACAGCGTGACGATCTATCAGATGGAGGTGCCCTACAACACGACCATCTATCGCCGCATGAAGGACGACGAGACCGAGGAGGCGCCGGTGGCCGACTGGGCCACCAAGCGTCGTTGGGTCCGCGAGGCCTTCGCCGCCCTCGGTGAGTCCGGCTTCGAGCAGTCGAGCGCGTACACCGCGTACCGGGGTGGGGGCACGAGCTTCCTCTACCGGGACTCCCTCTGGCGCGGCGCGGACATGCTGGGCCTCGGCGTCTCGTCGTTCTCGCACCTGGGCGGGATCCACTTCCAGAACGAGCCCTCCTTCGGTGGCTACCTCGACCGCGCAGAGCGGGGCGAGCGGCCGATCTCACGGGCGTACGTGCTCGGGGATGACGAGCGGCTCATTCGCGAGTTCATCCTCCAGCTGAAGACGGGCGCCGTGGACGCGGGGGACTTCCGCTCGAAGTTCGGCGTGGACCCCCTGACCCGCTTCGCGGCCGCGCTGGCGGACCATCAGGCGGCCGGGATGCTGACCGTGGAGGGTGACCAGATCCGGACGACCCCGGACGGGCTCCTGGTGGTGGACACGCTCCTGCCGGCGTTCTTCCGCCCCGAGCACATCTCCGATCGCTACGTCTGAGCGCCCTGCGGCCCTGTGCGGATCCTCCAGCTGACCCCCGGAACCGGCGACTTCCTGTGCGGGAGTTGTCTGCGGGACAACACCCTGGTCTCGGGCCTGCGGGACCGCGGTCACGACGCGTTGATCGCGCCCCTCTACCTTCCCTTCGCCCTCGAGGACAGGGGCGCGGGGGCTCCTGAGCCCGACGGGGTCGAGTCCACGATCCACATGGGGGGGATCAACGTCTACCTGCAGCAGAAGCTCGGCCTCTTCCGGTGGCTGCCGCGGATCCTCCACGATCGCCTCGACTCGCCGCGGCTGCTGCGGTGGGCGGCGGGCCACTCGAAGATGACGGAGACGCCTGGGCTCGGGGCGCTGACGCTCTCCATGCTCCGCGGCGAGGAGGGCCGCCAGCGCGCCGAGGTCGCGCGGCTGGTGGAGTGGGCGCGGGAGCTGCCGCGTCCCGACGTGCTCCTGCTCTCCAACGTGATGCTCATTGGGCTGGCCCGGGAGCTCAAGGCGGCCCTCGGCTGTCCGGTCGTCTGCACCATGCAGGGGGAGGCGCCCTTCCTCGAGGCCCTCGACGACGGGCACCGGGAACGATGCTGGGCGACGCTCGCCGAGCGAGCGCGGGACGTGGACGGCTTCTTCGCCGTGAGCCAGTACACCGCGGACCTGATGGCTGCCCGCATGGACTTGGACCCGGCCAAGGTCCAGGTGGTCTGGAACGGGGGGGACCTCGAGGGGATCGGGCCGGACCCCGCCCGCCGCGACCCCGAGCGCCCGGCCATCGGCTACCTGGCCCGCATGTGCCGGGACAAGGGCATCGAGGCACTCCTGGAGGGCTTCTTGCGCCTGAAGGAGCGGCACCCCCGGGCCCGCTTGGTGGCGGCGGGGGTGGTGCTGAACGAGGACCGCGACCTCCTCGCGCGCCTCGAGCGGCGCGTGTCGGAGGCGGGTTGGGCCGGCGACGTGGAGCTCCTCGGTCCGGTCACCCGCGAGCAGAAGATCGACCTCCTCCAGCGGGTGGATGTCCTCAGCGTCCCCGCCGTTTACGGCGAGTCCTTCGGCCTCTACCTCCCAGAGGCTTGGGCGGCGGGGCTCCCCGTGGTCCAACCCCGCCACGGGGGCTTCACCGAGCTGGTGGAGCACACCGGTGGGGGAGTCCTCTATGAACCCGGCGACCCCGAGGCTCTCGCGGGCGCCCTCGGAGCGCTCCTCGACGACCCCGCTCGACGGTCCTCACTCGGCGAGAAGGGCCGCGCGGCGGCGGCAGCTGATTTCACCCGGGCGCGGATGGCCGAGCGGGTCGAGGCGGCGCTGGGTCGGGTCCTGGGATCGGATCCCGGCGAGGGCTGAGCGTTCGTGGAGCTCCCTGCTACGCCTCGCTTCCTGCGGTGCGTACACGCCGGGCTCCCGCGGAGGGGGTCCCAGGCGCTGATCGCCGGCTCGGGCGCGGGGCGCAGCGTGTTGTAGCGAGTGACCCACGCTCATGGCGTGGCCCTCGGCCTTCTGGGTCGCGATGCGGGGCCAGCGGCGGGCAACGCGACGAGGCTCCGAGGGGGACGGTGAGGATGCTCGGACCCGCCGCTTGCATGTGGAGGGCACAAGGGGGATAAACCGGCCCGGGCGAGGCCACAAGAAGCAGCACGTGAGACAGACATGACGGGATCGAGAGAACTGGCCGAGTATCAAGCGCGGCTGTCCAGTGCGGGGATCACGTCCGACTACCGGGCAGTGCTCGTGCGCGGGGTCCCGCAGAACCCGATGTTCGATGTGCAGGCCTTTGAAGACGTGGTCGACGGCTTCCGGACCAAGGACGGGGACGTCTTTGTTGCGACTTACGTCAAGGCCGGGACGACCTGGGTCCAGCAGATCCTGCATGGCCTGCTGCGCGGCGGGGAGAGCGGCGGCAGGTACGGCGAGACGGTCCCCTGGCTGGAGGCGTGCGCCTCTTCGCCGGAGGTCATCGGTCCGCGGGAGGCGCCTGGCTGGACCATGGAGAAGATCAACGCGGCTCCGGCTCCGCGCTACTTCAAGACCCACGCGAGGGTCGAGGACCTGCCGCGCGGGAGGGCGCGGCTGCGGGTGGTCTACGTCGCGCGGAACCCCAAGGACACGGTGGTTTCGCTCTACCACCATGCGCGCAACAAGCCGGAGTTCGGCTTCACCGGTGACTTCGAGACCTTCCTGCAGATCTTCCTCTCGGACCTGGCGGAGAACGGGAGCTGGTTCGATCACGTCCTCGGCTGGTACCAGGAGTGTCGTCGGAACCCCGGGACCCACCTCTTCCTGAGGTACGAGGATCTCCACGACGATACGGCCGGCGTCGTGCGGCAGCTCGCGACCTTCCTCGGCCTCCCGATCAACGATCAGCTCCTGGCGGACACGCTGAGGGCAGCCAGCCTCAAGGACATGAAGCTGAATGCCTCGATCGGGATGAACCACCTGCGGAAGGGAGGTTACGGCGGGTGGAAGGCTGTGTTCACCGAGGAGATGAACGAGCGGTTCGATCGGCTCTACGCGCGCAAGATGTCGGCCAGCGAGCTGACGTTTCGATTCGACTAGCGGCGGATTCGATCCCGCAGTCGGTGCCTGCGAGGTCGAGCTCGGGTGGGGGAGTTTCGGCCAGAGGCACGCGTGTGGAGGCGGCAGGGCCGGCCCGGAAATGGGGCGGCCGGGCCAACGAAGGGGAGCGCTCCTGGCTAACGAGGGTGCCCCTTGAAGAGGTCGCTCACCCGTGACCGGCGGCGCCGGGGCTTCACCGGCTCAGGCGCCCCGGGACCGCGGGCGCCTGAGCCGGCATCTGCGCTAGAGCGCTTCCAGCAGCGCGTCCGCGACCCCGACCGAGGACGCGGGGTTCTGTCCGGTGATCAGGAGGCCGTCGACGAGGACAAACGGCATCCAGTCCTCCGCCTTCTCGTACTGTCCGCCGAGCTCGACCAGTCGGTCCTCGACGAGGAACGGGACGATCTCGGTCAGCCCGACCGCAGCCTCTTCGGTGTTGCTGAAGCCCGTGACCCGCTTGCCACTGGGGAGCGGCTCGCCGCTGGCGTCCTTCGCGTGGAGCAGGACGGCGGGCGCGTGACACACGGCCGCGACGGGCTTGCCCTGTTCGATGAAGCGCTCGATCAACTGCACGGAGTTGGCGTCGCCTGCCAGGTCCCAGAGAGGGCCGTGTCCACCAGGGTAGAAGACCGCGTCGAAGTCCCCGGCGTCCACGTCCGCGAGGCACACGGTCTTGGCGAGCTCGGCCTGGGCGGCGGGGTCGCTGTCGAAACGTCGGGTGGCGTCGGTCTGGAAGCCCGGCTCATTGCTCGTCGGATCGAGCGGCGGCTGCCCGCCCTTGGGAGATGCCAGCGTGAGCACGGCACCTGCGTCCTTCAGCCTGTAGTAGGGAGCAGCGAACTCCTCGAGCCAGAAGCCAGTGGGCTTGCCGGTGTCGCCGAGGCGGTCGTGGGAGGTGAGGACGATGAGGACGTTCATGTTCGAGGTCTCGAGGCTGGGGTGTGGATGAGCGTTGGCGCCGCCCGACGAGGCGGGAAGACTAGTTCTCGCGTGGGCGGGCTTCAGGCCAAATCAAGCGGACTCGGTCCGGGGCGCTCATGGCCTCTGCGGCGAGGCCTCTGCAGCGAGGCCTCTGCGGAGGAGCTCCTGATGCGTCGCAGTGCGGACAGGGCCGTCGTTGGTGTTGCACGCGCGCATGGCGATGCAGCCGCTGTCCCGGAGGCCCGTTCGCGGGAGCGACCTTGCGACTTGTCCAGGGTTAGAACGAGGCGATCGAACGGACGCGTCGGTCAGAGCCTCTGCTTCGCGGTCACCTCAAGAGTCTCTACCCCATCGACGTCCCGTGGCACTCGTCAGGACACGGTCGAGCATGACGGGAGGCTTGTGGCCAACGCATGCGACACGAGACGCCGCACCGATGGGCGCGTCGCGTGTGTCCCCTGAGCTTGAGTGCGGAAGCTCTGAAGGGCGCGAGCTCTCAGTGCGGCGACCGTCGAGGTGCTGGTTCAAAAAAACAGACCCTCGCGCCAGAAGCGCGAGGGTCCGTTGGTGTTCTTCACGGCAAGAAGCCGTGAGGGGCAATCACCAGTTGCCGCCGCCGCCGCCGCCGCCACGACCGCCGCCGCCGCCGCCGCCACGCGGCTGGCGCTCTTGCGCTTCGTTGACCTTGATGTTGCGGCCGTCGAGCATCGCGCCGTCAAGCGCTTGAATGACAGCTTCGGCCTCTTCAGGCGTGCTCATTTCGACGAAGCCAAAGCCGCGAGGCTTGCCCGTGTCGCGGTCGGAGACCATGTGCACGTCCTTAACGGTGCGACCGCCTTCGGAGAATGCGTCGCGGAGGGACTCTTCAGTCGTGTCCCAGGAGAGGTTGCCGACAAAAAGTCGTGTACCCATTGAGTCGTTTCCTTCGGTGGTCGACGCTCGTCTAGCTGGCCAACCATCGGAAGGGGCTCGGAACGCGGAACATCCGTCTTGCTTGGATCTGAGAAATGCTCGAGCCAAGTGCTGACCCGAACCGTGCCGACCGCCTCAGCCGGGGAAGACCCAGACCGGACGGCAGCACTCACGCAGAGCATAGTCAAAAAGTCGGGCGGGGGCGGGGAAGAGGCTCAAACGAGTGATCTTGGTCGGATTTGTTCTGGTGAGGGACCGGCCAGGGGGGCGCCGCCCAGAGGAGGGCCTCCCAGGGAGGCGGCACCAGGGAGGCGGCACCAGGGAGGCGGCACCAGGGAGGCGGCACCAGGGAGGCGGCACCAGGAAGGGGGCACCAGGGAGGCGGCACCAGGGAGGCGGCACCAGGAAGGGGGCACCAGGGAGG
>CALLKX010000037.1 GCA_938083085.1 uncultured bacterium
ACGATGGCCGAGATGCCCTGCTTGGTGACCGAGAGGAAGCGGTGCGGGTGCTGCGCCGCGCCGACGGCGTGGATCGCCGGCTCCAGGTCTCCCGAGGTGCTGTTCTTGAACCCCACGGGCATGGAGAGCCCCGAGGCCAGCTCGCGGTGCACCTGGCTCTCGGCCGTCCTGGCGCCGATTGCTCCCCACGACACGAGGTCCGCGAAGAACTGGGGCGAGATCGTGTCGAGGAACTCGCTGCCGGCAGGCAGGCCGAGATCCGCGAGGTCCGCGAGCAGCTCACGCGCCACCCGCAGCCCCCGGTTGATGCGGAAGGTCCCGTCGATGTCGGGATCACTGATCAGCCCCTTCCAGCCCACCCGTGTCCGCGGCTTCTCGAAGTAGACGCGCATCACCACCAGCAGGTCGTCGCGCAGCTTCGCCGCTGTGGCGTACAGGAGAGCCGCGTACTCGCGGGCCGCGTCGGGGTCGTGGATCGAGCACGGTCCCACCACAGCGAGGAGTCGGTCCGACTCACCCGAGAGGATCTGCTCGATCTCGCGGCGCGCCGCGGTCACGACCCCCGCAGCACGGGCGGAGACGGGGATCTCGGCGGCGAGGATCGCCGGGGAGATCAGCGGCTGCAGGTCCGAGACGCGGACGTCATCCGTACGGTGCGCGTCGCCGCTCATGGAAGGAGCGGGCCCACGGCCTCCTCGACCGCGCCGACGAGCGCGCCCGAGGCGATGCACTCCCGTCCCGCGCGGAGATCAGGCTCGAGATAGCGGTCCTCCTTCAGGGGCTCGATCACCGCCCGGGCCGCCTGGTACGCCGCCTGCGCGCCGAGGCCTGCGCCGAGCTCGAGCGTGAACTCCCTCGCCTGGGCGCCACAGACCAGCTCAATCCCGAGCACCGCCTCCACGTTGTCGAGGATCGTGCGGCACTTGCGAGCCGCCGTGACCCCCATCGACACGTGGTCCTCCTGGTTCGCGCTCGTGGGCACCGTATCCACCGAGGCCGGGTGGGCGTAGACCTTGTTCTCGCTCGCGAGCGCTGCTGCAGAGTACTGGGCGATCATCAGGCCAGAGTGAAGGCCGGGGTCGGGCGAGAGGAACGCCGGCAGACCCGAGAGGTCGGGGTTCACGAGCTGCTCCACGCGCCGCTCGGACACGTTGGCGAGGGTGCAGACGCTCAGTCCGAGGTAGTCGAGGATCATCGAGAGGGGCTGGCCGTGGAAGAGGCCAGCGCTGAAGACCTCCCCGGTCTCGGGGACCACGAGGGGGTTGTCGGTGACGGCGTTGAGCTCCGCGCGGAGGACCTCGGTCACATGGGCGAGGGCGGTCTTCACAGCGCCGTGAATCTGGGGGACGCACCGCAGGGAGTAGGGGTCCTGGACGCGGTCACAGTCCGCGTGTGAGGCGAGGACCTCCGAGTTCGCGAGGCAAGCTCGGACGTTGCTCGCCGTTCGCCGCTGCCCCTCGTTGTTCTTGAGCCGCGCCAGGAGATCCTGGAAGGGGCGATCGCTCCCCTTGAGGGCCTCGATCGAGAGGGACGCGATGGCGTCGGCCGCCCGCGAGATGTTGCTCGCCCGGAGCACGCTCACCACCGCAGAGGCCTTCATGATCTCCGTGCCATTGATGAGCGCCAGCCCCTCCTTGGCCGCGGGGGCGAGCACCTCGAGGCCCGCCTCCCGGAGGCCTTCGGCCGCGTCCATTCGGTGGCCGCGGACCCATGCTTCACCGGCGCCCATCATGGCACCAGCCATGTGAGAGAGCGGCGCAAGGTCGCCGCTGGCCCCCACCGAGCCCTGCTGAGGGACGACGGGGACGAAGTCTGCGTTGAAGACCGCCGCGAGGTGCTCCACCAGCTCGAGCCGCACGCCGGAGACGCCCCGTAGCAGGCTGTTCAGCCGCAGCACCTGGGCGATCCGGACCTCTCGGATCGGCATCGGCTCTCCGATGCCGACGCAGTGGGAGAGGATGAGGTTGCGCTGGAGCTCCGCGAGGTCCTCTCCAGCCACGGCGACATTCTTCAGGCGCCCAAAGCCCGTGGTCAGGCCGTACACCACGTCGCCCGCCTCGACGTGGGCGTCCACCATGGCGCGCGAGGCCAGAATCCCGTCGTGACAGGCAGGGTCGATCTCGACCCTCATCCCCTCGCCGCGAACCAGCGGCTCGAGGGCCTCGAGCGACAAGGAGGAGCCGTCAAGGCGAAGAACGTTCGGCGCTTGGGAGGTCATGGGGGGCGATCTTAGCCTCCCAGGCGCGCCCGAGCGCGGCCCCAGCGCCCCCCTTCCTCGGGATCCCCGCGCGGAGTTCCTCAGAACCCCCGAGCCCGGCGCCGCTCCTCGGCCGTCTGCCCTTGAATTGCCCCGGACGGCAAGCTGCCCCGGGCTCGGGCGCGCTCCTCTCCCACCTCAAGCACGGACCCGGACACCACCGGGATCCCCCGCCAACTCGCGGTCACCCTCCAGGTCCCGCGCTCGAGGTTCTCCACGATTAGCTCCGATCCGGCCCCGAGCACCTGCTGCGCCTCGGGCGCGCCCTGGATGCGGACGTCGACCGGCAAGCCCTGGAAGCGACCAGGCAGCTCTACCTCGATCTCCCCCGTGAGCACCTCCGCGTCCCCAAGGGTCACCGCGATCTCCTTGACTCCTCGGGAGACCACGCCGACCCCGCTGCGCGTCCCGTCCTTGCTCGTCGCGGTGACGTAGTACGCCGTCGGGGCTGCAGGGTGCGGCGAGAACTCGAACTGCCCGCGACCGTCCGTACGGAGCGTCTGGTACGCCCCGGGAATCGGTGGCATGACGACCTCGAGGAAGGTCCGCGGGCTGCGCTGCCCAAGGATCTTGGATGAGACCGTGGTGCGGTCCGCGGCCTCGACGATGACGCGGGCGTTCTTCACCGGCTCGCCGCCGTCGAGCACGACGCCACGAACCACCGGCGCGGGCTCCAGATCGATGACGACCACGTTGGTGGCCCCCGACTTCAGCCGGACGTTCTTGGAGGAGGGGACCGCCAGCGCCCCGTCCTTGAACGCTCGCACCGCCACGGCGCCCAGCGGGAGGCCCTCGACCACGCCTCGTCCTCCCCGGGGGATCCCAACGGGGTTGACCTCGTACCAGGGAAAGCCGCTCCCCGGCACCGCTGAGGCTCCCGACCCCGCGGCCGGCGTCAGGATCGCGCAGCCCGGAGAGATGGACCCCAGAGACCGGGCGAGGCCAACCTCGAGCGTCGTGCCCTCGCCCAGGGCGATCTTGAAGTCTCCGGGCTGCACCCGCTGCCGGAACCCGACACCGACGATCCTCCGTGTGGTCGCGAAGCCGGGCTTTCGCACGGAGATCAGCACCTTGCCGGCTGGCACCGCGCTGAACCGAAAGACCCCCTCCGCGTCCGTGTAGACGACGCGACCATCCGAGCGCACCTCGGCGGCCTCCAGCGGATCGCCTGCACCGTCCGTGATCGTCCCCGCGACCGAAGCGACGCTCGTGAAGCTGACGTGGAGCTCCGCCACCGACAGCTGAGCGAGCACCACCTCGCGTACCGCTACCTTGCCGCCCGGGGCTGTGACCTTGACGATGGAGGCCCCCTGGAGCAGGTCGCTCGCGCCGAAGCGCCCTCGCGCTCCAGCCTGGATCTTACGGCCAGTGTTCGGGCCGTAGATGAACTCCACGCCGCCCTTGGCGGGCTCCCCATCGGCGCCGACCAGAGAGCCCTCGAGCCCCGCCGTGGCGTCGGCGCCGATCGCCATGACGTCATCGGGGACCTCCACCGCGCCCGGGAGCAACAGCGTCAAGTCCACCTCCAGCGGATAGATCACCGTGGTCCCTGACCCCGGCTCCGTCCCTACCGGCGCCTCGGGCCCGCTCGATAGATCAGCCAGGATCACCCGACTCGCCTCCGCTTCCGAGGCGCCCGAGAGCCCCTCGCCGGGCGCGGTCCCCTCCTCCACTCGCTCCACAGGCTGCCACGACCCCGCGCCCATCGGCTCCGTGCCCCGCCGAATGCCGCCGCTCAGGATGTATCCCGCGGCGACGACCACGGTCGCAGCGAGGAGCAAGATCAGGTTCTTGTAGGAGGCCATCTGAATGGGGCGACGACAGGGGGAGCCGGACCTTCCCGGAGCCCGCCAAAAGAGGGGGCTCCGCACGAGCGGTCGCCTGCTCCAGTGTAGGACCAGCGCCAGCCCAGCTGCCCGGGAGGCTCAGCCAGAGTTTGAGGGAAGGAACTCCACGGCGGGCCGCGATGGCCTGCGACCCTCTCCGCGCCGCGTGGTGGAGAAGATCCAGGCGATCGGCGGGTCCTCATCGTCACCCTCCACCCTCGGAGCGCGCACGGCCTGGTAGCCCGCGCCCTCGAGCACGGCGATGGACGCCTCGTTGCCCTCCTTCACCCGCGCGGTCAGCGCGAAGGCCCCGAGGCGCTCGAACCCCGCACGCGTGAGGAGCTCGACCGTGGCCCGCCCGTGGCCCTTGCCGTGATGCTCCACGCCCAACCAGTAGCCGAGCTCGCCGACGCCCGGATGATCATCGAAGCACAGGCTCGCCTCACCGATCACCGAACCGTCCTCGACGTCCACGACGGCGAACATGAACGCCGGCTCGTCCGCGGCGCCCGAGCGCCAGACCGAGTAGCGCTCCTCGAGCTCGCGGACCCCCATGGGCCCCGCCCACGAGAGCCACCGGATCACGCCGGGCTGCCCGTGGATCTGAGGGAAGAGCTCGCCGGCGTCCTCGCGACGGATGGGCCGGAGCTCCGTCGTGCCGCACCGCGCACTGAAGGGCGCCCCCGGCGAGATAGAAAGTTGACCAGCCTCGGTCATCGTCGCTTCTTCTTCTCGCGCGTGGGGTAGGTGTCGAGGACCCACTGCTTCCAGGCCTCCTCGGCCTGGAGGACGCCCATCCCGAAGTGCTCCCGCATGACATCACGGGTCGGCTTCTTCTGCTTCAGGTCCCGCAGGACCGGCCGCATCTTCTCCTGGTGATTGGCCACGATCCAGTCGTAGAAGGACCAGCAGATCGCCTGCTGCTGAACGTTCATCGCTGTGGTCGGGACATCCAGCAGCGGGGGGAGCAAGGGCTCGTCCGACCGGGCGACGAGCTTGCGCATGGCGGCGCGCCACACGCCGTCCGCGAAGCTCGAGAGGGCTGTCGCCTCCTCGATGCAGTACTGAACGCTGCTGTCAAAGCGGTCGTACTCGTACCAGTGACCCGCGCCCGCGTCGTACCAGCCGCCGCCGATCGGCCCGACGTCCCGCTCCCTGAACATGTTCGAGATCATCATGTGCCCCACGTTGTGGGTGAAGACCGTGCGGATCGCGCCGGGCGACGAGAACAGACCGGGCTCTCTCCAGACGGAGAAGACCGGGTCCTTCCCGAGCATCTTGAAGTCGCCGCGCGCGCTCGTGTGCATGAAGGTCTCCACGGCGGACTTGTGGTCCTCCGCCGACTCCCAGATCCACATGCGCATCTTGGCGAAGATGTCGTCCTCCTCGACGCCGTGATGCTCCACCACCCGCTGGCAGACGTGGCTGGTGTCGTCGGCGACCAGGTGCATCAACTCGTGGGCGTCGATCTTGGTGCGGCCGACCTTGAACGACCCCTTGAGGTCGATGACCAGCTCGCAATGGTCCGTCTCGCAGCGCGCCACGGGGCGGCCAAAGTGCTCCTCGATCTCGTTCTGCTTCATCCACTCGGCCACCGCCACCCGGCGCGCCTCCATGCCGGCGTTGTCCGGTCCCCCATCGCAGCGCTTGCAGTCCACAACCAGCGCGCCGCCGCACTCCTCGCAGCCCGCGACCACCGAGCAGAAGTGCACCCGCCCCTCGGCCGCGATGATCTCCTCGGAGTGCTTGCCGCAGGGGACGACGCCTCGCTTGTCGCACCGGCGACAGCCCTCCTGCGCGCCGGGCCCGGGCGGCGTTCCGGGGATCGACGCCGGCGAGGGTGCGAGGGAGGCGAGGACGAAGCCGGAGACCAGGGCGAGTAGGAGTCGAGCCATGCCTGTACCGTACACCGCGCCGTGCCGATCGCTGACGCCTCCCCCCAGGACCCGTCCGGGGCGCCGCTGCGCGTGCCTCGGCGCGTGTGGGGCGCCGCGTCCTGGCTCATCGGCGGTCGGCTCGTCAGCTCGAGCTGCACCCTCCTGACGCTCCTGGCCCTCACAGGGCACCTCTCCGACGCCGACTTCGGGCGGCTCACCTTCTGGCTCGCTGTGTTCCTCGTCCTCGACGGCGTGGTGGACTTCGGCGCGGGCCAGATATCGCTCCAGCGAGCTGCCGCTGACCCCGCCGAGGCGGCCCCCAACCTGAGGACCGCCCGGCGCGCTCGGGTCCTCTCGGCGTCGGCGGTCGTCCTGGCCGTGGCCGGCGTGGCGGCCACCTTCGAGGCGGGAGATGGGGTCTACCTCGCCCTCGCGGCTCTCTACCACTTCAGCCACGTCCTCGAGCTCTCGACCCTGGGCTGGAAGAGCCGAATCGCCTGGCGCTCGCCGGTCCTGGTGCGCGCGGGCGCGGCCATGGCGAGCCTCCTCTTCGTGCTCGCCCTGCGGGCGACCGGAGAGGACCGCCCCATGCCCTTCCTGCTCGCGATCGCCGCGGGCAGCACTCTCGGCAACCTCGCTCTCCACCTCGCTGGCCGGCGGGGTCTCCCCTCCGTCCGCGGGGTCCGCCCGGCCCCTATCGGCGGCTTCCTCGCGGCGTCGATTCCCATGGGCGCCGCGGCCGTGTTCCAGCAGCTCTACTTCCACGTGGACAACGTCTTCGTCCGTGCGCTCGAGGGGGACGAGGCGGTCGGGCACTACAACGTGGCGGTGCGGATCATGAGCCTCGCCATCATGGGCGGCGTGTTCGCGTCTTCTGCCGCCCTGCCGTGGCTCGCGCGCGCCCACGCCGAGGGCAGGGGCCTCGCGGCGGCGCTGCGGCTCGCGGGCGCCTCGACGGCCCTCGGCCTCGTGGTGGCCCTCGGCCTGGTCCCCCTGCGAGAGACGCTCCTGGGGCTGTTTGGTGAGGGCTTCCTGGTGGCCTCGCACAGCCTGCTCTGGCTCCTCGCGGCGGCCTTCGCGGTGCACGTTGGTGCACCCTTGATGACCGCGGTCGTGGCCGCTGGCCGGTCCCAGACCCTCCTCGCCATCGCCTCCGCCGGGCTGGCCGTGAACCTGCTCGGCAACGCCCTCCTCGTGCCCTCCCGCGGCATGGACGGCGCCGCGATCGCCACCTTCATGACGGAGGCCGTGGTCGCGGCCCTGGCCCTGCTCGCCCTGGTCAAGGGCGCGCGGCGGGTGACGTGAGCCGCCGCCCGCGCGGATCGGCGGCGCCTTCCGCTAGACTCGCTCCATGCTGATCTCCCTGACGCTCCTCGCCCTCCAGGCACCGTCTCCGTCCGCCGAGCACGCCACCAACCATGTCGCCCCGCTGGGTCCCGGCCCCATCGAGGCCGGAGCGATCCGACAGGAGGAAGGGTTAAAGGCGCTGGACCTCGCGCCCGAGCAGTGGTCGGGCGATCCACGGTTCTGGTCCGTTCAAGACGGGATGCTCGTGGGAGAGTCGACGCCGGAGAACCCGTGCAAGCGCTCGTCCTTCATCGTGCACGAGGGGATCTTCGCCGACTTCGACCTGTCCCTCGAGTTCATGGTCATGCGAGGGAACTCCGGCGTGCAGTTCCGGAGCGCCCTGGACGGTAAGTGGAACGTCGTCGGCTACCAGGCTGACCTGGAGGACGGCCCGAACTGGATTGGTGGCATCTATGAACAGGGCGGCCGCGGGGTCCTGGTCCGCCGCTCGACGAGCCTCCTGGCGAACGGGCCCAACAGCGACTACGACCTCCTCGCGGACCCCGACTCCATGAAGGACATCGGGCGTGGCCCGGGCTGGCACACCTATCGCATCCGCGCCGAGGGCCGCCGGATCAAGCTGTGGGTCGACGGCACGCTGACCTGTGAGCTGGACGACCGCACGGACAAGGCCGCCCTGGAGGGCCTCATCGCCCTCCAGCTCCACCAGGGGCCGCCGATGAAGGTCCTCTATCGCAACATCCGCCTCCAGCCCCTGCCCCCCACCAAGGAGGTCCCCCGCAAGTGGATCTCGACGGCAGGTAAGCCCGCCGCGAAGCACGTCGGGCTGGAGCGCCGGCTGAAGGCCACGGCGGGGCTCAAGCGTGCGGTGCTGAAGGCCACCAGCACCGGAGAGCTGAGCTTCGCACTCGACGGAGAGGTCTTCGCCGGGGGCAAGGACGCGCCGGAGCACCTGGAAGTCGAGCTCCCCGAGTCCGCGCTCGAGCGACTCAGGGATGGCAAGCCCCACAAGTGGACCGCGACGTGCGAGACCAAGGTCGGCCCCGCCAGTCTCTCCGCCGTCCTCCAACTCGAGTATCAGGACGGCCGGACCGAGGAGGTCCACACGGACCGCTGGTGGCGGAAGGCCGGCACCAAGGAGCGGGCGGTCGTCATCCGCCCCCACCAGGCCGCGCCCTGGCTGGAAGCGCCCCACAACGGCAACGAGGAGAGCGAGGGGCAGCCTGAGGAGCGCGGAGCCGGCGGGGGCTGACCCCCACGTGGCAGCTCCGGGCGGTCCTGCCCCACGCGGCTGAGGCCGCTCAGAAGGACCAGCGCAGGCCGACTAGCAGGTTCCGCCCCGGCCGGTTCTGCCCGGACCCGTGCACCCTGTAGTCCTCGTCCGTGACGTTCTCGAGCGCGAGCTGACCGCTCACCCCGGCCGCGAAGCGGTAGGTGCCCATGAGGTTGAACACGTCATAGCCAGGGGTCCCGCCGGGCGGGATCCGGGTCGTGTCGCCCTCGTCCCGGGGCGACAGGCGATCCGCGTCCTCCGAGTGGATCCATTGCAGCTCCGCCGTGAACGGCTCGCCCACGGGAGCGAAGCGCACGCCGAGCTGCCCCATGAGCGGCATCAGCCGTGAGGGCACCGTCCGTACGACCGGATCCCCAGGCCCGCCGATGTAGTCCTCCTGACCGTCAAGCCAGGCGATGTTCCCGAAGGCCGTCCAGTCGTCGGTCACGCGGAAGGCCGCCCCGAGTTCGACGCCGCCGATGCGTGACTCGCCCACGTTGGCCTTGGTGATCTCGATCTCCCCTGACCCGTTCACGTTGCCGGTCGGGAAGCGCTGGATGATGTCGTCGCCGTCCGTGAGGAACGCCGCAAGCTGGAGCGAGAGCTGCTCGGTGGCGTGCTTGAGACCAAGCTCGTAGCTGATGAAACGCTCGGGTTCGAGGCCCGGGCTCGGGACCTCAAATTCGTTGGAGCGGGCCGAGTCGAAGCGGGTGAGGTCGCTGAGGTTCGGCGCTCGGAAACCCTGGGAGATGCCGCCGAACAGGGCCACGGTCGCGGCCTCGCTCTCCACCACCCGCGTCTCGAAGCGCAGGGAACCCGTGAGCGCCGTCCAGTCATCCTCCAGCTCGGTCTGAGTGTTGGTCACGGGGTCGCGGACCTCGTTGGCGTCCGCCGCGGCGTAGGTCGCCCGCGCACCGGCCGTCACCGTCGTCGACTCGAGGATGTCAAAGGCCGCCTCGGCGAAGAGGCCCCCGAGGTCATAGCTGGCGTCGTCCGCCACCGGCCCCTGGATGTCGTCCGCCGGCGTCTGGTCGGCGAAGCGGTTCAGGAAGGAGTCCACCTCGTCGTGGTACCACTCCAGCCCCGCGGTCACCGAGCCGAAGGAGGTGGCACGGCTGCCGCTGAACTGCAGGCCGAGGGTCCCCACTTCGAAGCCCTGCTCGTCGAACCGGTCCCCGGTGCGCTCTCGCTCCCGGCGCTCCTCCTGTTGCTGGTAGCTGACCGTCGAGCGGAGCTCCCAATCTCCCTCGGCCGCCGCCGCCCGGTCGTAGCGGAAGTAGGTGAGGGTCCGCTCCTGGTCCAGGTCGCGGCGCAGGTCGGTCCCCGCGGCGCTGCCCTCGAAGGGCACCGCAAAGACCGTGCGGTGAGTCCGAGGCGCGTCGTCGATATCCACGTGCTGGGCTGCGAAGGTCAGCGTGGTGAGGTCATCCACCAGGTGCTGCGCCTTGAAGTCTCCGTCCCACTCGTCGTAGCCCGTGTTAGGGAGCTCTCCGGAAGGCTCCCCCGCGGTCATATCCCCCAGGTCCTTGAGGGTACCCCCCAGACGCCACGCGGTCCGATCCCCGATGGCGCCGCCGAGCTCCACGCGGCTCATCACGTAGTTGGCCGCGTCCGCCGCCCGGACGAACAGCTCGCCTCCGATGGGGCGATCCCAGATCTCAGGGTCCTTCGTCAGGGCGTTGACGGTGCCGCCGATGGCGTCGGAGCCGTAGAGCACCGAGCTCGGGCCCTTGACCACCTCGATCCCGCTGAGCGAGAAGGGGTCGATGGTTCCCGCGTACTGATTGGGGCCGTCACGGAACACCGAGTTGTTGAGGCGGATGCCGTCGATGAGCGTCAGCGTACGGAAGCCTGTGAAGCCTCGAATGTAGGGCGACCCCTGGGCGGGCCCGGTCTCCTGCACCATCACCCCCGGCACGTCCCGAAGCGCCTGGGGGAGGGAGCGCGCCTGCTCGAGTCGCTGCTCTGAGACGAAGTCCACCGAGTAGGGCACGTCCAGCATGGCCTGCTCGCGCCTCGAGGGGGTCACCACAAGCGTCTCGAGGTCGAAGGTGGCGCCCGCCTGGGCCCGACCTCGTTCTCCGCTGGCGCGGCGGGCCTCTCCACCGGCTTCCCCACGGGCTTCCCCACCGGCTTTCCCACCGGCTTTCCCACCGGCTCCGGCCGCACCCTGCGAGGCACCCATAGCTGGGGCCTGTGCGCCCTCGTCCTCAGGCGAGGGAACCGGCTCCTCAGGCGCGGGGACCGGGGGCCTCTGCTGGAACCAACCCGGGGCAGGGGCAGCAGCAGGCAGCACGAGGGCCAGGATGGCGAGGTGGAACATGGGGGCTCTGGAACGCGCTGAGGCGGTGGAGACAGCTGGCAGGCCGCGCCGGAACGAGATCCGGTGGCAGAAGTTTGCAGAAGCCGCAGAATTCATGGGCTGCAAGACGTGCTTCACGTTCAATCCGCTGCCGGGCCATGACTCCTCGCAACCCCTCCCCCAACGCCGTGCGCACCGAGGTCTCTCCGCCTCCGGGCGACGCCTCCTCGTTGGGTCACGCGGGGTCCATGGGCGACACGGCATCCCTGGGCCATGCCGCGGGCGGCTCGGCGAGCGGCGGCGCGGGGTTCGGATCAAGCTTCGGGCTCTCCCTGGCCGTGCACGGGGCCCTGGTGGCGTCCCTCGCGCTGACCCTGCGCCCATGGGCCACCCCAAGTGACACCACGCGGGGGCATGAGTTCTTGGCCCAGCTGTCTGCGCCCGCGCCCGAGGTGGAGCCTGAGCCCGCCGAGGAGGTCGAGGTCATCACCCCGGCCAGCGACGTGGCGGAGATCCCCGAGGAGCCTTTGGTGCTGCCCGAGGAGCCCTCTCCGCCCATCGAGGCCAGCCCGCCCCGCGCGGCCGTCCCCACCACCAGCAACCTGCTGGAGTCCGTGGTGTTCCCGCGGCTCTCGGAGGGTCGTGAATCCAATGCCGGGGGCGAACCTGTCGTCGCCGCCCCCCCCGCCGCGGTTCCTCCCCGTCCGGCCCCTCCTGAGCCCGAGGTGGAGCCCCCTGGAGCCGAGTCCACGCCCTCGTCCCCCGAGCCGCTCGAGGGGCTCTGCGTCCCGCCGGCCTATCCGCCGCTCGCCGCGCGCCGGGGCTGGACGGGCACGGTCGTCCTGCTCGTCGAGGTCTCCGAAGACGGGTCCGTCAGCAGCGTCAGCGTCGAGACCACCAGCGGCTACGCACTCCTCGACGACGCCGCTCTCCGAGCCGTCAAGGGGTGGCGCTTCGCCCCTGCGAGGCTCGCCGGCGTTCCCGCGAGGGCGACGGTCCGCAAGCCGATCCGCTTCGGCGACGCCTGACCGCATCCCCGGGCACGCCCGTGCTCAGCGCCACGCTGAGCACAGCACGACGCCCTGTGAAGCCCAAGAGCCGGAAGGCTCAATCGACGGAAGGCTGAGGAGGCGGGGACCTCGGAGGCCCAGGAGATCGATCGCCGAAGCTCTCAGTCAAGGGCCTCAGCTAAGGGCCTCAGTCGAAGACCTCGGACCACTCCGAGGCATCAAGCTGGGCACGCAGGTCGCTGCGGAGGCTCAGCTGCTGCCGCTCCAGCTCTTCGAGTTGCTCGATGATCTCGTCGATCTTCGCGTGGACCACGGCCTCGTCCACGTCGGGTCCGCCGATGACCTTGAAGAACTCCTCGTGCCAGGCGATGACCGCGTCGATGTCCTCGCCGCGGGCCTGGTCGATGGCGGCAGCGGCGGCGACCGCCTTGGCGCTCCGATCACCGTCCGAGACCGCGTCCTTCACCCGATCGGCCAGGGGCTTGGCGTCTCCCCCCGCAAAGAAGAGTGACCCAAAGATGATGATGAGGATCTGATGGAACGAGGTCGTTGACCCGCCCGTATGGCTGCGTTGGTCCATCACTGCTTTGCCTCCTTCCAGCGGGCTTCTTCCTCGAGCATGAGCCCAACCGTCTCGGTCCACTCGCCTGGCTCAAGGGCCCCCAACAGCTCGGCGATTCCACCCGCGATCTCGTCGCGGAACGCCTCGCGGCGGCTCCTCAGCCGGCCTTCGATGTCGTCGAACTCCTCGTCCGTCGTGTCATACGCCTCGTAGCTTGCGAGGGCCGTCGCCTTGAGTTCAGCCATATCCGCTGCGAAGCGTCGCTGCTCCTCCTGGTACGTGGCGAACACCGCGCCCACCGCGGCAGAACGCTCGGGATCGTCCACCACTCCCTGCAGGACCTCACTGAAGCGGCCGCTCGACTCGAGCGCGACTTCCTCGAGGGTTCGGTGCTTGTGGCTGGAGCAGGCGAGCGCGATCAGCCCGCCGACCACGGCGGTATGGAGGAGCCAGCGCCGGGGCTGGCCCGAAGACGGCTCGGGAGCCTCAGAGGGTTCGAGAGGTGTCATGCGACGGACGGGTTTGGGGCAGACAGACGGGAGGTGGGAACAGGGCACGCCGTTTGAAGAGGATGCTGCTCGGAAGGCAGCCCACCCTCTTCAAGTAGAAGCCTAGCTGTCAGAGCGTAGCCTGCGCTTCACCTGGGACGCATCAACGTCGGACTCTTCCCAGAGTACCCGCCCCTCCATGCCGCCGGCCACGGTCAGGGTTTCCCCGGTCAGGTGGCGCGCCGCGGTCGGGGATAGAACCCAGGCGATGCTCCTGGCGATGTCGTCCGTTCGCGCGAGCTGCTGGACGGGCATGGTCCGGACGACCCGCTCCACGACGCCGGGCTCCTTCAGGTTCTCCGCGGTCATCTCCGTGACCGTCCAGCCCGGCTCGACCACGTTGACGCGGCCATAGGGATCCAGGGCCACGATCTCGTTCTTGAGGGACCGCATCAGCCCGTAGAGCCCCGACTTCGACGCGGCATAGTCCCCATGCCCACGCTCCCCGAACTTGGCCGCGGTCGAACCCGTGAAGACCACCGAGGCACCGGCGCCTTCGGGGTCAGGGCCGCCGGCCCGCAAGGCGCGCAGGAAACCCCGCGCGGTCCAGAAGGCCCCCTTGAGGTTCACGTCCAATACGGCCTCGACGCGCTCGGGATCGAGGTCCACCAGCGGCTGGTCCTCCGGGGGCCAGATCCCGGCGTTGACCACGCACCCGTGGAGCCTGCCGTGCCGGGCCCTGGCGACCTCCATGACCTCCTCCATGGCGTCAGGGTCGCGCACGTCGGCGCGCGCGATCGATGCCTGGCCGCGCCAGCTCTGCTGGGCGAGCCACCGGGAGAGGTCTTCCGCCTGGCGGTTGCCGTGGAGCACCAGCTGGGCGCCCTCCTCTGCCAGCACGCTGGCCACGGCGCGGCCGATCCCACCCGAGGCGCCGGAGATGAAGACGGCGCGGTCCTTGAGTCCGAGGTTCATGAGCTCTCCTTCGGCCGCTCAAGCTCCACGCGGGTGCTATAGAGCACGTTTCCTCCACCGAGGTCCGAGGTCTCCGGGCTCACCAGCGCGTTGATGCCCACGCCCTCAGGGACCAGATCCTCGTTCACAAACCCGTCCACTCGGACCGTCTTGCGCGGGAGCGCCTCGTCGGCCACCGCCTTCACCGTCACCGACCCGAACTCGCTCCGGATGCAGACCAGCCCCCCCGCCGCGACGCCCGCCGCCGCGAGGTCCAGGGGGTGCACATGGGCGCGGGGCTCCCCCAGCCGTGCCCGATGGCGGGCCACGTGCATGAACGTCGAGTTGTGCGTCGCCGTCGAGGGCGTCGAGAGGAGTTGAAAGGTCCCCGCCATGCCGGCGCCGTCGTCGGGGACCCAGCTTGCCACCCGTGACCCGCCGGCCGCCTCGACCTCCGTGGACACCAGCTCGATCTTCCCGGACGGCGTCCCCACGCCTTCGAAGGACCTGGGCTTCAGCTTGACCGGCTGGCCCGCCACCGCCTTGCGATACTCCTCATCCGTGAAGCGCGCACGGTTGGCGGCGAGGAGGTTCCCGACCAGCACCGCCTCGTCGACCTCGAACGCAGGACCGTGGCCGTCCACGGGGAAGCCCGCCGCCCCTGTGAAGCCCAGGGCTCGGCCGATCGCGGCGAAGCAGTCCACATTGCTGCGCTGCTCGCCCGGCGGTGTGCTGCACTTCCACCCCACCTGCAGCGTGCGGTGTCCGTAGCTGCGAAAGACATCGGAGTGTTCGGTGACGGCGGTCGCGGGCAGGACCACGTCCGCGAGCTTCGCGGTCTCGGTCATGAAGAGCTCATGGACCACGAGGAACAGGTCGTCCCGCGCAAGCCCCTGGCGCACACGGCCGGAGTCAGGAAGCGTGGCCGCCGGGTTATGCCCCCACACGAACGCCGCGCGAAAGCGCCCGCCTGCGAGGATCCCGCCCAGGCCAACTTGGCTGACGGACTCCGGCGGCGCGGCGGCCCGGATCTCCGGACGCGAGATGACCCGGTCGTCCAGCCCGAAGTGATCTCCGGTCTGGAAGAACAGCCGGTCCGAGCAGCCCAGCGTCGCCGCGAGGCTCGCGACCGACCGCATGTTCTCACCCCCGTTGCGACGTCGGGCGAAGCCGATCCCCGCCTTGATGAGCGGCGACTTCGCGCCGTGGAGCGCCTGCGAGAGGTCCTTGATCTCCGCCTCTCCAAGCCCGGTCTCACGGGCCACGCGCTCCAGGGGCCAGGCCCCCGCCAGCTCGGCCCGGAACTCCGCCCCTCCCACGCAGCGCTCCTTCACGAACGCGAGGTCCGCCGCGCGCTCGTCGAAGGCCCGCATGGCGAGCCCTAGCGCGAGCGCGCCGTCGCTCCCGGGGTGCAAGATCAATCCTCGCCCCCCCCAGGCCTCGACCACCTCGACCGTCTCCGAGCGATAGATGTCGATGACGAAGACCGGGACACCTGCGGCCGCGAGGCCCTTCAGGCGCGGAAGGAGGTGGGGCGAGGTGCGCTTGGCATCGCTTCCCCAGAGGAGAAACAGGTCGCAGCGTCCCGGCGCCGCCTCCTCGTCGAGGTCCGGCCCCACCGAGCGGCCGTTGACCGTTCTGAAGCCCGCCTCGGCAGCCGCATCGCACACGCCGTAGTCATGCGAGGTCGCACCAAGCGCGTGCATGAGGCGCATGGGAAAGCGGCGCTGGACCACGCCCATATTGCCCGCGTAGTTGAGCGCGAGGATGTCCTCTCCAGAGACGCCGTCGAGCCCCTCGACGATCGCCGTCAGCGCCTCCTCCCAGGTCGCGCGGACCAGCTCACCGCCCCGTCGAATGAGCGGCACATCGAGCCGGTCAGGGGAGTGAATGAGGTCCGCGTAGCTCGCCGTCTTTCCGCAGAGGGAGCCCCTCGACCATTGGTGTTCACGCTCCCCCCGGACCCTGGTGACCGCCCCGTCTCGGTCCACCTCGACGGCCATCCCGCAGGCGTCGGGGCAGTCGAACGGGCAGGCGGTCTTGGACGCAGGGGCAGGCAAGGGGCGCTCCTCTCAGGCTCCTGCCGCGGGACTGCTGTCGTCCTCGACGAAGCGCGGCAACTGGGGCCGCAAGAGAAGCTCGGAGAGGAACCCCTTCTCCTTCGCCACGAGCGTCCACTCTCCGTCAAAGAAGAGGACCACGCCGGGGAACTGGAGGGCTGCGTCGGCGAACTGGAGGCGCCCACGGACGCTCCCGATGCTGGCGGACCCGGTGACGTTCCAATCCGTGGACTCCTTCCAGCCCCAGGCCAGGGCGGCTCCCGCCCCGAGCTCGATGACCTGCAGCGGCGCCCCGAGGCTCGCGAGCGCCTCGTCGAGGCCAGATCGGCCGACCTCAAGAGATTGCACGGCCTCTCCAGGCACGGGCTGGAAGACCCGGGTCTGGTTGTAGTCGCCAGTGACACAGGAGGCCGACAGAAGTGCGACCAGCGCCAGCGCCCGACGGGGGTGGAGGGGCTTGGAGAACACGCTCAGAAGATGGGCACGTCGTACTCGGCCTCGGAGGCCTGGAACTGAGTGCCGATATTGGTGACGTTCCCCTCGCTGTCGAAGAAGACCCAGACACGATCCGACTGCGTGTCAACGCCCCGCAGCCCCAGGAAGACAAGGAAGGCCGCGCTCTGCTTCTCAACCGTGTGCTCGTACCGCCACGCGGTCCGCAGACCGAGCTGAACAACCTCGTTCGGGGCTCCGAGCAACTCCGTCACGTCCGCGGCGGTGGACTGCGCTGGAATGATCTGGCTGGCGAGCTCGGGGCTCAACTCGGGATTAGTCCGAGACCGGCTGAAGAAACAGCCAGGGAGAACGGTCACTGCGAGGAGGAGCGGAGCGAGACGGCGGAGATGGGAGGATGTGGTGATCGGCATGTGGGTTGTGTCCTCAGGATTGGACCGGTCCAGTGTAGGGTTGTTCGATGAAGGGCCCCGACTGATGCGCGTCGCGATCGATATTTCTCCCATCACCCGAGTCTTCCCCTCGGGCGTGACCCGCGTGGTTCGCGCGACCCTAGAGGCCCTCGAGGTTCGAGACGACATCAACGTGGTCCCGATCGCCCCGCCTGACCGAGGACGCCTCATCGCGTGGCGGCAGACCTCGCTCCCCAGGACGGTCGCGGCGGTCCGGGCCGACGTCCTCCACTCTTTCACCTCGGCCTTCACCCTGCGCTGCCCGGTCCCCGTCGTCCAGACGGTTCATGAGGCCCCGTGGCAGCACGGTGCCCGGGAGAACGCCGGGCCGGTCCACCGGCTCTGGGTCTCAGCCGGTAAGCGCTGGGCCGCGGCCACCTGCGTGCCGTCCATCGGCGTCGCCGACGACCTTGGCGCTCACCCCAACCTGCGCGTTGTCTCCTGGGGCGTCAGCGACCGATTCACGTCCACGAGGGACGAGACCGACGACCTCCTGCGGGAGGCCATCCCCGGGCTCCCTGAAGGTCCCTACGTCCTCTCACTCGGGAACCGACAGAAGAAGCGCCTCGACAGGATCTGCGCTGGCGCCAAGCTGGCCAAGCTCCCGGTGGTCGCCACCGGAAGGGTGACCCCCTTCGCGGAGGCCGTCCGCGCCCGCTTCAGCTCGCTGACCCTCCTCGGCGAGGTGAACGAGCGCTTCATCCCGGCCCTGGTACGGGCCTCCGGGTGCCTCGCCGTCCTCTCGAAGTCAGAGGGGTTCGCCCTGCCTGTTCTCGAGGCGATGCGGTCCGGCCGCCCGGTCGTGACCGCCGCGAGGACCGTGCAGGCCAAGACCGCCATGGGGACGGCGATCGAGGTGGATGCCCGGGACGCCGGGGCCGTGTCAAGGGGCCTGCTCATGGCGATTCACGCCAGCCCACAGCACCTGCTCATGACCCGCGCGGTGGCGGAGGACTTCACCTGGGAGCGAACGGCGGACGACCTCGTCCGTCTCTGGAGATCGCTGGCGTGACGCGGGCTCCCCGGGTCCTCGTCTCGGGTGCCTGTCTCGGACAGCCCGCGGGAGGTGTCCGGCGACACAACGCCGAGCTCCTGCCCCGGCTCGAACGGCTCCTTCGCCAGGCGGGAGGAGGCCTGGCCGTGATGGAGGGCCGGACCCCTGTGGGCTGGGACCTCCCTCCCCACATCGCCAGGGTCCCGAGCGACGTGCCCTACCAACCCGCGCTCATGCGGGCGCTCAAGGAAAGCCGGGCGTTGCGGCGCTGCCTGGGGGACGCCGCCCGTTCGGGCGCCCCTTACGACCTCGTTCACACGGGGCACCTCCCGACTCCGACACGCCTACCCGTCCCGTACACCCTCACCGTCCACGACCTGCGCAGCCTCGACTTCCGCGGCGTCAGCCTCGCCCGCCGGGCCGTCGGGCGCAGGGCCTTGGGCAGCGCCATCGCCCGGGCGCGGCGCGTCCTCTGCGTGAGCGACGCCGTCCGAGCACGCATCGTCGAGGAGTTCCCCTCCGCCGCCTCACGGCTGGACCTCATCGGCAACGGCGAGGACCACCTCAGCCTGTTGCCGCGGACGCCGAGTACCTCTCCGTTCATGCTCCACGTCGGGCACGTTGAGCCGCGGAAGAACCTCGCCCTGATCATCGAGGCCATGAGCCGCTACCCCGCGCTCCCGCGCCTCGTGCTGGCGGGCGCGAGCAAGGGCGACGCAGCCGCCCGGCTCCTGGCTGTCGCCGAGCACCGGGGGCTGGCGGGCAAGATCGAGATGCTCGGCCCGGTCGCCGATGAGGAGCTCGCCCGCCTCTACTCCACGGCCGCCTGCGCCGTGTTTCCCTCTGTCCTCGAGGGCTTCGGGATCGGGCCCGCCGAGGCGCTCCGCGCGGGTTGCCCCGTGGCGGCTTCCGCCATTCCTGCCCACCTCGAGGTCAGCGGCGACGGGGCCACATTCTTCTCACCGGCCGACCCGGATGACTTTGCTCGCGCGGTCATGGAGTGCGTCGCCGTCAGCGCCATCTCCCGCCCTCCCGGCAACGAACATCGCTGGGAGGACTGCGCAGGGCGCTGGTTCGAGGCCCTGATGAGAGCCTCGCTGGACGCGCCCGGGTGATGGATCGAGTCCGGCGGGGGCCAGCCGTCGGGCCAACCGTCGGGCCAGCCGTCAGGTCAGCCTCCACCCGCCCGCTCAGCGCTCCTCGAACTCGAGGACGAGGTTCTGGTTCCCCTGGGAGCCGAGCTCGAAGGTCAGGGACTTCGTGCGTTGACGCCCGGACCACGCGGAGGCCGTGTAGGTCCCCGGCTTGAGGCCGCTCACTGAGAACTCCTCGCCATCGTCGAGCGACACGTACTGCGTGCCACCCCGTTGTCCCTCACGCCGGATGCTGAAGCCACGGGAGTCGGACTCCATGAAGCTCTCGGGGAGGACCGCCCTCCCGCTGCAGGGGACCGAGCGCTTCAGCCGCAGGGTCGCGTGGGGCGCGGGCCCATCAGGATCCAGGTTGACCTGAGCCCTCAGATCCTCGTACTCGGGATGAGAGGCCGACGCGCTCTGCTTGCCCTTGCGCTCCACCTGGATCGTGATGAGCCCCTCTGAGTCCGTGCCCGACGGCTGATCACCGGCGACCACCGTGGCCTCGACCGCCATCGAGCGCGCACCGCGGAATCCGCCCCAACCGCCGCGGCTCCGTCCGCCGATACTCACCTCTGCGCCGACGACGGGCGATCCGGTGTCGGCGTCGAGGACCTCGATCACGACCTCGGCGAAGTTGAGCACGACCTCGATGCGGTTCTTGTCCTCGTCGACGTTGGGCTTCTTCCACTCGGAGAAGAGCTCCCGCTCCTCCACGGCGCCACCGGGGAGCTGGACGTCCCCAACGATCTCGATGTTGACCCAGTCGTTCGTGGAGAGGGGGTCCGTCCGGAACTCGCCGCTGCTGTTGGTCCGGAACTCCATCTCCTCGGGCTGCTCCTTGTTGCGCCGGTTCCCCGGCGTGACGGTGACCTTTGCGCCGGCCAGGCCCTCTCCATTGACCTCGACCCGTCCCGTGAAGATGGCGCGCGGCGCCTCGCCGTCGGGCTCGAGCTCGATCTCGGTCAGGTTGTCACTGCCTGACGTCACCTCGACCGGCTGCGTCAGGACGACCTCCGGCTCCTGCTGCTTGATGATGAACTCGAGCGGGTCGCTATCGAGGAAGCGCCGGGACAGGATCATCTCGTAGCTCCCAGCGGCCAGCCCGCTGAAGCGAAACTCCCCGGCCAGGTCGGTCAGGGTGGTCCGGGGCGAGGACATCATCATCGACATCATCATCGTCGAGTCGCCCCGCATCCCCTCACCGTTGCCGGAGGGGCGCCGCACGAGCGACACCATGTAGATCTCGAGGGGCGCCGCGCCGGCCCAGGTGACCAGCCCGTTGAGGGTGCAGGCGGGCGTCATCTCGAAGACGACCTGGTCGCTGTCCTTGGGCAGCAGCTGCCCCTCCGACCCGTAGGCCGGGTGCTCCACCGTCATGACCGGCTCGAGGGTCCACATGCCCATGGTCTGCTCGAGGGCCTTGTCGCCGGCGAGCGGGAGCGGGCCGAGGACCGCGCGCCCCTCGACGTCAGAGAACCGCGCCGCGAAGCCGCCGAGCAAGCGGTCGCTCTGGCCGGCGACCCGGACGTAGGCATTCTCGATCGGCAGCCCCGTCGCGGCGTCCATGACGATGGCCGTCACCGTGCGCGCCGGGCGGCAAGTGATCACGCACTCGGTCTCCTCCGACGCATGCTTGACCTTCGATTCCACGGGGGCGTGGAGTTCGGACTCGACCCGGACGATCCAGTCGCCGAGCCCCAGGGCGTCGACGACGTACAGGCCGGGCTCTCGCTCCTTGACCAGGGGCGGCGGCGTCGTCGTGCGGATGTTGAGCATGGAGAGGGCCAGGGCGGGGATGGCCTCGCTCTTGCCTCCGTCTTGCTCCCGCATCTTGACGCTGGCGCCAGCGACGGGCTCCCCCTCGTCGTCCTCCACGCGGATCACGAGGCGGGCCGCGGCGCTCAGGACAATCTCGACCCCGGCGTTGCTGCTGCCGGCCTTCTTGGTCACCCATGAATCCCGGCCTGAGCGGCGCGCTGAGGCGATCGGGGTCCCCATCTCGCTGAGCCCGATCACCGTGAAGGTGCCGTCTTCGGCGGTCACGTTGGCCGGCTGCAAGATTCCGACCGGCGCCAGCATGCTGGTGACGCCCGCGCACACCTCTGCGCCCGCGACGGGCTCACCGAGCTCATCGATCACTCGCCCGGTGACCTCACGTCCGACCTCCAGGTCGAGTTCACCCACGGACTGCTCTTCCTGGCTCATGGTGAAGGTGGAGATCACCGTGGCCACATAGCCCGGCTTGTCCACGCCGCCACACACCGTCGCGAACGGGACCCCCTCGAGCCGGAACGTCCCGTCCTCGGCCGTGGTGGTGGTCGGGATGGGCAGGCGCTTCATGTTCGCCATCAAGAAGTCCGGCAGCTGCACGCCCAGCGCGTCCTCATCCTGAGCGCCAGCGACCATGCACTTCTCGCGCAGGTCGAGGATCCCGGTGCCCTGAAGGGCGATCTCAGGGATCGGCGCGATCCGCACCCGCGCTCCAGGCACCGGCTCTCCGTCCTCATCGAAGACCGTGCCCGTCACCGTCCCGCAGCGCGGCAACACGAGGTCCCCGACGTCGGTGAGGCGACCAGGTTCGAGGCCGTGCTCCACGACTCGGAGCGTGGAGCGGCCCCCACCGCTGTCGATGGCGAAGGCATGCAGGCCGTTCGACATGGCCCCCTCGATGAGGAAGCGGCCTTCTGGATCCGTGAGAGCCTCGCCCGCGGACAAGTCCGTGTGGCCCATCGCGGTGAACTGCGGCTCCAGGAGCGCGCTGATATCACCCTCCAACAGCTCAACGCGGATAGCGACGACCGGCGTCCCGTCCTCCTCGACGATCCGGCCGGTCACGCCGGAGAGCAGCGCTGCCCAGGGGTGATCGATGACCGACGCCGAAGCCAGCTCGGCCTCCACCGCGTCCCGACGCCCGCGGTCCACGTTCTCGTTGGACGCGCTCGCCAGGGTCACCTCGGTCGGCGCCTCCGCCGGCGCCTCCCGGACGACCTCCCGGTTCACCTCGACCGAGGTCTCCGGCCGGGGGTCAGCGAGAAAGAGGTAGGCTGCAAGGGCGGCTGCGAGGGCCACCGTGGAGAGGAGCAGGATCCGGAGGGACATGTCTGAGCTGAGGGCAAGAACGGCGGCGCAGGGAGGGGCCGACGGCTACGGCCTGTCCCGACACTATTGCACGGAACTTTGAAGAAGCAGGATCGCCCATGGAGGCCCTCGCGAGGTCCCCCCTCCCCTGATCTTCAAGGTAAATTTCCCGCTCGGTGCTTCCCCGCTTCATTCCTGGGGGGGGGGAAGACGATCCCCAAGGGGTGGAGTGGAGCAGAGCCCTCCGGAGCGTTCTCCCCACGGACCACCCCCCCCCCAGCGACCAAGCATGATCCTTCTGCCCATCACGCTCACCCTCGCTGCCAGCCTCCCTCCCCAGGCGGGACCCGAGCAGGACCCGATCCTGCTCGCCCCGGCGACCGGCCCCTCCTGGTTGGAGGCGTGGAAGGAAAACCTCCGCTGGAAGCTCGATGTCAGCGCCCGCGGCATCTTCGATGACTCGGGCTACCAGAAGTCCCTCGGTTTCTTCGGCCTCGACCTCCACAAGGTCTTCACGAGTGGCAACCGCGACGTGGCGACGCTGCTGTTTCAACCGTACATGACGCGGGCCAACGACCTCGTGCCGACCCCCCCGGTCTTCGACGGACCGGACGACTGGGAGCTGATCTGGAGGATCGCGAACGTCAACTTCAAGCTCCAGCAAGAAGGCGCACTGAACCTCAGGATCGGGCACTTCGAGCTCCCCTACGGCCTCGAGCAGACCATCAACACCAACGGGACGCTTCGTGATTACACCCACGGGGGCAACTTCGGCCTGAAGGCCGATTGGGGAGCCACGGTCAACGGCGACCTCGACACCCTCGAGTACGAGTTCGCCTGGAGCCTGGGCTCGGGCAATGAGGTCCGCGATGACGGCGGCAGTGGCGTCCTCAGCGGACGGCTCGGTACCCCGCGAGACGGCGCCGAGGTCTTCGGCGTGTCCTTCGTGGACGGAGAGTTCCAGACCCCTGGCGGGATTGTGCCCCGCACTCGCTTCGGGCTCGACGCCCAGGTCTACCGCGGGCCGATGGGCTTCTTCGCCGAGTTCTCCACGGGGGAAGACAACGACACGGATGACATCACCCGAGCGCTTGGCGAGGTCAACTGGCGAAACTCCCAGGAGACGATCCTCACCTGGGTCCAGGTCGTCGCGACGGACAAGAACCGAAACAGCGGACTCAACTCACTCATGGGCGTCCGATGGGAGCCGGCCATCGGATGGTCTCTGAGCACCCAGTACTTGCAGGTACTCGAGCCCCTTGAACAGGGTGGCGGGCACCCCGGATCTCTCACTCTCCAGCTTCGCTACCGCTTCTAGGTCCACCGCAATGACTCGTCTCCTCAGCCTCATCCTGCTCGCGGCGGCCCTCTGCAGCTCCGTTCACGCCCAGGCGTTCTGCGCGCTCCGCGATCCCAACCGGCAGATCTACAAGCTCTTCCCGAAGGCGACCAGCTATCGGTCCATCGTCCGGACGGTGGACAAGGACGCCCGTCTCCAGGTCGGCACGAGGCTCCCCTTCACGCTTCACTTCAACGAGCTGGGCCGTCACACCCTCTACATCCCCATGCGTGGCGATGAGATCCTCGGCCTCGTCCATGTCCGCAGCGAAGCAGGGCGGTGGGGCCTGGTAGAGGTCGCCTGGGGCCTCGACCTCGATCTCCGCGTGCTGAACTTCGAGTTTCAGCGCTGTCGTGACCGGCAGCGCAAGGCGCTCGAGGCTCCTGACGTCAGGACGAAGCTCGCTGGAGCTGGCTTCAGCAGCCTCAGGGCCATGCTCACCGAGCGCGGTGACGCGCTCGCCCCCGCGGGCCTCCCGGTCGACGCGGCGGCCGCTGACCTCGCGGTCACGCTGATCCGCAACGGGTTGAAGACGATCGCCGCGACAGAGGCCGCTTGGATGAAGGACCTGATCCAGCTCCGTGCCATGGCCCTCGCGAACAGGACCATGCCTGGGGCCCACGCTCTCGCTGAGATCTCGCCGCTCCATGACGGACCCTGCCTTGCCCTCCTCGCCGAGAGGGTCGGGGAGGCTGGTACGGGTATCCAGCGCCCCTCCTCGGTGGCATGGCAGGTCCTCGACAAGGAACGACGCCCGCTCGGAAGCGTCATCTCCACCGCGTGGAAGCAGGACAAGATGGTCGTTGAGCTGATCTGCGCTGTGGACCGTGAGGGGAAGATCCTGCAGCTCGAGACGCCTGGCCCGTGGCACCCCCCGGAGGTCCAACAGCTCTTCAAGCAGCAGGTCAACAAGTCCCGACCAGACTTCAAGGAGTGCTCCGGCCCGGTCGAACTGGCCACCCTCGAGTTGCTCACCACGCTCGAGAGCCACCGGCTCGCTGAGAGCGACACTTAGAATAGGGGCACGGGATGCGCATTGGGAGCCACATCGCCATTCGGATCGCGGGTCTTGCCCTCACCGGGGCAGGGCTCGTGCTCGTTGGTCGAGACGCGGCGATCACCGTCATCGACACGAGCAACGAGCTCAAGAACGATGCCACGCAGCTGGAGAGCCTGCGCCGCTTCGAGGACGCGGCGAGGTTCTTCCTGTTCACCGGTGACCTGATCCTCGCCGGCGAGTCCACCTATCTGGTTAACCTCGCCACGGAGCAGGCCGGCTCGGTGAAGACTCAGCTGCTCGAGCTCGGTTCCAGCCCCCTCTCCCGCGGATCCGAGGCCAGCTGCGAGATGCTGGAGTCGAGCCTGGACGAGATGCTGGGCGCGATCGAGAAGGCCTCGACGTTCACCGGGGAGCAGCGCGCGCTGGCGATAGCAGGGCTCTTCAACGAATTTGACGCCTCGTCGATGGCGCTCACCAGCGGCATCGAACGGATCAGCAACAGCTTCACGGCGGTGGCCGGGGAACGCCGAGCGGCGGCTGACACCGAGCGGTACGAGATGAAGGTCCGGTCCTGGCTGAGCGCCATGGCCTTCCTGTTGATCCTCCTCGTTGGCTGGCGGCACATGTCGTTCACCATCGAGCGCCCGGTACGGCTTCTCGCCAGTCGGGCCATCGAGGCCCGAGAGCACGGCCGATTCGAGGACCCCGCGCGCGGACCGACGGAGCTACGCGAGCTCGGTGCGCGTCTGAACGAGCTCATCCGAGCTCAACAACAGACACGCCAGGACCTCGAGGAGGAGGTCCAGAACCGAACAAGCGAGCTCCAGGACGCGCTCGCGGCCCGGGCCGCCTTCCTCGCCAATACAAGCCACGAGCTGCGAACGCCCATGAATGCGATCCTCGGTTTCGCTGCGCTGATGGGCAATGGCGACCTCACCGAGGCGGAGGAGACGGAGTTCCTCGACCACATCCGGCACAGCGCCGAGCACCTGCTCGAGCTGATCGAGGATGTCCTGGACCTCTCGAAGATCGACGCCGGGCACATGGGTATCCGGGCGGTGCCCGTCGCTCCCTGCTTCGTCATCGAGCGTAGCGCCAGCATGCTGGGGCCGACGGCCGCCGCAAAAGGGATCCGGTTCGAGACCTCATGCGACAGCTCGGTCCCGGAACTGGTCGAAGTCGACCCCATCCGGCTGCGGCAGATCCTCGTCAACCTCGTCAACAACGCCGTCAAGTTCACCAACACCGGCTCGGTGGACGTGAAGGTCTCGTGGGCCGCGGGCCAGCTGTGCGCCGCCGTCTCCGACACAGGGCCGGGGATCGACCCTTCCCTGCACACGGCGATCTTCGAGAGCTTCGAGCAGGGGGATTCTTCCGATACTCGCCGGCATGGGGGGACCGGGCTAGGTCTGGCCATCAGCCGCAAGCTCGCGCGCATGATGGGCGGCGATATCCAGGTCGAGAGCAAGCTTGGTTCTGGGAGTACGTTCACGGTGACGCTCGCCGCGCCGGTGGCCCGCGAGGTCATCGAAGGCAGCAAGCCCAGCGATAGCAGGCCCAGAGCCGATGAGCGCAGAGCCGATGAGCGCAGGGTCGACGAGTGCAGAGACGACAAGCGCACAGCAAGCGAGGCGGCCGCGCCCGAAGAGAAGACCGCGCAGGTCCGCGCCCTCCTGGTCGACGACGTGGCGACGAACAGGCTCCTCGGGAGGAAGATCCTGCAAAGGGCGGGCATCGAAGTGGTCGAGGCCGTCGACGGCAAGGATGCGCTCGATCAGTTCCGCGCAGAGGCCGCGGGCGGGCAGAGCTTCAACATGATCCTGATGGACCTCCAGATGCCCGTGACCGACGGGTACGAGGCCACAGAGACGCTTCGCTCCCTTGGCTATGAGGGACCGATCATCGCGCTCTCGGGGTCCGTGATGAAGGAGCAGAAGAACCGCGCCATGGAGGCCGGCTGCTCGGGCTTCATCTCGAAGCCGATCGTCCCCGACAAACTCGTCGAGATTCTCAAGGGCGTCCTGGACCGAACCGGCCCGTCCCCCTCCTGACCCCTCCCCACCGCAGGACTGCGGTGGACCGGAGTCCCCGCGCGGTCAGTCCCCGATTGCCGCGGCCTGCTCGCGGGCCGTCCGGGTCAGCTCGAATGCGCCATAGGCGACGCCCACCGCGAGTCCAAGGGCCAGAAGACCCAGGGCGAGGCGCTTCCAACCGGGCAACTGGCTGAGGTCGTCGCCGCGCCGGTGCTGGGCATACTGCAGGATCTGCCCACCACCACCCGTCGCGTCCCGCGTGGGCGGAGCGCTCGCTGGACCTTCAAGCACCGCGGCTCGCCGCGCGGCTCGTTCATTGGCGGCCCTCGCCCGGGCCGCCCGAAGGCGCTCGCTATCCACCTCGCTTCCCTCGTCCTCGCCACGGTCCCCCGCCACGCTGCTCTCGGACACGCTGCTCTCGGACACGCGGCCTTCGGGCAGGGCTGGCCCAGGCCCCGAGAGCGTCGCCTGAGGGCCAGGCGCGCCTTCGGGGAGCACGATCTCATCCTCGTACTCGAGCTCCGGAGTGGGGGCCGCTGATGTGGTGGTGTCCGCTGACCCAGAGGGAATTGACCCAGAGGGAATTGACCCAATGGATGCCGATCTGGTTGAGGCCTCCTCCGCAGCCGGTTCGTCCCGGAGCCGGAGCTCAACGTCGCCAAGCAGGAAGGTCTCGCCATCGTGCACCGGCGCCTCCTCCACTCGCTTGCCGCCGACGTGGACCCCGTTGCTGGACTTGAGGTCTCGAATCTTCCAGACCCCCGGCTCGGGCTGAGGGGTGAGCCTGGCGTGACGCCGGCTGACAGAGGACTCGGGGATGACGACATCGGCGTCGCCGCCGCGGCCGAGCACCGTGGTGCCTTCGATGTCGTGGGTCGCGCCGATCGAAGCGCCGGAGAGGACGAACAGACGTGCCATTCGTCGTATCGTAGCGGGTGACGCCCGACTCTCGGGCAGGAACCCATGGCCAGCCCCACCCCCGACTCCCACCCCGCGTCCGATCCCGCGACCGATCCCGCGACTCCCAAGCTCGCCATCGAGGCCATGGGGCTGGGCCGGATATTCCGCGGAGGCCTGGGCTGGCGACGGCGCCAGGCGCTCAACGAGGTCGACCTGAGCATCCACACGGGCGAGGCGCTGGGGATCGTCGGCCCGAACGGCTCAGGAAAGTCCACGCTCCTCCGCCTCCTCGCCGGGGTGGATCGACCGAGCGCTGGCTGGGTCGAGATCCTCGGCCACCCCCCCACCTCGCGGGCGGTCCGCCGCCGCCTCGCCTTCCTCCCGGACGGATCCCCCTTCCCGCCCGAGCTCTCCGCCCGGCGCGTCCTTCACCTGCTCGCCTCCCTCTCGGGCATGGCCCCCGCGGGCCGGCGGGACCGCATCGAGCAGATGCTGGTCCGCGTGGGCCTGGACGGCGCCGGCGAGGCACCCATCCGGACCTACTCCCGGGGAATGCACCGGCGCTTCGGGCTCGCCCAGGCCTTCCTGAATGAGCCCGAGGTGGTCTTCCTCGATGAGCCCACCGCGGGCCTCGACGCTCCCGGGTTTGCGGTCCTCGCCGATCTCCTCGAGGCCGCGCGAACGCGTGGCGCCACCGTCGTCCTCGCCTCCCACGTCGCCTCCGACCTCATCGAGCACTGTGACCGGCTCGCGCTCCTCGTTGGTGGAGAGGTCCAGCGGGTAGGCCCGCCCGACGAACTCCTCGGCGATCGCGACGTCCTCCAGCTCAGGGTCCACGGCCTCTCCGAAGAAGCCGCGGCGGCGCTCGAGGATCGCATCAGGGACCTCGGCGGAGAGCTGCTCGACGCCGGACCGGCGCACCGTTCACTCCAGGAGCTCTATCGGACCATCGAACCGAAGGTGAAGAGAGGCGTGGAGCGATGAACGCCCCGCTGCTGCGCCTTTCAGCGAGGCGCGCTGCCCCGCTGCCCGCCCTGGCGGTGGTGGTCGGCGTCACGCTCCTCGCGGTGGTAGACCCGCCCGGCCGCGCCGAGATCGTCGAAGTGTCACCGACCTTCGAGGAGGTGATCCGGGGGGGACGCGAGCTCGCCGCGCGCACAGGCTGGATCGCAGGCCTCCTGGTGGCGTCCGCCCTCGTAGCGCTCTTCGCCGCGCGCGTCCCTGACCGGTGGTTCCGCCACGAGGGGGACTGGTTAGGCGTCACCGGGACGTCCCGGTCCTCCATCGTTCGAACCTGCCTGGCCGGCATCCTCCTGGGGACGGCCGGATTCCCGCTCGTGATCGGACTCGTCGCCGGGCCCCTGGGCGGAGCGCGAGGCGAGCCGCATGGAGATCACGCGGCCCGAGCCCCGCTCCTGGAGCTGGAGTCGATCGCCGGCCCGAGCCGCTCCTTCGTGCTCATGCCTGGCGAACGCTTCGAGCAGGAGTTCCCGGAAGGGACCACCCATGCGGATTCGAGGGTGCGGGTCCGGGTCGCGCCCGCTCTCGGTGGCGAGGGGCCCACCACGCTGGCCCGGGTCGAGGCGGCCGGCCAGGTCTCCGAGCAGCTGGTCGCCCGGCGCGCGTGGCTCGAGGTGAGCCCCTCGCCTGGCATGAGGCGCGTGTCCGTCACCAACATCGGCACCGGTGCCCTCGCGGTGGTCGGTCCCGACCCGGTGGAGGCGTGGCGTCCATCCAACGCGTCCGGCGCCGGGCACCTGCGCCTCGCGGCCCACGCCGGCCTCTACCTCGTCTTCCTCGCGGCCCTCGCGTTCGGGCTAGGTGCCTGGATGGGGCCCGGCATCGCCGCCACCCTGGCAATCTCCCTGTGGCTGGGGGCCCGCATGGCCCTCGCGGCCACCCCCATGGAGGGCGCTCTCCCCGGCGGAGCCTCCCTCGTGGCAGCCATCCAAGCCATCGCGGAGGGGCGGAGCCCCCAACCGCTCAGCACGGCCCCCACGATCGCCGCAGCCGGGGCGGTGCTGACCGGGTTCGCGCTCGCACGTTCCTCCCTCGGCACCTGGCGACGGGAGTCCCGCAGCTCATGAGGATCGCTGGACGTACCCGCCGGATCCTGGTGGCCGCGGTCGCGGCGGTGACACTCGTCGTCTCCGCAGCCGGCCCCTTCGGCGGGCCAGACCTCGCGGCGAGGGAGCGGATGGGGCCCATTCAACGGCTCCTCGGGCCAGTCGCCTCCGCCGCAGCGAGCGTGGAGTGGGCCCGCTACCTGGGAGCGCTGGACCGAGGGGACCTCACGAGCGCGTACGGGCACGCCGCCCGAGCCCTCTCCCTCGACTCCAGGGCTGCCGCCGGATGGCTGACCCTCGCCGATCACTTCATCTTCATCCGCGCCTCTCCCCTCGAGGAGCCCGACCCCGAGGCCCGGCGCCAATGGATCCGGGAGGGCTTCTCGGTCCTCCGCTCCGGGGAGGACCGGGTCAAGTCCCCCGGGGACCTGGCGCGCTACGCGGCCACCATCAAGTCCGCCTTCCTCGCGCACCTGCCCCAGGAGGGCCTGGGCTGGCCGGGGGGCCCGCGGGCACTCCTGGCCGAGGCCAGGATCGACCTCGAGCGCGCCGCCTCCTTCGGAGCGAGGGACGTCGAGGTCTCGCTCGCCTACATCGAAGAGCGCGAAGCAGAGCTGGCGGCCGAGGGCCACTGAATCCCGCGCTGGCTCGCACCGTCCCTCTTCGGGCGGAAACAGCTTACGTCGAGTCTACCGGCGCCTCACCACCGGGGCGGCGATCGCTGCTACCCTCCGCCCCGTGGCGTGGATCCTCGAAAATCAGCCGTTGCTCGGCGGCCTCCTCTCGGAGCCGGGGTACCTGGCCCCGTTCCTGGTGCTGGTGCTGTGCGGCTTCGGGCTCCCGGTGCCGGAGGAGGTCACGATGCTCGGGGCGGGCTTTCTCCTCTACCAGGGCGAGGTCGACATGGCCCCGATCATCGCGGTGTGCCTCGCCGGCACGTTGCTCGGTGACTCGGTCCCGTTCTTCATCGGGCGACGATTCGGCCGCCGCGCCCTCGAGCTCCAGGCGATCCGCCGGATCGTCCATCCCGAGCGCCTGAGGGCGATCGAGCGACGCTTCGAGCGGCAGGGGGCTCTGGCGGTCTTCGTCTGCAGGTTCATCCCCGGACTGCGGCTTCCCACGTGGTTCACCGCGGGAACGCTGGGCATGCCATATGCGAAGTTCATCGCCTTCGACGGTCTCGGGGCGGTGATTCTGACGCCGACGCTGATCCTGCTCGGCCGCGAGTCCGGTGAACGGCTCTCTGATCTCGAAACCAAGTTCGAGGATCTCCACCAGATCCTGGGCTTCGTCGTGCTGGCCCTGGGGGCCATGCTCCTGAGCCGTATGTGGATCTCAAGGCGCTGGCAGGGCCAAGGCAGGCCAACGCCAGATAGCGACCGGGCGAGGGGCCCTGAGCCCCCCCCCGACGGCGACCGCCCCTGAGACGCGCCCGATACGGCACTTGAAGCCATGGAGAGGGCACTTCCGATTGACCCGGAAGCGCCCGCCACTATCGTACTAGCGCCGGAAACCTGGGTGAAGGGCCCTCCACTCCGGCCCCACGCCCCACCACCCCCCTTCCCACCAACCCCACCGTGCGCCCCACGCGCGCACCAAGAGCTCATGGACTTCATCTACATCGCTGGCGCCGCGTCGATCGCGGCGCTCGTGTTCGCCATCGCGAAGTACGGCGCGATCATGAAAGCCGACGCTGGTGACTCCAAGATGCAGGAGATCTCCAAGCAAGTTCAGGACGGCGCCGCCGCCTTCCTGAAGGCTGAGTACAAGTGGCTGACCGTGTTCGTCGCGGTCGTCGCTGTCGCCATCTTCTTCTCGGACGCCGACCAGGGCCTCGGACAGAAGACGGCCATCGCGTTCGTCGCTGGCGCCGCGGCCTCGGCCGTCGCCGGCTACTTTGGGATGCACACCGCGACCCGCGCGGCCGTGCGCACGACGCAGGCTGCTCGGACCGGCCTCGCCGAGGCGCTCGACGTCTCCTTCGGCTCCGGCGTGGTCATGGGCATGAGCGTGGTGGGCCTCGCGCTCCTCGGCCTCGTGATCTTCATCACCCTCTACGCTCCCGAGTTTGACGCCAAGGGCCTCGAGTACGTGCTCGGCTTCAGCTTCGGCGCCTCGTCGATCGCACTCTTCGCTCGTGTGGGCGGCGGCATCTTCACGAAGGCTGCCGACGTCGGCGCCGACCTCGTCGGCAAGGTCGAGGCGGGCATCCCCGAGGACGACCCCCGGAACCCCGGCACCATCGCGGACAACGTCGGCGACAACGTCGGCGACGTCGCCGGCATGGGCGCCGACCTGTTCGAGTCCTACGTCGGTTCGATCATTGCGGCCATGACCCTGGCGGCCATCACCTTCAGTGGTGACCCCAACATGGCGAGCCTCGCGCTGCTGCCCCTGGCGGTCGCAGCCATCGGCATCTTCGCCTCCATCGCTGGCACCTTCTTCGTCAAGGCCAAGGACGAGCACGCCATCCATAGCGCGCTGTTCCGCGGCCTGATCATCGCCTCGCTCGTCACCATCGGCGGTACCGCGGCGCTCATCTTCGGCTACTTCGAATTCCCCGAGGGCGTTGAGGGCTACAAGCTCCTCGTCGCGGTCATCGCAGGCGTCGGCGTCGGCGTCTTGATCGGCAAGGTCACCGAGTACTACACCTCGACCGAGACCAGCCCCGTCCGGACCATCGCCAGCAAGTCCGAGACGGGCGCGGCGACCAACATCATCCAGGGCCTCGCGATCGGCATGCGCTCGGTCACCCTCTCGGTGCTGCTGATCTGCCTCGCCATCTTCGTGGCCGACTGGGCTGGCAACAGCGGTGAGGGCATCGGCTACGGCGTCTACTGCGTCGCGCTGGCCGCCGTCGGCATGCTCTCGACCCTGGGTATCTCCCTGGGCGTCGACGCCTACGGCCCGGTGGCGGACAACGCCGGCGGCCTGGCCGAGATGGCCGAGCTGCCCCCGGAGGTGCGTGAGCGCACCGACGCCCTGGACGCGGTCGGCAACACCACTGCCGCCATCGGCAAGGGCTTCGCGATCGGCTCCGCCGCCCTCACGGCGCTGGCGCTCTTCAGCGCGTTCCAGCTCCGCGCCGACCTGCTCCTCGAGAAGGCCGGACAGGCAGCCCTCGACTTCTCCCTCACGAATACGGAGGTCCTCATCGGCCTGCTGCTCGGCGGGATCCTCCCGTTCCTCTTCTCCGCCCTCACCATGGAGGCCGTCGGCAACGCGGCCCAGGCGATGGTCGAAGAGGTCAGGCGCCAGTTCCGGGAGATCCCCGGGATCATGGAAGGCACCGGCAAGCCGGACGCCGCTCGCTGCGTCGAGATCTCGACCGAGGGGTCGCTGAAGCAGATGGTCGTCCCCGGCCTCATCGCCGTGGCCGCCCCCATCCTCTGCGGGCTCTGGAGCATCGCGGCCCTCGGCGGGCTGCTCGCGGGCGCGCTCGTCACCGGCATCATGATGGCGATCTTCATGGCCAACGCAGGCGGTGCCTGGGACAACGCCAAGAAGTACATCGAAGGCGGCGCCCACGGCGGCAAGGGCTCGGAGCCCCACAAGGCCGCAGTCGTCGGTGACACCGTTGGGGACCCCTTCAAGGACACCTCTGGCCCGTCCCTCAACATCCTCGTGAAGCTGATGACCGTCGTCGGTCTCGTCTTCCTCCCCTGGTTCATCTGATCCAGCGCTGAGGCCCCGCGCTTCGGCGCGGGGCCCCGGAGAACTACTATCGACACCAAGACACTTGCCGCCACGGTCGCCCGGATCGTGGAAGAGAAGAAGGGCGTAGACCTCGTCGTCTATGACGTGAGCGACGCCATCAAGGTCGTCGACTACTTCGTAGTCGTCACCGGCACCAGCCGCCCCCACGTCCGAGCCATGTACGAGGAGGTCCACCACAGGCTCAAGCGCCTGGGTGAGATCCACGCGAAGGCTGAGGGTGATGACCTCGGATGGTGGGTCCTCGTGGACTACTCCGACGTCGTCGTCCACATCCAGCAAGACGAGGCCCGGGAGTATTACGCGCTCGACGACCTGTACGGTGACTGCCCGAAGCTCGATTGGGAGAGCGTCACAGTCACTGAGACAGGCGCCCTCACCGACGCCGACATCTGATGGCTGCAAGGCCGCTGTGAGCGTCCCCTGGGAGGCCGATTCGCGACCAGCGAGTCGGCCTCCCTTATTTTGGTGGCCGCTTAGGTATTGTCTGCTGGTGACAGCTTGTGATGAGTGGCCTCGTGACGCAGCGCTCTCCCTCTCCTCCCCTTGGAAGACCACGCCACCCAACCCGACCATCAGTCGCTCCTCGCCCAGCTGACCTTTGACAGCCCCGAGGCGAAGGCGACCCGCATTCGGAGGAAGTCGCGGCTCCAGAAGTTCGTCGTCCCGCTGATGCGCAGCGTGATGCTCGGGGCAGGCGTGCTCTTCGCCAGCGCGCACAACGGGATCGTGTTCGACGCCCCCTGGAGCCGAGAGCTCGGGATCGCGGCCATCCTCTACGCCGCCTACGCTCTGGTCTCTTGGCTCGCGCTCGCGGCCCTGTACCGCCCGGAGGAAGACCGAGACCTCGCGAGGATCTTCCTCCGAATCGACCTCATCGCCGCCTCGCTGCTCGTGGCCGTGACCGGCGGCGCCGAGAGCTGGCTCTTCTTCGTGCCCTGGGTGCGGGTCTCTGATCAGGTCACGGGCGGCGTACGAAGATGCGGCGAGTTCGTGCCGCTCTGCCTCCTGTCCCACGCGGCGGGGGTCGCCCTGGGGAGCGCGTGGCTCGGATATACGCCGAACTGGCTGCTCGAGGTCCTCAAGATCAGCGCCTGTACCACGATCGCGCTGCACGTCGCCCTGACCAGCCGGATCGCCGAGAAGATGCGCTCGCGCACCCGGGCGACCCTCGACCTCGCGAAGGACGCGATCAGCGAGCTCCGGGAAAAGTCAGAGGAGCTCGAGAAGGCGAAGCAGGAGGCGGAGAAGGCTTCCAGCGCCAAGGGCCTCTTCCTCGCGAACCTGAGCCACGAGTTCAGGACGCCGATGAACGGGATCATCGGCATGACCGAGCTGACGCTAGAGACCGAGCTCGACCGCACCCAGGAGGAGTACATCTCCACGGCTCAACGCTCGGCGCGAAACCTGCTCCACATCGTCAACGACGTCCTCGACTTCTCGAAGATTGACTCCGGCGCCATGCGCTTCGAGCGCCTCCCCTTCTCGCTCCGCGGCTGCGTCCGAGACGCGCTCGTGCTGACCGCAGCCCAGAGCAGCACCCGTAGCGTCGAGGTGACCTGTGACATCGAAGAGGCCGCCGCGGACATGGTGTCGGGAGATGAGAGTCGCCTGCGGCAGATCCTCGTCAACCTGCTCAGCAATTCCGTGAAGTTCACGCCTGAGGGCTTCGTCAGCCTGAGCGTTTCGTCGACGGAGCAGCCCGGACACCTGGCCTTCGAGGTGGAGGACACCGGAGTGGGAATCAAGCCAGAGAAGCTCGAGACCATCTTCGAGGCCTTCACCCAGGCAGAAGAGTCCACCACTCGGCGCTTCGGTGGGACCGGGCTCGGCCTCGCGATCTCCCGCGATCTCTGCGTCGGGATGGGAGGTCAAATGCAAGTCGATAGCCTGGAGGGGCGGGGTAGCCGCTTCAGCTTCTGTGTGCCGCTTCCGCCCGCGCAGTCCGAGCCTTCAGCGGGCTACAAGACCGGGCCCCTCCTCCCCGACGGCCCGGAGCAGGAGGTCCTGCTCCTGGTCCCTCAAGGCCACGTTCGCAGGTCGATCGCAAAACGGCTCGAGGCCTGGGGCGTCAGGGTGCACGCCTGCGGTGACCTCGACGCCGTGAACCGGGCCATCTGCTCTTTGGATCGAGCCCCGTTCGCCGCGATCAGTATCTCGGCGCTCCAGCCTCACGAGTACCTCCTCCTCGACGGCAAGCTCTCGGGCCTCGGCGCGGTCCCCTGGATTCTCCTCCAGGCCGGAGAGCACTCCGAGGATCCGGGGCTGCCGGCGGAGCGCGTGCAGAGCCTGCTGCTGCCGATCGTCGGCCCCGAGCTACGGAACGCCCTCGAGTCGCTGAACTCGAACGGGTCGGCGGCCAAGCGCCCTGGCATCGACCGCCCCTCCCGCCGCCTGACCTCGCTCAGGTCAAAGCGCCCGCTGAAGATCCTGCTCGTCGAGGATGAGCCCGTGAACCAGCGCGTCGCGGAGCTCCTGCTGAGCTCCTGGGGCCATGATGTGGAGATCGCCCAGAACGGAGCCGTCGCCACCGAGAGGACCGCTCGATCTTGCCATGACGTGGTCCTCATGGACGTCCAGATGCCGATCATGGATGGCCTGACGGCCACGCGCCAGATCCGGTCGCGCGAGGCCAGCAGCGGCGGGCCGGCGGCCCACATCATCGCCATGACCGCCAACGCGACGCCCGAGACCGCCTCGGACTGCGTGGACGCCGGCATGAATGGCCTGGTGCTCAAGCCGATCAATCGAAACGAGCTCTTCGAGTGCCTCGAGACCTACGGCTCCTCGTTGACGACCTGAGCTCCGCCACCTGCTCGGAGCCGATTGGCTGCCCCCGCCGAAGCAGCGGATCTCCCGGGCGCCAAGGCGCGGCGTAATAGCGCATCCGGTTCGGCGCCGCGCGCGATCGAGAGAGCATGCGCAGATCACTCCTCGCCCTGACCGTCCTCGCCGCCGGAGCCTTCTTCGCCTGCGCGCCCACAAAGCCCCTGGCGACGGTCCCCTTCGTGGACCTGGATCGATTCATGGGCGACTGGTACGTGCAGGGGCACATCCCCGTTGGGTCCGAGTCGGACGCCTACAACGGCGTCGAGTCCTACGCCCTCGACGAGGGGGGGCGGATCCTCACCAGCTACGTGTTCCGCGAGGGATCCTTCGAGGGCGACCTCGAGGTGTTGGAGCCCGTGGGGTTCGTCAGGGATACGGAGACGAACGCGGAGTGGGGCATGCGGATCATCTGGCCGTTCAAGGCCCAGTACCTCATTACCCACCTCGACGAAGACTACAGCGAGACCATCATCGCGCGCGCCCGGCGCGACTACGCCTGGATCATGACCCGGCAGCAGGAGATCACGGACGAGCGGTTTGCCCAGCTCGTCGCGCGCCTCGCTGACATGGGATACGACCCTGCGGAGGTCCGTCGACTGCCCCAGCGCTGGCCCGACCCAGGGCACCCGGTGACCGAGGCCGCCGGCGACCTCGCCCGCTTCACGCGAGCGCAGTAGCTCCGTCCACGGGCGCCCGGCAGCCCTCTTCCCGCGAGCCCATTCGCGCGGCTCACGAGGGCCCAGGCGGGCGGCTTGAACGGGCCCAGTGCCGTGCCTAGACGAACACAAGCGCCTGGCTTGGACCAATACGGTCGTCCGGCCTACGCCGACACAGGCGCGTGACCTGGGCTAACACTGGCGCCAGGCTCACACCAGCGCTGTCGCCCGGGCGTCCCGCGGCGGTGACCCCGCGCACCGCATCCTCAGGCCGCCAAGCAGGAGGAGCGCAAAGATCCAGCCGCTCCCGCCGATCACCCGGCGCCAGTTCGGCGGCCCAGGGACGACCACGGCGGCGCATCCGCCCTCCTCGACGCCGTCCGGCCCGGTGTAGGTGAAGCCAGCCTCCAGCATCGAGGCCTGCTGCGTCTCGGCGTCCTGGACGGTGACGGTCTTGGAGCCGATCGAACCCGGCGGGGTGGTGAAGCGGAGCGTGTTGGCGTCCACGAGCTCCGGTTGAACGACGACGCCGCCCTCGCCCGAGGCCGCGCTGGCCCCGACAATGACGAGGTCCCCCGCCTCGAAGCCCGTCCCGTGGAGGGTGACCAGGTCGCCCCCGGAACGATCCCCTCGCCGCGGCGAGACCGCGCCGAGCACGGGGTCCTCCTCGGGGACGAACGCGAAGGCCAGCTGCGCCGCTTCTCCAGCCGGGGAGGTGAGCTCGAGGATGTAGGGCCCCCCTGGGAATCCGGCGGAGGTCAGCAGCTCAAGTCGCTGGGGAGAGACCACCGAGGCGTTCGATTGCACCACGCCGTCAATGGTGACCAGGCTGCCAGCCACCAGGTTCTGCCCTGTGAGGCGGACCACGGTCCCTCCTGCGACGCTCCCCACGGAGGGGAAGATGCTCGCTAGCACCGGCGGCGCGCTGACGAGGAAGGCGTCGCTCGCTCGCCCCTCGACGCCAGAGGTGTCGATCACGACCACGTCGTGGTCCCCGGCGATGGTCGCCGCCGTGGTGAGGGAGAGCGTGCTCTCGTCGATGAGCGTACACCCCCCCACCTCACCGTCCACGTAGACCTGGTCCCCGATCACGACGCGGACGCCGCGTCGGAAGCCTGTCCCCGTGATCATCACGCCAGTTCCCCCCAGGGGACCGCCGGAGGCGGGCATCACCGAAGACACCGAGGGGCTCGGAGGCGTCACTTCGAGGCCGCCCACCAGGATGTCCTTGGATCCGGAGGAGGTCGTCACGGTCAGGTCGATGTGCCCCGGCAGCGCGCCGCTCGGCGCCGTCACGTCCAGCCGCACGCTCGACCCGAACCAGAGCACGTTGGAGACCGCCACCGTCGGGTCGCTGGCGACCACCGTCGACCCCGCGAACAGCCCGACCCCTCCAATCGCGAGGGTGTTGGTCTCTCCGGCGATGACCCTCAGGGGAAAGCGGTCTGAGGCCCTGCCGAGGCGCACCGAGACGTCGGGCCCCACGTGCACGGTCCCCATGGACTGGACCTCGCTCCCGGTAATCTCGACCGTCCCTAGCACCCCCGCCTCGAAGTCGGTGGCCACGCTCTGACCGCCGCCCAGGTTGGCCGCCGAGACGGGCTGGTCAAGGGGGTCCACGACGACCGTGAAGATGCCCGGCTGCAGGCCGCCTACCGCAAAGTTGCCCGACGAATTCGCCAGAGCCGCGGCGACCAGCCTCCCCCCGGCGTCCCGCACCGATACGTGTGCGCCCGAGACTCCGCTCTCATCCGAGGCCCGGCAGACTCGCCCGCTGATCCGCCCGTGGCTGGAGGATGGGTAGATGCTCGCGAGCGCAGCGCCCTCGTCACGGCTCAGGCTCCGGTGCAGGATGACCGTGGGGTCCACGTACGGGAACATCGTCGACCCACAGACCCCGGAGTGGTCGAGGCCCGCCACGTGACCGAGCTCATGGGCCATCACGTCCTGGACGTCGAACCGCCCGCTCTGCCCGCTGGTCGTGAAGCGGAAGTTCTTCCCGTTGAAGAGGACGTCCGCGTCGACGATCCTCCCGCTCTCAAAGAAGCTAATCGGGGTGATGGCGACGGTCCCCGAACCGCCGGTGAAGAAGCCGCTGGAGTTGTTCTCATCGAACGTCACCAGGTGGATGTCGTTGCTCTCCCAGTCCGTCCTCGAGGTGACGCCGGTGTTCACGAGCTCGAAGCGGGTCCGGCCTGCGGCATTCCAGCTGTCCACGGCATTGCCGATCGCCGTGACGTGGCTTCCGTCAGAGATGTTGTCCGAGCCAGCCGCCTGGATCGCGATGGACACCCCCTGGGGGCTGGACCAGTACAGAGCGTTCCCGTTCTGGATGAAGCGGAGCCGCACGTGAGCCGTGGCGGAGGCGATCAGCGTGGCCACCAGGACGAACCGCAGCAGCCCTCCGCGGCGCCGTCGGTCGAGCGAGGCCGTCACCGCCCCCCTCCAGCCGTCGCGGCGCGGAGCTGAGCGGCCGATTCGATCCGGCCCACAAGCTCGGCGTAGTCCATGACGTCACGGCCGTTGACCTCCCGGGCACGCCCACCCGAGATCAGGACGAGGTCCTCGGCGGTTCGGACCGCGAGGCGGTCACCGTCGGCCTCCCTGACGAGGCGATACTTGCCCTGCCCCAGGCCGGTCGGCATCCGCAGGCCGTTGGACGCAGACGCGCCGAGCAGCAGCACGACGTCCTCCCCCTCCAACAGGCCCGGAAGGCCGGGGATCAGCATGCCCTCACCCGTCGCAAGCACGCCCCCGGGGAGGCAGATGGTCCTCGACGGCAGGTCGTCCCCCCAGAACGTCCGCGTCACATCGAGCTCGTAGTCGGTGCACACGATCCCCTCACCCATGGCTCGGCTGGTGCTCGAGATCACACGGCCTTCGACCACCAGGTCGGACCGCTCGAACGCCTCCTCGATGTCCATGCGCAGGGCCGTCCCTGCGCGTACGGACGAGCGCGACGCGACCGCGCCGTCGCTGACGAGGACGCCGATGGCTGCACCGATTAGGACGGCAAGAGAGAGCGAGAGACGCATGCCATGGGGAGTGGCCTGGGGAATCGGGCGCGCTGTTCGGACAGGGCGCATGCCGTTCGCCGGGGGAGGCGACAGGAGAGAAGTTCGGCAGCCGACCTGGCTCCCCTTGAAGTCACGGCGCTCGGCGACCTCGGAGTCTCAATGTGGGCCTGGAGCCCCACGAGCCTGAGCCGGGTACGGTTCCTCGACGGGGTGGAGCCGCGCCCTCTTCCTCGCTCCCTTCCTCGCCCTCTTCCTCGCTCCCTTTCTCGCTCCCTTCCCAACGGCCCCTACCCAGCGGGCCTCACCCAGCGGGCCCCCATCGAATGGACGCAGAACGCCTCCTTCACCGCATGTGCCGCCGACGAGGACTCCCCGCCTCGCGCGCCAATGAGCTCCTCCCGCTGGTCCAGCGGGCCGTCGTTTCATCCTCGAAGGTGAGGCGGCGCCTGCTGACCCTGATCGACCGCAACCTGGCGCGACGATCAGGCGGGGACCCGAGCGCGACGCTCGAGAGCCTGGAGGCGGACCTGGACGAGGAGGTCCTCGTCTCCGTGGCCCGGCGCGTCCACGCCTGGAGCCCGCCCTGGAAGTCGCGGGGCGCCACCGATGGCGACGGCTCCGATGGCGACGGCTCCGGGGGCTTCGACCTCGGCGGCGGCGACCTCCCGGGAGGCCTCGGCGGGAGCCTCTGATCCTCCACGCGGAGGACCATCACGGCCTCATCGCCGACGTCGACGGGTCTTCTTCTTCTTCTTGGCCATCTGGACCTCGAGCGGAGCGACCTTTCCGTCCTCGCCCACCACGGCCTTCATGGTCTTCGAGCCGAGCGTCTCGTGCCAGAGGGAGACCTCGTGCTCACCCGGCGGGAGCCCCTCCAGGGTGAACTGGCCCTTCTCGTCCGTGATCGCCCAGTGCGTGGCGTCCGTGACCACGAGCCACGACTTCATCCAGGTGTGCATGTCGCACGTGACCTTGATGCGTTCGGGCTCGCTGTAGGTGCGCTCGAGGCGCTTCCCGGCCAGGACCGTCTGGTTCAGGTCGTCGTTCAGGACCGTGATCAGGTGGACGTTGTGGGACGTCTCATCCGAGTTCAGGAAGGCCACCTTCGCGCCCTTGGGCACGACCAGCATGTGCGGCGTGAAGCGGCAGCCCTTCTGGTCCAACTCGTAGGCCTCCTCGGGGATGTCGACCTTGACGCCGTCCACCTTGACGCTGACGAGGACCCCTTGCAGGCCGCGGTCCGGACCGATCACCAGGCTGAGGTCCTGGCGGTCCACCTCTTCGCCGGGGGGGCAGCAGCCGCTCGCCGACTTCGCCGAGACCGCCAGCTCCTTGACCTCGGGGAGCTCGCCCTCGAACTTGACCGAACCCGCCAGCGTGCCCACCTTCGCGGCCACTGCGGCCGGGGCGGGCTCTTTGACAGGCTCCTGGCCCAGGCTCGCGCCGGTGAGCAGGAGAGCGGTCAGGAACGAAGTGGCCAGGAGGCACCCGATGGAGAGTCTGCCGTGATTCATGCTGCCCATGATAAGCCGAATGCGCGAGGCCGTCGCCTGCGCATTCGGCTCGAAGCCCGCTGGCTCAGCTGAGCTGGGTCGCGCCAGTCTTCGGCGAGACCGGGTGGCTGGCGAGACGCCCGGGCACCGGGAGCGTGCCGACCAGCGGGGTCGCCCACTCGACGAACGCACTCGAAACGTCATCCGTACCTTTGATGAACTCCTCGGGCACGTGGCGGGTCGCGGCGGCCACCACCGAGAGGTCATTGACCACGTAGAGGGGCTCGTACTCCCCGTCGTTGGTCCCCCGCTGAATAGCCAGCGAGCCGTGCTGGCAGTCGCCAGACGTGGCGACCCGAACAGCGGCTCGGCCCACTTCGCGGGCCTCGAGCGCGTCCTGCTCGGAGATCACCCCGAAGAAGCTGCGCTGCAGATAGCCGAACGTATCCGCCCGGACCCGCTTGGCCGCAGAGACCTTGGCCTTGACCAGCCCGGAGAGATAGTCGCCAAGGGCGCCGGTCCCCGAGAGCTGGATGTTGCCGTGGCTGTCCACCTCAGTGCCGCTAGCGATGACCTTGCCCTCGGCGTCGTGGATGCCCTCGGAGACGGCCACAAGGCAGCGCCCGTGCTTGAGGAGCATCTCCTCCACGCGGTCGCAGAACTCCTCACGGTCAAAGACGCCCTCGGGGAGGTAGATCAGGTGGGGCCCGTCCCCGTCGTGGCGGCGCGCGAGCCGGCTCGCAGCGGTCAGCCAGCCAGCGTGGCGCCCCATGATGACGTTGATCTTGACGCCACCGAGGCTCCGGTTGTCCTGGTCATCTCCCATGAAAGCCTGGGCAACGAAGCGCGCCGCAGATGCGAAGCCAGGGGTGTGGTCGCAGCCGGCGAGGTCGTTGTCAATCGTCTTCGGCACGTGGAAGAGACGAACCTCGTAGCCGATCTCGAGGGCAGCCTCGTTGAGCAGGTGGGCCGTCTCCGCTGAGTCGTTCCCGCCGACGTAGAAGAAGTACCGGATGTCATGAGCCTTGAAGACGTCAAGCACGCGCCGGCACGCCTCCGCGGTCGGCTTCCTGCGGACAGAGCCGAGGGCCGCTGCCGGGGTCATGGCGACTCGCTCAAGCTCCTCGCGGGACTCCCGACCAAGGTCGATCAGGCGCTCCTCGATGATGCCCTCGATGCCATTCAGGGCGCCGTAGACCCCCGTGATGTCGGGGTGCTCGACGCAGCTCTCTACGAGCCCGACGAGGCTCTGGTTGATGACTGCGGTGGGGCCGCCGGATTGACCGATGAGCGCGTGGCCACGGAGTTGGGACATCGTCGAAGACAGGGTGTAGATTGGATGTTCAGCGCCTCTCCAGCGACAGATGCTGGCGGGAGCCGGTGAGATTTTAGTTCGCCCCGAATCACGTCAAACACGCAAAAGTGGTTCTGACGGTTGCCGACTGGCCCATTCGTCCCTAATCTTCCCAGCCTCGGACGCAGCGCTGCTGCGACCGGGATTGACAAGCAGAAGGATGCCGCGGCAATTTGCCACGGCGCCGCGTGATGGAGCCCGGGTGGCGGAATTGGTAGACGCGCCAGACTAAGGATCTGGTGGGATAATACCCGTGCTGGTTCGATTCCAGTTCCGGGCACCACCTTCCCCCTCTTGAGAGGGGTCGCAAGGTGAAGCCTCACGCGCCTTCTCGCTTGGACCCTTCGTGGAGGTAAGCCCTCAGCGAGTGACAGCGCCCTGCAGGGCTCGTGCCGCGCGCAGGGTCTGTCCGCGTCATGCCGATCCCGCGGCGAGCCCCGCTCAAGAGGAGTTGGCTGTTGCGACGGCCTCAGCGGTCAACGCACCTGATGCCCGCTCACTTCAGGGCGCCGGAGCCCGCAGGCCACGCCCCCCCCCACGAAGCGGCAGGGCAAGCGCGTGCGGCTGGCGTGAAGTCCCGCATCGCCCGCGCCGAGGTTCGGCAATGGCCGCTCAACGGGCCAAGGCCCCCGGCCAGGGTCCGCTTCTTGGGCCCCTTCAAGACCGACCTTCCGACCCGCCCCTCCCGTGACCATGCCCAGCCCGCGATCTCGCCCGGACGGCGAGCGCAGGGCCAGGAAGCGACGCTAGAGGCCGCATGACCCGGAGAGGGCCGGGACCTTCACTCCACGACAATCGGGACGTCCGCCCTGAGCGTGAACTCGAACTCCTTCGGGGAGAGGCGGAGCATCGTCAGCACCGACCGCACCGAGTCGAGGTAGGTCTTGAGGCGCTGAACCTCCTCGAGCTCCCGTGGCATGTTCGACGCGATCACCTGGTCGGTGAAGGACATGAGCTGCTGATCGACGAGGCCGTCCAGGCGCCGGATGTCGTCCGCCGTCAACTGCGTACGCGGCCGGCCGCCGAAGGCCTTCGACAGCACGTCTCGCTCGACCTCGCGCCGCTTGGTCGCGTAGTCGATGGAGCGGGTGATCCGGTTCTTGGCGTCCAGGCGCACCTGATCGCGGATCAGCGCGCTCCCCGAAGCGGGGTTCACCCACGCCAGGACGTTGGCGCTCGGCACGGAGTCCATGAGGGCCAGCTGGAAGTCCCGGCTGTTGGACAGGCGCGGCACGGTGGCCGATTGCCCGTTGAGGTTCTTCACGAGGGCATCGATGAGCGCGTAGCGGTTGGAGATGAGCAGGTTGTCGCCGTAGATGAGCGAGGCGATGTGCCCCGTCCCCGGGATCAGCTGCGACCAGAACTCGCGCACGAAGAGACCGCCACCGATGGACTTCTTGAAGTACCCCGACTGTCCTGGGTTGCGCCCCTGAATGCCGATCCGCGGGCCCGCCACGGCAATGCGCTCGCGCAAGTCCACGACCTTCTCCGCGTCTGCGACCCAGGCCACGGCAGCCCAGGCGAAGACCGGCGCGCCGTCATTCGGCGGCCCCGTATAGACCCGCTCCCCCGACGTGGGGTCGACCTCCATATCGGACTCGTAGCCCCAGTCATTTGGACGAGCGATGAAGGCCACTCGGTCCACGAGTGCGCTGTCGAGGATCCCGATCAGGTCGCCGATGCTGTTGACGCCGATCTGCTTGAGCGACTGCTCGAGATTCCTGCGGGCCGCTGGCTCGAGAGAGTCGACAACCATCTGGAGCATGGTCGCGATAGGTCCCCGAACGTAGAAGAAGAGCGTGCTGTCGTCGGGGGCGAACCGCGCGACCTCAAGCACCTCGTCCTGATCGAACCCCTTGAAGCGGTAGATCCGCTCCTGGGCCGCGGTCATCAACTCCGACGAGAAGTCGCCGCTCAGATCGACGTCGACGCCGTCTTCGAAGTCCACCACGCCCAGCACTCGCCGGATGGCATCCAGCGGCAGCAGCCGCGCGAGAAACGCCGGCGTGAAGCGCTCGTCGTCTTTCTTCAGGAGCCCCTCGGTCAGCCCGTACGACTCCCGCAGCTCGCGCAGGTCGATCTGAAGCTCGAAGTCGCGCTGCTTCTCGTCGCGCTCCACCGAGAGGATCGAGTCGTTGTAGGGCGCGGCGAGCAGGAGCGAGTCCTTGGAGCCCGTCGCCTCGAGCAGGATCGCGCGCTCCACGAGTTCACGGGACGTCCCGATCACCGCGACGTCCCTGACGCGGGCCACGTGAATAGGTCGAGGGAGCTGCGCGGACTTGATCGTCTTCACGCCTCCGTCCCCCTCCACGGTGATGCCCTGATCCTCGAGCCCGAGGAGCCCTGGATACTCCAGCCCTGAGACCGCGCCGCGGCCCCAGAGGGAGAGGCGCGCGTAGGCCGCCCACTCGGCGTCATCGAACGACCTCCCGGTGAAGTTCGCGGCCACCGCGACGTCTTCACCGCCGATGATATCGAGGAGGTCGAGCCCGGCGGGCAGCTGCCCCAGCTGTCCGCGCACGTCGGCGAGGAGCGCCTCGACCCGCTGCTCCCGCGCGAACTCCGCCCACTCCGGCGAGGTCACGAGCGCCTGGTAGCCCTCGTTGTCCTCAAGCTCCTCCATGACCGCCAGATCGGGGAAGCCGTCGAAGGCCGTCCGGAGCTCAGCCCGCGCGACGTAGAGGTCCACGTCCCGGGGAATCAGGCCCGCGACGTCCGCGTTGAACCGCCCCTCGAAGGGCGAGAAGAGGAGCGTCGAGAAGGCGAAGTAGCCGACGAACGAGAGGAGCAGCAGGGTGATACAGCCCAGCTTGAGGAGGCGCTTCTTGAGGGTCATGTTCGGGGCGGTCTGCCAGAGGAGATACCCGGGGCCGGGCACAGAAGGAGAATCTACGACCGGGCTCGTCCAGGCTTCCCCGATTTCAGGTCGAGATTCGTGCCGGAACAGCCGCTGGATGGGCACCATCTGCCCCTTCACCACCCTGAGGACCCTCTCATGCAACTGAGCCAGCGCGTCTCGAGCCTCGAAGGCTCGGTCACCCTTGCCCTCGCAGCCTCCGCCAAGGAAATGGCTGCCGCCGGCCGCGACGTCATCAATATGGCCGTCGGAGAGCCCGACTTCGACGCGCCTCGCCTCGCCCGCGAAGCGGCGATCGCAGCGATCAACAGCGGCGCCGTGAAGTACACGCCTGCCGCGGGGCTCGCCTCGCTCCGACAAACGGTGGCCGAACATCTCGGTCAGACCCGCGGCGTGTCCTACGGGGCCCAGAACATCGTGATCTGCCACAGCGCCAAGCACGCCCTGAGCCACACGCTCCTGGCGCTGGTGGATGCGGGCGACGAGGTGCTGCTCCTCGACCCCGCGTGGAGCAGTTACTACGCCCAGGTCCAGCTGGCCGGCGGCGTGGCGGTGCACGCCGCTCCAAGGCAAGACGGTACCTGCGCCCCGGACCTCGACGCCATCCGCGCGGCGGTCACGGACAGGACGAAGGGCGTCATGCTCAACACCCCGAGCAACCCGTCCGGCTACGTGTGGAGCCGAGAGGAGCTGGAGCAGCTCGCGTCGATCTGTGAGGAGCACGACCTGTGGATGATCTCGGATGAGATCTATGGTCGGCTCGTCTTCGACGGGGCAGAGCACGTCTCTCCGACCTCCATCTCGGCGGCCATGAAGGAGCGCACGGTGCTCGTGGACGGCGCCAGCAAGGTCTTCGCCATGACGGGTTACCGGATGGGCTACCTCGCGGCGAACCCGGACCTGGCCCGGACGGTGGGGAACCTGCAGAGCCAGATCTCTGGCTGCCCGAACTACATCTCCCAGCGCGCCTTCGAGGCCTGCCTCGTCGAGGAGCCCGAGGAGGTGAAGGAGATGATCGCCACCTTCGACCGACGGCGGCGGCTGGTCGTCGACGGGCTCAACCGCATGGGGCTCGAGGGTCCCGAGCCCAGGGGTGCCTTCTACGCCTTCCCCGACCTCCACGAGCGCTTCGACGAGCGCGGAAGCGAGGGGTTCTGCGCCGACCTCCTCGAGGCCGAGGCCCTCGCGACCGTGCCCGGCACCGCCTTCAGCGCGCCGCGGCACATCCGCCTCTCCTACGCTCTGAGCGAGGAGCGCCTCGTGGAGGCCCTCGCCCGCCTCGAGAGGTTCCTCTCGACCCGAGCCTGAAGCGGGCCTGAAGCGAGCCCGCAGCGGGACTGCAGCGGGACTGCAGCGGCCGCCGGGAGGGCCGATCAGGCCGGCGCGATGGAGTAGACGTTCCGGGCGCCAGGAAACTCCGCCGCCGCGACCTCCTGGACCTTCAGGAGCACGTCCCGGTCCGGGTCGTCACAGAGCACGTAGAACTTCCACAGGTCACGGTACGACCGCTCAAGGTCGCCGAGCCTCGGCACCCGGTCCGCAAAGTCGGACAGCGGGTGGACGCCCTCGACCCCTGGCCAGCGCACGTGAATGCGAGCCTCCTTGAGCTGCATCTCCCGCGCGGGGCAGTAGACGATGACCTTGATCTCGCGGCCCGTGGCGAAGCGCACCGTCTCCTCGATACGTCCCTCGACGAGGGCCCGCGCCTCCCCGCCGCCTGCGGCGAAGAAGCGGTCCACGAGCTCCGCCTGAACCTCCGCGTTCTCATAGGCCGGGAAGACACACGCGCGCTTGAACAGCCGCCGCTCCTGGAAGCGCTCGACCAGGTCCCGGACCGTCGCCTGCGTTCCCGGCTGACACCTGGCCGCTGACCGGAGGAGCACCTCGAGGATCGAGCTGTCCGTGGTGCCGTAGAGGTCCTGCTCGCCCAGCGCCTCCTCCCGTACAAGGAGATCGATGGCGCGGGCGACCAGCGCCCCTGCGGCCACCTTCGCATGGTGGTAGTAGACGCGCTCGCTGAAGAAGTAGCGCGCCTCCAGCATGCGGACGATCTCGCTCAGGATGTCCTCCCGCAGGAGGTCATGCTTCGCGAGGTCGATGTAGAGGTTCCCCGTGGAGCGGTCGATCTTGAAGTAGCTGTGGACGCGCTCGTCCACCTGGAGCCGGAGGCCGGTGAAGTAGGCGTCCCGCGCGAGGTAGTCGAGGATGTCCGCCGCGATCGTCCCCGAGAGCACTTGGCCCCAGTACGGCGGCACGTCCCGGCGCCCGGGCGTCCCTGGCTTGGTGAGGACGCTGAAGACCTCCTCCCTGAGCCCGAGCTCCTCGAGGATCTCCCCGATGGGCGTGTCCCGGCTGAACATCCGCTCGTAGCGATACGCCGAGTCATGACGCTCGAAGAGCGCGTCCTGGTCCTCGATGTTGTGCCCGAACGGGATGTGGGTCACGTCGTGCAGGAGCCCCGCCATCCGGATGACGCGGGCCTCCTCCTCGCCGATGGCGATCCCACGAGCCGGGTCCAACTGGAACGACAGGTTGATCGCCTCGATCATCTTCTGCGCCACGTGCACCGTCCCGATCGAGTGATCGAAGCGAGTGTGCAGCGCCCCGGGGAAGACCAGATAGGCCGGTCCCAGCTGCTTGATGCCGCGCATGCGCTGCATCTCCGGCGTGTCGAGCACGCGGAGCTCTTCATGGGTCAGGTACACGTCCCCGTGCACCGGATCCCGCATGACGCTGAAGCGCTTACGAGCGGCCATCAGCCCGGCCCTCAGCCCATCAGGCCGACGGCCGCCGAGGCGACGTCGCCCGGCCGGCGGAGCATGCGGTCGACCTCTCCGAGGTGCTGCTCCTCGGTCGCGAGCATCTGGCGCGCGTACTCCTCGAGCATCACCGAGTGTCCCTCGACGTGCTTGCGGAGTTCGTTGTAGAAGCCCAGCGTGTCGCGCTCGTGCTCGAGCGACTCCTTGAGGATCGCCTCGATGTCGTGATCGTGGGTCTCGAGCAGCGGGCCAATCGCCAGGCTCGGGTGCTCCCCGAGCTGGGTGATCATCTCGCCCGCCTGCTGGGCGTGCAGCAGCGACTCGGTCGCCTGGGCACGCAGCCAGTCCACGATGGGCATGCGGTAGGGCCCGAACACCATCAGGGAGTAGTGGGTGTAACGGACGACCCCCGCGAGCTCCATCTCGAGGATCTTGTTCAGGGTGGCGACGACGGCTTGCTTGTCCATGTTCTCCGGGCGTTGACGGTTGCGAGCCCACATGATCGGCCCCACCCCTGGGGGCGACAAGCCAGATCCCCGGAAGCCGATCCCGGAGCCGGAACAGCGGCGCCTCGGCCGCTAGGATCGGGCGGTGAGTTCTCTCTCGATCGCCTTCTTCGAACCCTGGTTTGGCGGTAGCCACCGGGCGTTCCTGGACGCCTGGAGCGCTCGCACGAGACACCGCCTCCAGGTGCATGGACTGGCGCCGCGCCACTGGAAGTGGCGCCAGGAGGCGAGCGCCTGGGAGCTGGCTCGGGGGGCCGACGCCACCGCCCCACCCGACGTCATCGCCTGCAGCGGCTACGTGGACCTCCCACGGCTGCACGGGTTCCTCCCGCAGAGCTGGGCTCACCGCCCGTCGCTGGTCTACTTCCACGAGACCCAGCTCACTTATCCGGGCGGCGAGGCCGGTCGGGACCTGACCTACGGGTTCAGCAACATCCTCAGCGCGGTCCGAGCCGACCGGGTGGCCTTCAACTCCAGGTTCCATCTCGAGGAGTTCCGCGACGCGGCCGACCTGGTCCTCAGCCGACTCCCGCGGCCCGCTCCCCGCGCAGACCTCACCCGCGCCCTCGGGGAGGCCGCGGTGATCCCCCCCCTGCCTGACCTGGCCAGCGTCCCACTGGGCCCCGGAGGAGATGGCCCGCTCCGGGTTGCCTTCCCCCATCGCCTCGAGCCCGACAAGGACCCCGCCGCCTTCGCGGACGCGCTCGTCGAGGCCGGCGCACGGGGCGCCGACCTCGAGGTCGAGCTCCTGGGTGGACACCCGAGGAAGGCCGTCCCCAAGATCGCCGCGGCCCTCGAGCGCCTCGCGCCCTGGCTGCGTAATCGGGACCGAGTGGAGGACCGGGGCCGCTACCTCGAGATCCTCGGCCGCTGCGACGTGGTGGCCTCCACCGCCCGCCACGAGTTCTTCGGCGTCGCGTTCGCCGAGGCCATGGCCGCCGGCTGCACGCCGCTCGCGCCGGACCGCCTCAACTACCCCGCGCTGCTCTCGAACTATGACGATGGCGAGGCCCAGGCCGGCACGTTCCTCGACACCCCGGACCTCGCAGACCGCCTGACGGCCCTCGCCCGAGCCCCTGAACCGCTGCGCGCCCCTGCTCGGCGCGAGGGGGCCAGGGCCGCGGTGATGCCGTTCGACGCGGACTCCGCGGCCATGGCCCTCGATCGGCTGATCGACGACCTCGCTCGCTGATCCCGCTGCCCGCGGTCAGGCGCTCAGAAGGCGGGGAGGTCGTAGCCGCTCCGGCGGGCGTAGTCGACCCAGGCGTTCGCGCCCTCCTCCTCGAAGCGCCAGGCCTGGGGATCCCAGGTGAGCGCCTTCCGATGCCAGTAGGCGATGTTCATGAGGTGGCAGATGGCCGCGCTGCGCGCGCCGACCTCCACGTCACAGATCGGGGTGCTCCGGTCGCGGATGCACTGGAGCCAGTCCGCCACGTGCCCGTCGTGCCGCGGGAGGCGCTCCTCGCCCTCGGCCTCCCACTCGAGGACGCCATCGGGCACGCTCGAGATACGCCCCCGGTCCACGGCGATCAGGCCCTTCTCCCCGATGAACGTTGCGCCGCTCGGGCCGCCGTGGACGAGCCGGGCGCCGTCCTCGTAGACGAGCGTGGCGCCGCGCTTCGCGTCGGGGTCTGCAGGCGGGACCACCCGGACGGGACCCGAGCGGTCCATGCCGAGCGCCCACTGGGCGATGTCGAAGTGGTGCGCCCCCATGTCCGCGAGCCCGCCGCCCGCGTACTCCCGGTAGGAGCGCCACTTGGGGTAGTGGCCGTGCACGCCCCGGGGGCTGAGGATCTCGTTGTACTCACGCTCCGGTGCCGGCCCGAGCCAGCGGTCCCAGTCGAGCCCCGGCTCCAGCGCCTCGCCCGGGAGGTCGCACCACACCGGGGCATCCCCCACGCCCACGTGCACGGTCTGGACCTTGCCGATGCGACCCGCCCGGACGGCCTCTGCGGCGCGCACGAACCGCTGCCCGAACTCGGTCCGCTGCTGGCTCCCGGTCTGGAACACGACCCCGTACTTGCGCGCGGCTGCGATGACCAGCTGCGACTCCCGGAGGGTCAGCGTGAGGGGCTTCTCGCAGTAGACGTCCTTGCCCGCCACGCAGGCATCAATGATCTGGTGGGTGTGCCAGTGGTCGGGCGTCGCGATGAGCACCGCGTCCACGTCGTCCCGCGCCATGAGCTCCTCGTGGCGGTCGGTCGCCACGCAGTCCAGCCCGTGGACCTCGTCGACCCGGCGCTTCGCGTCCAGTCGCCGGCTGCGGTCCACGTCGCAGACCGCGGTCACCAGCACGCCCGGCTGCCCGATCAGGCTCCGGGTCATCAGGTTGCGGCCGCGGATCCCGATACCGATCACGCCCACCCGGATCGCCGCCTCTGCGGGCTCCTGCTGGGCCCCCTCTTGGAGCACCTGACCGGGCCAAGCGCGGGTGATGGGCGCGGCCGCGAGGGCTGCCCCGGCGGTCAGGAACTGGCGACGGTGGATGGAGGGCGGCGTGAGGTCCATTCCAATGACCCTAGCACGGGACGCCCCTCGCGCTGAGCAAAGACAAAGGCGCCCCGGATCGCGTTGCGACCCGGGGCGCCCTTGGACGGAGGTCCCTCCGGTCAGACGCTGGCGGCCAGCTTCTTGAGCTCGGCGGCGACCAGGTCCCCCACCTCGTTCGTGGGGTGCATGCCGGTCCCGGCGCCCTTCAGGCGGCCGTTGGCGAAGAGGTCCGCGATGGAGCGATCGATCGCCGCGGCGGCGGTCTTCTCGCCGAGGTAGTCGAGCATCATCCCCGCCGCCATGATCGCGGCGAGGGGACTCGCGACGTTCTTGCCTGCGTACTTGGGAGCCGAGCCGTGGATCGGCTCGAAGAGGCTGACACGGCCGGGGTGGATGTTTCCACTCGCGGCCATGCCCATGCCGCCCTGAATCATCGCGCCGAGGTCGGTGATGATGTCTCCGAAGAGGTTCGGGGTGACCGCGACGTCGAACCACTCGGGGTTCTTGACCATCCACATGCACGCCGCGTCGATGTAGGCGTGGTCCGTCTTGATGTTCGGGTGCTCCTTGGCGACCTCGGCGAAGGTCCGCTGCCACAGGTCGTGGGCGCGGATGGCGTTCGCCTTATCGATGAGGGTCACCTGGGCCTCGCGGCCAGCCGGGCGTTCCCGGGTCTCGGCGAGGTGGAAGGCGTAGCGGATCGCCCGCTCGACGCCCTCGCGCGTGTAGACCATGGTCTGGGTCGCGACCTCGAGGGGCTGGCCCTTGTGGGCGAAGCCGTGCATGCCGGTGTAGGCGTCCTCGGTGTTCTCGCGGACGATGAGCATGTCCACGTCATCCGGCCCCTTGCCCTTGAGCGGGCAGAGGCTCTCCTGGAGGAGCTTGACCGGGCGCAGGTTCACGTAGAGGTCGAGGTCAAAGCGGCAGCGCGCGATGACGCCGTACTCCACCTTGCCGGGCTCGCACCGGGGGTCGCCGATGGCGCCGAGGTAGATGGCGCCGGACTGCTTGGCCTCCTCGAACATGGCGTCGGGGAAGGCCTCACCGTGCTCAAGGAAGTAGTCGCTGCCGATGGGCAGCTCGTTCTTCTTCAGGGAGAAGCCGAAGACGTCGGCCGCGGTGTCGGCGACCTTGAAGGCCTCCTTGGTGACCTCGGGGCCGATGCCGTCGCCGCCGATGATCGTGATGTCGTATTGGCTCATGGAACCGTGGGGGTGGGCCCGCGTACGGGCGACCAATCAGGTGAGACCGCTCAGGCGGTCGGGACCGGGGATCGGAACATCCCCGGGGTGTAAGCAACAATCCGCCCCTCGATCGCGCTGGCGGCGACCGTGAGCGGGGAGGCGAGGTAGAGCTGGCCAGGGCCGCTCCGGCCCCGGAAGTTCCGGTTGATGGCGCTGACCGAGACCTGCTCGGCCGTGTCCGACACGCCCGGGCCGCAGCCGATGCAGGCGCCGCAACCAGGGGAGATGACCTCCACGCCGGCCTCGCGGAAGACCGCGTCGAAGCCACGCTCGAGGGCGTGGTCTCGGACAGCGGTCGAGCCGTACTGGACGACCATGGTGACCCCGTCAGCGACCTTGCGGCCCGCGTCCAGCGCGTCCTTGAGGACCGCGGCGTAGAACTCGAAGTCGTCGGCCTTGCCGGCGGTGCAGGAGCCCGCGTAGGCGATGTCGATCTTGACGTCACCGAGGTCCGCGATGTCCTTGCCGTAGGTCGGGTCCCCAGGCTCTGCGACCATGGGCTTCAGCCCGGAGAGGTCGACCGTATGGACGCCGCCGGCGTACTCCGCGCCCGCGTCGGGCGCGACGAAGTCCGCCTCGATCGCCTCCACGGCCTTCCCGCCGCGGCGCGGCGACAGCCACTCCGCGAGGATCCGGTCGCCCTCGCAGATGCCCGACTTCGCCGAGCACTCCGTGGCCATGTTGCAGAGCGTCGCGCGCTCGTCGGGGGAGAGGGTCGCGAGGCCCGGCCCCCCGAACTCCATGATCCGATCCAGGGTGTCCTCGCGCTTGGCGTAGGTGTCGAGGATGTGGAGCATCACGTCCTTTGCTGTGCACCCAGGATCCAGCTCGCCGACGAGCTCGAACCGGATGGACTCGGGGACCTTCACAAAGGTGAAGCCCGCAGAGATCAGCCCGGCGTACTCCGTCGCCCCGACCCCGTAGGTCAGCGCGTTGCTCCCCCCACCCATGCAGGTGTGGCTGTCGGTGGCCTGGATGAAGTCGCCGGGATCCACGAACTCCTCCCGCGCGACCTGGTGGCAGATGCCAGGCGAGATCCCATCCACGGCGGAGTAGTCGCGCACGCCCGTGTGGGCCTGGAACTCGTTCTGAAGGCGCCGCAGGGTCTCGATGTCAGCGGTGAACGGCTTCATCCGCTCCACGCCTGTTGCGTAGAGCAGGTGGTCCTCGAAGATCGCGAACTTGGAGGGATTCTGGACCTCGTAGTCCGCGCCGTACTCCTGCTCCAGGAAGTGATGGACCTGAGCCGTGGTGAACTCGTGGCTGTAGCCGCCGTCGACCTTGACGAGGCAGACGTCTCCGGGCTGCAGCGAGACCGCGCCCTCGGCGCCGACGACCTTGGAGGCGAGGATCTTCTCGCCCATGTTCATGGGGCGCGCCGCGGTCGTCGGGACCGGGACCTCGACCTCGCCGGAGGCGTACTTCTTGGCGAAGGGGAACAGCCCCCCCGACTCCTTCATGATGCGAGTGATCGGGTCGTACTTGCCGGACAGGGCCTCGAGGGGCACGTCCTCGCCCGCCTGGAGGCGCTCGATGATGTCGTACCCCCCCATCAGCTGGCCGAGGTTGAGGTTGTTCCGCTCGTGGATGGGCGCGAACGAGTGCGCGATCACCAGCCCGATGCCGGACCACTTCTCGCACTGGGGGGCGGTCTCCCGGGAGGACCCGGTCCCCTTGCGCTTGCCGCTGACGATGACCTCGAAGCCGCCGTCCATGAGGGCGCGGGTCCCGAAGACGCGCTCGCCGCTCTCGTCGAGCAGGCCAGCGTAGGCGTCAAGGGCGATGTCCTCGGGCCGGTGCCGGAAGCAGACCCACGCGGGGGTCATGGTGTCCGTGTTGATGTCGTCGAGCAGATCCGCGGGGTCCACGTCCGCCATGGACAGGTCGACCTCGCCGCGCAATTGCTTGCGGATGAGCTCGAGGTCCTTGGTCAGGAAGAGCACGCGCTTGCCGGGCGAGAGGCGCACGACGCGCTCGCCGGCCTCGTTCTCGTGGATCAGCTCGTTCATTCTTGGGTCATCCTCGCCTCGTGGCCGGGCCCGCAACGGCGGGCCCGAGGCACGAGGTCATTGCCGCGTGGGTGCGCGGCCAGTGCAGGGGCAGGAACAGGGCAGGGATCAGGCAGCGGGGTTCTCGACGAGGATCGCGATCCCCTGGCCGCCGCCGATGCAGGCGGAGGCCACGCCGAACCTCTTACCCGAACGGCGCAGCTGATAGAGGAGCGTCAGCACCAGGCGGGTGCCCGTGGCGCCGAGCGGGTGACCGAGGCTGATGGCGCCCCCGTTCACGTTGCAGCGGTCCCGATCCAGCTCGAGCTCCTTCTCGCAGCCCAGGTACTGGGCGCTAAAGGCCTCGTTGATCTCGAAGTAGTCAATGTCGCCGACGGACATGCCCGCCTCGTCCAGGAGGACCTTGATCGCCGGCACCGGGCCGATGCCCATCTCCTTGGGGTCGACGCCAACGCAGGAGTAGCCGCGCACGACGCCCATCACGTCCAGGCCGTCCGCCTGGGCGCGCTCGGCGGTCGTGCAGACCACCATGGCCGCGCCGTCCACGATGCCGCTCGCGTTACCGGCGGTCACCGTCCCCTCCTTGCCGAAGGCGGCCCGCAGCTTGGCGAGGCCCTCGATGGTCGAGTCGGGCTTGATGTGGTCGTCGACGTCCACGGTGATGTCGCCCCGGCGGTTCGGGATGATCACCGGCGCGATCTCCTCGGCGAAGCGGCCCGCGGCCACGGCCTCGGCGCCGAGCTTGTGGCTCCGCAGGGCGTACTCGTCCTGGGCGTCACGGGTGATCTCCAGGCGGCGGGCAATGGCCTCGGCCGTCTGTGCCATGTAGGTGTCGCCGTACGGGTCGTAGAGGCTCGCGAAGAGCAGGTCCTCGAGGTTCGGCTGGACACCGAACTTGAAGCCGTCCCGCGCGCCGTGGAGCACGTAGGGCGCCTGGCTCATGTTCTCCATGCCGCCCGCGAGGACCGTCTTGGCCTCGCCCAGCTTGATCAGCTGCGCAGCGCTCACGATCGACTGGATGCCGGAGCCGCAGAGGCGGTTGACCGTGAGGGCCGGCACCGTCTGGGGCAGGCCCGCCTTGAGCGCCACGTGACGGGCGCCGTAGATCGCGTCGTTGGAGGTCTGGAGCGCGTTACCGACGATCGTGTGATCGATGGTGTCCGCGGCGATCTTCGACCGCTCGATGGCCGCCTTGGACGCGTGCGCCGCGAGGTCAATGGCGCTGACGCCCTTCAGCTTTCCGAATCCGGGGGTGCCTGAATACTCGGCCATCGGGGTCCGTGCCCCGCCGACGATGACGACTTCGTTGCTCATGGTGCTGTGTGCTCGTGGGGCCAAAGGGCCGGTGCTTGAAGGGCGCGAGGCGCCCGCATTGTGATCTGGTGAGGGGGTGCCGGTCCGCCACCTCGGCGGACCGGTCGACGCGCGGGCGCGGCCCGCGCTCAGGGCTCAGCGGCCCTTGAACTCCGGGCGACGCTTCTCGAGGAACGCGCTCATTCCCTCGCGCATGTCCTCGGTCAGGGCGGCCTTGCCGAAGTACTCGGCCTCGAGGGCCTCGCCCTGGGTCTGGTCGAGGTCCCAGCCGGAGAGCACGAGGTCCATGCAGAAGCGCAGGGCCACGGGCCCCTTGGTCACGATGCTCTTGAGGAGCTTTTGGGTCCCCTCCTCGAGCTCCTCGGGCGCAAACACTCGGTTCACAACGCCGACCCGGTGGGCCTCGTCGGCCCCAAACATATCCCCGGTCAGCACCCACTCCCGGGCCACGCCCGGGCCCGCGATGCGGGAGAGGCGCTGGCTGCCGCCGTAGCCCGGCACGATGCCGAGGCTGGCCTCGGGGAGGCCGAAGCGCGCCTTGCTGGAGGCGGTTCGCAGGGTGCAGGCGAGCGCGAGCTCGCAGCCGCCGCCCAGGGCGAAGCCGTTGACCATGGCCACGGAGGGCTTGCCCAGCTGCTCGAGGAGGCGGAAGACGTCCTGGCCCGTGGTCGAGACGCGGATCGCGCCCTCGGCGCTGCCGGCCTCGGCCAGGAGTTCGTTGATGTCCGCGCCGGCCACGAAGGCCTTCTCGCCCGCTCCGGTGATGAGCAGCGCGCGCACGGCGTCGTCCTCGCCCGCCTTCGTGAACGCGTCCTTCAGCTCGCCGAGGGTGGCGTCGTTGAGGGCGTTCATCTTGTCCGGGCGGTTGATGGTGACCCGGGCGATCGGTCCTTCGACCGCGTAGAGGATGTTCTCGTAGCTCATGGGATCAGCCCTCGGTGGACTCGACGACGGTGGCCTTGGTGACGGTGACAGGTTCCTTCGGTCGCGATCCCTCGCCGCCGGGGAGCGTCGGCGCGTTGGCGATCTCGTCCAGCACCTCGAAGCCGTCGAGGAGCTTGCCGAACGCGGTGTACTGGCCGTCAAGGAAGCCAGCCTCGCCGTGGCACACGAAGAACTGGCTGCCCGCCGAGTTCGGGTCCTGGGAGCGGGCCATGGAGAGGATCCCGCGCTCGTGGTGCACGTCGTTGAACTCGGCGTCCACGGACCAGCCGGGACCGCCGGTCCCCCACATGCGCTCGTCGTCCTTCTTCGTGTTCGGATCGCCGCCCTGGATCATGAACCCCGGGATGACGCGGTGGAAGCGCGTCCCGTCATAGAACCCGTCCTTGGCGAGCTTGACGAAGTTCTCGGCGTGGAGCGGGGCGACGTCGGTGAGGAACTCGACCGTCATGTTGCCGGCGGTGGTCTCGAGGCGCACTTGGACGCCGCTCAGTTCGTGAGTCATGGGATGCGGGGGGTGTTGCGGGTCGCGGCGACGGGGCGGATGGGCCCCGGGCGGACGCGATTGCGGATCACTTCTTCTTGGGCCTAGACTTGGTCGCGCGGACGACCACAGCCTTGTTGATGGTCTGAACAGGGAACGGATCGTGGAGCGCCATGGCCACCTCGGGTCGCCGGTCGTCGATCTGCACGCCGCCCTCCTTGAGCTTGTCGAGGAGACGGTCGTTCCTCTCAACCGTGTCGACGATGGCCTCGACGGCCTCCATCCCGGTGAGGACCTGCCCGAAGGCGCTGTAGGTCTGGTCCAGGTGTGGCGCGGTGCGGTGGACGAAGAAGAACTCGCTCTCTGCCGAGTCCATGTCATTCCCGAGGCGCGCGGCGGAGAGCACTCCGGCCACGTGCCGACGGCTGTTGAACTCGGCCTTCACCTTGCGGGGCGCAGGGGTCCCGTCCTTCGAGCGGCCCGCCTGGGCCATGAAGCCCGGGATCACACGGTGGAAGACCGAGCCCTCGTAGAAGCCGGAGGAGCACAGGTCGAGGAAGTTCCGGACGTGGTTCGGCGCCACGTCCGGCCAGAGCTCCACCCAGATCGGGCCACCGCTCGTGAAGAGCACGACCTGATAGTCCCCCAGGAGCTTCCCGGAGAGCGTGGTGTAGTCGAGCTCGGCCTCGGGCGCGCCGAGCCAGATCACGTCCTGCTTTGTGTCCTTCGCGCCCTCGACGGCGAGGGAGAAGTCGGTCGGTTTGGAGAAGCGCTCCTGGATCAGGGGCGCCAGGTCGAGGGTGACCGTGAGCACCTGGCCGGGCTGCAGCGGAACGCTGGCCTTCTTGGGCCGACGCAGGAGCGCCTTGCGGCTCGCGGACCAGGCCGCGGGCGTGAGCATCCACGCCGGGAGGTCCACGGCGGAGTCGCCCGTCGCCGTGACCTCGAGGGAAACGACGAAGGGCTCGTTCTCGATGAACAGCGACGGGATGGTCGCGGACAGCTCGACTCCCCGCTGCGCGATGGGGGCAGCAGAGCGCGCCGGCGCCGGGGCGGCGACGGGGGCTTCACTCGAACCGGGCCCGATCAGGGCCGCGGCGAGGGCGGGGGCGAGCCATGCAGCGATCATGCCTTCTTGTCCCCGTCCCACTTGTAGTAGCCCTCGCCGGTCTTGCGACCGAACTTGCCCTCGGCGACGAGGCGCTCGAGGGACGCGGGGATCTTGAACGCGGGCTCGTCCGGGTAGCGCTCGGTCCAGCCCTGGAGGATGGAGAGCGTCGTGTCGAGGCCCACGTAGTCGGTGAGCGTCAGCGGTCCCATCGGATAGCCGCAGCCGAACTGCATGGCGGCGTCGATGTCCTCCTTGGAGGCGTCGCCACGGTCGAGCATGTCGATGGCCTGGACCATGTAGGGCACGAGGAGGCGATTGACCACGAAGCCCGGCGTGTCCTTGCAGGACACGGGGGTCTTGCCGCAGGCGGCGCCGAAGGCCTTGGAGGCCTCGAAGACGTCGTCGTCGGTGTCGTCCGTCCGGACCACCTCGACCAGGCGCATGAGCTGCACCGGGTTGAAGAAGTGCAGGCCGACGAAGCGCGAGGGGCGCCCGGAGGCCGTGGCCATCTCGCCGATCGGGAACGACGAGGTGTTCGAGGCGAAGACCGTCTCCGGCTTGCAGATCTCGCCGAGGGAGGCGAAGAGCTCCTTCTTGACGTCGAGGTTCTCGACGATGGCCTCGACCACGAGGTCACAGTCCGCGACGCCGCTGCGGTCGGTGGTCCCGGAGATACGCCCGCGCACCTCGGTGACCCAGGCCTCCGCGGTCGCCTGGTCCATCTTGCCCTTCTCGACGTTCTTGCTGGCGAGCTTGGCGAGGCTCTTGTCGACCCGGGCGAGGCCCTTGTCGAGGAAGGCCTGCTCGGACTCGAGCGCGATGACCTCGCAGCCCCCTTGGGCCGCGACCTGGACGATTCCGTGGCCCATGAGGCCGCAACCGACGACGCCGACTTTCTTGATCTGCATGTGAATGGGTGGTGCGTGGTCCCGGCAGACGCCGGGAAAGCTCTTTGGTGGGTCGGCGCTCAGAGCCCCGTACGGTCGAAGGCGACCGCCAGGCCCATGCCGCCGGAGATGCAGAGGGTCGCGAGCGCGTGCTCCCCCCCCCGCCGGACGAGTTCGTGGAGCATCGTCGTGACGATGCGGGCGCCCGTGGCGCCGATCGGGTGCCCGAGGGCGATCGCGCCCCCGTTGACGTTCAGGCGGTCGCGGTCGAGCCCGAGATCGCGATCACAGGCGAGCACCTGTGCGGCGAAGGCCTCGTTGAGCTCGATCAGGTCATAGTCGCGCGCCGCGCGACCTGTGGTCGCCTCCAGCCGCGCGCAGGCGGGGACCGGACCGAGGCCCATGACCGTGGGATCCACGCCCGATTGGGCCGCGCTCCCCACCCAGGCGAGGGGCGACCAGCCGTTCTGCTCGCAGGCAGACTCCGAGGCGAGGACGAGCGCAGAGGCGCCATCGGTGATGCCGCTCGCGTTACCCGGGGTCACCGTTCCGTTCCCGTCGTAGCGCTTGCCGAAGACAGCGGGCAGGCGCCCCATCTTCTCGACTGTGGCGTCCGGACGCGGGTGCTCGTCCGCGTCGACGGTGACCTCGCCCTTGCGGGTCTTGATCACCACAGGTGCGAGCTCTGCGCCGAACCGCCCGGCCTCGATAGCCGCGCCGGCCTTGCGCTGGCTCTCGACGGCGAACGCGTCCTGCTCATCGCGGGTGATCCCAAGCTCCTGGGCCAGCTTCTCCGCCGTCTCGCCCATCACCATGTCGGCGAGGGGACAGTCAAAGCCGTCCTTGTACATGGCATCCACCAGGGGCGCCGAGCCGAGGCGATAGCCTCGCCGCATCTTCGGCAGGTAGAAGGGCAGCCCGCTCATGGACTCCGTGCCGCCCGCGACCGCCACATCCATCTCACCGCGGCGGATGGCGTCAGCCGCGAGGACGATCGACTTCAGGCCCGAGCCGCAAGCCATGTTGATCGTGGTCGCGCAGGCCGTCTCGGGGATCCCTGCGCGGACGGAAATCTGCCGGGCGACGTTCGGACCACCGCCCGCCTGACGACCGTTCCCCATGAAGACCTCGCCCACTGATGAGGCGGGAATCCCACCAGCCTCCAGAGCGGCGCGCACCGCCTCGACGCCGAGGTCCGCGGCCGACAGGTCGGCGAACGAACCCAGGTACTTCCCGATCGGCGTTCGCCTCGCGGCGACGACTGCGACCCGCTCGGGGCCGCGGTTGAGTGCGTTTTGCATGGAAGTCCTGGGGGGAAACCCGGCCTGGCAGGCCCGGGTGAGTATCGAGAGGGGCAGCGACGGGCCTCTCGATCCGTTTTGTGGGCAAACAGAATAAGGGCCGGGGTCAGGGGGGGCAATCTAAGCCCGGCGGCATCCACTCCCCTTTTGCGACATCCATCCCCAGTGTGGCTGAAACGGCTATTCCCCGGGAATTCCGGGCTGAACGCCCCAACCGCGCCCTCCCGGGCGAACCCAGGGGCGGTCCGATGCATCAGCCGCCCTCCGCTTCCACCCTCGTGCCCCTCCTGGGCGACGGCTCCTCCACATCCAGGAAGACCGTCAAGGAGGCGCTCTTGTCCCTGGGTGACGCGGCGATCCCGGCGCTTCGCCATGCGGCGGACGGTGCAGACGCCGTGCTCCGGGCGCGGGCCCGCCAGATCCTCATCGAGCTCCGCCGACGCCGCGGGCTCCAGCAGCTGCGCGAGATCCTCGTGGACCCGGGCGCGTCCCTTGAGGCGGGCCTGCTGGCCATTGACGAGGTCCTCGGCGCCGCCGACCCGGCCCTCGACGTCGCCGGCCAGCTGGATGCCTGGGCCGTGGCCACAGCAGAGCGCCTCGAAGAGAATGCTCCGGCGGAGCAAGCCAGCGCCGCCCTCCACCAGGTCCTGGCGGTCGAGGCCGGACTGAGAGGCGCCTCCAGCGACTTTCACAACTCCCTTCACGTCTCCTTGACCAGGACGGTCGAGGACCGCCGCGGTCTCCCCCTGACCCTCTGCGCGGTCTACGCCCTCGTCGGGCGGCGCGCGGGGATGGAGATCGCCCTCCTGCCCTTCCCCGGCCACGTCCTCCTCATGGTCCGCGGCGAGTCCAGCCAGCAGATCGTCGACCCCTTCAGCGGAGGTACGCCCCTGGATGAGGCGGCGTGCCTGGCGCGCCTCCGCCAGCTTGGCATCGCGCCCTCTTCCCACTGGTTTGAGCCTGCGCCGGACGCCGAGATGCTGACCCGCCAGCTCCGAAATCTCGCCGCCGCCATGCGCCGCCATGGCCGCAATCGCGACGCCGTGGAGATCATGGCACTCCTCGAACACGCATGAGCCGACGCACCGGCCAGGGCGGTCGGTCCCGCGGTCAAGAATGACCGCCGGACATCGATCGAACGGAATACCTCAGCCCGCAGGGTTCCAAGCGGCCCCGGAGGCCCTAGCTTGGAAGGATGACCGAGATCCCTCACGTCTGGCCGCCCGAGGAGGACGACCGTCCAGCGAGCGTCCTGCCGATGTTTCCCTTAGGTGGGGTGTTCCTCCTGCCGCGCCAGATCCTGCCGTTGCACGTCTTCGAGCCTCGGTACAGGCAGATGATCGACGATGTCCTGGATGGTCAGGGCCGCCTCGCCATGGGCACGGTCCTAGAGGGGCAGGAGCCAACAGACGACGGTGAGGAAGAGCTCGCCCCGCGGATCCTCCATGTCTCCGGCGTGGGTGAGATCGCTCGGCACGAGAAGACCCCCGACGGCCGCTACTTCATCTGGCTGTTCGGGCTGGGACGATTTGACGTGGAGGAGGTCCCCTCGGATCGGCTCTACCGCAAGGTCAGCGCCCGCCGCCTCGAGGAAGTGCCGCTGGTGAACGGGCGCGAGGAGCTCCTCCGGGGTGAGCTCCGGTCGGCCCTTGACTCTCGCACGGAGGAGCCCCTGGTGCTGCCTGAGGACGTCCCCGTGGAGCTGCTGACGGACGCCCTGACGCAGAAGCTGCATCTTCCGCAGAATGCGATGGAGCCCATCTTCACCGAGGTCGATATCGAGAAGCGGGCGCGGATGACCCTCCGCGCCCACGCAGCGTTCCCGCCGCCGAAGCTCGACTGAGAGCGCATTCGGATCGGGCTCCCGACCGCCAGTTCGCTCGCGACCTGCCTGCGGGAGGTTGCGCCAGCCCCCTCCGATCGCGATTCTACTCCTGGCGCCTGCAGCGCCAGAGCCCCCGGTGTTTCAGCTTCTCCGATCCCTCAAGGCCAACAGGACCCTCCTGTGGAGCTTCGTGGGCCGAGATCTCAAGTCTCGTTACGTCGGGTCAAGCCTCGGATTCTTCTGGTCGGTCATCTACCCGATCATGAACCTGGCGGTCTATTTGCTGGTCTTCCAGATCATCCTCAAGATGACCTGGGACGCGGACAAGAGCTCGCAGGAGGTCGTGCTGCTGATGCTGGTCGCGATCGTCAGCTGGACCGCCTTCGCGGAGGCCACCTCCCGCTCCACCAACGTGCTGGTGGACAACCAGAACCTCATCCAGAAGGTGGTCTTCCCCTCCGAGGTGCTGCCGGCCTACGTGACGATCTCCGCGATGGTCAACATGACGATCGCGCTCCCGATCGTCCTCCTCGCGCTGCTCTACGCGAAGCTCAATCCGACCGACGACCCCGCCGTCCTCGCGGCGGCTGCGGCCAGCGGACACCAGGGCGTCCAGCTCGGCGCTCAGCTCCTCTGGGTCCCGCTGTTGCTCGTGCTCCAGGCCCTCTTCACCGCCGGGCTCGGCTACTTCCTCGCCGCCTTCAACCTGTTCTGGCGCGACACCTTCCACGTGATCGGTGTCGCCCTGACGGTCTGGATGTTCATCACGCCGATCTTCTATCCACCCCAGCGGATGATCGACAAGGACTACGGCTGGATGCTCGAGGTCAACCCGATGCACTGGCTGATGGACATGTACCGCAACGTCCTCGTCCAGAACCACGCGCCCGACCCCCAGCAGCTCCTCAGCTTCACGGCGGCGGGCCTCGTGGTGTTCGCGATCGGGTCCAGTTTCTTCAGCAAGCAGAAGTCCAAGTTCTCCGACCTTCTCTGAGGCTGCGCTCTGCCGCCTCTCCAGAGACGTCCCCCCCATGTACGACAGCAGCAATCCCAGCGACGCAAAGCCCGCAACCAATGCCATGGGCGGCTCCGCGATCGTCGCGCGCGGCGTCAGCAAGGCGTACCGCATGTACGACAAGCCGGTCCACCGGCTCTGGGACCTCATGCTCCCCGGTGGCCCCCGCGGACGTGAGTTCTGGGCCGTCCGCGACGTCTACCTCGACATCCCAAAGGGATCGACCGTCGGCATCATCGGCGAGAACGGCGCGGGCAAGAGCACCCTGCTCAAGCTCCTCACCGGGATCACCCAGCCGACCAACGGCGAGATCCTCACCCGCGGGCGAATCGCCTCCCTGCTCGAGCTGGGCGCGGGCTTCCACCCCGAGTTCTCCGGGCGAGAGAACATTCGCCTCAACTGCTCCATCCTCGGGATGACCGAAGCGGAGACCGAGGAGCGCTTCCACGCCATCGTCGAGTTCTCCGAGCTTGGAGAGTTCATCGACCGGCCGGTCAAGACGTACAGCTCCGGGATGCACGTACGCCTCGGCTTCTCGGTGGCGACGACCGTAGATCCCGAGATCCTCATCATCGATGAGGCCCTCTCGGTGGGCGACGAGCACTTCAAGGGCAAGTGCATCAACCGGCTCAACGAGTTCCAGGAACAGGGCAAGACCACCCTCTTCGTCTCCCACGACATGGGCTCGGTGAAGTCCATGTGCAAGCACGTGGTCCTCATGCACGAGGGCCGCGTCCTTGAGCAGGGCACCGCGGAGGAGGTGGCGGACGAGTACCTCAAGCGTGCCCACGCGCGCGGGAACGAGCGGATGTCCGCCATCAACCGCCAGCTGGATGCCTACCCGCGGTGGGGCTCGGGCGAGATCCGCACTGGCAAAGTCGAGCTCTCCGATGGGAGCGGCAAGGTCACCAACGTCTTCCAGCCAGGCTCACCCTTCCGCGTCAATATCGAGTTCGAGGCCACCGAAGACTGCCACGAGCCGGTCTTCGGCCTGGGCGTCTACCGCTCTGACGGGACGTACGTGAACGGCAGCAACCACCTCTGGCGAAACGAGCCCATCGAGCTCGGCGACGTCAAGGCGGGCACCAAGGGTCGCGTGGAGATGGCCTTCGAGAGCCTCCCCCTACTCCAGGGCGGCTACTACCTGACGGTCTTTGTCTACGACCACGACAAGGCGGCCCCCACCCCCATCGATCATCGCGAGCACGCGGCGACCTTCGAGGTCCACGACGCGAACCACCTCCAACACGGGCTGCTCTTCCTGCCGACCCAGTGGTCGGTCGCTCTGGACGGCGCGGAGACGAAGGTCTCTCGGGACTGATCGACGCGAGCTGGCTCCGCCCAGGGTCGCAGCCAGCTAAACCCGACAGGGCCTGGCCACGGCACGAGAGAGTGCCGGACACCCCGAGGCCCCCCCCGGCGGTCAGCCGAGCTTGCGCGACCCTGTCAGCCAGCGCAGAAAGACCGAGCGCCCCATGCGGCTCCAGAGCCGCTCGGAGTCCTCCTGGAGCATCGCGCGCTCGGCGTTCGCCTCGTCGAGATCTCCTTCGAGCTCCTTGATCGAGGCCTTCGCTTGGTCGAGGGCGGCCGACACGCGCTCGGTCTCCAACCGGGCCTCGTCCCGCTCGGCGAGCCTCAGATCACGGGCTCCGACGATGATCGCGATCTCCTCCTCAAGAGAGAGGTCCTTCCCCTTGGCGTGCTCTAGCCGCTGGCCCAGGCTCTTGGCGCCGTCGTCCGCGAGCCGAACGGCGCCGCGGGCCCGGGCCTCCTGGTCCACGAGCTCTTCGATACGCCGGACGGTCTCGTCGAGCTGATCATGGGCCCTGCGCACGACATCGTTCTGCGCGGTGAGCTCCTGGTTGACCTCATCGAGTCGCTCCCCTCGGAGATGCAGCTCCGTGATCTCCTGCGCCCGCAGGCGCTCCAGCTCTTCGAGCTTCGCCCGGTGCCCTTCGAGGTCCGCGGTCAACGCCCCGAGGCGCTCCTCCTTGTGCGCGAGGACCTCCTGCGCAGCGGCCCGCTCGGACTTGAAGGTCTCTCGCTCGAGCTTGGAATCACGGCGCCCCGCCCGAGCCTCTTCCCGTAGCGCCTCGACGGTCTCCGCGTGGCTGGCCAGGTCGGCAGAGAGGTCAGAGGCCTCGCGGCGGTGGCCCTCGAGGTCCTTCTCCAGCGACGCCACCACGCCATGCAGGCGCTCCATCTCCGGCAGGTAGGTGTCGCGCAGGCTGTCGTATCGCAGCAGCTCCCGGCCGGCCTCGGCAAGGACACCGTCCGCGGCACTCAGCGGCGAGGAGCTCTCCCCGAGCGCGACCTCAGCGCAGGGCATCGGGGCGTCCCCGAAGGCCGCGATGACCGCGTGCCGATACACCTCCTCGCCGTGGTCGAAGGGGAAGATGTGCTTGTTGTAGAAGCGGTAGAGCTGCGGCCCGAGGTCCTTCAGCAGGGTCTCGTGCTCGAGGTAGAGCTCCACGCACATGAGCGCGAGCCAGCGGCTGAGCTCGCCGTGCCCGACCGTGGCGGTCGTGGCGCCAGCCTGTTCCAACAGCTCGAGCGCGGCGGGCATGGACGGCAACCCGTTCTGACGGTGCTCCAGCAAGTACTGGTGCTCCCAGTCGAGGCGCGCCCTGAGGAAGTCGAGGAGGGTCTCCTCGGCCTCGGCGACCCGCGGCGAGTCGTAGGGCCCGGCCAGGATCACATAGCGGCTGGCCACCCTCGCACACTCCCGCACGAAGTCGTCCCGCAGCGGGGACGGGACGTGCTCCAGCGTATCGAAGGCGCAGACCGCGTCGAAGGACCCGTCCTTGAACGGCAGCTCCGCGCCGCTCCCCAGCACCAGGCCCTCGACCTCCGAGGGGATCACGTCCACCAGCTCGACCCGATCCGACGGCAGGAACTCGCGGAGGAGAGCGGTTCGCCCTCCAACATCGAGGATGCGTAAGCGCTCGCCATCGGCCCGCACGCTCTCAAGCAGCGTCCGCACCAACTCGTAGCGCTGAAACTGATCAAAGGGGAGGTCGAAGACGTCGGGCATGAGATGGGGTGGCTGCGTGGCGGCTTGTCGGAAGTATCGGCCAGCTTGCCTGCCGAGCATATGCAGCGGTCGGAGGATCGTCCCCGGAGCGGGCGGGAAGACGCCTAGAACTGCGCGCAGGCGCCTGTCCACGGCAACCCAGCAGCCCCTCGGTGGACGATTATTCGATCGTACAAATTACGGGCGCGTGGTCGCTCGGCTTCTCTCCCCCACGTGCCTCGAGGTCAACCTCGACCCCTGTGCAGGCCTCGTAAGCCGGCGGAGAGAGGAGGAAGTGGTCGATCCGGAGGCCGTTGCCCCGCTTGAAGCCAAAGGTGCGGAAGTCCCACCAGGTGTACACGCCGGCCTCATCGTTGTGCTTGCGGAGCGCATCCTCGAGCCCGGGGGCCATGATCTCCGCCAGCGCCTCGCGCTCCGGCGCGCTGCACAGGATCCGATCCCGCCACCGCTCCGGGTCGTACACGTCCCGATCGTCAAAGGTCACGTTGAAGTCCCCGGTCACCACCACACGCTCGTCCATGGGGAACTGCTCGCGCACGTAGGCGGCGACGTCCTTCATCCACTTGAGCTTGTAGTCGTACTTGTCACAGCCGACCTCCTTCCCGTTGACCACGTAGAGGTCGAGGAGCATCACATCCTCTACCACGGCGGAGATGACCCTCGCCTCGGGGTGGTCCGTGCCTGGGATGCCCATCACCACCTGCTCGATGGGCGTCTTCGAGAGGATCGCGACGCCGTTGTAGGTCTTCTGGCCGTGGAAGGCGACGTGGTAGCCGGCCTCCTCCAGCACCTCACGGGGGAACAGTTCGTCCACCACCTTGGTCTCCTGCAAGCAGACCACATCTGGATTCGCTCGCTCGAGGAACTCGAGCACGCGGGGCATGCGGGCACGGAGGGAGTTGACGTTCCAGCTGACGATGTCCAATTGGGGATGCTCCTGAGGGCGGGGCGAGGGAACTCTGATGGGCGATTGACCGACCGGTGCGGCCGTCGATTCTACCGCCCGCTGCCGGTGAGCCGGAGGCGGCGGCTCGGCTGATCCGCCCGAGCCCATCATGCGATCCAGTGGCCCGGTTTGATGGCCCGGTCGGCTGGCCCATTTCGGCTGGCCCATTTCGGCTGGCCCAGTCGGCTGGCCCAGTCGGCTGGCCAGTCCGCCGGGCCAGTCCAGCGGCAGGGTCCATCGTCAGGGTCCACCGATACCGTCGAGCGATCGAAGTGAGGGTGAGGCGATCCCCCCGAGCGATGGGGTGCCCGGAGGGCCCTCGTGGGGCGGAGCGGGGCAGAGGCCCCCGAACGCCGTCGAGGCGCAGTATCGCTCAAGGAATCAGGCCAGAAACTCGATGCCGAGGGGGGGCGAGGGGCCTTAAAGGGCTTACCCTCCCCCCCAATCAAGGCGAAGCTCCGGCGTGAGCGGCCCTCGACGGAACGAGAACGAAACCGTCGACGACGCACCCCCACCGCACTTCTGCGGCTGACAAGGATGGCCCTGCGAGACCAAAGCGGCCCTCCCTCAACACGCGCCGGGACGATACCCGTCCTACAGACAGAGCGACGCCGGGCAGCCCGGGGCGAAACATGCCCACGGGAAACAGCTGCCCACCCGCCGACGCGGGACTCCAATCGAAAACGAACGAATGACTGACCAACGACGCGCAGGCGGCCAGAGCCGCTCGCGACGCTCCGGCAGCAGGGGATCGACCCCCCGCCGTAGCACTGGCCGCGACGCGGCACCGAAGACGAACAAGAACATCACCCCCCTCACCCCCACTCTCGAACCGCCCAACATCGAGTCGTTCGAGGAGTTCAGCCTCGCGGAGAATATCCAGAGCGCGATCAAGGGGATGGGCATCACCAAGCCCACGCCGATCCAGGCCCTGGCCATCGAGCCGGTCATGCAGGGCAAGGACGTGATCGCGAAGGCCGAGACCGGTACGGGGAAGACCCTGGCCTTCGGCGCCCCGATGATGTCGAAGATCGACCCGAGCCGCTCAACGGTCCTCGGGCTCGTGCTGTCTCCCACCCGTGAGCTCGCCGAGCAGGTGCACGACGTGCTCAAGGAGCTCGGAGCGGCCAGCGGCATCAAGACCACCTTGATCGTTGGCGGTGAGCAAATGGGCCCGCAGGTGCGCGCCCTCCAGGCGGGAGCCCAGGTCGTGGTCGGGACGCCCGGACGGGTCCTCGACCTGCTGAACCAGCGCTTCCTGCAGTTCCCCTGGACCGAGTTCGCCATCCTCGACGAGGCGGACAAGATGCTCGAGATCGGCTTCATCGACGACGTGAAGAAGATCCTCGACGCCTGCAACGAGTATCGCCAGACGCTGCTGTTCTCCGCCACGTTCCCCACGCCGCTCCTCGAGCTCGCGCGCGGATACACCACAGACCCCGTCGAGATCGCGACGGCGAGCGGCGTCTCCACGGTGGATAACATCAGCCAGTACTTCCTGCGCTGCGGCGAAGAGGACCGCGCCCGGGAGCTCGGCCACCTCATCGAGGACTCCGCTAAGGACGACGTCTTCCTCGTGTTCTGCGAGCGCAGGACCGACGTCGACCAGCTGATCCGCAAGCTCGAGCGTCGTCGCTTTTCGGTCAAGGCCCTCCACGGGGGCTACGACCAGGCGGCTCGCTTCCGCGTCATGGGCGCATTCAGGACCGGCGAGGTCAAGTGCCTCGTCGCCACGGACGTGGCCTCACGCGGCCTCGACGTGAAGCACGTCACCCACGTCGTCAACCTCGGCGTCCCCCGTGACGTCTCGGACTACACCCACCGGATCGGCCGCACGGGGCGGGCCGGGGCACACGGGGTTGCGGTCACCTTCGTCTCGCGACGCAACGAGCGAGATTGGGACAACCTCCAGCGTCAGTCGGGCTTCAACCTGACCGAGCTGCAGCGCCCGCGGGAGCTCTACTCCATCGAGCAGCGACGCCTCCGCGACGCGGCCAAGGGCGAGGAGGCCTCGACCGAGGTCGAGGAGGCCGCGCCCGCAGAAGCTCCCGCTGAGGTCCAGGAGCGGCCCCGCCGCCGACGAGGCCGCGACGGCGGGCGCAGCGAACGCCGCCCGGAGGAGTCCGAGGAGACCCGTGAGGTGAACACCGATCGAGACCGGTCCGACAGAGATCGATCCGACAGAGATCGATCCGACAGTGGCCGATCCGACGGTGGCCGATCCGACGGTGGCCGATCCGACGGTGGCCGATCCGAAGGTGGCCGATCTGAAGGTGATCGGCCTCGCCGCCGGCGACAGGCGCGGTCCGAGGAATCAACCACCGAGGCACGCCCCGAGCGGGCCCAGAAGGAAAGCCACGAGAGCGAGCAGGACGCTCCCAGGGCCGCGAGGCCGAGCGCTGAAGGTGATGACCGCCCTCGCCGAGGCCGACGTCGCCGTGACCGCGACGACCGCGCTCCCCGCGAGGAGCGATCCGAGGCCCCGGACTCCGCCCCCGCCAAGCCCAGGCGCTCCTCTGCGCCGAGGCCGGAGTCGGACGGGAACGCCCGCAGCGAGCCGGCCCCCGCCAAGCCCGCCGCCAGCGACTCTGGCTTTGGACTCGGCCTGGCCGAGGAGCCGAAGAGGGAGCCGAAGAGGGAGCGGGGCGACGACGGAGAGCGCCGGCCCCGCAAGCGCCGCGGTAGCGGTCGCAGGGGTGGCTCGGATTCACCCGAGAAAGAGACCGAAGGTCGTCCCAAGAGCGGTGAAAGGGGAGACGATCGTCGCCCCAAGACCCAACCCAAGCCTGAGCCCGAGCCGAAGAGCACCCCGAGCGGTGGCTTTGGCGCAGGCATCTGACCCCGTTAACCAAACAAGAGAGCGGGCAGCCCGAACCGGGCTGCTCCATCCACGACATGGGCGGCATCAACCCCTACCAAGAGCAGGTCGAAATCCCGCTCCCCGAACGGAGCTACTCCGTGACCTTCATGCCCATGGGCAAGAAGGTCTCGGTAGACCCCGCGAAGCTCCCCCTCTCCAGGGAGGGACGACCGGGGTCCATCCTCGACATCGCGGATGGACACGGCATCGAGATTGACCACGCATGCGGCGGCGTCTGCGCGTGCTCCACCTGCCACGTCATTATCCGTGCAGGCGTGGACTCGATCCCCGAAGCCTCGGAGTCCGAGGAGGACATGCTGGATGAGGCCCCGGGCGTCGAGCTCAGCTCGAGGCTGGCATGCCAGGCGGTCCCCAACGGCGAGACCGACGTGGTCGTCGAGATCCCCAGCTGGAATCGCAACCACGCCCAAGAGAGCCACTGATGGGCCAGGACCTCCCCGCCACCGGAGGCGAGGAAGTGGTCCTCGCCAACCCCCGGGGCTTTTGCGCTGGCGTTGATCGCGCGATCCAGATCGTGGAGAGAGCCCTCGAGGTTCACGGGGCGCCCGTCTTCGTCCTGCATGAGATCGTGCACAACAAGCACGTGCTCGAGCGGCTGCGGTCACTCGGCGCGCGCTTCGTCGCCTCCCTCGAGGAGGTTCCGGAAGGGTCGGTCACGGTGTTCAGCGCCCACGGAGTCTCCGACGCCGTGGTCGACGCAGCAGCGGGCCGCCACCTGGAAGTGATCGACGCGACGTGCCCCCTGGTCACCAAGGTCCACCGCCAGGCGATTCGCTACGAGGACCAGGGGCGCGAGGTCATCCTGGTCGGCCACCCCGGCCACCCCGAGGTGGAGGGGACCCGCGGCCGGATCAAGGGCAAGGTGCACGTCCTCTCGACGCCAGAGGAGGTCGCTGCGCTCGAGGTCGACGACGCCGACCACCTGGCCTATGTCACTCAGACCACGCTCTCCGTCGACGACACGCGAGACGTGATCGACGCGCTCCTCAGCCGCTTCCCGGCGATCCAGGGCCCCGCGCTGAAGGACATCTGCTACGCCACCCAGAATCGCCAGACGGCGGTGAAGGACATGATCGGAGAGGTGGACGTCTTGATCGTCGTCGGCTCCGAGAACTCCTCCAACTCGAACCGTCTACGCGAGCTCGGTGAACGCGGCGGCCTCCCCGCCTACCTCGTCGACCGCCCCGAGCAGGTCCAGCCGGAGTGGGTCGAGGGTGCGACGACAGTGGGCGTCACAGCCGGCGCGTCGGCCCCCGAAGAGCTGGTCCAGCTGATTCTTGATCGCCTCGACGAGCTGGGCGTCACCCGCACAAGGGAGCTCGACGGCGAGAAGGAGACGGTGGTCTTCCAGATGCCCGAGGGGCTCTAGCGGCCCCCTCCGGAGAGGAGTCGAGTTGGCGGCCCGTCCGCTGAGGGGTGAATAGACCGGAGGCCGGCCGCGCTCACGCGCGACCGGCCTCCAGGTCTTCGAGGAGAGGTCCTCGCGCGATCAGAACTTCCAGCCCACGGTGAGCAGGTAGATGTTGTCCGCGCGCTTGTTCCCCTCCTGCGGGGTGTTGTCGTAGGTCAGCACCCACTGGAGCTTGGCGACCATCGACTCGGACAGGACCGCCGCGAAGTCCGTCGTCGCGACGCCGTAGATGTCGTCCGCGTCGTCGAGGCTCGGGAAGACCTCTCCGGACGTCCCGAAGCTCAGGGTCTCGCTGATCGCAGTGGAGACATCCCACGCGCCGCGGATCACCAAGAACTCCTCGTTGACGCCGTCGTCATACTTCTCGTCGAACCAGCCGACGCCGACCTCGGTGCTGATCCGCCACTGGTCGTCGTCGCGCCACTGCTCACCAAGACCAGCGCCGATCGTCCAGCGGATGTCCACCGCCGCCTGCTCGTTGGTCTCCGCGAGTCCGTTGACGTAGACATAGGTCTTCTCAGAGACGAACTTGTCGTACTTCAGCGTGCCGAGGGCGCGACGCTGGGTGCGCGCGTCGTCCTGGGTGGCGTAATACCAGAGGCCCTCGGCCGTGTACCGGTGCGTGCCCATCTCACGGACCGCCTTGCCGGTGATGGCATACGAGGAGTTGTTGGCGTTGCCCTCGCTCTTCGTCAGGCCGACGTCGAGCCCGCCGCGCCAGATACCGAGGTCCTCAGCAGCGACTTCATCTTGCAGAGCCGCTGCCGTGGCGAGGGTGACGGCGTTGGGCGCCGGCGTGGTGGGAGGGGTGAGAACTGTCGCTGCGCCAAGCGTCGAGCCAAGCACAAGGGGGAGAACGAGCATTGCGGTGTCGCCCGCGTCGGAACGCGAGCCTCGTGTGTCAATCGGGGGGGGGTAAAGGGGCGTCAGTCAGAGATCCAGCGCAGCGAGGCGCGGAGCCCGAGGGCTGTCCTCGATCCGTGCCAGGTGAGGAGTTGACCGTCGCAGAGTAAGAAGCGCGGCGGATCGGCGTAAGCCACGGCGGCGAGTTCGTCGACGTGCTTTTGGGCGAACGGAAAGGGCTCGCTCGGCAGAACAATCAAGTCCGGCGCCAACGATGCGACTTCCCCCAGAGTCACCTCTGGATAGCGGTTAACGGCCGCCTCAATCACGTTGATCCCTCCTGCCTCCGCCAGGAGATTGGACAGAAATGTGTCCGCCGAGGCCGCGATCCAGGGGCGCCGCCAGACGAGGACCGCGAAGCGCCAGGGCGCAACCCCTCGGGCCGACGCACGAGCTTCCTCGAGAGCGCGCTCCACCCCCGCAGCCGCGACCTCGGCGCCCGGCTCGCAGGCGACCGCGCTCCCGACGTCACGGATCAACGCCGGCACCTCCGCTGCCCGGCGCGGCATCGACGTGTGGACCTTCACCCCCGCGGCCTCCAGCGCCAAGACGTCCTCGAGGCGGTTCTCCTCCCGGTTCGCGAAGACGAGGGTCGGCTCCAGCGCAAGGATCCGCTCCACGCTCGGGTCCTTCGTCCCGCCGACCCGCACCACCCCGGGCATGGACCGTGGCTCCACGCAGAACTTCGTCGCCCCCACCACGGACGCCCCCGCTCCGATCTCGAAGAGCGTCTCGGTCATGCTCGGGCAGAGCGAGACCAGGCGCGCTGGCTCAGCCGCGGAGGCCAAGCTCGGGCACGTCCACCGCGACGTAGCGCTTGCCGTCCCTCTCGAGGCGGGTGAACGCTCGGTCCGGGTCGTGATAGGACAGCCCAACGATGCCCTCGTCCGCCGCCTTCGCGAGCCACTCGGTGCGCATCGAGAACGACTGAGACACGTCCATGTCGTAGGCCATGATGTAAGGCGGCTGGATGTGATGGGTGGTGGGGATCAGGTCCCCCCAGAACGCCGCTGAAAGGCCGTCTCCAGCTGCGTTGAAGCGGATGACGACCATGCCCTCGGAGTGCCCGCAGACCGGCACCAACTCGAGGTCCTCGAAGAGGCGGTGCCCCCCGTCATGCATCTCTACCAGACCCCGCTCCACGAGGGGGTCGATGTCGTCCGCGCGGTAGCTGGCGCGTCGAGGGTGCATGGGGACCCGCGCCGCCCCCACCTCGGCCGTGGGGAAGTGGTGCCTGGCGCGCGGAAACAGCGGCTCCAGCGACCCACCCTGCAGCTCCACGAGGGCTCCGATGTGATCGAAGTGACAGTGAGAGACCACCACGTGATCGATGTCCTCAGGACCCACGTCTACGGCTGCGAGGGTGGCCCTGAGCGTGGTCGCCTCCGGCCGATCGAGCCCGTAGATCTTCCGGAACTTGTCGTCCCACCGGTCCCCCATGCCGCCCTCCACGATCACCTTGACCCCGTCCTTCTCGGCGAGGAACGGGCGCGCCGCTAGCCGGATAGTGTTGTCTTCCGCCGGCGGAGTGAGCCGTGCCCAGAGGTTCTTGGGCACCACCCCCCACATGGCGCCGCCGTCGAGGCGGAAGTTGGCGTCAAAGAGCGCGGTGATCTTCCACTCCCCCACCTCGAGGGAGGTAGGAGACCACGCGCTCTCCTGCGGACCTCGGCTCGGGGCAGGGTTCGACATGATTGAGCGTGGAGCGCGGGGGCTTGAGCTTCGAGAGCGCGGGGGCTCGCTCAGAGGCTGCGAGCAGCCTTGAGCACCGCGCGTCCAATGATCAGACGCTGGATCTCACTGGTGCCCTCGCCAATCGTGCAGAGCTTCGCGTCGCGCCACATGCGCTCCACCGGGTACTCCCGGCTGTAGCCGTAGCCGCCGTAGATCTGGATCGCCTCGTAGGTGCACTTCATGGCGATCTCGGACGCGTACAGCTTCCCGATGGAGGCCTGCGTTCCGTAGCTCTGCCCCGAGTCCTTGAGGCGGGCCGAGTGGTACACGAGGTGGCGCGCGGCCTCGATCTGCACCCGCATGTCGGCGAGCTTGAACTGGACGGCCTGCTGGTCGGCGAGCGAACCGCCGAAGGCCTCGCGCTCCATGGCGTACTTCGTAGCGCACTCGAAGGCACCCTCGGCGAGCCCGAGGGAGAGCGCGCCGATGGAAATACGGCCCCCTTCCAGGGTCTTCATGAAGGTCGAGAAGCCCTCGCCGGCGGGCCCGAGCAGGTGCGAGCGAGGGATCCGGGCATCCTGGAAGACCAGGCTGGCCCAGTCCGAGCCGCGCATGCCGAGCTTCGTCTCACCCGGCTCCAGGCTGAAGCCTTCGATATCCCGCGGGACCACGAAGGCCGAGATCCCCTTGGACCCAAGCGAGCGGTCGGTCACGGCCGTGACAATGAACACGCCCGCGTGGTTCGCGTTCGTGATGAAGCACTTGCGCCCGTTGAGGACGTACTCATCGCCGACGAGCTCGGCAGTGGTCGCCGTCCCCCCCGAGTCCGACCCGGCCCCGGGTTCAGTCAGTCCATAGGCGCCCATGTACTCGCCTGAGATGAGCTTCGGCACGTAGAGCTCTCGCAGCTCGGCGCCGCCCCACTTCCAGATCGGGTAGGTGCCCAGGCTCACGTGCGCGGCGTAGCCGAGCGCGGTCGAGCCGCAGACCTTGGCGAGCTCTTCCACGGCCAGGATGTAGGCGAGCGTTCCGCCGTCGGAGCCTCCGACGTCCTCGGGGAACGGGATCCCCGGGAGCCCAAGCTCGACGATCTGGTCCCACTTCTCCCGCGGGAAGCTGTGCTTCTCGTCGATGTCGTGGGCGATCGGAGCGATCTCGGACCTCGCGAAGTCCTCCACCATCTCGCGGACCATCTCCTGCTCCTCGGTGAAGTCGAAGGAGTGGCGAATGGCGGGGAGCTCGTACTCGGCGTGTCCCAGGTCGTGGGACTCCTTGGAGGCGGCGACGTCGGTCATGGCTTGGTCCGGTGTGCGCTCAGGATCGTGGCGAGCGATGCCTGGGGCGGATTCGGGGGCGTGACGCGCCCCTGAGCGAGGGATTGGATTGAGGGTGGGATCGGCGTAGCAGGTGCGCTCAGCGGAGCAGATCGCGAGCGATCACGAGGCGCTGGATGTCCGTCGCGCCCTCGTAGATCTCTGTGATCCGGGCGTCCCGGAAGAGGCGCTCGACGTGGAAGTCGTCGGTGTAGCCGGCGCCCCCGTGGATCTGGACGGCCTCATCGGCGCAGTAGTTCGCGGCCTGCGAGGCGAGGAGCTTGGCCTCCGAGGACTGCCGGTTGACCTCCATGCCACGGTCTCGCATCCACGCCGCCTTGCGGACGAGGAGGCGGGAGGCCTCGAGGCGCGCGGACATGTCCGCGAGCTTGTGTTGGATCGCCTGGAAGTAGCCGATCGGCTTGCCGAACTGCTCGCGCTCCTTGGCGTACTTGATCGACGCGTCGAGGCAGGCCTGGCCGATACCGACGGCCTGGCTCGCGATGCCGATGCGCCCACCCGCGAGGGTGTCCATCGCAATCGGGAAGCCGCGGTCGACCTCGCCGAGGACGCACTCCGGACCGAGCCGGACGTCCTCGAGGATGATCTCCACCGTGGCCGAACCGCGGATGCCGGTCTTCATCTCGTGCTTGCCGACCTTCAGGCCGGGGGCGTCCCCCGGCACGAGGAACGCCGTGATCCCCTTGGCCTTCGGCAGCTCCGGGTTCGTCCGCACGTAGATGAGGAAGAGCCCGGCGCGGTCGCCCGAGGTCACCCACAGCTTGGTACCCCGCAGGACCCAATCGTCACCGTCTCGCTCTGCCGTCGCAGCGAGGGCCGCGGCGTCGGAACCCGACCCCGCCTCCGAGAGCGAGTAGGCGCCGATCGCCTCGCCCGAGGCGAGCTTGGGGAGCCAGTGAGCCTTCTGCTCGTCGGTGCCGAACTTCATCAGCGGCGCGCAGAGCAGTGAGTTGTGAACAGAGACGGCGACGCCGGTGGAGGCGCACACGCGGTTGAGCTCCTCGAGCACCACGGCCAGCGCGACGTTGCCGAGGTCCGCACCGCCGAACTCCTCCGGGAGCGTCAGGCCCCAGAAGCCGAGCTCACCCAGCTGCTTGTAGACATCGTCGGAGATGGTCTCCTCGCGATCGTGCTTGGTGGCCAGCGGCGCGAGGACGCCGTCCGCGAAGTCGCGGGCTGAGTCCCGCACCATCGAGAGCTCCTCGTCGAGCTCGAATCCGAGCCCGGCGGCGGCGGTGTCAATGTCCGGATGAGTCATGGTCATGACGGTCTTGGAGGCGTGTTCCTGGAGGCCGCGGGGAAGCGCGGAGAGTCAGTTGAATAGATCGGTCGTTTGCGCCGTTAACCCCAGCACTGGCCGGGGTTCTTTGCCGCACCCATCACTCGTAGTCGTAGAAGCCCTTCCCGGACTTTCTCCCGAGCCGACCGGCGGCGACCATGCGCCGCAGCAAGGGGCAGGGCCGGTACTTGTCGTCCCCAAGCCCCCGATGCAGGACCTCGAGGATGTCGAGGCAAACATCGAGGCCGATGAGGTCCGCCAGCGTGAGCGGCCCCATCGGGTGCGCCATGCCGAGCTTCATGACCGTGTCGATGCCCTCCTTGGTCGCGACGCCCTCCATGAGGCAGAAGACCGCCTCGTTGATCATGGGCATCAGGACCCGGTTCGAGACGAACCCGGGGTAGTCGTTGGCCTCGACCGGCTCCTTGCCGAGAGCGCAGCTTGCGCGCATCACGGCGTCGGTGGTCTCGTCGCTGGTCTCCTGGCCGCGGATGACCTCCACCAGCTTCATGACGGGGACCGGGTTCATGAAGTGCATCCCGATGACCTTGTCCGCGCGCCCCGTCACCGCCGCGATCTCCGTGATGGAGATCGAGGACGTGTTGGACGCGAGGATCGTCGAGGCCGGCGTGACCTCATCGAGGGTCCGGAAGATCTTGGCCTTCAGGTCCGCCCGCTCGGACACGGCTTCGACGACGAGCTCACGGTCCGTGAGGTCCTCGAGGCGGGTCGAGCGAGAGATGCGCGCCATGGCGGCGTCCGCGTCCTCCTGGGACATGCGCTCCTTCTTGACGACCCGCGCGAGGCTCTTGCCAATCGCGGCTACGCCACGCTCAAGCGCCTCCCCGTTGACGTCCACCAGGGTCACCTCGCTCCCGCAAGAGGCGAACACCTGCGCGATGCCGTTCCCCATGGTCCCCGCGCCGATGACGGCGACCCGCTCGAAGAGATCGTTGCTGCTCATGGTCGTTTCCTTTGTCGTGTGAGTGGGGCCGAGCGTCAAACGCGCTCGACGGACAGCGAGACGGCGTTCCCGCCACCGAGGCACAAGGAGGCCATGCCAGTGCCGGCGTCGCGCTGCTCCATCGCGCCGAGCAGCGTCGTCAGGATGCGCGCACCGGAGGCGCCGATCGGGTGCCCCAGGGCCACCGCTCCGCCGTTGACGTTGACCCGCGACGCGTCGAGCTCCAGCTTGCGTGTGAGGGCCACCGCGGCGGCGGAGAAGGCCTCGTTGATCTCGTGCAGATCGAAGTCCGCGGGCTTCCTTCCGGCCATTTCCGCGGTCTTGTTGATGGAGTGCTCCGGAGCCATCATCACCCACTCAGGGGCGCACCCGCCCGTGGCGTAGTGGGTCACCCGAGCGAGAGGCTTGAGGCCGTGGGCGGCTGCAAAGTCAGCGCTCGCGACCACGAGCGCTGCGGAGCCATCGTTGATGGCGGAGGCGTTGGCGGCGGTCACCGTGCCGTCCTTGGCGAAGGCCGGGCGCATGCCACTGATGGAGTCCGCGGTCATCCCCGCGCGGATGGTCTCGTCCTCAGTGAAGTCAAAGGGGTCGCCCTTGCGAGGCTTGATCGTCACCGCGAACTTCTCCGCATCGAAGCGCCCGGCATCCCTCGCTTCAGCCGCCTTGCGGTGGCTCTCGGCGGCGTAGGCATCCTGGTCCTCACGGGAGACGTCGAGCTCGGTCGCCACCTTCTCCCCCGTCATCCCCATGTGGAAGTCGTTGTAGATGTCCCACAGCCCGTCGTGGACCATCGAGTCCACCACCTGACTGTGGCCAAGGCGCATCCCTTGCCGCGCGTCGGGCAGCAGGTAGGGCGAGTTGGACATGGACTCCATGCCGCCCGCCACGAGGCAGTGAGCGTCGCCCGCGCGGATCGCCTGGGCGGCGAGCATCACGGACTTCAGCCCCGAGCCGCAGACCTTGTTGATCGTCATGCTGCCCACCTCATCCGGAACCCCGGCCCCGCGGGCCGCCTGACGGGCCGGGTTCTGTCCGAGCCCGGCCTGAAGGACGTTGCCCATGATGACCTCCTCCACCGAAGAGCCCTCGATGCCGGCTCGGCGGATCGCCTCGGCCACGGCGAGGGCCCCCAGCTCGGGAGCACGGAACCCGGAGAGGCCTCCCTGGAACTTTCCGATCGGGGAGCGCGCCGCGCTGAGGAGGACGACTTCGGTCATGGTGATGGGGCGGGACAGGGCGGATCAGTCCGCAGTGGCGATGGGGTTCACCCGGGGACGCCGAGGGGCGCGAGACTTCCCGAAACGCTTGGCCAGGCCGGCGTTCCCGTCTCCCCGGACGAGAGATTGGGCCAACAGTCTAAGCGGGGACCCCCCCTCTGGGACAGGTCCCGGAGGGGGGGAACTGATCGGGAGGCCCACCCTTGCGCCGGGACACGAAGGGGGACATTGGCCCCGGGACGACCTCCCAACCAACAAGTCGATGTACCATAAGTGCCTTTGAGTAATAGACTAACGGCCTCAATGGAGAGCAATCGCTGCCAGGCTGGCTCGCCCATTGCAACGCGCTAGATGCTTCTCTATCTCGGGTGCCGGAGGGGAGGCGCCGCGGCCGCCGGGGTCCCCTTCCCACACCCTTGGACGACCTCGCCCTGATCGAGGGCCTCCGCTCACGGCGAGAGGCCGCAGTGACCGCGTTCCTGGAACGCTACAAGTCATTGCTCCACCACTGCATCGGACACTTCGAGTCTGACGCGGTCGGGCGAGAGGACCGCTACCAGGACATCGTCCTGTTCGTCCTGGAGCGGCTGGATCGCGACGCCTTCAACGCGGAGCGCGGGTCCTTTGGCACCTGGCTCTACCGGGTCGCCTGGTGTCGCTGCGTGGACCTGAAGCGCAGGGACAATGCCAGCGGACGCCCCCGCATGAAGAGCGCCGGAGAGGAGATCCCTGACCGGCCGGACGAGAGCCCGGGCCCCTCCGAGATGGCCGGGATCTCCGAGGTCGGCGGCGTGGTGCGCGAGGCCCTCGACGAGCTCTCCACGGAGGAGCGGTCCCTGCTCGACCTGCGCTTCGTGCAGGGAGAGACCCTTGGAGAGATCGCCCGCCGTCAGGCCATCTCCCTGGAACAGACCAAGTACCGCCTGCGGAGAGCCACCATCAGCCTCCGTCGCGTGTTGGTCCACAACTTCGCCCACGAAGAGGCGCTGACGGAGATCTGAGGGCGGCGCGAGCCGCACGGCTGCCGCGCCCACAGTTCGAAGATTCTGCCCCCCCAACGACAACGCTCTACGGATTCCAAACGATGCCTCTCAACGACCCGCACCAAGAGGGCCTGTCCTCGGTCGCCCGGAGCTCCCGCCAACCGGGCAGCGCCCTGCCCATCCACGAGGACGAGGCGACCCTGGAGGCCATCGCGCGCTTCGATGAGCTCGAGAGCCACCGCCTCGACGAGATCTCGAGCAACCCCGCCGCGCGACAGATCCTCGACCGCCTCCGCGAGGTGGATCGGTGGCTCGAGTCTGCGGTGGCTGAGAACAACGGCGGCGGAGTCCAGAGCAGCAGGACCCAGAACAGCGAAGCACAGAACAGCGAGGCACAGAACAGCGAGGCACAGAGCAGCGAAGCACAGAGCAGCGGCGACACCGTCTCCGCAGATGAGCTCTATCGCTTCGGCAGGGGCCGTGGATCGGAGCCTCTCCCCGAGCAACGACAGCAGGAGGTCGCGGACTTCCTCGCGGATCACCCGGAGGAAGCCCGCTGGACGGAGCGGCTCGCCGATCCGATCCCTGCCCCCCTCGACGTCAGTCCGATCCACCGCTTCCCCCCCATCCACCTCCCCGGACCCCGCGCGAGCTCCGCCCCGCTGAAGCGCGTGGAGGATCTCCAGCCGCAGACCTCCGGCGGGCACCCGCACGTGCCCCCCGGGAGCTCTCTGGAGTCCGGCGCTGGCCAGCATCAACGCCGCGCCCCGCGAGCCCTCGCATCCTGGGTCAAGTGGGTCCCTGCAGCCGCTGCAGCGCTGATGCTCGCCATGGTGCTGGACCGCTCCGGCCCCACCAACGCCCTGGACGGCGGGCTCCCCGAGTCGCCGGTGCTCCGCAGCGCGAGCTCGGCTGTCCTGCTCTTCCCCCGTGGACGCGTTCTCGCCCCCGTCGAGGGGCTGGAGACCTACGCCGCCCGCCCCCTGTTCGAGGTCGCCTCAGTTGCGGGCGCCGAACGCTATCGCTTCGAGCTGAGGCTCAATACGGGCGGTGCCTTCGACGAGGGCGAGACCGTCTGGGCCGCCGAATCCACCTCGAAGAACGCCACCGCGGACCCGCTCGAGGCAGGCGCCTACGAGTGGTCGGCCTGGGCCACAGTGAACGGCGTCGAGAACGACCTCGGGACGCTCTCGTTCGTGGTCGTGCCTGCGGAGGATGCCGGGCTCATCGCCGGCGCCTCGGGCGCCAACACCGGGCCCAGCTCCACCCGCGAGGATGTCAGGCAGCTCCACTCCGCGGGGTACCTCTCCGACGCCCGCCATCGAGCACGGGACCTGGCCCCCGGGGTCGCCCGAGCTGCCTATCTCGCCGAGGACCGGTGAGCCCGGCGGCCGACCATGCGGCGCTCCTGACAGGCTCCCCCCAGGACGCCCCTGCCGGCCACAATCCGCAGCAGCCTCCGGCGCTCCCGCTCTCCCGGAGACTCTGGCTCTCCAGGAGGCCGAGGCTCTCCACGAGGCCGGGGCTCTCCAGGAGGCCGAGGCTCTCCAGGAGGCTGGGCCTCTCCAGCCTCCTCGGCTCCGCCGCCCTACGGCGTCATCTCTCCGCCCTCTTCGGCCTGATGCTGGCCGCGGCTCTCGTCGCTCCCACCGCAGCTGTCGGGCAGGCCACCGCGCCCCCGCGGGACGGGGCGAGCCCCCTGGCTCCCGGCGCAAGCTACGAGCAGCTGATCGAGCGTTACCTGCGAGCGCTCGACGAGGTCCGCGGAGGGAGCCGCAGCGCCGAGGCTCGGCTCCTTGAGATCGCGAGCGAACTCGAGGACCGATTCCAGCGCGAGGACGCCGTCCATGTGGCGCGCTTCTACACCGGGCTCGACCCGGCGGCGCGTCGAGAAGGCCGGCGCCTCGAGGACCGTTTCGACCTCCTCCGGACGCGTGCCCAGGAAGCTGACACGAGCGATACGAGGCCCGGCGACGCCCTCGTTCAAGATCTCCGACTCCTGCTCGCGGAGGCTCGGCAGGCGGCAGACGTCACCGCCGCGGCGCGCACCGCCGCGCTCCTCGCGCGGATCGAGGTCCGCGAGGTGGAGCGAGCGTGGTCTGACGCGGTCGGCCGCGCGGCCCTCACCGAGCAAGCGGACGAGCACGCGGAGCTCGCGATCCGAGGGTTCGCGAAGGCGGGCCAGCGGACACCCCAGCTCGAGGCCCTCTGGGTCCGCGCTCGGGTCGCGCTGGCGCGCGGCGAACTGCTGGGTGCCGAGCGCGCCTTCCGAGATCTTGCCGACCTGGCCGAGGGCGTCAGGCAGCCCCGCTGGCGCGAGCGCGCCCTGCTCGGGCTGGTGGGCGTCTCCCGTGAGAGCGGCGCCCCCTTTGCAGCCTCCGCTGTCCTCGAGGAGTTGGCCACGTTCCGCCACCCCGCCCATTGCTGGGCGCTGACCCGCGAGCTCGCCGCGCAGCGCCTGTCGGAGGACCACCCGGACCGTGCCCTCGAGCTCCTCGAGTCCTTCCCCCCGTCCGGCCTCGACCCCGAGATCGACCTGGCCCAAGCCGCCAGCGAGTGGCGCGCCTTGCAGGCAGCGGCCCTGGTGAGAGCCGGCGACCTCGACCGTGCGGAGGCAGCCCTGGAGCAGGCGCGCCGCGCGCCCGGCGACGACCGCGCGGGGCTGCTCGACCTCACAGAGGCCGCCCTCCTCTTGGACCGGGGCGACCCAGCGGCAGCCCTTGAACTCCTCGCCACCCATCCGAAGTCCGTTGCCGAGGGTGAGCTTGACCGCGTGGAGGTCCTCGCTCTCCGTGGCCGGGCGCTGCTCGCCATGGGACGAACCGCCGAGGCCATGCTTCCCCTGCAGCAAGCCTTCGACGAGGCACGCATTCGCGACGCCACGCGCTGGCGCCATGCGGAGGGCGAACTGCGCGACGCGAGCGCCGTCGGCGAATGGCTCGGACTCACCACCGTCGAGCTCCTGGCCCGGGCGCGCGCGGCGACCGGACAGCCGCTGCTCGCGGCCGCGACGATCGAGGCCGCACACGCGGCCTGCACTCTCGAGCAGGCTCGCGTACGCGTCCTCGCCCTCGCCGCCAGGCAGGACCTCGGCGCGTTGACCTGGATCGTCGGGGCGGACCAATCTCTTGTGGTGCACGTTCGGCCGGACGGGAGCGCGAAGGCCGAGGAGATTCCCCGCGGGCGGCAGGAGCTCATCCGCGCCCGGGATCGCCTCAAGCAGGCACTGCTCGCGGCGCGAGGCCGGGCGAGCGGCGCGCCCCGTGGCGGCACCCGCGGACCACTCGACAGTCGGACCGCTAGCCTGGCGCAGGAGCTCTCCCTGGCCTTGCTCCCCGGCTCACTGGACCGCGCCCTCGATGACTGGGCGCGCCGCGCCCCGGCGCCCCCGGCGCCGAGCGTCGCCCTCCTTCCGCACGGTGCCCTCGAGGGAGTCTGCTTCGAGCTTCTCACGGCCGGGTCGCCCGCGAGGACGCTCGGTTACGACACGGCTCTCACCATCGTGGATCAGCTCCGCGATGAGCAGACGCTCCCTCCGGCCATCGACGGCAGGACGGCTCGCTGGATCGCACTCGGTGCTCCCGAGGACACCGCCGCACCCGAGCTCAAGTGGGCGCGGCGGGAGCTCCTCGACCTGGAGAGGCTCCACCCGGGGTTCGAAACGGTCACGGGACGCGCCTTCGACGCGGAACGCCTGCTCGAGGCCCTCGGCGGGGACCGCCCGGTGCACGTGGCGACCCATGCCCTGCGGCGTGGCGACCGGTCCGAGATCGCACCGCTGGGGCTCCTCGCCTCCGCGGACGAGCTGGTCTCCGCAGCAGCGCTGGCCGCGGTCGCCCCCCGCCTCCCGCTGCTCGTGCTGGCAACATGTGACTCCGCCGCCGGCCGCTCCATGGATGGGCTCTCCACCCGGGGCCTCGCCCAGGCTGCTCTCGACAGCGGGACGCGCGCGTCCGTGGTGACCGGGTGGCCTCTCTCCGACCGCCACGGCCGGTCCGCGTCGATCGCGTTCCATGGAGCGCTGCGCAAGGGCTCGAGCCCCGCCGAGGCCCTGCGCCGCGCGCGATGCGCGCTCGCGGCAGCGGGCGCCCCGCTCGCAGACTCCGCGGCGCTTCGTCTCCTGGGCACCCCCTGAGCGACGGCGCCTCGGCGGGGCCTCAGCGGGGCCTCAGCGGGGCCGATCCGCGGGCCGGTCCGCGGGCCACGACCGGAAGATTTTTCTCAGGAGCACGCGCGAGCACTCAAGGCCTCGGCCCGGCGCGTCGATACAGGCGGCAAGCCATGCTCCCCGCGCTCCTCAATCTCCTCGTCGCCGGCCTCGCCGCCAGCCTCCCCGCCACCACCGGCGCCGCCCAGGTCCCGACCCTCGATGCGATCCCACCGGCGATCGCTGGTACGGAAGTCCCGACCTGCCTCCAGTTCACCCCGACGCACTTCGCTGCCCGGAGCCACACCACGGGCGACCAGTGGCTCGTCTTCCAGAGCGATGAGTCCGGACTGCAGCGCAGCCTGCGCCTGCCCCCCCACGCCCGGGTGTTGTTCCCCATCGTGGCCGGCACCGCCAAGGGCGTCTCGGTCGAGGTCCTCTACCGCACGCTCACCGGCACCGTCCTCGCCAGCGGAGCCATTCCCTGCGAGGTCAAGGCGCCCCGCACGGTCTTCGTCACAAGGACCAATGACCAGCTCGAGAGCTGGCGCTCCAGGAGGGGCGGCAGCGTCCTCGATCGTGCGCCGGTGGAGCGTACGTCCGGTGCCAGCGCGCTGGCGCGCCGTCTCCAAAGCACGGCGGCCGCCCACGTCCCTGTCCCCGCGCCGGGAGAGCACCGCAAGCGGGACAAGAGCCGCCCCCTGGAGCGCAAGAAGCTCCCGCCGATCTGAAGCGCTGAAGACCAGCGAGCGGATTGGACCAGAACCGCTCCGTCCGGCATCCAGGCCTCAAGCGCCAGGCCCCCGGATCACGGTGCCCCGAACACCTGAGGTCTTGACGGCTAGCCCCGAGAGACAGACCTCCCACGCATCACCGATCGCGGCGGCATCTCGCCACCCGCGGACGGTGTAGGCAGCGCGCCCCGGCGCGCGCCGAGAAAAAAGGGTGACCCCGCCGAGTCCTTCCCTGGACCTGGCGGGGTCTTTTTATTCGAGCCAGGCGGCGTAGCACTCTCGGCGCTCGTCCCGGGCCACCGGGACCTCCCGGCGCAGGCTTCGAACCGTCTCCAAGTCGATCTCGTACACCGAGAGACGCGACGCTCGCCGCGGTGCGGCGGAGACCTCGAGTTGCCGGACAGGGGCCACCTCCAGACCGTCAGGCCCCACCACCGTGGACCCACCCAAGAAGCGCAGCCGCAGCCGCTTCCGGCCGACCTCATCCTCGCCGATCCGGTTGCAACCGATCACGTATGCCTGGCACTCGGCGGCCCGGCCACGGAGCAGCGACGACCAGTGCGCAGCCCGCGCTTCGGGCCACTGGGCCACCACCACAAGCACCTCTGCGCCCGCTCGAAAAGCCGCCCTTGAGACCGCAGGAAAACGCAGGTCGTAGCAGATGATCGGTGCGACCCGGACACCGCAGCGCGGCAGCTCGGTGGGCATCGGCGGCCGATCCCCCGCGGAAAACGCGAGGGCCTCCGCGGTGGGAGAGAACAGGTGCACCTTGTCATACCCGCCGACCAATCCGTCGCTCGAGAGCACGTGCGCCCGGTTGACCGGGAGCTCGGCGCCGTCGACCAACGCGGGCCCCGAGCCCACCACGACGAGGTTCATCCGGGCGGACGCCTCCGCCACCGCGTCGAGCGCGGCCGCCGCGTCCGCCAACTCCGGCGCTCCGAGCCCAGCCGCGAAGCCTGTCGACCACATCTCCGGGAGCGCGACGAGCTCGGCGCCCTCCTCGCCAGCCTTGCGGACGCCGCGCAGCGCCGCGTCCAGATTCCCCGCCGTGTCTCCTGACCGGACGTCCATCTCAAGGGTCGCGACGCGCATCCCATGATCATGTCGAACCGACCGCGCGGCGCCAAACCTCCGGCGCCAGGGGCGCTCGGCCCCGACCCGAGACCGGCCTCTCCTTGCTGGCGGCCCACGGTTCCATCTCGCCCCCCGCGGCGCCATGATCGACGGTGAATGGTGCCCCCCCCTTCGATCGACCGACGCCCACCTCGCTTGAGCCCCCTTGGCGTGAGCCCCTTTGGCGTGAGCCCAGCGCTCGGGGCCGCTCTCGGACGCTTCTTCGACAGCGCCGCGCCCTTCAAGAGCCGCCTCGAGGCGCTGGTCCTGGAGCTCCCGGACGGTGAGTCCGACGAGCTGATGATGCTCATGAAGGAGAGCCGCGGCGCCTGGGCCATGCTCCTAGACGGCGCTGCCGGCCGCGCGCTCTTCGTCGGGAATTCGTTCTCGGGAACGCCCGTGGCCCTCGGCACCCTGGGATTCGAAGTCACGGTCCTCGAGCGTGAGCCTGCGAGGCTCCGATTCGCCCTCGAGCGCGCGGCAGCGCTGGCCCCCGGGTCCTCCAACGCGGTGGCCGGTGGAGACTGCGCGACGCTGCCTTTCATGGACCGGAGCTTCGACCTCGTCGTCCTCGAGGGCGGCCTCCCCTCGCCAGCCACAGGGTGGGGCTTCTCGGCGGAAGAGCTCCGCCGCGTCTGTCGGCGCGAGCTGATCATCACGGCCGACAACCGCCTCGGCTACAAGCGGTCCACCGGCCGCCGTGGCGCCTTCAGGCGCCACCCGCTCCACCTGCTCAGAGAGATCCTCAAGCCTTCACGCGGAGAGCGAACGCTCCCGGGCACGCGCGCCGCTGGGCGCGGCGCCTGGAAGGAGGCGGAGGTGTACTCGCTCTACCCCCACGCCCGGGAGTTCAGCCACGTGGTCGCCCTCGACCACCCGCGACCGCGGCTCACCATCGGGCCGAGGGAGCGCAAGAACCGGCTGAAGATGCTGGGCGCGAGCCTGGGCCTGTTCCCGTGGCTGACGCCCTCGTTCGCCGTCCACTCCAGGCGCACCGCGACCGGAGCGAGCCGGATCCAACGCCTGCTCGAGCACGTCGCTGCGGCCTGTGGGGAGCCGCGGCCCGAGGTCGACATGCTGGTCGCCACGCGGAGCAACGACGCGCTGATGCACACCGCGCTGGACGGTTGCCCGGGAAAGGAGGGGCGCTGGACGGTCCATGTCGCGCTGCAACCCGCCAAGCGACGCATGGTCGAGCAGCATCACGCGTGGCTCGCGCGAGTCCGCGCCCGGCACCCTGGCGTCCCTGTCCCCGAGCCGCTGTTCCACGGCGTGATCGAAGGCGCAGAGGTCGCGGTCGAGCGGAGGGTCGACGGGCTCAACGGGACGGACCTGACCGGCCAACGGCAACTCACAGAGCGGATGTTCCGTGACGCCTCGGAGCAGCTCGTGCACCTCCTCGAACCGCAGGCGACGACGCTGGACGGCGAGCTCTTCGAGACCATGCTGCAGCCGCGCTTTGACATCGTGCTCGGCCTCATCGCGAGCGAGGCGACCCGCCGTCGAGTCGAGGAGATGATCGCGCGCGCCCGGGATCAGCTCGTCGGCCGACCGCTTCGGCTCGGCGTCTACCACGCCGACCTGCGCGCGAAGCACCTGCAGGTATCCGGCGACGGTTCGATCCTCGGCTACCTGGATTGGGGCGCCAGCGAAGAGCGTTTCCTCCCGTTGATCGACCTGCTGCACCTCATCATTCACCAGCGCAAGCAGGAGACTGGCGGCTCGTTCGGCGCGGCCTGGCGCGCGATTCTCGCCCCCGAGCAGCGACGCCCAACGGAGCAGCGCGCTCTCGAGGGCTACCTTGACGCCGCAGCGATGGACCACGACCTGCTCCCGGTCCTCCTCGAGCTCTACCCCGCCCTCGTGGCGGGAATGGCGGAGCTGAACTGGGACTACTCACGGCCCGACTGGGTCCGTCGTCAGTTCGACCTGTGAGCTATGCGCGGCGAAGCGCCGCTGACACGCACCGTCCCACCCACCGCGAGGGGGCGTCTGTCGCAGACTGGCCCACGAATGCCGATTCCATCGGGCGCCTCAAGGAACCGCCAGCCCGGCGACGAAGACGGGGGCTGCGGAGGAAGCAGGGCGACCCTTGAAGACACAGACACTCAGCGGATCCCATCGGGATCGCGGCACACGAGGGTTTACCCTCGTCGAGGTGATGATCGCTGTGATCGTTGGGACCGTCGCCACCTCCATTCTCTCTGCCTCGTTGACCGCCGCGGTGACCAGCACCGTCATCCGCCAGCAGCGGGTCGTGGCCGCGGAGAGCGCGGTGAACTGCATGGAGCAGATTCGGTCCATGCCGATGTCACTGGTCTTCGCCCTCTTCAACGAGGACCCCTCCGATGACCCCAGCGGTGAAGGCACCGCCTTCGGCGCCTTCTTCGATGTGGAGGGCCTGGCTCCGGTTCTCGATGAACACGGACAGCCGCGACCCACCGGACAGGTCCTGCTTCCCGGCGATGGAGCGACCCTCGACGAGACCCTGGATCAGCCTCAGTTCGGTCTCCCCAGGGACCTGGACGGCGACCTCAAGGTCCTCCCAGGAGACCGGTCCGACGATTACCTCGTCCTCCCGGTCACCGTGCGGATCGAATGGCGAACCAAGCTCGGCGACCGCACCTTGGAGGTCTCTACCCTCCTCGTGAACCTGGAGAAGTTCGACGGATGAGGGTCCAGCATCACCGCGCCGGATACACGCTAGTGGAGGTCTTGATCGCGATCGCGATCCTCGTCCTCCTGTCGATCAACATCGCGATGCTCCTCCGCGCCGGCCGCGCCGCAGCGGTCACCGGGACCTTGAACGCGAGGATGTCCAACGAGCTCAACCAGACGGTGGACCGGATCTCGCTCGCGCTCATGGGCGCAGACGCAGCCGCGCTCGACGGCCCTCAGCTCAAGCCGCTCTCATCCGAGTATGTCCGCTTTCAAGCCTGCCTCGGAGTCGAGGCGAGCGGCGTGATCCATGGCCCCCTCGAGGAGATCCAGTGGCACCCGACGAGCGGGGACTCGGGGCGCATCCTTTGGCGTGAGAACCCGTCGAGCGAAGAGGAGCGGCGGGTCGTCTGGTCCACCGCCGTCCCCTCCTCTTACATGCACGAGATCCCGGGCAACGGCCTCGATGACAACGGTAACGCCATCGACGACGAGGCCGGCCTCGCCTTCACGATGGACGGTCCGCGGGTAGATATTCACGTCACCATCGAGCGCCTCGGACACGACGGCCGGCCCCTTCCAATGCAGCGAACCCAGCATGTCTTCTGCCGGAACTGATCGCCGATGAAGGTAAGGACTCGACCTCAGCCGCGCCGCCGCGGTGCCGCCCTGATCCTGTCGCTCCTCGCGGTTCTCGCCGTGGGCGCGATCAGCGCGACGCTCCGCAAGGTCCAGTCCTCGATCGATGGCAATCAGCGGTTCAGCCTCGACCGGCGCACGGCGCTGTACGTGGCTGAGGCCGGCATCGCAGAGTCGACGCTTGCTATCAGTCAGGGGAAGAGCGGCGCCCTGGCGTCCGAGACGATCCCAGCCGCCTTCGCAGACGGGGTCTATTGGGTGGAGGCAAAGGACCGCTCGGACGGCTCCATCGAGCTACGCTGCACCGCTCAAGTACGCACGGCGGAGTTCGTGCTGCGCACCATCATCGTCCCGAACCTGAACCCGATCACGAGCCGCGGCTTCTACGGGATCGAGGGCGTCACCGTCGGTCGCGGCACGCTCGTGGATGGCTTCGATGCGTCGCTCGGGACCTACGACTCCCAGGTCACGGCGACCCACCCTCACCGGACGACAGGGCTCAAGGGGAAGCTGGGCTCGCTCGGCCCGCTGGACTTCGACGGAGCCAGCTCCAGCGAGGCTTCAACGGAGTCGTTTACCTGGGAGGAGTGGCTTGTCGAGCCTCCCTCGAAGGAGCCCAGCGAGGGTGCTCGGCGGCCGAGGCCGACCTCCAGCGGAGCACCGACTGCGGATCCGGGTTCGGGTTCTACCGCGGGGTCCACGGTGGGCCTTGCGAGTGGCTCAACCTCCGGTCTCGCCACACTGATCCACGCAGATGTGGACGGCTTTGTGCTCTCATCGGGCGACGCCGTCTTCGAGGGCGTCATCGACCTCCAAGCGGCCGGCTTCATCCCCCCGCCGACCCTCTATCCGTCCACAGCCGTCTCCATCGCTGGGGACCACGTGGTGACCGGTTCTCAGGTCGGCCTCGGCTTCGATTCGAGCGTCGAGATCACCGGGGACCTCATCCTCGCCACAGGCGCCAGCCTGCGATTGAACGGGCCGCTCGTCCTCGGCGCGGAGGTCCTGCGGCTGCAGGAGGGGGCGACACTCCAGTTCGATGACTCGAAGGGGCCCATCTACATCCACCTCGCGGGTGGCATACAGAGCGCGGCTTCAACCCGGCTGGTCTCCCTCGCAGAGGAGCCCGACGCTCACGGAACGGCTCTCTTTATCAGTCCGCCTGAAGGCGTTCGAGCGAACTCCACGCTGCCGCCGTCCGGGAGGTTCCATGGGGCCCTGTACGCTCCAGGAGATCGGGTCGTCGTGCCCGCGAGCCTCCGTTGGCTGGGCGCCATCACCGCTCGGACCCTGGAGACCGCACCGGGTGCGCGTCTCAGCTACGACATGAGGATGGCGACGGGCGGCCAGGGGACCGCTGCGACCCCCCACATTGTCTCCTGGCAGATCATCCCTGTGGGAGATGGGCTCGCTCGCCGGCTCGCCGTCGATCCGCGACAGCTCCTGCGGCTTCGGGGGATCACCCCCGTGCCCTCATCCGCAGCGGCACCCGAGTCGGAGTGCGAGGTGATCCTCCTCGACAGCTCCGGGGCGCCCGAGACCTATGCGGGGCCAGTCGAAGGACTCCCCCACTCGGCAAGCCGCCTCATGCAGCTGCGCTGGCTCGACCCACGGGATGGGACCCTGCGCCGCTGGATGCGCCCGGCCGGTGCAGACGTGGATCACCACATCAGCGCCTACCGAAGCAAGCTGGAGCAGATCCGCGATGCCCTGCAGGGCGCTTCGCCAATCGACCGTCTCCTCACCAAGGAGGAGTTGGAGTTCGCGGCTCGAACTCTAGAGACCGCTGACCTGATGAAGCCGATCCCCATGACACCTGACGGAGCGCTCTTCAGATGACCAGAGCAGCCCTCCTCCTCATGGCGACCACCCTGGCCATCAGCACAGCCGCGGCCAAGGACTCGGAGTCGCCTCCGGATTCGTTGGCGACGAGGATCGAAGAGACCCGCGACGGAGACCTCGCGGTGAACGACCTCGCCATCCTCCTCCTCGAGGCCGAAATGGACGCCGTGACCGCCTGGCTGAAGGACGTCTCCCTGGCGTCGAACGAGGCCACCAGCCCGCGGAGCGCGAGACCTCAACGCCTGCTGACGAAGGCGAAGCTCGTACCCGGGATCATCCGGGGCCTGATCTCACGGCAGGAGATCCCCGCCGAGGCCAGGGCGCACGCCCTCGCCGTGGGCGTCGAGATCCTGCACGCCGGCGGCACGCCGGCTGACTTCCGTCAGCTCGTAAGACTCGTCACCAGCGCGGGCAAGCTCGACCCCCGCCGCGCGGGCAAGGCGCCTTCCAGCCTCCGCAGGTGCCTGTTGGATGCCACGTCGCTTCGACTCTATTCGTTCCCCGACCTTGAACGCCTCTACCAAGTGGCTCCTGATCCGCTTGCGCGGGCGATCCTCGACGGGGTCGCGGGGGGAGCGGACCCCGAGTACTCCGCAAGGGCGCTGGCGAGGCTGCTCGGCCTACTCCCTGCCCGCGACCCAGCGGTCCTCAACCGACTCCACCTCGCGCTTCAGCGGGCTCGCGCCGGGTCCAACCCCGGGGTCGCGGACCGAGTGGCGCCCTACCTCGACGACGCACGAACATTCGCACGCCACGAGGCCGCCGGATGCCTCGCGAGGACCGGTGAGCGAGCCCATGTTCAACCCCTTATCGAGCGACTGGAGGACTCCGAGCTCGCCGTCCGAATCGCCGCACAGACGGCGCTGCACGAGCTGACGGGCATGGCCCTTCCCGCTCATCCTCAACGCTGGCGCGGCTGGTTCGACGAGCAGCTCGCATGGTGGGACTCGGAGGGCCAGTCCCAGCTCGACGAGCTGCGGTTTGCCTCTCGCACCGGGCAGCTGACCATCCTTCGGGACGTCTCCACCAAGCGGCTCTTCCACGACGAGATCGCCGAGGGAGTCGCTGAGCTGCTGCGGGGAGGGGATGCGGCCACTCAGTGCCTCGCGCTGAGTGCCCTGGGCACCCTGCGCTCCCCCTCCACCCTCGACCTCGTCGACTCCTACGAGGCCCACCCCGACCCTGACGTGCGGGCCGCTTCCCGGGCTGCGCTTCGGTCCTACCAGCAGGCTCAGACCTGCAGAAGCCGCAGCTCTGGAAGCACGGCTCGCTGAGCCCCCGGGCCGCCAAGAGCTCCTCGCCTCCCCCCGGCCCAGCAACTCTCCTGGAGGCGGAACCGCCTGTATCGCCGCCCCCCAGGAGGAAGACCGAATCGCCTCAAGGTGGATTCTCCTGACTTCCGATCCACCCAAGGGAGTCCCGCACTCCCTCCCTTCCCCATGGCTCAGAGATTCAGACGACGGCGCAAGCTGATTCAACCAGGGCTCCAGCTCCGGCTGAGCGCCAAGTTCCTGGGGCTCATCGTTCTGATGCTTGGCCTGCAGTACATCCTGCTGGAATCACTCCTTCATCAGGCGGCGAACCGACTCCCGGCCAACAGCGGCTGGTTTGCCGACGAGACGGCCTCCATCGGGATCGAGCTGCTCGGCTGGTCCGCGCTGGTCTTCCTCCCCCTGACGTTCCTCGTTGGTGTGATCGGGAGCTTCCGCTTCGCCGGCCCCCTGTATCGCTTCGACCGGTTCCTCAATGCCGTGATCGCGGGCGAGCGCCCCGACGACATCCGGCTGCGCGCTGGGGATGAGCTGATGGATCTGGCGAACCTCCTGAACGAGGCGACCCTCCCCATCCGAGAGGGAAGACCCATCGGCAAGCAAGAGCCGGGAGCAGACCCAGAGAGCGGGGCCCAAGAAGCGACCCAAGAAGCGACCCGGAGGACGGCCGCCTGACGGCGCCACTCATGTCTCTCAAGGTCAAGATCGCCTCGATCATCTCAGCGCTGGTCCTCTTCGTGTCCGTCGCTGGCGCCCTGGTCCACTACTCGGTCTTCTCGAGCACCTTCGAGTCGCTTGAGGAGGAGCAAGTGATCGCGGACCTCGAGGAAGTCAACAGGGCCTTCAATGCCGAGATCCGCGACCTGGAACGGATCACGCGGTGGTACACCGGTTCGACAACCAGCCCGCCCCACTCCTCGGACTCCGCGCCAACGCCGGAGAGCGTCATCGGACAGGAGCTGGACTTGCTGCTCTTCTGCGACGCCAACGGCGCAGTGAGGCACCAGACCGTGCTCGACCCGCAGGATCGAACATCGATCACCCTCGAGGAGTTCCCTGAGACGCTGAGCCAGCGCCACCCCGCGCTGGCGTGGGCGAACTCGATGCTTGCGCCCCAGGGTCTGAAGTCGAGTGGCTTCCTTGCGACGTCACGGGGGCCGCTTTGCCTCGCCTCAGCGGCCTACCCGCTCGACGGCGGCTTCGTCATCGCTGGGCGCTTTGTCTTCGACACGGTTCGAGACCGCATCGGCCAGAACACGGGCAAGCTCTTCGACGTCTGGCAAGTCGGCGGTCCACGGACCATGCCTGAGGACGTCCGTCAGCGCCTCGACGAGATCACAAGCGCGGCCAATCCCGTGCTGGATGCCCGGGTCGATTCGGGCCGGATCGTGGCGTACTCCACCGTTGCGGACCTCCTGCAGCGCCCCACGATCGTCATCCGGGCGAACGCCGAGCGGCGGGTCTCGAAGGCTGGAGAAGCGGCGATGACTTCTGGCGCCATCCTCGTCGCCACGATGGGCTTCATCGTCCTCCTCTGCCTGATCCTGATCCTCAACCACCTCGTGCTCAAGCCCATCTTGGAGCTGACCGAGCACGCCGAGAAGACGGGCGCTAGTGAGGACTTCCATGCGCGCCTCAACACGTCCCGCGACGACGAGTTTGGGACGCTCGGGCGCGGCTTCGACCAGATGATGGTCCGCCTCGAGAAGGCCCGTGGGGATCTGCTCGAGACGGCTCGTACGGCCGGCAAGAGCGAGCTTGCCACCGGCATCCTCCACAACGTCGGCAACGTCCTGAACAGCGTGAACATCTCTGCGGCCCTCGTCGGCCAGCGGATCGATGAGCTCTGCATTCACGACCTGGAGCGGCTTGCAGCCGTCCTCTCCGAGCACGCCGAGGACCTCCCTACGTTCCTCACCTCTGACCCGCGCGGGAAGCACATCGAGCCGTTCCTCGGCGCCCTCGTCAAGCAACTGAAGGAGGAGCGCTCCTCCATACGGGACGAGGTCCAGTCGCTCAGCGACGGGGTCGAACACATCTGCGAGCTGATCAAGAGCCAGCAGGGGATCGCCAAGAAGACCAGCCTGCGCGAGTTCACCAACCTTGCTGACCGGTTTGACGAGGCCCTCATGATCACGCAGAGGGCTCAGGGAGAATCCTCTCAGCTCGTGGTCATCAAGCGCTATGAGCAGCTGCCAGAGGTCGAGATCGACAAGCACCGCCTGCTGGAGATCCTGGTCAACCTCATCCAGAACGCGCGCCAGGCCACCAGCGGGCCCAGCCAGGAGGTCCTTCTGGAGCTCCGGAGAAGCGACGGCGGGATGATCGCGCTTTCCGTCGCCGACAACGGCTGCGGGATCGCGAAGGAGGACCTCATCCGGATCTTCTCCATGGGCTTCACAACCCGCGATGACGGGCACGGATTCGGGCTCCACTCCTGCGCGAACGTTGCCAAGGAGATGGGCGGCAGCCTGCGGGTCCATAGCGACGGCAACGGGCGCGGCGCGTGCTTCATCCTCGAGGTTCCCGAGTGCCCGGCCGGCCGGCCCGAGGCGACCCCCGAGAGCGGCTCGGTCCACCATGGAGGTGCCGCATGAATCGCCGCATCCTTGTCGTAGACGACACCAAGGGCATCCACGAGGACTTCAAGAAGATCCTGGCCAGCGGCGGCGGCGCCACCAGCAAGCTCGCGTCAGCGCGTGCGGCCTTCTTCGGCGAGGCTCCCCCGGGATCCTCACCACAGGCGCCGGCCTCGCCAACCGCCAGGAACGACTACGACCTCACGTACTGCTTCCAGGGCCTCGAGGCCCTCGAGGTCGCGAAGACGAGCGTCGAAGAGGCTCAGCCCTTCGCGATGGCGTTCGTCGACGTGCGAATGCCTCCCGGCATCGACGGGGTCCAGACCATCAAGAGGCTCTGGGAGATCGACCCGGACCTCCAGTGCGTGATCTGCTCGGCCTTCTCCGACTACTCCTGGGAGCAAATGATCCAGGAGCTCGGTCATACCGACAAGCTGCTGATCCTCAAGAAGCCCTTTGACCCCACGGAGATCTGCCAGATCGCCAGCGCCTTCACGGAGAAGTGGAACGCGGCGAACCGGGAGCAGAAGGCGATCGAGCTCATCTCGCAGAAGGAGATCGAGGCGCGCGCCTACGCATCCTCGCTCGAGACACTGAACAAGGCGCTCGCCACCGCGAAGGCCAGCGCAGACCGGACGTCAGCGATGAAGTCCGACTTCATCATGCGCCTCACGACCGAGATGAGCTCCCACCTCAACGCCATCCTCGACCGCCTCATCGAGAGCGACCAGGTGACCGGCCTCGATGACGCGCTCGACCGAAGCCAGCGGCTCCTGGGCATGATCAACAAGGTGATCGACTTCACCCAGGTCGAGCTCGGCTCCCTGGTGCTCTCCGACCAGAGCTGCGTGGTGCGCGACTTCCTGGCCGACCTCCAGGGCAGCTACGCCAGCGAGGCCGCTGCCAAGGGCCTGGACCTTCGCCTGGAGGTTGCTCCGGCGGTCCCCGACGTGATCCTCACCGACATACACCGGCTGCGACAGGTCCTGGGCTACCTGGTCGAGAATGCGATCCAGTACACCGAAAGCGGTACGGTCGAGATCCGGCTCCTGCGGGAGCCCACGGGCAGCTGGGACTCCGTCCGGCTCCGGTTCGAGGTCGAGGACACTGGCTGCGGGATCAAGGGCGACCTCTCGGGCAAGATCTTTGAGCCCTTCGCCAGCGCCAAGGACGGCGCCTTCATGGACGGGAGCGGACTCGGGCTCACCGTGGCGACGCGGCTCGCCAGGGTGATGGGAGGCGAGGTCAGTTTTGACTCGAGCACCGACGTGGGCACGACCTTCACGCTCGAGCTCGAGGTGAAGCCCGGCGGCTCCTAGGCGTGCGATCGAGCCCCATCCGGGGTAATCTGCACCCTGAGGTCTCCCCGTGCTCTCCATTCGCCGCCCCATCGATGCCGTCTTCGTCGCCGTCGGCGCCCTCCTTGGCGCCCTCGGAGCCGTGCAGTGGAAGAACAGCGGTGACTTCGCAGACCACGCGCTCCAGGTGACCGCCACGGTGGTCCAGCTGCGAGAGACCAAGAAGCAGGTCCTCGACGCCGCCCCCGAGACCTACCTCAAGGTCGAGTTCACCGCAGCAGGCGGCAGCATCGTGCGCACCGAGCTCCCCGACCCGTTCCGGTCGAGCGCGGCGCCGCCACCACAGGAGGGAAGCCGGCTATCGATCTGGTACGACCCCCGCTCCCCTCAAACAGCGAGGCTCGCCAGAGGCGCGGGCGGGCAGGGGGCACTGGTGCTCATGGCCCTCGCCGCCGGGGCGCTCTTCGCCCCCGCCATCCTCCGGCGAAGCCTCAAGGGCTCGGCCGGAGGAGGCTGAGGCCCCCAGCCCCAGGCGCCGCGTGACGGCGCTAAGTGAGCCAACCCGCCGGCCGCTCCCCTGTCCCTTCGCGGTCCTTCGCCGGTCCTTCGCCGGTCCAAGGGGAAGCCCCGAAGGTGAGCAGCGCCGCAGCGGCCGCGAGGGGCCGCTCCAGCAGGGAGCCCGGCCTGAACTGAGGCCGTCGCGGACAGATCCAACCGTGTGCAGCGCCCGCGGCCTGGATCTCCCGGACCCTTGGCCTCTCTGCGTGGCAGTTCTTCTGCGTGCTGGACCCTCTGCTTGCTAGACCCTCTGCTTGCTGGACCCTCAACTCACTGAAGGTCCGGCACCCAGGAGGCCAGCCGCCCCGTTCTCCAGTCCCTCGGGAAGCCGGCCATCCGATGAGCCCGCCATCCGATGAGCCCGCCGCCTCGGGGGCCCACCCACTGGATCAACAGCGACCTCGAGCGCCGGCCATGGCCAACACTGGTCCCCATGACAAGCGCGGTTCAGGGCAGGAGGTCCGACGCTCCGACGGAGGCGTAGCGATCACGCTCGTGCTCCTCCACTGCGAGCCGCAGGGCGACCAGCCGGTCGGGGTCCACCTCCCCGCTTCCAGCGCGGCGGAACCCCTCGCGGGGCGTCTCCTGGGGCTCCAGCTGAACGCCGAGGCGATCGAATTCGCGCCTCAGGGCCTCCACCGTCGCGGGCGGGCTGAGCCGGCGCCGCCTCACTTGCAAGATCAGCAAGACGAGGAGCGCAACGGCCGCCGCCAGCCCGGCGAGCGCGCCAAGCTCCGACTCCGATCGCCGGATCAGATCCCCGGGGAGGGACCGCAGCGCCTCCCAGAACCTGGCCCGTGACCCCGAGTCGAAGCGGGTCAAGGCCGCCCACCGTTCCTCCAGCCCCGCCAGAACCCCGCTCATCCAGCCGGCGTCCTCGCCGCCCGCCTCGAGCTGCGGCGTCGGGTCGACAGAGAACCAGCCGCCCTCCCCCCCGCTGAAGACCTCGACCCAGGCGTGGGCGTTGCGCGATCGAACCAGGAGCACCCGCTCACCCGGCGGCGGCGGCGCGAGCATGAAGCCGCTGACCACGCGAGCCGGGATGTTCCGGGAACGAAGCATGGTCGCCAGGGTGGAGGCGAACAGCTCACAGTGCCCCCCCGCTTCCGTGCCGAGGAACTCGTCCAGCGTCCGAGCTGCGCCCGGCGTTCCCGGCGCCCGATAGGGATAGCGCGAGGCCAGGTAGGCCGCGAACTCGCGGGTCACCCTCAGGGCACCTGCGTCATCGGGGAGCCGCCGCGAGAGCTCACGGGCGAGGGTGCGCGCTGACTGGTTGAAGAGGGACCGCGGCTGCTGAACGAAGGACTCGACCTCGAGCGGCCCGGGCGCTCGGTGGGCGGGCTCCCTTGGCTCCAGGCCCAGCTGCACCTCGTAACGAAGCTCCCCAGGGTTGGAATACGCGGCCGTGCCGTCCGATCTGACGACGAGCTCGCCCTCGGTGTGGATCGCGTCAAGATCAACAGTGAAGGCCTCGCGCGGGAGGAAGAGCCGCTGCTCGACCCCGCCCGCCCGGGTCACATGAACCCGGGTCATCTCCTCACCGTCCGGCCGCGCCCACCCCTTGGCGTCCGTCGCTCGGGCGAGTCGAAGCCCCTGCCAACGAAGCTCCCATGCTGGATCGCGCATCAGCGAACTGGCCGGCAGCGCGTCCTCTCGAACCTCCCACCCCCCTGACCGCCGGGGATCGCAGAGCGTGGCACCACGCCAGTACCGTGGGATCGACCGCGGGTCCCCCTCGAGCACCTCCAACCTCATCACCACCCGATCAGACTGCCCCGCCTCCCGGTCGATGCCAGCGAAGTCCAGGGACTGGGTGAAGCCGACCTCGTACGAGGACCCGTCGGCCTCCAAATCAAAGTAGCTCGAGAAGAGAGCCGGGCGGTTGAAGTCGCGGGGGAAGAAGAAGAACGCGAGCAGCGTCGCCGCCACGAGCACGGCCGAACGACGGACGCTCTCGCGGCCCATCGCCGGGAGCGCCGCGGCGCGCTGCCTCGAATCGAACCGCGCGAGGTTCTGCAGCTGCAGCCCGACGATGAACAGCGGCGCGTAGATCGCGAAGGTGAACGCGAAGCTCAGGTCGACGGTGATGTACCCGGTGATCACGGCGATCAGGTACGAGTTGATGAAGAGCAGGTCCGGGCGCTGCTCCCTGCGCAGGTTGTTCAACACGTGAACCTGACAGAGGATCGCGAGCATCAGCCCATCGTGCAGGACAAAGGCCAGCTCCGAGGTGCTCGCGTGCAGGACGAGACGCAGGAAGAACAGGACGATCGCGAGGTTCCAGATGCCCCGATAGACCATGCTGTCGCGGAAGCGGAGGAGGAACGGCGCCGCGAGCGTGATGACATAGAGCGGCGCCAACCAGAGCGGGTCCGCGGCCCCCGTCAGCTGCACGAAGCGCACGTTGCACGCCACGATCCCCATCATGCAGAGCAGCAGCGCGGACGGCCCCTTGCGCGTGGAATCAGGCAAACCGCACCTCGCCCGCATGGGGGCTCGTGTGCTCCGGGGCAGCCGCACTCTCGGGGAGCGGCTCGACCTCCGCGAGGAAGCGCAGGGCCTCGTCCCAGTGAACGCCGCTGCCGGTGTAGGTCTGGTCGAGGCTCTGGCTCACGATGCGCAAGGCGCTCCCCCGGCGCTTCGCCTCCGTCACCGCCCCCGCGACCGCCGAGAGGCGCCGCTCGAAAGCGTCGCCCTCGCAGCGCCGATCGAGGACGACCGCTTGCCCCTCTTCGTGATCGGACTCCCACTCGTTAACGACGAGGCTCCCGCGGCGCGCAGATGCGCGCCAGTGGATCTCCCGCAGCGCCTCCCCCTCGACACGGGGCCTGAGCCCCGCCGGCATCGTGCGCCCCTGCGCCCCGAGGCGGCCCGAGGTCGCGTCGGCGGCGGCCAACTCCTGGGCGAGTCGTCCCGGGGGCGCCGCGGTGGGCTCGGGGTACACGTGCAGCACGGGCGAGACCGCGAGCGTGACGGTGCGGGTGAGCAAGCCGAAGGGGTAGCTGGACGAGACCGTGACCTGCCGGGCCCGGTGCACGCCCCGGCCGAGGGCAGGCAGTTGGAGCGCTGAGCGCGGGTCGCCGCCGGTGAAGGCCAGCCCCCCCGTGCCCTTGGCTCCCGACTCGAACTCCAGGTTCAGGCTCAGCCCGAACCGGCGGCTCTCTCCGACCACGGACCATTCAACGCGTCCCCGCGTGCCCGCCTGGATGGGGCCCGGGTCTTCGATGGTGGCCTCGATCCCGCGCAGGTTGGCGTACGTCCACCAGGCGCCGAGGACCCAGTGCGCAGCGAAGAACGCGACCAGGAGGAAGAACAGGTTGACGTAGGGCGCCGCGTAGAAGGACCCCGTGATCGCCGTGAAGAAGAGCAGCGACTTGACGCCAAAGTGCGTCGGCCTCACAGCTCGACTTCCGATCCCTCGAGAACCTCGGTGATCCGCTCGCTGCCCTTGACGCCCCCGCTGGTGGCGATCCTGTGTCCGAGAACGACGCGGGCGAGGGCCTTGAGGTCGTCCGGGAGGACGTAGTCCCGGCCGTCGAGCAGCGCACGTGCACGGCCCGCGTTCGTCCAGGCCACGGCCGCCCGCGGGCTGACGCCGAGCTCGATCTCCGGGTGCGCGCGCGTGGCCGAGACCACGCGATAGGCGTACTCGGCGACCTCGGCCGAGACGTGCACGCTCGGGACGGCAGAGATCAGCATCAGGAGCTCCTCGCGCGAGAGGACCGGCTCCAGCTCGTCGATCGTCGCGTTGCCTCCGCGCCCCTGATACAGCTCCTTCTCGAGGTGGGGTTCGGGATATTCCAGCTCGACGTGGACGAGGAAGCGGTCTAGAGCGGCCTCCGGGATCGGGAACGTCCCGTGGAACTCGATGGGGTTTCGCGTCGCGAAGATCGTGAACGGCGCGCCCAGGGGAATCGTCTCGCCGTCCGCCGAGACCGTCCCCTCCTCCATGGCCTCGAGGAGGCACGAGAGGGTCCGCGAGCTGGTCCGGTTGATCTCATCCGCGAGGACGAGGTTCGCGAACAGCGGCCCCGGGACGAAGTCGAAGCGCTCCTGGCTGGGTCGCCAGACCGAGCCGCCGACCACGTCGGAGGGCATCAGGTCATTGGTGAACTGAATGCGCTTGAAGCTGCAGTCCACGAGCCGCGCGAGCGCGCGGGAGAGCATGGTCTTACCCGTCCCCGGGATCCCCTCGATCAGCGCATGGCCCCCGCTGACCAGGGCCACCGTCAGGGCATCGACCACCTCGTCGGGGACGTGCACGACCCGCTGAAGGCCGGCCCGGAGGCGGTCTGCGGTGTCGCCCGCGAGGGCGCCAATGGGCGATGAGGGGCGAGCGCCCTTGGATCGAGTCTGGGGAAGCATCGAGGTCGTCCTGTGGGAGAGAGACGGGGGGTTCATCGGACGATCCGCCGAGAAACATTTGGGGCCGCGACCCCCCGGCTGATTGGCTCGCCTACGGTCACCGCCCGGGGTCACGGTCTCATAATGAGACATATCCTTCAGAAGCGCCCTGCAGGGGCCAGGAAGGCCGTTCCGGGCTCCCCACACGGCCGCTGCGGTCCACGCGGAGCCCATGCCCGGTACCCTTCCGCGATGCAGCCGAGTGAGGAGGGGCAGACGGGTACCGGGCCTGACGCGGATGGGAGCGGCCTCGCGGTAGCCCGTGAGGGCTTCGGGCTCGACGCCAGCCTGGCCAGCCCGCTCCCCGGCGACGTCGACCGCAACTTCCTGGTCTACACGAGCGACAGACGAGCCCCCGCCGCTGTCCTCAAGGTCTTCACCTCGCGCCCCAGCCGCGCCGCGCTGGAGCAGCAGCGGGACCTCTTCGACGCCCTCGCGTCGCGCGCCCCCTCCATCGCCACCCTGCTCCCGGTCTTGCTCCGCCCAGGGGAGAGCGAGGATCCGATCCGGAGCGTGGAGTTCGAGGGGAGCACCGTGGACGCCGCGCTCTATCGCTACCTCCCGGGCCGCCCCCTCGCCGAGGTCCACCCCCACCCCCCCGCGCTGCTCAAGGAGCTCGGCCGAACCCTCGGGGTGCTCGACCTCGCCCTCGCTGAGCTGAGCCAGGCCTTCGTGCCGCCGGCCAAGGCCTCCCCCAGCTGGCAGCTCATGGACGGCCCCGACACGATCGAGCAGCGGCTCGGCTTCGTCGCCACCGGCGCGCGACAGGACCTCCTCAACCGGCACCTCGGGTCGAGCTGGCGCACGCTCGCGGGTCGCGTCGCCGAGCTCCCCCATCAGCTGATCCACCACGACGCCAATGACTACAACGTCCTGGTTCAGGTGCCGGCGGGGAGCATCCACCTCTCCGGCCTGATCGACTTCGGCGACGCGGCCGTCGCGCCGCGGGTCGGCGAGGTCGCGATCGCCGCCGCCTACGCGGCGCTCGGTAAGCGAGACCCCCTCTCGGCCATGGCCCACGTGGTCGCCGGTTACCACGCGGCGGCGCCGCTCTCCGACGGTGAGCTCGCGGTGCTCTTCGAGCTCGCGCTGCTGAGGCTCGGGACCAGCGTCGCCATCTCATCGGAGCGAGCGCCCGAACACGGGGGTGAGAACGACTACCACCAGGTCAGCGCCGCGCCCGCCTGGAGCGCCCTCGAGGCGCTCGACCTGATCCACCCCGCCCTCGCCACCGCGGTGCTCCGCGACGCCGCCGGGATCGCCCCCGTCCCCCGCGCCGCGGCCTTCCAGCGCTGGGCCCGGGGAGAGACCTTCGCGCCGGTTCTCGGGCGCCCACTGGGGGACGCGCCGCGCGTGGACCTCTCTCTGGATAGCCCCCTCACCGTCGAGGGGGGTCGAGAGCGGCCGTTCTCGGCGTGGGCTGCCGACCTGGAGGCGCGGCGGGTCGCGGGGGGTGCTCCGGCGGCGGTCGGGCACCACGACGAGACCCGGCTGCTGTACCGCGCGGAGGCCTTCGCCGAGGCCCGCGAGGACGGGCCAGAGCCGCGAACCGTCCACCTCGGCGTCGACCTCTTCGCGCCGGAGGGGACGGACGTCCTCGCACCGCTCGCCGCGAAGGTCCTCAGCGTCCAGCGCAACCCGGCCCCACTGGACTACGGTCCCACCGTCATCCTCGAGCACGAGGGTGAGGGCGGGCGCCCCTTCTTCACCCTGTACGGGCACCTGGACGAGGAGGTCCTCGGGCGGCTTCACCCCGGCGTCGTCCTTCGTGCCGGCGACCACGTGGGCCGCTTCGGCCCCGAATCGGTCAACGGCGGCTGGCCGCCCCACCTGCACTTCCAGGTCATCCTCGACCGGCTCGACCGGTCCGGCGACTTCCCCGGCGTGGCGGCCCCGACGTGGCGCCGCGCCTGGACCGGCCTGTGTCCCGACCCCGCGCCGCTGCTCGGACTGGACTCCTGCGACGCGGGGGAGGCAGACACGGACGCGCTTTACGTCGAGCGCCGCGCGACCTTCTGCCGGTCCATGTCCATCCACCACGAGTCTGCTCCGCTGCAGATCGTCCGCGGCGAGGGGACGACCCTCTTCGACGCCGAGGGACGGGCGTTCCTGGACGCGGTCAACAACGTGCCGCATGTGGGGCACTGCCACCCGCGGGTGGTCGCCGCGGGCCAGCGCCAGATGGGGCTGCTCAACACCAACACGCGCTACCTGCACGAGGGGCTCCACCGGTACGCGGAGAGCCTGCGAGCGAAGCTCCCTGACCACCTCGACGTCCTCTACTTCGTCTGCAGCGGCTCCGAGGCCAACGAGCTGGCCCTGCGGATCGCTCGGGCGTCGGCCCCGCCTGGCGCAGGGGAGCTCCTGGTCCAGGAGCACGGGTACCACGGACACACCGGCGCCACGGTCGAGGCGAGCCACTACAAGTTCGCGGGCCGCGGCGGCTTCGAGCCCGCCCCCGGGGTCCACGTGATCCCGATCCCGGACCCGGTCGCCGGCGTCCATCGCGGCTCCGACAGCGGCCCCCTCTACGTGGCCGAGATCCAGTCGATCCTCGACCGACTCGCCGCCGAGGGGCGCGCGCCCTTCGCCATGCTGGCGGAGGCCATCATCGGCTGCGGCGGTCAGGTCGTTCCACCGAAGGGCTATCTCCGGGGCGCCTTCGAGGCGGTCCAGGCCGCAGGGGGCCTGGCCATCGCCGATGAGGTCCAGGTGGGCTTTGGCCGCGTCGGAACCCACTTCTGGGCCTTCGACGAGCAGGGCGCCCGGCCCGATATCGTGACCATGGGCAAGCCCATGGGGAACGGGCACCCCCTCGCCGCGGTCGCCACCACGCGCGAGATCGCGGACCGCTTCGCCGGCGGCATGGAGTTCTTCGCCACCTTCGGCGGCAACCACGTGTCCGCCGCCATCGGCCAGGCGGTGCTGGACGTCATCGACGATGAGGGGCTCCTGGAACGAGCGCGGCGGGCCGGCGAGGTCTTCTTCGAGGAGATGGCCCCCCTCGTGCAGCGCCACCCGGTCATCAGCGACGTGCGCGGGCGCGGCCTCTACCTGGGCGTCGAGCTCGTGCGAGACCCTGCGACCCGCGAGCCCGCCGGCGACCTGGCGCGCTACGTGTCCCTCAGGATGCGGCAGAAGGGCGTGCTGATCGGGACCGACGGACCGCAGGGCAACGTGCTCAAGATCAAACCGCCCATCACCTTCACGGACGCCGACGTCCGCCGCCTCGTGGCGACCCTGGACGCCGTCCTCTCGGAGACGCCGATCGC
>CALLKX010000038.1 GCA_938083085.1 uncultured bacterium
CTCCACGTGAGGGTGGCGGAGAGGTGCCCCCTCAGACCTACCAGGCGAGGGAACTCGACCCGCAGGGGCCGGCTCTGGACCAACTCGCACACGATCTCCTCGACGTGCACCCCTGGGGCGAGCGGGAAGCCGCGGCTTCCGTAACCGGGCGCTGAGACGAGGATCTCCTCCTGATCGGGCTTGGAGTTGGTCGGCTCCGCGTCACCCGCGAGGGTCAGGCGCTCAAGCGTGGTGGAGGGCCTGGGGTCTCCGGTCGTCGCGGACAGAGCGCCTCCATGCGAAGCATCGCCCCGGCGATGGGTGTACTCCGCGGTCTCACCCGGCGAGAGCCCTTCGATGATGAGTCGCACCGTCGAGGGCTCAACGGTGGGGGCCTCCTTTGGCGCACGACGTCCCGCATCGGCGGACGCCGCCGGGGAGCCCGCGACCTCGCGCGTCTCGCGGCGCCCAGGGGCGGGGAGGTCCGTGCCCGTCCTGCGTCCCACGGGCTCCTCGGGAGCCGCCCGGCCGATCACGGCGCCGTCTCCCTGGGGCCGCCCGGTGAGGGTGACGGCGAGGATGGCGAGCGCGAGCGCCCCGGCGGCGAGGAGGATCTGGCGGAGGGTCATCTTGAGGGCGGGCTGACTGCGCTCAAAGGGCGCTCCGGGTGTACGCATATCAACGGAGAACGTTGGACATGCGCCACCGTCTTCAAGGCGCTGGCCGCACCCAAGGGTCCCTCCTCGTCGGTCACGGGAGCCCCATCAGGTCCCGAAGCCTAGCTCCTCCAGGAGCTGACGCCATGCGGCGACCTCGCGGTCCGGGCTCGCAAGCGCGGCGCGCACCGTCGAGCGCCGCGCGAGGTCCTCACGGAAGCCTGGCTCGCGCTCGATCCGCAGCATCAAGCGCGCGAGGCCCTGAGTGTCTCCGGCGTCGAAGAGGCCCGGGTGCTCCTCACCGAGCAGCCCTGTGTTCCCCGGAACGCGGCTCGCGAGGACCGGCGTCCCCATCGCGAAGGCCTCGGTGATGACGTTGGCGCCTCCCTCGCTTCGGGAGGGCACCACCACCGCGCGGGCGCCTGCCAGCAGGCAGAGGGCCTCGGACCGCCGCACGTTTCCGTGCCACTCGTAGCGGGCGTTGTTCGCCTGCTCCCGGCGCACCTGCTCCTCGAGCTCGGCGCAGATCGCTGGCCCCACATGGACCACCCTGAGGCCCGAGTCGTCGGGGAGGAGGCGCGCAGCGGACGCGGCGAGCAGGGGCTCCTTGACGGCCCTCAGGCTGGCGATGATGGCGATCTCTGGCGCCTCCCGTTCAGGAACCGAGCGCCTGGGCGTGGACTGGTGGATGACGTGGGCCCGCCGGCGTTGCCGGGCCGAGAGCTCGTCCAGCGCCTGCTCTTGCAAGACGATGAGCCGGTCTGCCCGTTCCAGGAGCGGCTGCGCGTCCCCCTCCTGTTCGTAGATGTCGGTCCCTGCACAGGCGACCACCAGCTTCGCCTCCGGATGAAGCTCGATCAGTCCTTCGACCTCGTGGCGCACCTTCACGGCGTGGAGGGCGACGATGAGGTCGACGTGGCGGCAGGGGGCCCGCCTGCGAGCGTGCTCGGCCCGGCGGACCGACCAGCCGAGGGAGCGGAGCCGGCGCGCCCAGCGCAGCGCCGTCGAGCGGTTTCCGCCGAGGGCGCCTTTCGGCATGGAGAGGAGGGCTGTTCGCATGGGTGGTCCGACGTTCGGTCCCGACCGGTCGAGCGTGCGGGTCGTGGGGCTCAGGTAGGCGAGGTCCCCTCTCGGGATCGTGACAGTACCAGTTCAGGGCCGGACTGCCCCGGGAGGTCCTGATGCAGGTTGGCTCAGGGTTCCTCGGCCAAGGAGCGCAGGGCGCTCTCGGTCCAGCGGCGACGTGCTACCGCCAAGGGCTCGCCGCGTCGCGGGCGGCGTGGTGCGGCCTTGCGCTGGCCCGGTGGGACGCCTCCACCACGCCTCTCCAGGTGCAGCGAGGAGCGCGCTTCGCGGGGCTATGCACGCAGCGGCGCCTCGTGGCTCTGGCGCTTGCTGCGAGGGGGCGTGGGGCTCGCGGTGGGCTGATGAATGAAGGACGCCCGCGACCGCTCGAGGAGCGGGCGCGGGCGTCTGTGCCGGGGAGCGGTCGAGGCCGCGACCGGATCAGTCGAAGGTGATCCGCATGGCGCTCGAGAAGTTCGAGACGGGGAACCCGAAGACCGAGTCGCGGTACCAGTACTGGAAGTAACGGGTGTCGCCCGGCATCACCGCCTCCGGGCCCGTGGGCGTCGGGAAGGCTGTGAGGTCGGGGTCGAAGGAGACCTCGCCGGTCGATCCCGAGTTGAGGACGTTGCCGAGGAAGCGCCCGACAGAGGGTCCTGCAATGCAGAGGTTGCCGAAGCTCCCGCCCGGGTTCGTGACCACGTTGGCGTCGAGGGAGGTGATCGCGTAACCCGTCGAGTTGAGGGGCAGCTGGATGACGCTGAGGGTCAGGTCCATGTCCGCGACCGTGGCGCTGCCGGCAAGCTCGAGGCGCGCGCCCAGGCCGAGGGAGTTGACGGCCCCCGGGCAGATCGTGGAGGCGAACTGTCCGCCGCCGCTGCCGCCGACGGCCACGAGGGCGTAGTCAGCGTCCACGGCGGGGGTCTCGATGTGGCTGTCCTGGACGATGGCGGTCGCGATGATCTCGATCTGCCAGTCGCCGTCGACGGGGTTCTGGACGAACACGTTCTCGATGGAGTTTGTGTTGTCCTCGGAGCCTCCGACGACGGACCACACCCCGCTCTCGAGGCCGTTGTTGCCCCAGTACACGACGCCGGTCGGGGAGGTGACGCGCAGCGAGAGGTTGTTGACGAGCTGAGACGAGGCGGAGGGGTTCCCCGCCGGCTCGTTCCAGTTCAGGCTGACCTTGAAGGCGGCCTCGCCGGGCTCGACGCCTGCCATGATCACCTGGGTCTCCCCTTGGGTGATGACCTGAGTCTCATCGATGATGATGGTCTTGTCCCGGTTGTCGTACATGTCCTGCAGGTTGGGGAAGCCCCAGCCGCAGTGCTCGCGACGGTTGTCCGAGCTGGACGCGGTGAAGCTGTACTGGCGGGCGTTGACGACCTGGAGGGCCTTGAGCGTCGTGGAGTGCGGTCGGTTCTCGTGGGTCGTGCCGCCCGGTACGCGGAGCGCCTGGCCGAAGATGCCGACGCCAGGCGAGGACTCCTCGGTGTACATCTCGAGGGCGATCACGTTGTGGCCCGCGACGATCGGGGTCGCGCCGGAGGTGCCACCGAAGCCGCTGGTCCAGCTGCCGCTCGAGTAGCCGCTGCTGCCCGTGCGGTCGGACGTGCCGATGCCGTCGTAGTACGCGCAGAGGGTCGGCTTGATCCGTCCGTCCGAGGCGGGGCCAGTGCTCCCGCCGCCGGACCACGAGTCGTCGTTCGGGTTGCTGTTGTTGCTGTGCCGGACGCCGCCGATGGAGAAGACGTTCTTGGCCCAGGCCTGCGGGCGCGAGTCCTGGTTGCCGGCGTTGGACTGGCTCTGGGTCCACGAGATGTCGTGGTCGAAGACGATGTCGTCCGACTCGGCGGAGGTCGAGGTGTAGAAGAACGTCCGCGAGCCGCCCCAGGAAGCCGTGGTGTGGCTCACGTTGTGGATGTTCACGAGGTCGTCGACCACCTGGTACCGCGAGCCAGCGACCGAGCCGTAGTTCGTGTAGAACTTGCCCGCGTCGGGGGCCATGCCGCGGACGGCGGGGTTGCTGTTGCCGTTGCCAAAGACGATGCCTGCGGTGGCGTGGCCGTGGGACTGGGCCGCGCCGCTGCTGCGGACGTTGACCACGGGGCCGGTGAAGTCGGGGTGCGAGGCTTCGACCCCCTCATAGATGTGGGCATTGACGCCGGTGCCGGTGTAGCCGCCCATGCTCTCGACGTAGTTCCCACCGCCCTGAATCCGCGCGTTGTCCATGTCGAGCTCCGGGGCCGACCAGCGGTCGATCCAGAGGACCTCGTCCATGTGGAGGGCCTGGAGCAGCTGGGGACCGCTGAGCGTGACCTCGATCAGCAGGCTGCCGGTCTGCTCGCTGTTGACGATGCCGCCGATGCCCTTGATGCGGCTCACCAGCGACGGCTTGTCGGTGCGCTTGTTGGCGACCACGACGTTGAAGCGCACGGGCTCGGGCTGCTGCAGGAACTCCTCGGTCAGCAGCTCGGGGTCGAGGCGGAAGGCCGGGTGGTAGTCCCCGACCCAGCGGACAGACTGAGCCCCCTCGAGGGCCGAGAGCGCGTCGGACGCCATGCGGACAACGTAGGCGTTCGAGGGCAGGTAGCCGATGATCTCACCGCCAAGGCCCTCGATGGTGTCGCGGCCAGCCTGGGTCGGCACGCCGCTGAACTGAACGATCCGCATCTGATCGCGTGCCGAGCTGCGCAGCGAAGCCGGGATCTCAGGGCTCGCGACCGTGGGATCAAAGCTCGCGTACCGGAGCTTGATCTGGCTCGAGGCAGCGCTGGGCGTGCTCACGAGGACGGGGGACTGCGCGGCGGCCGTGCTGGCGACAGCGCAGGCTGCGAGCGAGGTGCTGAGGAGGAGTCTGAGCATGGGAAGACGTTGTGGGGACGTTGGGGGAGGAGGCGAAGCCCCAGGGGGGGGCGTCGGCCTCCCTTTAGGGACGAGCGGTTCGACGGGACGGATCCCCATAAATGTAGAAGGTCCGTCCGGGGGGCGGTCCTGACCTTGTGCTGAGGAAGGATCGAGATCCCTGGACGAGATCTTCTACGGGCGGATCGGGCGTGTTTTTGCCCACAACGAGAGTAGTTGATTCTCCGGATCTCGCTGGTGGCTCTCTTCAATGCAGGGGGGGGCGCGGCAACACGCCCTAGAAGTCCTAATTCAGGGCCTCGCGCTCGGGACACCTCGCTGCGCCCTCCTTGGCTTCCCCCTACGGCCGACCGCGCGACCGGGCACCTGTCCTCTTGGGCTCGCTCCCAGGGGCGTTGCGGCCGGCATGCAGCCGCCAAAGCCCCTCGCGGCCGGGCTTGAGATCAGGACTCCCGCCTTGGGATCAGCGTCGCTGCCCGCGTGGCCAGAGCCCGGATGGACGGAGCTGGTCCCCCGTGGAAGGGGCCGCTCTGCGGGGGGCGAGCCGTACCAGCGAGGGGGCAGCTCATCGGCCGCCCGCGCCTCGCGGCGGTCCTCCGCCGGCTCCTCGAGTGAGGTCGGCCTACGGGTCGCCTCCACGCTCCGGAGGGGGTGGGGCTCACGCCTCGCGGCGCGATCAGGATCGGACGGCGAGATCCGGGTCAGGCAGCGACCTCCGAATCAGGCAGCCGGGGAGTGTCGCTCTTCGGTCGACCCGTCGGGGACGGCGCGGAGCGCGTGTTCGGCGTCCGTCTGGGCCTCGGGGCGGGACCCGGCAGCCCGGGTCCCGAGCTCCAGCCAGATCGCCGCTCCGCCGAGCTCGACCTCGATGTGCGAGAGCAACGCGCGGATGAACAGGGCCACTCCGGCCATCTCCATGAACTCCTCCACGGCGGTCCACAGGTTGTAGCCGAGGGTGTTCAGCAGGTCGTTCTGCTCGTGGTAGAGGGTCGCTGCCTCGACGCCGATCGCGCCGCCCACGTAGACGGCCCCTGCGAGCAGGAAGAGTCGCCGCGTTCGGGCGGGGAGGGAGCGCAGGAACGGGATGAAGATGATGGCCGAGAGGATCACCGCCACGCCGCCGAACGCTGTCCAGTGCACGGACTTCACGAGGGTGTTGACCGTCTCGTGAAAGCCGGCCACCTCGTCGATGGACAGCAGGATGAAGCCGGAGCCGAGGAGGGACCATGAGCGGCTCGAGCGCCCGCCATCAGGAGCGGCCAGGCGTCCTGTCAGGATCGTCAGCAGACCGGCGCTGAAGAGCAGCAGGGTGCTGAACCAGGTGCCGATGCTCTCCTCCTCGTCGAGGTCAAAGACCGCGATGTAGAGCCAGCGGTTCACGGGCAGCACGTCGGTGAACCAGAGGACCATGACGATGGCGTGGGTCACCGCCAGCGCCCCGGCGATCCACAGCAGGAGGCGGGCGGTCGAGTTGGCGTCCACGGGGACGAATTGCATCTTCCTTTTGTTCATCGGAGCTCCTTCTGTCCGCTTGATCGGACAGATCCGCGCCGGGCCAAAGGACTTCTCTCCTTGCCTCGCTTCTGGAGGAGCCCTCGCTCCGCGTTGTGCCCTGCCAGGGCTCTGTGCCCTGCACGATGGGGGCCCAAAGGCGCGGCCTGGGGGCGAGTCGGGCCCCGGACCTCAACCTCCCTCAGCGGAGGTCTCCTGGCCGGCCGAGGGGGCCCCCTGACCGACGGGGGACGACGCGCCTGCGATGGCGCGGTCGATCAGGAAGCCGGTCAGCTCGGCGGACTGAAACCAGCCCCCCCACATGTCGTGCCCGCGGCCCGCGAGGACCCGCAGCGTCGCGGGGCCCCCGAGCTCGAGGTAGCGCCGCGTGAGCGCTCCGGAGTTGGCCTCCAGGGGGACGACCCGGTCCTCGTCTCCGTGGAGGTGGAAGACCGGGACCCCCTCGGCGGCCAGCGCCGCCAGCCGGCTGACGGGGTTGAAGTCGGCGAGCCGCATGGAGAGCTCCTGTGGGGTCAGGCCGAAGGCCGGGGCTGCTCGCTCGAGCCCCGGGTAGCTCGCGAGGTCGCAGACGGGGTAGATCCCGCCAAGGCCTGCCACGAGCTCGGGGTGCGCGGCGGCCCAGCTGTACGCCATCAGCCCGCCGCGGCTCCTCGCCAGGAACGCGGGGCGCGGGCTGAAGCCGCGGTCGCGGGTCAGGTGTTCGTGGAGCACGTCGAACCCGGCTGTTCCGTCGGGGCTCCCGTAGGACTCGCCCACGTCGATCCCGGCGATCGCGACGCCTGCCGCGAGGAGGCGGTCGATCATCCAGCCCTCGGCTGCGCCCGGGTAAGGCGCCAGGGTCGGCGCGTACCAGACCCAGGGCATGGGGCCCTCTTGCCTCGCTGCCGCGGTGGGTTCAATCACGAAGGCGGTCCGCCCCTCAAGCATCAACGTGGTGCCGGGGCGCGGCAGCCGCTTCTGGACACGGCGCGGGTCGTCCGCAGCCACAGCCGGCATCGAGTTGAGCTCGAGCCGCTCGATCCACGCGTTGCGGAACTGCACCTCGTTGTGATGACCCTGGAGCTTGATGGGCCTCGGCTCGGGCCCCTCGGGCTTGCCCGCGCCGGTCTTGCGCGGGAGCGCGAAGTCGTCGTGGATGAGCCGGCCGTTGTGGAAGGCCGTGATGCGGGCGTCCGCGGTCTTGGTCTCACCCTCGAAGCGCGCGGCGCGGAACAGGATGTCGTAGGTCTGCCAGGCCTCCGCCGGCCAGCACGCCGGCTGGTCCGGCTTCTTCAGGCGGTAGAGGCTGCCGCACTGCCAGGCCGCGAAGTCCTCAAAGGGTGTCGCGAACGAGTCGTGGATCTGGAGCTCGTAGCGCTGCTGGATGTAGACCCCGGAGTTTCCGCGGGCCTCGAGGTTCTCGTCGTCGGAGCGGTTGACCGCGAACTCCAGGTGCATCCGGAAGTCCCCGTAAGCCTCGGGAGTCACCACGCTGTCCCAGACGGGCGAGGCGGTCAGGACGCCGGCGTCGAAGGTCCAGCGTCCAGGGCCCTCGCCCTCGGGCACGAGGCGGTGGCCCTCCGGGCCGATCAGCTGGACGGTGGCCTCGGACCGAACGTCACCGGAGAAGTCGAGCAGATCGGCCTTCGCCGTGGCGCCGAGCTGCGGCGCGATCGTCAGGAGCGCAGTGAGTAGGAGCATGCCCGAAGGGTACGCGATCCCATCGGGGGCTCGACCTGCGGTGGCGCCGCGCGACTCCGGCGGCGCTGATTGCAGGAAGGGCTCAGTTAGCGAGCCAGATCGAGTGTCGGTACCACCCGCTCGGGAGCTTCTCGCTCACCATCTGGCCGCGGGCCGCCGCGAACCGGCCGGTGCCGCCGATGACTGCCCGCACGATCGGGACGTCCGTCTCGATCACGCCGTGCTTGTAGGGGTGGGAGCCGGCGACGAGCAGGGAGTCGTCGGAGTCATCCCAGTCGAGCTCGATGTTCGTCATCCGGTGTTCGCGCCCGTCCTCACGCGCCCCCAGGCGCGTGACCTGCATCGTCCCGTTGCAGTGCCCGATCCGGGTGGCCTCCTCTCCCTCGCTCAGGTCCAGGTCCGCGTGCCAGCTGATGAGCTCTCCGTGGGTCCGGTCCGAATCGCCGAGGTCGAAGTGGCTGACCTCCGGGGGCGAGTTGAAGACGACGAGCGTCGGCGCGGCCTCGGTGTTCAGTGAGCTGGCAGGGCTGGCGCAGGCGGCGAGGAGGCTGGCGCTGAGGAGTGCGAAGGAGGGGGCGAGCGAGCGGAGCATGACGTTTCGGGGAGTGACCGAGCGGGACGTGACGATGTGGGGAGCGAAGGGCCGGGGAGGCACGGGTCCTGCTGACCCTTGTGGCCGGAGGCTGAAGTGGCCGAAAGTCGAAGTCGAAGTCGAAGTCGAAGTCGGGGGCGGGGGGCTCAGAGCTTGTAGAACTCCGTCCACTCACTGCGCGGCGGCGGGCCGCTGAGCATGGCGTTGGCCAGCTCGTTGTTGGTGATGACCTCTCGGTCCCGATCAAAGTCCAGCGAGCCGCCGAGGCGCTGCGCGATCATGCCGAGGCAGAACATCTGGCAGAGCGGTCCCGAGACGCGGAAGGGGGAGCGCGTGGCCTCTTCGCCCTTCACGGCGCGGACGAAGTTCAGGTAGTGGTTCGAGCCCACCTCGACCTCCGGCAGTGTCGACGCCAGCTCCTCGCGGCGCTCCTCGGGAATGATCGAGAGAGGACTGCCGTGGGAGGAGCCGATGAAGGTCGTGTCCTTGCCCCGGATGATCTTCCCGGCGCGGCCGAGGTTCTGTCCCTCGGGCAGCTCCGCGGGCCGCTCGGGGCGGTTGCTGGTCCCGTCATACCAGGTCACCGAGCAGGGGGGCTCGGTCCCACGCTCGGGGAAGTCGAACTGGATCGTGCTCGCCATCGGGAAGATCAAGTCCCGGGGTCCCTCGCGCTTGACCGCGGTGGTCTTGCTCGGGATGCCGAGGTCCAGGAAGCGATGCACGGTGTCCAGGATGTGCGGACCCCAGTCCCCGAACGCGCCCGACCCGTAGTCGTACCAGCTGCGCCAGTTGCCCGGGTGGAGCTTGGTGCTGTAGGGGACCTCGGGGGCCGTGCCCGTCCAGATGTCCCAGTCGAGCCCCTCGGGCATCGTCTCCCCGGTGGGGTAGTCCACGTCCTTCCAGCCGTGCCAGCGCCTGCCAGAGTTCATGTAGGCGGTCACCTCGGTGACGCCGCTGATGATCCCGGCCTCGCGCCAGGCCTTGAACTGGTGGTAGTTCTCGCCAGAGTGACCCTGGTTCCCCATCTGGCAGACGACCCCGTATTTCTCCTCGGCGGCGATCAGCTTGGAGATCTCGTCGTAGGTGTGGGCCAGCGGCTTCTCGACGTAGACCGCCTTGCCGAGGGACATGGCCAGGATCGTGATGGGGAAGTGGGCGTGGTCGGGGACCCCGATGGTGCAGGCGTCGATGTCCTTCTCCATCTCGTCGAACATCACTCGGAAGTCGCGGTAGCGGGGCACGTCGGGGTACTTCGCCTCCACGCTCGCCGTGTGCTCGGTGCCCAGGGCGACGTCGCAGAGCGCCACGACGTTGACAAGACCGGTCCTGAACACCTGGTTGCCGTCGTTCCCGCCCATGCCGCCGCAGCCGATGATCGCGACGTTGACCTTCTCGTTCGCCCCCAGTACCGAGCCCGGGACGGCGCTGAAGGCGGCGGTCGAGGCGGCCATCTTGTGGAACTGTCGCCGGGTGAAGGATCTACTCATGAGCGGTACCGTACGCCATGAGGGCACGATTTAGGGGACGGGAGACCTCTGCGGCGTCCCTCCTCACCTGAGCTGTGAGTGCCTATTCCAACCTCGTCTTGCAGAGCGCCCAGGGCAACGGAGCGGCCTGCGCGATTTTCAGGGTGGATCCTGGGAATGCGAGCGGGAGCCTGCTCGTCCAGGTCCTCGAGGGGAGTTGCAGCCAGGTCGCCCAAGGGATGATGCCGCCGATGGGACAGGCGGATATCGACACCATCCGGGCCTGGATCGACGCTGGCGCCTCCAACAACTGATCGGATCTCCGAGGGCCGGATACGGACCCAGGAACCCCGAGATCGGCGGGCAATCCTGGCCCAGGAAACTGCGCCGCGGCCGCACCTGGGTCTCTCCCGGGGGCGGCCGCGTCCGTTTGAGCCGGGTCTGATAGGCGGGGCGCCGTACACCGGGTCAGAGCAGGCGCCTCGATCCAGGCGCTCCGACGTTCCCAAGAGGCCCCGCGCAGCGTGGCGGGGTGCCCCGGTCAGTCCTCCATCTCGACCACCTCGAAGAGGCTGCTGAAGTCGTCGGTCCAGAGCGGCCCGGCGGGGGGCATGGGCCACTCGTCCTCGTGCACGATGTCCTTGGACAGGAACTCCTCGTTGCGCGTCAGTAGAATCCAGTCTGCGGAGTAGACCATGTGGTCCGAGTTCGACGAGTTCTCGATGTAGACGGTCGTGAACTCGGTCTCGTCTGCGAGGCGCTGGACCACGGGGAGGAGGTCGACGTACCGGTTGGTCACGTGGAACGCGAGGATGCCGTCCTCCTGTAAGTGGGCCATGTATGCGTTCACGGCCTCGAGAGTGATCAGGTGGATGGGGATCGCGTCGCTACTGAAGGCGTCGATCGCCAGCACGTCAAAGCGCTGGAGGAGCCCCTGCTCCGCCTGCCGCTCGAGGGTGATCCGGGCGTCTCCCTCGAAGACGTCCACGTGTGCGCCGCGCTCCTCGGCGTCCGTCAGGAACGAGAAGGGCGCCTTGGCCCAGTCCACGACCTGCGGATTGAGCTCGTAGAACGCGAGGTAGTCGGGGGTCAGCGGTTTGCGCTGGGTGGCGTAGGTCTCCCAGTCTTCGGAGTCCGCGTCCACCTGGGCGTTGCCGTATGCGGCGATCGTGCCCACTCCGAGGCCGACGATCCCGGCCCGAAATTGCCGGCCGCCGTTGGCTCTTTGGGGATGGTGTTGAATCGCGATCCCGATTCCGGTCTCCGGCCCGAAGTAAGACGTCGGCCAGTTCCGATAGTCCAGCAACTGGCTGCCGTGGTTGATCCTGCCGTGGGTCAGCGAGATCCGGTGGTCTTCAGCGTCAGCGTCACGCTCCTTGATCGCGAGGGCGCCGTAGAAGTTGCGGACCTGGTCGACCATGCGGCGCTCCTTGTGGGCGACCTGCCAGCGGAGGGCGCCAGTCAGGGTCAGGAGCCCGAGGGCGAGGCTCGCCGCCGTGCCCACGCGGGCCAGGCCTCGAGGCGATGCGTACCAGGCCCGGGCCCCGTCGCCCGCGCGGCGGCGGAACGCCTCCAGCAGCAGGGCCAGGCCGGCGAGCAGCGCCAGGCTGTGGACCGCGAGGCCCGAGCGCCACTCCAGGAAGGTGGCGAGCTCGTTCGAGCTGGGGTCGTCCAGCCACGTCCCTCTACGCACGAGGAGGAAGGTCGCGGTCGGGATGATGAGGAGGCCGATCGCCCACGCGAGGCGCGCCGCGGAGCGGCTCCGAGGCCCTGTCGTGGGCAGGAGCTTCCCCTCGGAGACGTGGCGCAGGACCACGGCGCTCATCAGCACATAGCAGCCAACCAGGAGGATGGGCAGCTCGTAGAAGCTCTTGAACAGCGCCGGGGCCAGGAGGGCGACGAAGAGGCCGCCCGCGGCGCCGCCGAGGGAGACGATGAGGAAGAAGAGCGTCAGGTGCTGGGGAGCTGGGCGCGAGCGTGAGAGCTCTCCGTGACAGCACATGCAGCAGACGAAGAGCGCCGCCGCGTAACCGGTGACCTGGTCGGCGATGCCGAGGTCGATGCCGAAGAAGAGCAGCCGGACGGTGTTGGCCGTCACGAGGGGCAGCAGCACGAAGTAGAGCGGCCGGATGTACCACCGCTCGTGATCGAACGAGAGGATGAAGGAGAGCAGGTATAGCGCGAGAGGGAGCACCCAGAGGAAGGGCACCACCGCCACATCGATGGAGGTCTGGTTGGTGACCGCGAGGAGTATCCCGGAGCCGCAGGCGGAGAGGAGGAGCCAGAACACCATCCGGCTCCAGCTCGGCCTGGGGACGGAGGCCGGTGTCGCGGCGTCCGCGGTGACCTCTTGCCGGTCCGCCCGGCGAAGCTGCAGGGCGCAGCCGACGCAGAGCAGCGCGAAGGCGCCGTAGACGACGGACCAGGCGACGGTCTGGCTGCGGAGCTCGAATGAAGGCTCCACCAGGAAGGGGTAGGTCATCAGCGCGAGCAATGACCCGGTGTTCGAGAGCGCGTAGAGCCGGTACGGCGAGCGCCCCGGGTGAAGGTGGGCGAACCAGCGCTGGACCAGTGGAGCGGTGGTGGAGAGCACCGCATAGGGTGCGCCGACGGAGACCGCGAGGATCAGCAGGATGCGGAGGCCAGGGGCCTCGGCGTCCGTGGGCTTCATGACCTCGGGCGGCGTGATCGGAAGTGCGAGGAGCGTGACCCCGAGCAGCACGGCGTGGATCAACGCCTGCTTGCGCCACGAAAACCGCACCACGATGAAGTGCGCGTAGGCGTACCCCACGAGCAGGGTGACCTGGAAGAACAGCAGCGCGGTCGTCCAGACCCCAGGAGTCGAGCCGAACCAGGGGAGGATGTACCTCGCGATGATCGGCTGGACCTGGAAGAGAAGGAACGCGCTCAGGAAGACGGTCAGCCCGAGGAGGAAGATCGAGCCGCGGGTGCTGCCTGAGGGTGCAGTCGCAAGGGGGCCTGTTGCGAGGGGGCCTGTTGCGAGGGGGCCTGTCGCGTCGGGTGAGGTCAAGGAGGTCCAGGGCCGTGGTGGGGCGACGGCGCGCGTGCAGCGAGTCAGGCAGGTCCCACGGGTGTCGACCAGTTCGACACCGGGCTGGACCCCCGGGTCTATTTTTTCGCCTGGGGGGTCGTCCGTGGCCTCTTCGAGTCCGCCTCGTCTGCCCTAGAGCAGCGCGCCGTTCAGGATCCAGTTTCTGAGCACGTCGATGCCTCCCGCGAAGGTCCCGCCGAAGGGGATCTGGACGCCGCATGCGGGCGTCGGGTTGGAGAGCTTGTCGAACAGGAGACTCGATGCGGGGTCAAGGGGCACCACGTAGGTGCTGCCGCCGCAGTTCGGGCTCGTCGAGGTGGCGTTCACCAGCGCCGCGCAGGCCAGGTTGGGGGCGACTTGCATGTTGAGCCCGGTCGGGTGGTTGGCGTCGTGGCAGAGGATGCAAGCGGTGGCGTTCACGTTGGGCTGCGCGAGCATGGGCCAGATTCCTCCCAAGAACGTCGGCGCTGCGTCGTTGAAGTGCACCCCGAGGCCGGGGCTAAAGTCCGAGGTCACCCCGGTCGGAGAGGTGTCGCGGTGCCAGAACTGGAAGACCCAGGTGTCCTCGGGGAGCGCTGCGACGCTCCCGTTGGGGGAGGGCAACGCGGTCAGGTCCACGGCCATCGAGACGGTTCCCGTGGCTCTGGTGGTCAGGATACCGCCGGCGTAGCGACCGATCGCGCCACCCAGGCACAGGCTGCCCGAGCTCCCACCGGGGAAGAACGTCGCCCGGGCTGTCGTGCTCACCAGGTCGTACCCCGAAGGCGTTCTGGGGGAGCCCGGCGCAGTGGAGCATGACTTCGTTGTTCGCCACCTCGAGGCTCCCGGTAGAGGAGATGGTCGAGGCCTTCCCCGTGGAGTTGGGCTGGCCGGAGCAGAACCCAGAGCCAGCCTGTGCGCTGGAGGCTCCGGCGAGCAGCAGGAAGAGGTGAGAGGTGGGTGTTCACGGTTCCAGGGCGAGGATTGGGGGCTCGGCCGGCGAGGACACGCGGGTCGACCCAGGTCAGCGCCCTGCGAGTCCACGTGTCGCACCAAATCTGCACCAAGAAGCAGGGCTCTTGATCGGGGGATCTGTGAGGTCGAGCCGAACCACTCAGGTCGGCCTCGCCTTGGTCCACGTCAGGCTTCAGCGCCCGCGGCGGAGGAGAGGCCCGAGTTCCTGCCCGGGGCTCCGCCGACCTGGTCAGGATCCACTAGGGTGCAGCCTGCACACCCACTCCGCGACGCCGCCCATGAACGAACCTGACCCGGCTGCCGTGCTCCTCGTGATCGGAGATGCCTCCGAGACGGTCGACACGCTCTATCCCCTGTATCGGCTCCAGGAGGCTGGCCTCCGACCGGTGGTCATCGCTCCCGAGCGGCGGACGTACCAGATGGTCATGCACGAGGTGCGGCCGGGTTGGACCATCACGAAGGAGTGGGAGGGATATCAGCTCGCCGCGGACCTCGCGTTCTCCGAGGTCGTTCCGTCCGCGTACATCGGGATCTTCTTCAGCGGAGGCCGGGCCCCCGAGTACCTGCGCTATGACGAGGATCTTGTGCGTATCACTCGGCACTTCTTCGATGAGGGCAAGCCCATCGCGAGCGTGTGCCACGGCGTGGAGATCCCCGCCTATGCGGGCTGCGTGCGAGGGCGCCGAATGGCTACCGTCCCCAAGTGTCGCCATGATCTCGAGGTGGCGGGGGGGACCTTCGTGGACGCACCGTGCGTCGTCGACGGCAATCTCGTGAGCGGCCGCACGTACCACGACCACGGCCACTACGTGGGCCCCTGGATCCGCCTGCTGCTGGACGCCGCGAAGGCTGACTGAGAGCCGGGCGGCTGCTTCACGCGGTGGGTGGGCGCGGGCCTCCATCTTGTCGGGCGGGGCGACCTTGATGGGTAGCGCCCAGGGGCGACCGACTCGGCGGACGTGGATCGATCAAGACGTGGATCGATCAAGAGGGCGAGCCTCTCGGGGACCGGTCACGGGTCTGGCAAGCGGCGGGCGGTTGCCCACGCAGCAGCGAGAGATGTGGCCGCCAGAGCCGGCTGAGGGCTGTCCGATCGGGCTGCTAGGTGCGGGGAGACTGGCGGCTCAGGATGACGTCCGCGGCCACGCTGGGGAGCGAACAGGTCTCGCGCGCTACCGCGAGCCCGGTCAGGAGACCCAGTCCGCCGGCGTCTCGAGGACGCCGGCCTTCTTCAGAGGGTCTGCCTTGGCTTGAGCTGGGATCATGAGCCGCAGCGCGGCGACCGCTGCCACCCGAAGGAGGGTCCCCTGATGCCCGCCCCGCTGGCGCTCTGTTCTCCGGCCTGAACGTGGCGGGGCACCGCAGTGTGGGATGGTCGATCGACGAGAAGGGCGGTCCCAATGGAGCCTCAACGAGGCACGAGAACGACCGGGGAGGTCGGCTTCGACGGGCTCCAGGAGTTCGTGGGACGGGGTCCGGAGTCGGTGCCAGGAGGCGGCGATCTGCAGGGTCCGCTCGTCCGCTCTGGTGCCAGGCCTCGCCGTAGGGGTGCTGTCGACCAGGCCCTGGTCGGGCCAGTCCCGCGTCGGAGCCCGGCGAGGTCTGGCGAGGTCTGGCGAGTCACCCACGGGAACTCAACGACAGGAAGTGCACCTGGCGCGGGCGATCACTTGAGGCCGAGCAAGGATCGAGGCCTCACCCGCAGCTCACATCCAGATCGCGACCAGGGCCATCACGGCGGCGCCGGCGAACGCGCAGGCATAACGCCCGTGGCGGTCGGTCTCGGCGGGGAAGAACTCCTCCCGGACAATGTCTAGGGCTGCGATGTAGAGGAACGTCCCCGCCGCGATCGCCTTGAACCAGGCCGTCACGGCGTGCATCCGCCCGGCATCGAACTCCAGGTCTGCGAAGAGCCCCAGCAGGACGCCGGTGCTGGTGGTACACGCGAAGAACAGCAGCGCCGGCAGGGCGCGCTGCACCGAGATCCCCGCCCGCTGAAAGGTGGTGCCGAGGGCGAAGCCCGCGGAGCCCTTGTGGGCGAGGATCGCGACAAGCAGCACGATGAACGAGGACTGCGCCTCATCCGTTCCAAGGGCCACGCCGGCGATCAGGGAGTGGATGGAGAGCGTCGCGAGGAGCAGGTAGGGCGTCGCCGATGAGGCGGACGCCGCCCCGACGAAGGCGTCGGCCTCGAGGTCCCCGGTCGACGGTCCGCTCGCCGCAGCGCCGTTGGCGACGACTCGCTCGATGGCGAGGACCAGCAGGAAGGCGGCGGTCGCGATGGCGTAGGCGACGGGATAGTCGAGGTCCGGGTGGATCTCGGCGAAGTCGCCCACCGCGTCGCCGAGCAGATGGATGAGACCCGCCGCCAGCAGGACGCCACCCGCAAAGGCGTTGCCCCTCGACATCGCACCTGGGGAAACCCGGGTCCGCATGACCATGGGCAGCAGCGCGCCCCCGGCGCCCACGAGGAAGATCACGAAGATCGCGATGATCTGAACGGTGGTCATGGAGGAGGCTCTGAGGTGGTCGGTTCGAGGCCAAGGCCGGTTTCGGTCGAACCGGCTACCTGGGCATGCACGCTATCCACGCAGCCCACTCCAGGGCAACGGCGGGCGCGCTTGAAGATGGAATTCCATCCTGGGCGACTCGAGAGGGCATCTTGCTCAAGAGAGCTGCTCACCGCTCTTGGGAGCGGACGCTTGGCCCGGTGACGAGTGGGCCAGGAACTCACGCTGGAATCAGCAGGTGGAGGTCCCGAGCTGACGACGACGCTAGCGGCGTCGGTGCAGTCATTAGTGCCGCTCAAGGGATTCCATCAGGGTCAGGACTCGGCCGGTGGCGTGGAGGGGCCGGGGTGGTCGCCGTGGCTCGGGAGCACCGCGGGCTCTGCGTTCTTGTGGCCGCCAGGAGGGAGCGGAGGTGGCCGGTTGACCTTGCCTGTTCACTACCGCGGAGGACTCCGTTTCTTCCTCACCGAGATCTCGAGGAGTTGGAGCTGATTGTGGTCTTGATATGCTGGCCGAATGCGTAAGACCGCCTTCGCGTTGACTTGGCTCCTCATGGCTTGCTCGAACCAGGCTTCCCTGGAAGCGGAGGCCACCGGCCAGCAACCGCCGGCTCTCGAAGCGCCCTCAGACTTGGCGCCGGCGTCCGAGCAGGATCCATTGTTGACCGTCAAGCCAGAGCCGCTGGGTCATGTGATCCGGCAGAAGGGCCAGTCGAAGCACGGGCCCTTGAGCGTCGAGATCTCGGAGAAGGACGGCTCGCTGTTCTGCCACGTCTCCTTCCTGGTCCGCGCCGATGGGGAGGAGCGGACAGGGGGCGGCTGTGGATCCAACTTCACCGAGGATCCAGAGGGGCCGTGGTTCGTCTACCTGGTCTCGACTCACGAGCTCTATGCCTACGGCGGTGGCGGCTGGCTCAGCCATCAGACCATCGAGGTGGAGCCCGCCGACGACTCGGCGGGCGCAGCCGATGGCCATGTGCAATTCAACTGCGTGATGAGTGCCCTCACAGCCGGGCCACGTTGGAACCCCGGCGAGCAGCTGCGGGCGACTCTTCCTCCGCCACTCCTCGAGTTGATCGAGGGGAGCTGACCCCCCCAAGCCGGCGACCGATCTTCGCGCCGATGTGAACCTTCAAGGCTCATCACGCGGGTGCAGGCGTGCTGTCCCGTGCTGGATGAGCGGATCAGGTGGGCCAGGGGACGGTGGGAGTGGACCCTGTCGACGAAGCGGGCCGCGC
>CALLKX010000039.1 GCA_938083085.1 uncultured bacterium
GAGAGCACCACGGCGAAGGGCGCCTGGCCCCCAGCCGTGAGCTCCACCTGCTTGAGCAGGTCGCGGTTCTCGGCCTTGCGCTCCAGGAAGCGCTGGTTCCCCTCGGCGAGCATGGTCCGGGCACCTTCGGGGGTGATCTGCGCCTGGGTCTCTTGGTCTTGAGTGATCATGCCTAACAAAATGCCGTGCCAGGGGCGCGCCGTCAACGCCGTCCCATGGCGCCGGTAGGCAGCCGCGACCCTGGCGAGTATCCTCTCGGCCCAACGCGCCCGTAGCTCAGCTGGATAGAGCATTCGCTTCCTAAGCGAGAGGTCGCAGGTTCGAATCCTGCCGGGCGTACCACCCCTCCGCGGGGGGGGCTCGCTAGCGCCGCAGGATGCTCTCCATCTTCTTCCCGCGCGCGAGCTCGTCCACGAGCTTGTCCATGTAGCGGACCTTGCGCGTCAGAGGGTTCTCGATCTCCTCGACGCGGTGGCCGCAGATCAGGCCCTTGATGAGCGAGGCGTTGGGGTTCAGCTCGGCGTCCTCGAAGAGGGCCTCGAAGGTGGAGCCCCTCTTGATGTGACCGTCGAGCCTCGCCTTCGTGAAGCCGGTCAGCCACTGCAGCACCCTGCGCAGGTCTGCCTCGGTGCGCCCCTTCTTCTCCACCCTGTTCACGTAGAGGGGGTAGATGGAGGCGAAGATCATCTTCGAGATGCGCTCGTCGGGGTCAGGTCGGGGTGTCATTCGGATCATGCGCCCGGTCCGGCGCTCAAGGAGTATGCGAGTGGGAATGCTAGTGATGGGCCGGGCCCGCGCAGCAACAGGCCCGCGCGGCGACAGGAGGAGCGTCGCCCGGCCCGATGACCGGCTCGCCCGGGGGCACCTGGTCCTCCAGCGCCTCGGCCGCCCTCGGGAGCCGCGGGGACGCGCTGGCCATCAATCGAGAGTCGAGGTCGATGATCGAGGCAGCGGCGTTGGCCTCGACCCCAGCCACCGGGGGGCCTCCCAGGTCAACGGGCTCCGGCGGTCCGCCGGCCGGCCAGAGGACCCAGAAGATGCAGAGAGCCGCTTCGACCACGACGGAGCACAGGGCGAGGAAGGCACGGCTCATGGAACTCAACCTAGCCGCTCGAGCGCAGCTCGTCAGGAAATCGCCTGCAGTCCCCCGCGGACGCAACCTGGACGCCCGGCGAGGCGCTGCCCCCCGGATCGGGGCCAACCCGAACTTGTATGCTGGGGGCATGACATCGCCGATCTTTGTCGGGCTCGCACTGGCGATCGCCGCGCTCTGGGCCCTGGCCTTCGCGCGGAAGCACCTCGACGCGAGCTCCCGGAGTGCCCTGCTCGTCGCGCTCGCCGTCCCCATCGGCGCCCTGGTGCTCTTCTTCACCCTCGCGCTCCACATGCACCGAAGCCTGGGCGGCTGGCCGGAGACCATCGGCAACCGTGGCTTCCCTGAGGGCCTGCTCCAGCACGAGAGCGCGGCCTTCATCGCCTTCGGCATCCTCCTCGTCGGGCTGCTCCTCTCCCCCTTGGCGCTCCTGCTCTGCGCGGCTGCGCCGAAGCTGCGCGGTGGCCTCTCCCCCGTCGCGACCTACGCGGCCGCGAGCATCGCCGCCCTGCTGCTCATGAACGTGGCTCCAGATCCGTTCCTCTACTGGTGGTGGGATTGACCCCAGCGCGCCACCGGGCGCGATCCTCCCACCGGCCCCGCCCCTGCTCAACATGCTGAACCTCCTCAAGCGATTCGTTGGCAACACCCCCGCCGTCCCCGCGGTCCTCGTCGGGCTGGCGGTCGGGATGGCCGTGAACATGGGGCTGATCCAGCTCAACTCCACGGTGCTCTACCCGGCGCCGGAGGGCATGGACATGAACGACCCGGAGCAGCTCCAGGCCTACATGGACACGCTCCCCGCCGCGGCGTTCCTGGTGGTCATGGCCGCCCACCTGGGCCAGGCCCTGATCGGCGGCTGGCTCGCCGCCTGCCTCGCCGTCAAGCGCCCCGTCCTCCTCGCGCTCATCGTCGGGGCCTTCACCATGGTCGGCGGGATCATGATGATGACCATGGTCACCGGCCCCGCCTGGATGATGGTCGAGCTCCCGCTCTACCTCCTCCTCCCCTACCTGGCCGGCCGCAGCGTCGCCCGCTCCCGCGGCGGCACATGACGCCCCACCGGCTGCGACTAGTCGCAGCCCCGCGGCCTCGTGGAGGCCGCACATCACCCGCACGCCGCGCCCTGCGCGGCGCGCACGGAAGCCGACTACCGAGCCCGCGAGCTCGGCGCGTAGCGTCCGTCGGGCAGCACCCGAGGGAGCGAGAGGGTGGGGTCGGTGAGCAGCTCCACCACTGCGGGGTCGCGGGCGGCCAGGAGCTCGGGGGTCGGGCACTCCCACTCCTGGGCGATCTCCTCGGCGCGGCCGGGGAAGGCCTGCCCGCCCAGGTGCGAGGTCAGGGCCCAGTAGAGGTACTCGGCGGCCATGCACTCGTAGTCGCAGGTGCGGTCGTCGTAGTGGTACCAGGCGGCCTCGGGGTAGCGCCGGGGCACGCGGCGGAAGCGGCCGCCACGGGCGAGGTCCATGGCGTCGGTGAGGCGCGAGCCGGGGCGGTAGCCGAGGGCCTCGGGGTGGGCCTCGACCCAGCCGTTCGAGACCAGGTGCAGGACCTCCTCGAGGGCGGCGTCGAAGCGGCCACGGCCCATCACGTGGGGCGGGCCGGCGGGGAAGGTCTCGTCGCCGTAGAGGTCCTGGCCAATTTGGAAGCCGGCCTCCTCAAGCGCCTCAAAGGAGACGCGCCTGTGCAGGCGCTCCATCTCCTGCTCGGTGGCGGGCATGACCAGAAAGGCCCCGCCCTCGACCAGCGCCGCGTGGGCCGCCGGGTCATCGGGCACCCCGTCCTCGTCGTTGTCGATCCACTCGGCGAGCACGGTGGCCGCGTGGGCGACCTTGACCGCCTCCGTGGAGGGCGTGGCCACCACCAGCACGCCGAACACCTCCACGTGCCGATCGAAGTGGGGCCGGAACACGGACAGGCGGCCGGTCTCCGGGAGCGGCCGGGGCGTGAAGTCCACGACCGCATCACCCGCTGGACCCGCCGCTATTGGCCCGGCGAGATCGCCCCTGGAGGCTCCGGAGTGCCGGCACGCCAAGGAGGTGGCCGCGACGGCCACGATCGAGAGGAGCAGCGTCTGCCCACGGGCTGCGGACGCCATCAGTCCTCCCAGACGCCCAGCTGGGCGCCCCCGCCGAGATAGATGGCGAACGTCCCCTCGCCGGGGAGCTCGAGAGCCGGGTGGAGGACCTCTGCGCCCTTGGCCTCGGCGGCCGCGACCGCAGCCCCGGCGTCGGGAACTCCGAGATAGGGCCGAACCACCGGCGCCTCCGCCTCGTGCATGGGGGCGCGAACACCGAGGCGCCCTCCCCCCTCAAGTTCGGCGGTCCTCGCGCCCCCGAGCGCGGGGCAGGGCTCCGAGAAGCTGGCGCCGTGCGCGGCCTCGAGGGCCTCACACGTCGCCCCCACGTCGATGGTCACGATCTCCAGGTACTTGACGTTCATGCCCCGCATCCTCCCCCCTCGATCCAGGTCACGCAACAGCACCCAGATCACACAACAGAGGCCGTGCTCGTATTCGAACGCCCACGGAGGACCCTGGTGGCCTCCCCGCCCGCGCGAGGCAACACCGGCAGGTCCGCGCCGCGACCCGCCCTCCTGATAGTCTGGGTCCCGCTGGCCTGACAGGTTCAGCCCCCCACAAGGACCGTGCCCCCCATGACGGACGACAATCCCCCCAGCCCCGAGCCCCCCGCCGCACGGGCGAACCTCCAGGGCATCGAGCGCCTGCTTTCCACGGCCCCGAGCCGGAGCGGCGACCTCACGAGCGACCTGCAGAGCGCGCTCTCCCTCGCGGCCAACTTCTTCGGCCTCTCCATCGGTATCGTCAGCCAGGTTTCAGGTGACGACTACGTGATCGAGTGCGTCCACCAGCCTGATGGCCTGGAGCTCGAGGTGGGGCAGATATTCCCGCTGGGCAACACGTACTGCGCCATCACTCTGCAGGCCAATGACGTGGTCTCGATCGACGACATGCGGTCGTCCGCCTTCAACGAGCACCCCTGCTACGAGGCCTTCCGCCTCGAGTCGTATCTCGGTGCGCCGATCCGGGTCGACGGCGAGCTCTACGGCACGCTCAACTTCTCGTCTCCGAACGCGCGGCCGAGACGGTGGACCGAGGCCGACCGCGACCTCGTCCGCCTGCTCGCCCTCTGGGTCGAGTCAGCGATCTCCCGGCACCGACTGAATGAGCGGCTGACCAAGGTGGTCCGCAGCCTCGACCAGACCAACCGTGACCTGAGGGAGCGGAACGAGGACCTCGACTTCTACGCGCGTCACGCCAGCCACGACCTCCAGGCCCCTCTCAAGAACATCCTCGCGCTGATGGAGCTCTTTGAGATGGAGGACGGCATCCCGGCGCAGGTGACCGATGACCTCGGCCTCATCCGGGACGAGGTTGGCCGGATGCTCGACATGATCAAGGGCATCCTCCGCTTCAGTCGCTCCAGCCGGGCCGAGCTCGAGCCTTCCTCCGTGAACCTCAGCGCCTGTTGTGACGACGCGCTTTCCGCCCTCCGCGAGGAGATCGAGCGCACCGGAGCGAGGGTCTCGGTGAGTCCGATCCCCGAGGTGGCTGGCGACGCGTCCTTGCTGACTCAGGTCATGCAGAACCTCTTCGAGAACGCGATCAAGTACCAGCCACCAGGCCAACAGCCGGAGATCAAGGTCTCGGGCCGGGAGGACGGGGGCATGGTCCTCGTGGACGTGACCGACAACGGGATCGGGCTGGATGAGGAGAAGGCGGACATGGTCTTCCGGCCCCTCGGGCGACTGCACCAGAACGACCAGTACCTCGGCAGCGGCCTCGGGCTGTCGATCTGCCGGAAGATCGTGCGGCGTCACGGCGGCGAGCTCACCTACCGCTCGACGCCCGGGTCCGGGGCGACGTTCACCGCCAAGCTCCCGGCCGCCTCCCGCCACACCATCTGAGGCGGGCGCGGCGGCCTGGGGCGCTGCCTCCCCCTCCCCCTCATTGAGAAGCGGTCCGGGGCCGGGGCCGGGGCCGGGGCCGGGGCCCACAAACTCTCGGGGTTCTGTGGCAACGCCGGGTCACCGTGCGACGAACAGTCCGTCGAAATGAGCAGCATCCCCCAAGCCCTAGACGCCCCCAGCTACGCGCGCGGTCGCCTGCAGCTCGGCATTGCCGGGGTCGGCACCATGGTCCTCCTCGCAGCCACCGTGGCCGGTCTCGGCTTGCCGGCCACGATCTTCCCCCAGGCAGGCGGGTCCTTCGCCGAGGACCTCCAGGCGCTGCTCGGCTGGTCCGTCGGCCTCGCGCTGGTCACGCTGCCGGTCGAGGCGCTCGGGGGGGTCGTCGTACCGCGGGCCTTTCGGCGTCGCCACCCGTCGCTATTGACCTGGATCATCGGCTGGCTCCGGGGAGCGCTGGTGGTCGCGGCGCTGATGTCGATCTGTGGGGCGACGGTCCTCGCGGCAGCGCGAGCGGCCGGTCCGGGTGCGGCGCTCGGGGTCTTCGGGGTCCTGCTGCTCGCGCTCCTCCTGTTCCAGGTCGCCATCGCGCGCGGCGTGGCAGGGCTCCGCCCGAGCAAGGCGGGGATCGGCGCAGTGGAGGAAGAGCTGAAGAGCCTCGGTGTCTCGGCTAAGGCGGTCACGGTCCTCGAGGCCGAGGATGAGGGCTTCACCGGAGGCATCGCTGGACTCCCGGGGCGTGAGACCTGCGTGCTCCCGGTGGCCTGGGTCGGCCGCTTCGAACCGCGCGCGCTCGCGCTCCTCGTGGATCGCCGGACTCGCATCATCGACGGTGGCCTGCGCGCTGCAGGGGTAGCGTTGGCCGTACTGTGGACGCTCGGCACCTTCGCAGCCGCGACCGCCCTCCCTGGCGCCGGGCTCGCCTCCGTGGCGGGCTTCGTCTCCACCTCGCTCTGGTTCAGCCTGCTCTCGTTCCTCGGCCTCCTTCTCCTCCCCACTCCCAGCCGTCGAGGCGCACGTGCCGCCGATGCGCGCCTGGTCGCGAGCCTCGGCGACACGGACCGAGCGCTCTTCGCCGAGACGCTGGGAGCCCTGGACCGGCTCCAGGACGACGAGCCAGAGCGCTCCGCGTCCGTGGAGAGCATCTTCCACCCGATCCCGTCCCTGGTGCACCGCCGCAGGGCCCTCGGGGAGCCGCCCCGGGGCATCGCACCGTGGCATGTGGCGCGCACCGCCATCTATCTCTCCATCGCCGGGATGAACCCGCTGCACCGCCTCGTGCACTGCAACGTCGGGCGCCCAGAGCTCTGGGTCTTCCTCCCCACAGACGGATAGGAGCGGTCGCTACCCCCCCACCACGAACGGCGCCCGCGACCTCCACCAGGAGGGCGCGGGCGCTGCTTGATCGGGGTGCGGCGTCAGCGCGCCATCGAGAAGGCCACCGGGCCGACCCAACCGTGGTACGAGAGGTTGTCAGCTTCCGGGCAGACCTCGCCCATGAACATCCGTGCGTCCTCCATGTCCGTGCAATCGAGGATCGCCATGCAGCGCCCGGCAAACGCACCGTCGATGCAATCGCCCACGCAGAGCACCATGGGACCCATCTTCCCGATGGTCGCCTTCATGGCGAGCGAGCTGGGGCCCGTCACCATCACGTACGGTCGGCGGATCGCGTTCCCGCTGCCGCTCACGACGAAGTCTCGAACCCGCGAGAGGTCCGCAGTGGTCACGAAGCGAGAGGCGACGTTCTCATAGAGGCCCGTCCCGATCGCGGGCCCTTCGCAGCAACGCTCGAGCGCCATGTCAGACTCGCTGGAGTCGAAGAACATCAGCTGACGCACCGCGCTCTTCCCATGAGGCGCGACCACAGGGCCGGCCGCGGCGAGGCCTGCGTTCATGTGGAGCCAATCGACGAAGGCTGCCTGCTCGGAGGCGATCGCCGCCATCTCCTCCAGCGCGGGTGCCTGGCTGGAGTCAATGAGGCTCGTCGTGATGATGGTGTACGTATGGCCCTCGGGGCGGTATCCCGCGTCCGATGACACCGTCTCGACCTGCATGGTCGACGAGTCCGGGCCGGTGTCCACCGAAGCGCTCAGCTCGGGGGCAGAGGAACAAGCTGCGAGGAAGAGGCCGAAGAGGAGGCTCACCGGGAGGATGCGCATGTGGATCGTCTGTTGCTGGTCAGGGTTGGTCGAAGGGTCCGTATGGGTCTTCGACCTGAATTTCCCCGCACCTTGAGACCGTTCGCCAGACCCGGCCCACGGACCGAAGGAGCGACAGGTCTGGACCCCCACGGGAGCCAGGTCGAGCATGGTGGACGCCGGGACCAGGCGCCCACGCAGCCGGGCCCTTGGCCCTCGGCGGACCCGGATACCGGCCCGGATACCGGCCCGGTCCCCGACCCGCGCCCCGCTGCGGTCAGGCCCCCCCAGCGCCGGCGCTCCGCATGAGGCCCGCCCGCCACCGACCGGTGGCCGCTGGGGCCTCCTGGCCGATCAGCCCCGCCAGGCTCGGAAGGCGAGGATCAGCCGCGCCGACAGGCCGAAGTTCCACCAGAAGAAGCGATTCACTCCACCCCAGAGGGCACCGAAGCCCCGCCGTACGTCCGTGTCGAGGCGCATCCGCAGGACGGACCGACCGGGCTCCACCTCCTCGAACCAGAACTGGAGCCGGCGCGGCCGCGCGACTCTCATGGACACGGCGTAGGAGCCATAGCCGTAGATCAGGTCCCGATACTCGGGCGCCCGGACCTCGCCGATGACCCCGTGGAAGCTCATCAGAGGTCCGTGGTGCGCGTTCAGGCAGCCCGGCTCGAAGCCGCCAGGGCGGCCATCGGGCATGGGCAGGAACTCGACCCGGAACGGCGGGAGCTGGCCGCGCGTGAACGTCTTCGGGTCATTGAGCCACGCCCACACCACCGCGCGCGGGACCCGGAGGTTCCAGGTCAGCTCCAGCGCGTGGGGACGGAAGCCGGGCGGGGTCGCGCCCGCAGCGAGGGGTAGGGTGAGCTTGGGGTCAACGTCCATACGAGAGGGGTTCGCCAGCGGCTGGGCCACGGGTGCGACCGTTCCGTACCAGATGGCGGAGGGTCAGTACCAGATGGCGACCGGCCTGCCGTGCTCGTCGAGCTCGGGCGCGTCGGGGACACGGCCGGCCTCCTTCCTCACGATCCGGCGCGCTGACCAGGCCGCGGCAGCCGCGTCCAGTACATCATCCACCGGCACCGCGCCGGCGGCCCCGAGGGCCGAGGGGAGCTCCAGGCCCTCGGCCGCGAGAAGGTCCCGCCGCTCTGACGCCCCGTTCCAGGAACGCTTCCCGGTGAGGAGCACCCGCCCGGCCATGGCGCCGAACGCCAGCTCCGGGTGGACCTCAAAGACCCGCGGCTCCGCGCGCAGCCCATCCGCCTCGAGCACGTTGTGCCGCAGGGCGTAACTCTGGGCGGAGATGCTCTTGCCCGTGAGCGCGGTCGCGCAGGCCCGCGCCTCGGCGTAGGTCGGCGCCTCGAGCACCGCGCGTGGCGGCGTCATGAAGATGGTGGCACGCCTCGGCCCGAGGGCGACCCGCGCCGCCGCGTCCGCCGCCCGGGGACCGGACTCCGGCATCCCCAGGGGGACGTCGATCCCGAAGGCGTCCGCGCCTCCATGGGCCGCGAGCACATCCTCCAGGCTGTCACAGACGGCCGCTTCCAGGAAGCCGCCGTCTCGGCCGATAGCGATGGCCACCCAGCGGCCTCGGGTCCCGTCCACCCCCACGTAGGGGCCGCCCTCGTCCCTGGGGAGTCCTCTCTCGGAGCCGCTGCGGTCGTCCATGGGCGCCGTTCTACCAGCAAGCTCCCGCCGCTGCCCGCGCCGGATAGCATCGGCCCATGAGAACCGCCCCCCTCGCCCTCACCTGCCTCGCCCTCCCCGCGCTCGCGTGCAGCGGCGCGGGGCCCCACCACATGCAGACCCTCGACCCCCTCTCCATCGGAACGGAGTCCAGCCTCCGCGGGCTGTGCGCCGTGGACCGCGACGTGGCCTGGGCCACGGGCAGCGGCGGGACCATCGTGGTGACGTCCGATGGCGGGGAGACCTGGCGGGCGGTCGCCCCCACGGAGCTCGCCGAGCTGGACGTCCGAGACGTCCACGCCCTCGACGACAGCACGGCCTGGGTCATGTGCGCGGGGCCCGGCGAGAAGTCCCGCATCCTCCACACCGAGGACGGCGGCGACACCTGGGAGGAGCAGCATCGCGAGCGGGACGAGGCGGCCTTCCTGGACGGCTTCGCCTTCTTCGACGCCGAGCGGGCCCTCTGCTACGGGGACCCCATGGCGGACGGCGGCTTCCGCCTGCTGCGGACCGAGGACGGCGGCGCGAGCTGGGTCCCGGTCGCGCCGGGGCCCCTCGCCCTGCCCTCCGGCGAGGCGAGCTTCGCCGCGAGCGGCACCGGGATCCGCGCCCTGGCATCGGGCGAGGTCTGGATCATCACCGGCGCCAACGACGGCGTGTCCCGCGTCTTCGCCAGCGCGGGCGCGGAGGGAGCGCTCTGGAGCGTCTCGGACTCCACGCTCCGCGCCCCCAAGCCCGCCGCGGGGGCCTTCAGCATCGCCTTCGAGCCCGGCGGCCACGGCGTCGTCGTGGGCGGCGACTACCAGCGCCGCGAGGATGGCGGCGTCCACTGCGCGTCCTGGAGCGACGACTTCGGCGCCAACTGGTACCCCTGCGACGTGGGCCCACGCGGGCAGCGCGCGGGCTCCGCGGCGCTCGGCGGCGGCGTCTTCATCGCCACGGGCCAGACCGGGACGGACATCAGCCGCGACGGGGGGCGGACGTGGTCAGCCCTCTCCGACCTGGGTTTTCACTGCGTCGAGACCTCCCCCTCCGACGGGAGCGTCTGGTTCGCGGGCCCCAGCGGTCGCGCCGGACGACTCCGCTGATCCGACCGCGAGCGCGGCACCACGCGGCGCTATCCTCTCTCCACCGATGCCGACGCTCTACTCCGCGCTCCGCCCGCTCCTGTTCCAGGCCAGCCCCGAGGGCGCTCACCACCTCAGCATCCGCGCGGGCAAGCTCGGCCAGCGCGCGCCCGGGGTGCTGCGAGCGGTCTTTCGCTCGGGCCTCAGCCGCGAGCAAGCCGCGCGGCTCTCCGTGCGCGCCCTGGGCCTCGAGTTCGCGAACCCCATCGGGGTCGCCGCCGGCCTGGACAAGAACGCCGAGCTGATCCCCATGTGGGCGGCGGTCGGCCTCGGCTTCTGCGAGGTCGGCTCCATCAGCGCGCTCCCGAGCGCGGGCAACCCCAAGCCCCGCGCGTTCAGGCTCCCCGAGGATCGCGCGCTGGTGAACCGCATGGGCCTGAACAACCACGGGCTCGACGCGATCGCGCGGCGCATCGAGCGGACCCGCCGGCCCGCGGGCTTCCCCCTCGCGATCAACATCGTCAAGACCCACGACCCGAGCATCCTCGGCGACGCGGGGATCCAGGACTTCGCGGCGAGCACCCGGCGCCTCCTGCCCCTCGCGGACCTGCTCGTCCTCAATGTCTCCTGCCCGAACACCACCGAGGGCAAGACCTTCGAGGACCCCGAAGCCCTCGAGCCCCTGTTGGACGCGGTGATGGGCGTCCGCACGGAGCTCGCCTCCACCGTCCCCGTCCTCGTCAAGCTCTCCCCTCCCGCGACCGTGGACTTTGACAGCACCGCCGTGGATGAGCTCGTCGACCTCTCCCTCGAGCGGGGTATCGCCGGCTTCGTCGCCACCAACACCGCCTCGGACCGCGCCGGTCTGCGGACCTCTCCGGGACGCCTCGACGCCATCGGTCGCGGCGGGCTGAGCGGCGCCCCGCTGGCGTCCCGCGCGGAGGCCCTCGTCCGGCACCTCGCCCGACGCGCCGGCGATCGCGCCACGATCATCGGGGTCGGCGGCATCGACTCGCCCGAGGAGGCGTACCGGCGGATCCGAGCGGGAGCCAGCCTCGTGGAGCTCTACACCGGCCTCGTGTACGAGGGCCCCGGCCTGATCCCGCGGACCGCACGGCGCTTGATCGAGCTCCTCGATGCGGACGGCCTTGAGCGCCTCGAGGACGCGGTCGGGCTGGACCAATGACCCCCACCAGCGAGGCGGCCGCGACCGGGACGGTGGGCCGACCCCCAGCACAGAGCCGGATCCGAGCGGCGATCGGGCGTGGCTCGGAACACCCCATGGCCGCGGAGCGAGGGCGACGTGGCGCGAGCTGAGCTCCAACGCCGCCGCGGCTGGCTCCTGCTGGTCATGGCCCTGTTCTGGAACGGGGTCCTCCTCGGCGTGGACTCGATGCTCGCGCTCCAACTCCTGCAGGAGCGTCGAGCCCGCCGCGAGTGGATCCCCGTGGAGGCCGTGGTGGTCTCCTCAGCGGTCGAACGGCACCGCTCGAGCGACGGGACGACCTTCAAGCCAACGGTGACGTTCCAGTACCGCTTCGAGGGACTCGAGTACACGTCCGACAGGTACGCCTTCGGAGCCATGAGCGCGAGTGACGCGGACCACGCTCGCGGCGTCGTCCGTCGCCACCCCGAGGGCGAGGTCATCACCGCGCGCGTTGATCCAGCAGACCCCGAGGAGGCCGTGGTGGACGTGAGCGGTGCGTCGTTCCCGGCGTTCGTCGCGGTCTTCCTCACGCCCTTCCACTGTATCGGGGTCCTGCTGCTCGGGCGCGCCCTACGCGCGCTCACCGCGCGCCGACCGCGCCGCAGCGACCGTCGCTACCGTGAGCTCGTGGCGGTGGATCGGCGGGATCGACTCGTCCTCCGCAAGCCCCGGCTCGCGCCCTGGGAGGTCTCCCTGGTCGCGTTCGGGGGGCTCGCCTTCCTGAGCATCTTCCCCATCAGCCTCACCTTCGGGATCATGGGCGCCGGCGCGTGGACCATGCCGCTGCTCGCGAGTTGCGCGCTCGGCGCCGCCGCGGTGACGCACTGGAGCCGCGGGCGCGACCGAGACCCCGCGCGGTACCTGAACGTGGACCGGCGCCTCGGGACCTTCGCCTTTCCCGCGGACCAGGAGGGCATCCCGATCGGCCAGGTGGAGTCCCTGCGCCTCAGCTCACCCGACACGGACGTCGCCGTGAATGGGGTCCCCCAGTTCGACCACGCCCTCACCGCCAGGGTGGGCGAGCGCTGGGTCCCGGTGTTCCGCTTCCGCGGCGCGCGAGAGGAGGGAGCGGCCGTCCGCGACGCCCTCGCAGCGGAGTTCCGGCTGATGTCCTGAACACGAGACGACCATGGCGCGGGTTCCTCTGCGCTGGTTCCTCTGCGCTGGCTCCTCTGCGCTGGCTCCTCCGGGTCGCCTTCCCCGTCGCAGCCTCAACGGCCGCCGGTCCTCAGACCATCGCAGCGAGGGCGTCCCAGAGGGCCCGCCGCGCCTCGAGGGCCTTCTCGGCGGCCTCACGGGCCTCTCGCTCCTTGCGGGGGTCACCGGCCAAGATGCGGCCGAGGATCCGCCGCGCGAGGGGGCCGTGGTGCTCCCCGTCGGCCTCGATGTGGCGCTCGAGGTAGCGCTTGAAGAGGGAGCAGTCGGTGCCCTCCGCGGAGAGCTCATCGACGATGGGGATGAAGAGCTGCGGGATCACGTCTTCTCGGCCGTGGAAGAAGATCGAAGCGCGCACGTGCAGCGGCCCCTCGAGCAGCTCGAACGTCCGCCTCCCGAAACGAACCGCCGCGCCGGGCAGGCCGCAGTCCGTGAGCACCTCGAGGGGCGCCTCGCCCTGGCGGAGACGTTCCGTGACACCACGAATCGGCAGCGTGTCGGCGCCGACCTGCTCCATGGCCGCGAGGTACCACTCGTAGTGGCTCAGGGCGTGTTCACCAAACTCCGCGTCCGACTCCTCGTCGAGGACGATCTCGTTGATGAACCTCGCCCCCTCTCGGTCGAGGGGAGGCGTCCAGACAGGGCCGACGCTGGTGAGGTCCCTCTGGAGGCTCTTCACGATGGACATGAAGTCCAGCACACACATCACGTGGTGCTCCATGAAGTTCCGGAGCGCGGCGGGCGAGCGCAAGGACTTCGCGCAGCGGTGTGATGCGAGCTCGGCCTTGGCGCGGGCGACCGTGACCGAGTCCGCGGACGCGACCGTGTCGACGAGGGGGGCGGCGAGGGGGGCGGCGAGGGAATCTGCAGGGGTCATGCAGCAAGCCTAGGCCAGACTCGCCGTCTATTCAGGCGGCAGCCGCGCGTTCGACTTCAATTTCTTCAGGCCCGGAGCCGGCGCCGCGGCGCGCTGTCGCGGAAGACTCCGCGAGCGGATCCGGGAAGAAGAAGTTCCGCTGGATAGGGCGCGGCGGAGTGAGCGCCAGGGCCTGGGCTGAGCCGTCCGCGAAGCGACTCGGGTCGATCCAGTTGAAGGGCGTCTCGTGGACGAGATCGAAGCGCTGGAGGACACCCATGAAGACGGTGCGCTCGTGCCCATGGTGAACGCGACTCCCCTGATGCAGCGTGGTCGAGGTGTCGAGCAGGAGCACCCGGCCGCGCTTCCCCGTCATGGTGACCAGGTCCGCGGGGTTCACGACCTCACGAACCGCTTCGTCCGAGTAAGGGCCCGCACGCATGTAGGACCCAACAGGCCCCACCGGGCGCCCGCCGAGTTTCTTGACGGCATCGCGGGACGCTGCAGCAGGGAGAAAGGTCAGCGGGCCGTCTCGTTCATCCTCAACATCCGTGAGGAGCACGAAGACCTTGATCTGCCGATCATCCTCGCCATCGAAGTGGAAGAGCTGACTCCCAGCCCAGGTCGTCCCCTGCGGCTCCTCATGACCCGGCGAGTGACCGACCGCGACGCGGCGCAGCAGCGGGACGCCGCCGAGGTAATCCGAGGCGCAGGCGAGGAGCTCATCTGAGACCATCGCGTCCACCAGCTCCGGACGCTGGTCGAGCCCGTCGTCGCCCAGCAGATCGAACGCGATCCGATACCTCCCCGGGGCCTCGGCCCCGAGCCGCGGAAGGTGAGGTCGAGCTCCCTCGACCACGCCGTCGCACGAGTTGATGAGGGCATCCATGCCCGGCAGTTCACCGGGCTCGATCCAGCGGTATCCCAGCTCCGGGTCAATCTTGACCGGGCAGCCCGTGCGCTCGATGAGCGCCTTGCCCGCCGCAGCCCGCGCTCTGCGCGCGCCCCAGTGAGCGAGCTTCCTGTGCCCCTTGAGGAGCCTGAATCCAACCTTGTTCGCGTACACCGAGAAGTGCAGGCGGGTGCGCAGGCCGACCTCACGGGTGCGGAGCGCGTCTCTAAGAGTTGAACTAGACATTGGTCGGACCCGAAGGGGATTGCCCTAAGGGTAAACCCGACCTCAGGGACCCTCAATGGGCATAGGCATCTTTCGGCCGTTTTGCCCCTCGTGATTGCCACTGGTTCCAGAATTGGCTGCGGTCCACCCAGGCAAAGGGGCGCTCGCCTGGCCGAAGGGCAGAGAAGTAGGGCTTGAAGCGCTCAGGAGCGGCCTCCTCAAGAGCCGTGAGCGACTCTCCGAAGCCGATGATCCTTGCCTCAATCCGGGCCCGATTGGGCCCGGATGGCATTTCAGGAGGCGGCGCCATGGTCGACCCATACTTCAGCCGGCCCGAGAGGGTGAACAGGACGATGTCCGCTTCGAGATCAGGGCGGAGCGCGATGGCCCTGTTCATGGCCTCCACCAACCGCTCCGGATCGTCCCCGGCGCGCTCAAAGAGAAAGCCCCCCACGCTCTCCACGAGGTGCCCCGGCGCCGTCGCGTTGAGGTGTGCACGATCCGGCCGCAGGTACGTGGCCGTGCACGCCCCGAGGGTCACGAGCATCAGGCCCGTGACGGACCAGGCTGGCGCGGGTCGCCAACGCGAGAGCCAGACGCCGAGGCTGATCCACGCCACAGGGTAAAGCGGGAGCATGTAGCGGTAACCGTTGACGCCCTTCATGGGCTGGCCCTGGAACGTCCCCAGGACATAGCTCAGGACCCAGAGCAGCGGATACAGGGCGAGGGCAAGCTCCGGGCGAACCTCCCGCTCGCGTACGAGCGCACGGAAGGCTCCGAGCGACACGGCGGCCCACGCGAACAACGCAAGGGAGAGGAGCACGAACTCGATCACCCGGCCGGCACCCGCGAGTTCTGGGAGGAAGATCGAGTGCGGGAGGTACTCGGTGATGAGCGCTCCGAAGGCGCCTACGACCCCGGCCAGCGAGCTCTGAAAGTGGCCCGCCGCGGACTTGCCGTAGACGCCGAGCCCCTGCCAGTCATGGGTCAAGTTGTAGATCCACCAGGGGCAGAGACCGACGAGGACACCCGTGACGCGCACGCCCATGTCAGCTCTCAGCAGGGCCCTTCGGTCCCGGAGGAGTTCAACCAGCAGCATGACCGCGAGCCACAAGGCGAGGCCGTAGTGAAACCAGAGCGCCAGCCCGGCCGCCACGCCCACGCCGAACGCTCCGGAGAGGCGCCGCTCCGGCCGGAAGGCGTGGAGGCTCCAGAACCACAGCACCGCCATGGCAAACGCGTTGGCCTCCACGTGGGAGGCCCACGCGAGCGCGCCGACCATCGCGTATCCAGGCGCAGGCACGCAGGCGAAGAGCCCTGCGATCCACGCAGCGCGGCGCGAGAAGAGCCGGTCCACGAGCAGGAACAGGAAGGCGATGGTGGCCCAGTCGTAGAGCAGGTTGGGCAGCCGCATGGTCAGCGGCGACCCGCCGAACACTGCGAAGCTCACCGCGTCGAGTCCGATGGTGAGGAGCGTGCCCCCCTGGAAGTGCCCCTGCTGATAGTCCAGGTACGGTACGAGCGGACCGTCCACCCACTCCTGAGCGGCCATCCCCCGGCGCCACTCCTCGGTATCAGGGAGGCCGCCCGGGGAGATCTCTTCCGGCGGCATTGCGATCAGCGTCAGCTTGATCAGCGCCGCGAGTAGCAGGAGCAGCGCAATGGCACCCAGACGCCCTGGGCGCGGCCCTCCGCTCCGCGCGCCTTTTTGGATCTCTTCCGCCATACCTCCCTGGGGCCCCTGTCCCAGGTTCGAAGCCGAGGATATGGAGTAGCAGAAGCAGGAATGGCCGTGATTCGATAGCTTCTCTCGCATGGTTGGATCACCGACGGCGCAAGCCCTTGAGGGGTCTCGCCCGCGCTGATCCGCTGAATCATGGTCCTCCACTCAGTACTCGTCGTCGAGGACAACCCCGTCCTCGCCGAGGCGATCACGTTCGCCCTCGGCACGTTCGGCTGGACCGTGGTCGGTCCTTTCTCGACGAACGCGGCTGCCATGGAAGCGATCGACGCGGAGACGTTTCAAGCAGCCGTGCTCGACCTCGACCTCGGGGACACCCTGTCGACTCCGACGGCCACCCGGCTCAGCGAGCGAGGGATCCCCTTCGTGTTCATGACCGGGCATGACGCAGCGGTGGCCCTCCCGGCCGAGTTTCAGGGGGAGCGCTGTCTCGTGAAGCCAGTGGAGCCCGAAGAGCTGGTCGAAGCGCTCGAGGCTCTGATCGCCGCTTCCTGAGCGGCCCGGTCGGGTACGGCGTCCTCCCCGGGGCTGCCCAGCTGAAGCCCGGCCCGCTGAGACCTCGCTGGCAGAGACTCCGGTCTGCTCAGACCCTGCTTATCGAACCGCGACTGGCTGAGCTCCTGCATGCTGGGCCCGATCCGCCGGGTGGCCCGGCACCGAGGCGCCGCCCGTCGTCGCCCCCCTGGGCCTTGAGCCCCGCCGATCCCCCTCGCCAGGAGACCTCACCAGGGCTCCAGTGCTCCGCTCAAGGTGGGCCGTCCCGCGAGCCGATGAGTCGTCATTCGGTCCGCTAAGCGGGCCGCCTGCCATGGCCAAGCCTCACCGCACCCAGAATCCCACGCCAAGCGGCTTCACGGTCCTGGAGCTGCTGATCATCCTCGCCCTGCTGACCATCACGGCGAGCGTCGGCATCCCGGCTTACTTCGCGCGACCCGAGGTAACCCTCGACAGCGCCGCGCGCCTCTTGGCCGCGGACATGCGCGAGGTCCAGAACCGTGCCGCCCTCTACCGTCTCCCGCTGTCCGTGGAGTTCCCGGCCGGCGGCAGCGGATACTGCGGGGTGCATGCGGACGGGAAGCCGCTCAGCTCGCCGTACCAGGACGGGCCGTTCGTGCGAATCTTCGCCGCGGACGCCGTCTTCGAGGGCGTCCAGGTCGTGCAGGTGCAGTCACCAGAGGGGGACCGCGTGTCCTTCACCCCGAAGGGCCTCTCCGCCACCACCGCGTCCATCGTCCTCGGCTTCGATGGCGAGACCCGCACGATTCGAATCCGCAAGGGCTCCGGCCTCATCGAGATCACGGACCTCGATGACCCCTGGTTCGACGCCGGCCTCTAGCGGCTCGCCGTCCACGCCTCGAGTCCGCCGCGGACCGCGAAGACGTTCTCGAACCCGTGACCGAGGAAGTAGCTCGCCACGTCGAGGCTCCGGTCTCCGTTCGCGCAGATGAACACGATCCGACGGTCCTTCGGTAGCGACATGTACTTGTCCGACGCGTCGTAGTCGAGGGCCTCGGCGCCCTCAGCAAGGGCCTCGGTCCGTTCGTCGGGCGTGCGCACGTCGACGAAGGAGAAGTCCTCCGACGCGGCGGTGAGCGCCCTGACCTCGTCGGGGTTGACCTGCCGATCGCGGTCCATCGTCTCGGCGCGGATGATGGTCTCGACCATGTCCTTGATGTCGAGGATGTTGTGGTCCTTGGCAACCTGGGTCAGGGTGTCCGACGGCTGGAAGCCGCAGGCCGAGCACCCCCCCACGTGGTAGCGCTGGAACAGGGCGCGCTGGGCGGCGGGGGCGACGGAGAGGATCTGCTCCATCGTCATCTCGGGCGTGATCGTGAGGCTCTGGTCGGTCATCGTGTCTCGGCGGTCAGGGGTGCGGCGGGAGCATAGTCTACGGCCGCCCGCATCCCACCTGCCGGGCCGGGGTTCGCTTGCTCGGGCCCTCGATTGCCTCGTCGTGAGCACATTCCACGGGCGCGCCGCGCCGGCGGAGGGCCGCTCCAGCTAACCTCGCCCACCAAAGCGACCGAGGGAGGCCCCGCCCGAAAGGGCCTCCGGCGCAAGAGACCCGACCAGAGAGGTACGCCAGTGGCCCAGGCCAAGATCAAACCCCGCGCCGAAGACTACGCGCAGTGGTATCAGGACATCATCCAGTACGCAGACCTCGCGGAGCCGGCGGGCGTCGTGAAGGGCTGCATGGTCATCAAGCCCCACGGCTACGCCATCTGGGAGGCGATGCAGGCGGACCTCGACCGGCGCTTCAAGGACACCGGCCACAAGAACGCCGCGTTCCCCATGCTCATTCCCATGAGCTTCCTCGAGAAGGAAGCCGAGCACGTGGAGGGCTTCGCGCCTGAACTCGCGGTGGTCACCCACGCGGGCGGCAAGGAGCTCGAAGAGCCGTACTGCATCCGTCCCACGTCGGAGACCATCATCGGGCACTTCTTCGGGAAGTGGATCGACTCCCACCGCGACCTCCCGCTGCTGATCAACCAGTGGGCCAACGTCATGCGCTGGGAGCTTCGTACGCGCATGTTCCTGCGCACGAGCGAGTTCTTCTGGCAGGAAGGGCACACCGCGCACGCCACCCACGATGAGGCCAAGGAGGAGGTCGCGCGCATGCTCGATGTCTACCGCGACTTCGCGCGGGACATGATGGCTATGCCCGTCGTCCGCGGGGTCAAGAGCGCCCACGAGCGCTTCGCTGGCGCCCTCGAGACCCTCACGATCGAGGCCATGATGCAGGACGGCAAGGCCCTGCAGTCAGGCACCAGCCACGACCTGGGCCAGAACTTCGGCAAGGCCTTCGACGTGACGTTCCAGAACGCCGAGGGTGAGCGCGAGTACGTGTGGCAGACCTCCTGGGGCCTGTCAACCCGCATGATCGGCGCACTGATCATGACCCACTCGGACGACGACGGCCTGGTGCTCCCGCCGCGACTCGCGCCGATCCACGTGGTGATCGTCCCGATCTACCGCAAGGACGAGGAGCGCGACGCGGTCCTCGAGGCCGCCGACCGCATCGGCGCCGAGCTGCGCGAGGATGGCCTGCGGGTCGAGGTCGACAAGCGAACGGGGATGAAGCCCGGCGCGAAGTACTACGAGTGGGAGCGCAAGGGCGTCCCCATGCGCCTCGAGATCGGCCCGCGCGATCTCGAGCAGCGCGCCGTCATGAGCAAGATGCGCCTCGCCGAGCTCGACGAGCGCGGCCGCCCCGTGAAGGAGACCCTGCCCTGGGACGGGCTCGGGATCGAGATCGGTAAGCGCCTGGACCGCTTCCAGGAGGAGCTCTACGAGCGGGCCCTCAAGATGCGCGAGGAGAACACCCACCTCGTGGATTCCTGGGACGACTTCGTGGCGGCGTTCGAGGGCTCGAAGAGCTCCTTCGTCTACGCCCACTGGGACGGGACGACCGAGACCGAGCTCGCCATCAAGGAGGCGACCAAGGCCACGATCCGGTGCGTCCCCCTGGAGGGTGAAGGCCCCGTGGTGGAGCCCGGGAAGTGCATCAAGACCGGCGAGCCCAGCGCCCAGCGAGTGCTCTTCGCCAAGAACTACTGAGCGCTCGACGCCCCCGGGCGACACCAGGAGGCCCCTCCGCGGCGACGCGGGGGGGGCCTTCTCAGCTTGCGGCCCCCACCCCGACCGCACCCGCCCTTCGAGCGCCGCGCCGGCGTCAGGGGCCGCCCAGCCCGATCCGCCACCGATCCGCGACGCCACGCGCCAGCGCCCCAGGCCCACTTCGACCTGGCCGCGCCCCGCGGCCGCCTCGAGCACCGAACGCCTCCACACGCAATCGGCCACTCCAGGCCAGGTGACCGGCCACACCAGGGCAGAACCAGAGGCTGCTTGGGGGTAGACTGGTTCGCCGCTTCCCGCTCGCACGCCGTGACCTTCCTCTATCTCTCCGCCGCCGTCCTGTTCCTTGGCCTGCTCGTCGAGGCCGTGGGCCGCCGTAGAGACGGCAAGCGCTGGCCGCGGCCTGGCCGGGTCGTCGACGCCGGCGGGCATGGTCTTCACGCCCGCGTCTTCGGGGACGGAGAGCGCCTGGTCGTCTTCGAGGCAGACGAGGGCGCGTGGTCCACGCACTGGGGTCGGCTCCCCGAGGAGCTGGGCAAGGTGGCGACGGCGGTGGTCTATGACCGCGCCGGGCTCGGCTGGAGCGAGAGCGGACCTCCGCCTCGTGACGTCGAGACGCTGGCGCGCGAGCTCCACCACCTCCTCCAAAGCCTGGGCCCCGGGCGGCCCGTGATCCTGGTCGGGCACGGGACCGGCGCAGGCGTCGCCCGCACCTACGCCCACCGGTATCCCTTCGAGACCTCTGCGCTGGTGCTCGTCGACCCGATGCATGAGGGCTTCGGCGACCTCCTCCGCCGGGAGCAGGTCGCTCCGCTCAAGCCCTCGGCCTGGGGCATCGGGCTCGCCTCTGTGCTCGGACGCTTCGGGCTTCTCCGGCTGTTGAACTCCCGCCAGTCCCCGAACGGGCACCTCCCGCTCCCGCCGTCCCTGCGCGCCGAGCTGGACGCGCACGAGCTCGAGCCACGGGTCCGGCGCGCAGCGGCGAGCGAGCTGGAGTGCGAGCCCAGGAATGTCGCCTACCTCTCTGGCCTCGCCGCGACCCCGGACCTCCCCGTCCGGGCCATCGTGGCAACGGAGACCCTCCAGGCGTCCGATGCCCCCGCTGACTTTCCGCGCGAGGCCTACAACCGTCTCTGGGTCGAGCAGAGCGAGGCCTTCCTGGACGTCTCGAGGAGGGCCCAACGCGTGCTCGTGGAAGGATCCGGGCATCAGCTCCAACTCGAGCGCCCCGAGATCGTTCTTGAGGCCATCCTCGAGGTCATCGGCGAGGTCGAAGAGGTCGAGGCCATCCGCGCCGCCGAGGAGTCCTGAGGGACGTCGGGGCGCGCCCCCCGAGGCCAACCCCCGCGTCACTTCCTCCCGCTTCGCCCGGACGCCCGCCGGCGCCCGTAAAATGTGGCGGCTGACCGCCCGCTGTTCAGCCCGCTCACCCCGGCCCGCCCTGGGCCCCCCGTCGCACGCCCGCACGGCGACCGGCCTGCCCGCCGGGACGTCCACACGCCGTCCTCCCACCACGCCCCGTTCGATGATGCGTCCCAATCCTGTCACCCGATTGATCCAGGGAGCGGCCGTGGTCGCCCTCACCGCATGGAGCGGCGCTGCCCAGGCCCAGGAGCCGGCCACCAAGGTGGGAGACCCGCCCACCATCGCCGACACCTCGGCCATGGATCCCGGGCTCGTGCGCCTGCTCGATGAGCTCCTCGCAGGGGTCGCCGCCGACCCGACAAGCGCCGCGGCTCGGGCCGAGCTGGGGCTCGCCTACGAGGGCAACACGATCTGGTCCCTCGCCGAGCAGTGCTACGACCAATCGCTGCAGCTGGATGGCGAGGGCACCCAGTGGCTGTTCCGGCGCGGCATCTGCCGCTTCGCCTCCGGAGACCTCGAGCCGGCCATCGCGGACCTGCAGGCGACCGCCGAGGTCTTCAAGAACACACCCGTCGTCCAGGCCCGCCTCGGCGACGCCCTCCGCCTCGCCGGTGAGCTGGAGGGCGCCGAGCTCGCATGGCGCCGGGCCATCGAGGCCGAGGAGCGCCAGCCGGCGGTGGTGCGGTACGCGCAGAGCCGCGTCGGGCTCGCCCAGACGTTGCTCGACCTCGAGCGCCCCGAAGAGGCAGCCAGCCTCTGCCGCAAGGCTCTCGAGCTGGCGCCGGGCTACCGCCACGCCAACTACACCCTCGGCCTCGCCCTGCTGGAGCTCGGGCAAGTCGAGGAGGGCGAGGCCGAGCTGATCGCCGGAGAGAACGCCTACCCCGAGTTCCCCCCCGGCCCCCACACCGCGCGGCTCACGGCCTATGGGCGCGGCTTCGGCCGGCGGATGATGGTCATCGAGATGATCGTGCAGTCCGGAGATCTCGAGGAGGCCAACCGGCGCCTCGCGGAGATCATGGAGAGCCGCGGAGACGAGTACCTGGTCCTCAACCTCGCCGCCCGCGTGGCCCAGCGCAGCGGTGACACCGCGCGCGCCCGCGAGCTGCTCGCCCGCAGCCTCGAGGTCTCGCCAGGCGAGCCCTCGACCCTGACGCAGCTCTGCCTGCTCGACCTGCAAGAGGCGGACTCGATCAAGTTCCAGCTCGGCAACATGCAGCAGCAGGCCAGCCAGGGGGTCGCCGTCGATCCCGCCGTCGTCACCCAACTCCAGGAGCGGGGACGGGAGGCCTGCGCGTCCGCCCTCACCAGCGCCAACGCCGCGGCCGCCGCGGCGCCGACCGTCGGCTCCCTCCACTACTGGGTGGGCGTGAGCCACCAGACAAGCGCCAGCTTCGCCACGGACCAGAACGCCATGGGGCAGTCCCTCCAGACCGCCCTCAGCTCCTTCCAGATGGCCCTGCGCCTCGGCTGCACGGAGCCCGAGTTCAACATCCAGCTCGCCAACCTCTACGCGCAGATGGGGCGCCCACGGGAGCTGCTGCGCTACGCGCTCCGCCACCTCGACACCGTCCCCAGGGACCCCTCCACCCTCTCGACCGTGATCCAGGCGCTGATCTCCAATGAACGCGCCGCCGAGATTCCCCCGTACATCGAGCGCCTCCGCGTTGCCGGCGCGGGGCAGCTTTCCGCCCTTCAATTCTGCGTCCAGGCCTACCTGACCGTTGGAGACCTCGACGCCGCCCAGACCGTCCTGGCCGACTTCGAGGCCGCTGGCCCCGGGAACCCCCAGGTCGCCCAGTTCGTCACCGCCGTCCAGGCGCACATCGCTCAAGAGCGCCTGAAGACCCCCGCCCCCACCGCGGGCGGCGAGCGTCCCTGATCCCCGCCCCGCCCGCCGTTCGCCCCAGCGCCACCGCACTGCCCTCCCCCTGACGATGATCACCTCCGCTTCGCTGCTCGCCCTGCTCGCCCCCGCCGCCGCTCCCGCCGCCGCGCAGGACGCCGCGGCGCCCCCCGTCTGGTTCCGGGAGGTCAGCGCCGAGGCCGGCGTCGACTTCGTCCACCAGGCTGACCGCACGGACCGTCACCGGTTCCCCGAGATCATGGGCGGCGGCGTCGCCCTGCTGGACCACGACGGCGACGGCGACCTCGACATCTACCTCGTACAGGGCGGCATCTTGGGCGACGCTCCAGAGGGCGTCGAGCGCCCCGGCAACCGGCTCTTCAGGAACGACACGGAGGAGGGCGGCCCGCTCCGCTTCACCGACGTGACCGAGGAGGCCGGCGTCGGCAACAGCGCGTACGGCATGGGGGCCGCCTGCGGGGACTTCGATCGCGACGGTGACACGGACCTCTTCGTGACGAACGTCGGGCCGAACGTCATGTACGTGAACAACGGCGACGGGACCTTCACGGACAAGACGGCGAAGCTGAAGGTCGGCGATCCTCGCTGGGCCACCAGCGCCGCGATGTTCGATGCCAACGGCGACGGGAAACTCGACCTGTACGTGGTGAACAACCTCGGCTGGTCCGACGCGATCGAGATCGAGTGCTTCAACTACTACGGAGAGCCCGACTACTGCAGCCCGAACAACTACAACGCGCCCTCGGCCGACCTCTTCTACACGTTCGGTCGGCTCGGCTTCACCGACGCGACCCTGCGCACGGGGATCGACGCCGCCTTCGGCAACGGGCTCGGCCTCGCGGTCGGCGACTCGGACCTCGACGGGGACCTGGATGTGTACGTCGCCAATGACGCCACCACCAACCTCCTCTGGGTCAATGACGGGCGGGCCGTCTTCGAGGACCGCGGGATCCGCGCAGGCTGCGGCCTGAACGGCAACGGCACCCCTGAGGCAGGGATGGGCGTGCAGTTCGTCGACCTCGACGAGGACGGCGACCTCGACCTCTACATGACGCACCTGAGGCGGGAGACCAACACCTTCTACCGCAACAGGAACGGCAAGTTCAGTGACATGAGCAACACGACCGGCACGGCGGGGGTGAGCATGAAGTTCACGGGCTTTGGCATGGGCTTCCAGGACTTCGACCTCGACGGGACCCTCGACCTCTACGTCGCCAACGGCGCGGTCCAGGCCTGGAAGGAGGGCGAGCGCTTCGACCAGGGGGACGCTTACGCGGAACCGAACCACCTCTTCCGCGGGACCCGCAAGGGCAAGCGGGTGACCTTCAAGCTCACCCAGCCCGCTGGAGCGACCCCGGACCCGCTCATCGGTACCAGCCGCGGTGCGGCCTTCGGAGACCTCGAGGGCGACGGCGACATGGACATCGTCGTCGTGGACCTCGACGCCGGGGTGAAGGTGCTCGAGAACGTCGCCCCTCGTGAGGGTGAGGCTGCAAGCTGGGTCGGGTTCCAGGCGGTCTCGGGCAAGAAGGCCGCCATCGTGCACGGCGCCACCGTCTCCATCGCCCGCGATGACGAGGGCAAGCGGCAGTACCGACAGGCCAACCCCGCCTACAGCTACCTCTCCAGCAACGACCCCAGGGCTCACTTCGGTCTCGGCGGCGCCGCGATTGCAGCGGACGTCCAGGTCCGGTGGCCCGACGGCACGGTGGAGCAGTTTGGAGATCGACCGGCCGGTCAATACCACGTCCTCGCCAAGGGCGAGGGCCAGAAGCAGTGAAGCGCAAGGCGCCGCCCACGAGGCCGCGCCGTCATCATCATGGGCACCCCTACCGCCACCCCCACACACGTCACCGCGGTGCTCTTCCGAGAGGCACCGGCGCTGGAGCGCCTCTTCGAGGTCTTCCGGCGGCTCCCTGACACCAGCGACGTGATCCTGGAGAACACCCACGTCCGCCTGGACACCCCAGCCGGTGTGGTCCACGCCTCCACCTACGGAGCGCCCTGGCCAGACATGGACCCCGAGTCCCTCGCGGAGCTCGGCGGCGCCGGGGCTGGGCTGCACCCCGGCTCTCTCCAGCGCGCCGCGGCCCAGACCGTGGTCTGGCCCGGCGGAGCGCTGGCCGCGGAGGCGCACCAGGGCTTTGTCCACCTGATCATGGCCGAGGGCACGGGCACCCCGCAGGCGCAAATCGAGGAGCTCGAGCGCCTGGCGCTGGCCATGCTGGCCGACCCCGCGAGCCTGTGCCTCTTCTTCCCCTGGGGCGAGTCCCTGCGCGACGGCCACGTCATGGGCCATATCCGTGCCGCCGCCCAGGAGCAGGGCGCTGTGCCCCTGCAGAACTGGGTCAATGGCCGGCTCGCACAGAGCGGAGAGGGCGCGGTGATCGCGGACCTCATCGGCCTCGGGCTCGTCGGGCTCCCGGACACCGAGGCGGTCTTCCCCGACCGCCCCGACCTGCCCCCCTACGAGGTCCTCGGGTTCCTGCTCGATATCGCTCACCACCTCGCTCTTGAGGGCGGCGCGCTCGAGGAGGGCGTCGTGTACGAGGGACCCGGCGGGCTTCGATGGCGAGCGGGCCTGGACGTCGAGTCACAGATCGAGCCGGTGCGAAAGCTCGTGCGTTGGATCCCGCTCGCTCCCGGAGAAGAGTCCGACAGCAGCGTCAGCTTGGAGGCCGACCAATGAGCTCCCCAGACAGGAACATCGAACACTTCGGCGCCACGCTCGCGGCGCTGGACGCGGAGGTCAATTGGGACCTCGTCGCCACGGTCTACTGCGACGGCGAGGCCAAGGGGTTCTTCGATGAGGAGCGCCGCAACGCCGTCCTCGACGCCGGACTCAAGGTGGCGTCCGACCTCGGAGAGGCGCTCGAGCCCGGCGGGCGCTCGCTCTACGTCGGCGCCGCGGTCGCCGAGCTGGCCCCGATGCTGTTCGAGACCATCCTCCTCGGCCGCAAGGTCGTCTGGAAGGCGCTGCCCTCCGTCGAGATGGAGGAGCTGACTCGCGCCCTGCGCGCCGTCTCCGTCGAGGGACGCTCCGCGCTTCCCGTCCCCAAGACCGAGCCCTGGCTCGGCCGCGAGCTCGGGCGGTGCGACCACGTCTGGATGACCAGCGTGCTCACCGACCCTGACGCCTTCCCCGCCCTGCACGACGCGCTCTATCAGCGCCAGGGCACCCCGGAGGCCGTGGGCGGCGGGCACCCCAAGGACGAGCGCCGCAGGGCGCGAGCGCTCGTGGACGAGGCCATGATCGCTTCGGGGGAAGGTGCGGTCATCAGCACCTCCGAGGAGGAGCTCCAGGTCTGGGAAGCCGTCGCAGAGGACTTCAGCCTCACCCTGGAGGTCGCCCCCACCGGACGCATGTCAGGGGTGGTCGGGGACGTCATCCGCCGGGGTCGACTGCGCCGCCGGTCCTAGCGCATCAATTCGAATCAGATGCCGCGGAGCGGCGCGCGGGTGCCCCTTTCTCTCCTGTCGCCCAGGCGCCGGGGACGAGGAGTAGGGAAGGAATGGTCGACGACAGCAGCTCGAATGGTCCCCGCCCGGGCGAAGAGGCACCGAACGCGGACGGTGACGTGGCCTCCGAACTGGCGGCTGCTGAGCACGGGATCGTCGAGCAGAGGGTCGCACCCGAGCACTTCATCAACCGCGAGCTCAGCCTGCTGGAGTTCAACCGACGGGTGCTCGCCCAGGCGCTGGATGAGTCCATCCCGCTGCTCGAGCGGCTCCGGTTCCTGACGATCTCGAGCACCAACCTCGACGAGTTCTTCGAGGTCCGCAAGGCCTCCCACCAGGAGCGGCTCACCCTCCGCTCCAGCAGCATCGGGTTCGACGGCCGCTCGACCCACCAGCTGCTCGACGACATCGCCCTGGAGGCCGCCGAGCTCGTGCGCGAACAGTACGAGGTCCTCAACGGGATCCTGTTCCCGCTACTCGCCGCAGAGGGGATCAATGTGCTCAAGCGCCAGCTGTGGACCTCGGAGCAGGCCGCCTGGATCAACGGCTTCTTCGGCAAGGAGGTGGAGCCGATCCTGACCCCGGTGGGGCTCGATCCCTCGCACCCGTTCCCCAAGATCCTCAACAAGAGCCTCAACTTCATCGTCATCATCGATGGCGACGACGCCTTCGCACGGGACACGGGGCTGGGCGTCGTACAGGTCCCCCGCGCCCTCCCGCGGCTGATCTCTCTCCCTCCGGCCGTCCGCGGAGACGAGCTGGCCTTCGTCCTCCTCTCGTCGGTCATCCACGCCCACGTGGAGACGCTCTTCCCCGGAATGCGGGTGGTGGGCTGCCACCAGTTCCGCGTGACGCGCAACAGCGAGCTGTGGGTCGATGATGAGGAGGTGGAGAACATCCTCGAGGCCATCGAGGGCGAGCTCCCCGAGCGCAAGTACGCCGAGGCCGTTCGCCTCGAGGTCGCCGCCGATTGTCCGGAGAAGGTCGTGCGCCTCCTCCGCCAGCGCTTCGAGCTGGACGACGCCGACGTCTACCGGGTCAACGGCCCCGTCAACGTCGGCCGGCTGGAGGTGCTCCACGGCCTGGTGGACCGGCCCGACCTCAAGTACCCGCCGCTAACCCCTCGCATCCCGCGGGCGCTCGCACGGACCGAGGATCCGTTCGCCGCGATCCGGGAGCGGGACATCCTGGTGCACCACCCTTACGAGTCCTTCGCCCCGGTAATCGATCTCGTCCGCAGGGCGGCCTCCGACCCGGACGTGCTGGCGATCAAGCAGACGCTCTACCGCACCGAGCGCAACTCCGCGATCGTCGCCGCCCTCGTGGCGGCGGCCCGCAACGGGAAGCAGGTAGTGGCCGTCGTGGAGCTCCGGGCGCGCTTCGATGAGGCCGAGAATATCGACCTCGCGAACCAGCTCCAGGAGGTCGGCGCCCAGGTCGTGTACGGCATCGTGGGCTACAAGACCCACTCGAAGATGACGCTCATCGTCCGCCGCGAGCCGGACGGGCTCGTGCGCTACGTCCACCTGGGGACCGGCAACTACCACGCCCGGACCGCGCGGACGTACACGGACCTCGGCTTCCTGACGGCGGACCCGCGCATCGCCGAGGACGTCCACCAGGTCTTCCACCGACTCACGGGGCTCGGCGCGACGCGGCCGCTCCAGCTCCTCCTCGACGCGCCGTTCACCCTGCGCCAGGAGATGCGTCGCCGCATCAGGCTCGAGGCCGAGAACGCGCGGGCCGGCCAGCCCGCGCGGATCATCGCGAAGATGAACGCGCTCACCGAGGTCAACACGATCCGCGCGCTCTATGACGCGAGCGCCGCAGGGGTCCAGATCGACCTCATCGTGCGCGGAGCGTGCTGCGTGCGCCCGGGGGTCCCGGGCATCTCCGAGAACATCCGCGTCCGCTCGGTGCTGGGCCGATTCCTGGAGCACTCCAGGCTCTTCTACTTCGAGGACGGGGGACGAGGCGCCGTGTTCGCGTCCAGCGCGGACTGGATGTCGCGCAACCTGTACCGCCGCGTGGAGACCTGCTTCCCGATCCTCGACCCGGAGCTCAAGCGGCGAGCCCTCGAGGAGGATCTGCTGGTCTACCTCGGCTCCCACGTGGCCGCGTGGGAGCTCCAAGCGGACGGTGGCCACGTCCGAACCGGTGGCGACCTTGATCCCCAGCAGGAGATCATGCGACGGCTCGGGGTCCTCGGCGAAGTGAGCGACGAGGATCCGGATCTCCCCCCAGGCGAGATTCGGAGTCTGCGGCCCATTTGAGCGTCGTGCCCTGCCGCTAAGATCTCGCGCCCTGTCATGCCTCCGGGCGCCTCGACGCCTCGACGTCAGTCCCGCCTGATCACGGCCGCGCACGGCGCGGCTCCTGCCCCACCTTGCACATGTCCAGCGACATCCAGACCATCGACCTCGACTACAGCGCCGCAGGCACCTCCTGCAAGAGCTACCTCGCGCTCCCCGCCGACACCTCGACCCCCGTCCCCGGCGTCATCGTCCTGCACGAGTGGTGGGGCTGTGACGAGTACGCTCGCAGCCGCGCCGACCAGCTGGCGGGCCTCGGCTACGCTGCCCTCGCCGCCGACATGTACGGCGACGGCCAGCAGGCGGACGACCCCGAGGCCGCCGGGGCGCTGATGACCGGGCTCATGGGAGACCCCGCTCAGCTCTCCGCCCGCTTCGAGGCCGCCAGGGAAGCCCTGGCCTCGAGGGCCGAGGTCGACGGCGGCCGGATCGCCGCCGCCGGCTACTGCATGGGCGGCGGCATCGCCCTGGAGATGGCGCGAGCGGGCGCCGACCTCGCTGCGGTTGTGAGCTTCCATGGCTCGCTGGAGACCGCCAGCCCTGCGGCTCCTGGGGCCGTGCAGCCGCGACTGCTCGTCTGCACCGGCGCCGCAGACCCCTTCGTCCCCACGGAGCACGTGGACGGCCTGCGTGCCGAGATGGAGGCCGCCGGCGCGCGCTGCGAGATCATCGCGTACCCGGACGTGATCCACGCCTTCACCAACCCCGGGGCTTCGGCCCGCGGCGAGCGCTTCGGGCTGCCGCTTCGCTACGACGAGGGCGCGGACAAGGATAGCTGGGCGCGCATGGCCGCCCTGCTCGAAGAGGTCTTCTGAGCCCGGACTCGTCGCAACACCGACGCCGCCGGCCCGGTCCGCTGAGTCCCTCAGCTGGCCGGGCCGCGTGATTGTCGGCGGCGGACGAGCTTCCCTGGAGACGCCTGCACCAACGGCAGCAGGACGTCGCCGCCGAACGCGGTCACTCTCTCCAGAGCTCGGACGCAGGATACGGGCCTCCGGCGCGCTCCCAGAAGGTCCCGGTGACGTACCGGAAGGGACGCTCCAGGGCCGCCATGCGCTTCATCTGCTCGTCCGTCAGCGAGAGGTTCGCCGCCGCGAGGTTCTCCGCCAAGCGGCTGGGGCGGACCGACTTCGGGATGACCGCCGTCCCCCTCTGGATGGCCCAGGCGATGAGGACCTGTGCGGGCGAGGCGCCCAGCTCTCTAGCGATGGCGCGGACCACCTTGTCCTCCATCAGAAGCGGCTCGTCGTCTCCCTTCATGATCTCCGGGCGGTCCATGGAGCCCAGCGGTGAGAAGGCCGTGGTCAGCACGCCATGCTCTCTCGCTCCCTCCACGAGGGAGCGCTGCTGCAAGTAAGGGTGCAGCTCCACCTGGTTGACCTCCGCCGGGCTCGCGAACCCCGCGTGGGCCCGGAGCCGCTCGAGGTTGTAGTTGGACACGCCGATGTGCCGGGTGAGGCCAAGCTCCAGCGCCGCGGTCATTCCCGCCCAGGTCTCCTCGAGGGGCACCTCGTCCAGGGACAGGAACTCCTCGGGCCCCTTCGGCCGCACCACATCGAAGCAAATGGCCACGGGCCAGTGCACGAGGTAGAGATCCAGGTACTCGACCCCGAGCGCCTCGATCGAGGCACGGATCCCGAGCTCGACCTCCTCCTCGCGGTGCCGGTTGCACCACAGCTTCGAGGTGATCCAAAGGTCGTCCCTGGAGACGACGCCCTCGTCGAACGCCCGGCGCAGTGCGACGCCGATCTCCTCCTCGTTGCCGTAGATAGCCGCGCAGTCGAGATGTCGATAGCCCAGGGCGAGAGCGACAGAGACCGCCTCCCCCACCTCCCCGGGCGCGGACTTCCAGGTCCCCAGCCCCAGGAGGGGCATCCTGTCTCCGTTGCTGAACTCGTGAGCTCTCACGTCGACTCGGTGAGCTCCAAGGTCAGGTCAAGGGATGCCAGGTGCCGCCTCTCGCGGTCGAGGTCCGCCCGGGTCAGAGGGTTGCCTTCGAGCCACCCCGGGCTGAAGAGGAGGGTGAAGCGGCCCTCCTCGGCGACCAACGTCGGGGTCGGGATCGGCCGGTCGGAGCGGTCACGCCGCATACGGAGCGCCATCCGGAGCAGCGGGAGGAGCCTCAACACGGTCCGGGCGCGGTCGCGCGGCAGGTCGTCCAGCGAGCCAAGCCGCGGTCGCCGCCGCTGCCCGCGAATGAGCGCCGCGATCTCCTGCCGGTCGCGCGTCGAGAACCCGGCCAGGTCGGCGTGCTCCACCAGGTAGGCGCCGTGCCGGTGGTAGGCCGAGTGGGCCACGGCGAGGCCGACGTCGTGGAGCTGCGCCGCCCAGCCGAGCAGGAGCCGATCCGCCGGCGTCAGCCCGAGCGCGGCGGAGACCTGGTCGAAGAGGCCCTCCGCTAACGTTCGACACCGGGCCCCGTGGGCGGGGTCCTGTCCGAGCCGCTCCCCGAAGCTCGCGGCGCTGACCTCGCGGACGTCCTCGTGGTGGATCCGGCCCACGAGGTCATGGAGGACCCCCTCCCGTAGCGCCCCGCCCGAGGGGCGCATGACGTCTACCGAGAAGGCGTCGAAGACCCCCCTCAGGACCGCGACGCCCCCAGCGATCACCTCCCGCCGATCGGGGCGGAGCCCCTCCAGGTCCAGCTCGCTGGTCTGCCGGGCCTCTTCGAGGAGCTCCTGTAGCCGATCGAGCCCCGCGCGCGTGACCTCGCCGTCCGTCCACCCGTTGCCCCCAAGGATCGACCCCACGGCGCGGATGGTCCCGCTGGACCCGATCGCGTGGTCCCAGTTAGCGGGGCCGTATCGCTCGGCGATGGGCTCGAGCTCGACCCTGGCCGCGAGGGCAGCCTTCTCGAAGCGCCCGCGCCTCATGAGGCCGTCGGGGAAGAAGCGCTGGCTCCAGGTGACGCAGCCCATGGAGAGGCTGTCCACCCGGGAGGAGACGAACCGCTGCCCCAGGATGCACTCGGTGCTGGCCCCGCCGATATCCACGACGAGCCGCCGGCCGTCGTCATCCCCGAGGGTGTGCGCCACGCCCAGGTAGACCAGGCGGGCCTCCTCGGTCCCCGGGATGACCTCGATGTCCACCCCAAGCGCCTCGGAGGCCTTGCGGAGAAAGGCCCCGCGGTCCCGGAGCCTCCTGAACGTCGCCGTCCCGACCGCCCTGATCCGGCCGGGGGGGATGCCTTGGATCCGCTCTGACATTCGCTCGAGGGTCGCGAGCGCGCGAGCCTGGACCTCGCCGTCCAGCTGCCGGTCGCTCAGCCCCTCGGCCAGCCCCACTCGCTCCCGCAGCTTGTCCACGAGGAGCGGCCGACCGTCGACCTCCCGGGCCACGACCAGATGGAACGAGTTGGAGCCCAGGTCGACGGCGGCGAGCCCCGACTGCTCCTGCTCGGGCTCCAGCGTCACGCGATCAGTGAACGCAGACGGGCGACCCGCTCGAGGGCCGCGCCGGACTCCAGGGCGCTGGTCGCAGCGTCCACGCCCTCCGCGATGGTCATGCATCGGCCGCAGGCCTTCAGCATGAGCGCCGCGCTGAGCAGGGTTGCCTTGCGCGCAGGGCCATGCTCGCCCTCGAGCACCTTCAAGACCAGGTCCGAGGCCGCCTGGCAGAGGACAGGGTTGTCCGAGGAGCCCTGACCGTCCTCGGCTGGGCCGAAGAGCGGGAGCTCCGGCTCTGCCGCGTCCTCGAGACCGAAGTCTGCGGGCTCCACCGTGACCGAGACCAGGTGGTTCCCGTCCAGCTCGATGCCCCTGGTCCTCTTGGTGACGAACGGGACGACGCTGCCTTCGGGCCCCTGGAGCGCCACGCCCCGTCGGTGGCCGAGGCCCTTGAGGACCTCCACCGCCGCGCCGAGCACGGGCCCGCGCTGGGCGCCGATCAACATGGCGGAGCCCGGGGGCGCGATGAGCTTCTCGAGGGTGGAGAGAGGCGTGCGGACGAGCATGTCGCCGCGGACCTTGCGGAGCGAGAGGAGCGGCGGGCAGAGCCCGGCCACGGAGACGGTCGCGAAGCCCGCCTTGGTGATCCAGTCCTCGGCCTCGGTGGAGTCCCAGGTCATGGAGAGCCCGAGGCCCTCCAGGACGTTCGCCGCCGTCAAGCCGCGCCGGGGCGGGACACAGCGGTCCGAGACGATCAGCACGCGCGCGCCCGCGGCGGCCGCCACGATCCCAGCCGCCACCTCGAGGGGCGGAATGGTGTCGTGCCCGTCCTGAGGGGGCGCGACGGTCACCAGACCGCTCATGCCCATGCACGGGATCCGCGACTGGGCGCGGGCGGACATGGCCATCCCCATCAGCTCCTCGGTCGTGACCCCCTTCCAGCGCAGGGTGACGAGAAAGGATGCCACGGTCGCATCACTCTCGGACCCGCTGAGGATCGCCGTGAAGGCCTGGGCCGCCTCTTCTCGGGAGAGGTTGCGAGGGGGCTTGGAGCCCGTCCCGAAGGAACGCATGAGGCGGCGGAGGACCATGGGAGAAGTGTAACGGCTCCCCTCTCACCTCTGCGCGGTGCCTCCGCCCTAACACCGCGCGGCCGGCGTCCCGCGGAGTGCAGGACGCCGGCCGCGTCATGGGAACCGGAGTCGGTCAGGCGCCGGACGATCCGGCGGTCTGCTCGGTGTTCTCAGACTCCTCGGGGTCCTCCGACTCTTCGGGGTCCTCGTTGGCTTCCGGCTCCTCGCCGCCGGATTCTTCGATCACAGGCTCCTCGATCACCGGCTCCTCGCCAGCGTCCTCCGCGGGCTCCACTTCCGGCGCATCCGCCGGCGCCTCTTCACCAGAGTCCATCCTCTCCGCCGGCGCCAGGGCGGTCTCCGGACGCGGTCGAATGTGCGCGAAGAACATCTCGGCCTGCTTGTCGTAGACGATCTCGCCGTCGACGATCGCCCACTGGACAAAGGTCTGATAGTGAAGCAGGTCGCCGTCGGTGACGATCAGGTCGGCGTCCTTGCCAAGCTCGATGGAGCCGATGCGGTAGTCCACGCCGAGCACCCGAGCGGCCTCGATCGTGATCGAGCGCAGGCCCGCCAGCTCGGGGAGCCCGCCGCGGATGGCGAAGCCAGCCTCGACCGGGAGGTGCAGGAGGTCCTGGCCGACGATGCCGCCCAGCGAGATGCCGCGGGAGGCCGGGACGACGACGACGTTGACGCCGTGCTTGTAGAGGGTCGAGGCGTTCTCGATGCTCGACCCGCCCTCGCGGAGCAGGGACTCGTCCTTCGGCCGGCGGGTTCGGGGGGTCACGATCGCCGTGGCCCCGGCCCGTCCGAGCTCATCCGCGACCGTCCAGCCCTCGCGGCAGCCGTTGATGATCGGGCGGAAGCCGAAGCGCTGAGCGAGCTGCGCGATCTCCAGCAGGTCCGTGCGCTCGTCCGCGTTGAAGCGCGGCCGGATCTCGCCGCGGAGGATCCGCAGCGCCTTCTGATCGACGCCCTTCTTGGACGGCTCCTTGGCCTCCTTGTTCGACTTCTTCTCCTGCTCCCAGGCGCGGTAGGCGCGGATGTAGTCCGCGGCGCCCTTGAGGTCGTTCTCGACCTTGAGCTGCCCCTGGGGGTTGCCGTTGGAGTAGCTCAGGGACTCGAAGGCCGAGCTGCTCACGACGAGCCCGTCGACGTGGCCGCGCTTCAGCTTGGCCACGGAGTTCCCGTCGACGGCAGTGGTGATGCCCGCCGCCAGGGCGAGGGTCATGTTCTGGTTGTACGGATCGACGGAGTCGTCGAGGTTGCCGCTGCTGCCGAAGAGCCCGAAGGAGCCGACGGCGATCAGGCCCGGATAGATCCGCAGCCCGGAGACGTCGACGACCTCTGCGTCCTCGGGGACGTCCACGTCGTAGCCGAAGGCAGCGATCTTGCCCTCGCGGACCAGGAGGGTGGCGTCCCGCAGAACGCCCCCGAGCCCGGTGTGGATCTCGCCGCCCACGAGGGCGAGGATCTCCTCCTTGTCCTCCTCGACCTCCGCCTCCTCGGCGGGATCATCGTCGAGGGTGACGTTCGCCATCACCGCAGGCGCGAGGAACAGGGAGGCGGCCATGAGGAGCCACGTGGGCCGCGAGGTGCGGCGCTGCTGGTTGGTTCGGAGGTGCATCACTGGTCCATGTCCCCGCTGACGAACTTGCCGTCGAGCATGACGGCGTCGAGCTTGGTATCCGGCTGAAAGGGGTCGCCGGAGAAGATGAGGAGGTTGGCGCGCTTGCCCTCGGAGAGGCTCCCGAGCCGGTCGCCGAGCCCCATGAAGGTCGCGGGGTTGTGGGTGATGGCGCGGACGGCGGCCTTGCGGTCGAGCCCGGCGCCGATCATCACGCCGACGTCCTCGAGGAACGACTCGAAGCCAGCCTTGGTGTCCGTGCGGGGCAGCAGGACGAGGTTGGCGCCTGCGCGCTCGAACTCGGCCGGCAGGTTGCGCTGCCGCAGCGTGCCCGGGACGAGGGTGATCAGGGGCTCCATGAGGACGAAGCACCCGCGCTCACCGACCTTGTCGGCGACGTGGAAGACGTCGATGTCCCGGGTGAGCGGGATCCGCAGGCTCCAGTCAAACTCCTCGTCGCCGATGGCGTCGACGAGGTGCTCATAGCTGGCGGCGTTCCGGATGGAGACGAGCGCGCGCAGCTTGCCCTCGCGCAGGTCGAAGAACGGCTGCACCCGGGGGTCGGCGGGGGGCGGGACGAAGGTCGCCTTGGACTTCGACTTGGACTTCTTGTCGCTCTTCGCCTTGGCCTGGGCCTTGTCGAACTTCTCGCGCTCCTTCTCCACCTTCTTGAGGTGGTCGTCCGCCTTCTTGAAGCCATCGCGCAGGTTGCGCTTCGCGCTGCTGTTGTTGCGCATGACGATCTTCAGGTAGACCCCGTCCTCGACGACCATCTCGCCCGCGGTGTCTCCCTCAGGGCGGATCGCCACGGCCTGGCCGGGGATCCCCTGGCCTGCGGGGTACTGCCCCACCGTGGTGACTCCATTCTCGAGGAACGCCTCGTAGGCGGCCGACGGGTAGAGCTCGGCGGACGCCATGACCTGGGGCCGCGAGTCGTTGTAGCCGCCGCCGGTCATGCCGACGCGCGAGTACGGGTTCACGAGGCCAGGCATGACGACCTGTCCCTCCTCGAGCTCGATCACGGGGATGCCGCGCTCGATCGGGAGGTCCTGGCCCATGGTGACGATCTCGCCGTCTTCAACGAGGATCACGGCGTGCTCCATGACTTCCCCGTCGCCGAGTTCGACGCGGGGGGCCTTGATCACGAACAGATCTCCCTGGACCGGCGCAGCGGGAGCCGCGGCGATCGGACCGAGGAGGAGGAGGGGTGAGAGGATCATGTGAGGTAGGTCCTGCGGGACGCGCGACACTGCGCCGGCGTCCAGAGGTGTTCTGCTAGAAGAGCTGACCGTCGCGGTCGCGGTCGTACTCGAGGTCCCCGTCGATGAAGACGGAGCGCACGGAGGAGCGGGGGTCGAGCGGGTCGCCGTCCCAGAGGACGACGTCCGCGTCCTTGCCAACCTCGAGGCTTCCGACTCGATGGGCAAGGTTGAAGGAGAGGGCGGGGTGGATCGTGACGGCGCGCAACATCTGGTAAGCGTCGGCGCCGTAGCGCGCGCTCATGGAGCCCTGGAGGAAGAAGTACTCCTCCGCGATCACGCCCGAGTCCGTATTGAGGGAGAAGAGCGGGACGCCCGCGTCGACGAACTCCGAAGCGGTGCCGACGATCCGTCCCTCGCGGCTCGAGTAGTAGTCGATGGTGCGCGGGCCGTGGTTGACCGGGATGTCGATGGCGGCGAGCGCCGGGGCGACCTTCCAGCCGTCGAAGCTGCCGTGGGAGATGACGGCGACGGCGCCGTACTTCACCTTCCACATGCGCGCGGTGTTCACCACGCCCTCGCTGCCGGCGGTGTGAATCAGCACGGGGAGGTCCCCAGAGACCACCCTCGAGAGGTTCTCCAGGGCCGGATCGCGCCGGCCCTGCCGGTAGGCGCCCAGCGCGCGGTCCGCCACATCCCGCAGGTTCCACTCCATGCCAGCGCGGGTCACGCCGACGTCGGAGGCGTTCCGACGCTGGGGATTCGAGTCCTGGGCCACCTTGAGGCCGCCCGGATCACGCACCACGCTCGCCTGGAAGCCGCCGGTGGAGCGCGACTTGTAGATGAGCCCGAAGCCCCCCATGTTCGTGCCGCTCCCCGGGATCCCGAAGAGCGTCGTGACGCCGCCGGCCCGGCCGACCTCGATGACGCCGTTGCCCGGGCGGTAGGCAGGCGCCGCCCGCAGCTCGGGGTTCACGGCGTGGACCATGTCATTGATGTCCCCGAAGCCGCCGCTGTGGATGTGGGTGTGCAGGTCCACGAACCCGGGCACGGCCCAGGTGTCCAGCGCCAGCACGGGGTCCGGGCCGCCCTCACGAGCCTCGACCGGACCCGCGTAGGTGATCTTGCCGTCCTCGAGCACGACCATCCCCGGCGAGTGGATCTCGTCGGCGGCGTTCATGGTGAGCACCTTGCCCACGTGCAGCACGACCGTGTCGGGCGCGGGCGCCGAGGCCGACCCGGCGGCAGCCAGCGCGGGCGCCAGAAGGGCGGCGATGGAGTGCAGCATCACCATGCCCGGCCCCCGATCTCGGCGTCGTAGACCTTCTCACCGTTGACCCAGACCGCGTCGAAGCGGGTCCGGGGATCGATCGGGTCGCCGCTGCAGACGAGGATGTCCGCGTGCTTACCCGGCTCGAGACTGCCGACTCGGTCGGCGATCCCCGACGTCCGCGCGGGGATGATGGTGACGCCTCGGAGGCCCTGGGCCCGGTCGTTGCGGAGGCCGTAGCGGACCCCCATGGCGGCCTGGGTCGTGAGCTCTTCCTGAGGGACGACGGGCGCGTCGGTGTTGAACCCGATGTCGACCATGCCCTGCTCCTGAAAGCCCCAGGCGGTGCCCTCGATGCGCCCGTCCGTATCGAAGCGCGGGGGGCGGGGGGCCATGATTTCGCGCGGCCCCAGGATCGCACCGACGCCGAACTCCTTGGCCAGCGGCGTGGTGAGGTAGCTGTCGAAGGACCCGTGGTCGATGTAGGTCGGCAGGCCGAAGTCCCGCGCCAGCATCGTGATCGTCATCAGCACCAGCTGGTAGTACTGCGTGTGGGTCGAGACCTGGGTGTCGCCGGCATACAGGAAGCGGAAGATGTCCAGCTCGAGCTCACGCTCAGGCTTGTCCCCCTCCCCCTCAAGGTAGGCGTCCCACGCCTTGGCATAGGCCTGCCCGCGGCGGAGCCGGAAGCGCAGCCCGTAGTTCATGAGGATGCGGCCCATGCCGTAGCCCCAGCGCGTCGGGTTGTCGCCCTGGGCGATCTTCAGGGACCCGGGGTCGCGCAGCAGCGCCTCTTCGTAGCCGTCGATCCCGAGCTTCATGAGGACGCCGGTGCCCCCCATGTTGGTGCCCGAGCCAGGGATGAAGAGGATCGTCGTCACCCCTGCAGCGAGGGGCTTCTCCAGGTCCGAGTTGTTCGGGATGACCGCGGGCGACACGCGCAGCTCGGAGTTGAGCTGGTAGACCATGTCGTTGATGTCGCCGCGCGAACCGCCCACGTGGCTGTGCAGATCTATGAAGCCCGGCGCCAGCCACCGGTCGCCGTAGTCGATGACCTCGGCCCCCTCGGGGATCTCCACGGAGCCGGCAGGACCGATGGCCTCGATCTCGCCGTCGCGCAGGACCACGACAGGGTCCAGGATGAAGCCAGGGCCCTCGTACTCGCAGGTCAGCGCCTTCGCCGCGCGCAGGACCACAGCCTCTCCCTGGACAGCCGGGGCGGCGGTCCAGAGCAGGGCGCAGGTGCTGGCGACGAGGGTGATCATGGGCGCTTCAGCGGCGGCGCAGGGCCGCCGTCACCTCACCAGAGGCGAGGCTCCTCCTTGGTGTCGTAGACCGTCTCGCCGCTCTGCCAGACATGCTTGACGTAGCTGCGGGGATCAGCCGGGTCGCCGGTGATGACGATGAGGTCCGCGATCTTCCCGACCTCGATGCTGCCGACGGCGTCGCCGAGGCCGCAGGCCATGGCCGGGACGATCGTCAGGCCGCGGACCGCGTCCATGTTCTCGTTGTTGAACCCGTAGCGGACGCCCATGGCGGCCTGGAGCTGGAGCTCCTCCTGCGGGATGACGGGCGAGTCCGTGTTGAAGCCGATGCGGGTGGTCCCCATCTCCTGGTAGCCGGCGACGCAGCCCTGGATCTTCTCCGGATTGGAGCCGGACCAGTTGATGAAGCCGCGGGTCGGCACGTCGATGCCACGCGGGCCGACGATGGCGAACATCTCACGCTTCTCGACCTCAGCGCCGAGGCGCCAGGTGTCGAACGTGCCGTGGTCGATGAAGACCGGGATGCCGAGCTCGTCGTGCACCATGGTCAGCGTCATCAGCGCGACCTGGTAGATCTGGGTGTGCGTGGAGACCTGGCACTCGTTCTTCCGCAGCGAGCGGAAGATCTCGAACTGCGGGTTGATCGTCGGCTTGGCGCCACCGTCCTTCTCGTAGGCCTCCCACTGCTTCGCATAGGCGATGCCGCGCTTGAACGTGTTGCGCGTGTGCCAGTTCATGAACGAGCGGTTGGGGCGCAACATCCAGCGCTCCGGGTTGCCCGCCTGGGCGAGCTTCATGGAGCCCGGGTCACGGATGATCGCGCGCTCGTACTCATCGAAGCCGGTGCGCAGGAGCACGCCCTGTCCGCCGATGTTCGTGCCCGATCCAGGGAGGTAGAGCACCGTCGTGACACCTGCCGCGAGGCCGACCCGCAGCAGCGGGTTCCCGGAGACCACGTCGCTGGAGGCTCGAATGCCCGGGTTCGTGAGGTAGACGGTGTCATTCAGGCCGAAGGCACCCGCCACGTGGCAGTGCAGCTCGACCAGACCAGGCATGACCCAGTCGTCACCCGCGTCGTAGACCGAGTACCCCTCGGGGATCTCCGTCTCCGCCGCCGGACCGACCGCCTCGATGCGCCCGTCCTTCACGAGGACGACACCGTTGTTGACCACGGAGCGCCCCTGCCACTCGGCCGTGAGGATCTTCGACGAGCGGATCGCGAGGCCAGGGCCACCCTCCGCGCCAGGCTTCGCCACAGCGGTGGGCTTCGCAGGCGCCGGGGCCACGCCCAGCGGGTCGTTGCCACCCGCCGCCGCGGTAGCCATGGAGAGCGCGGCGACTGCCGCGCCGGCGAGGAGGGATCGCAGGGTGATGTTTCGTTCAGACATGGTGTTCGCTTAGAAGCGCCGCTCCACCTCGGCGTCGTAGACCCGCTCACCCTCCTGGAAGGTGAGGTGGACCTGAGTCCGGGGGTCGGTGGGGTCACCGGAGGTGACGATGAAGTCCGCGTCCTTGCCGGGCTCGAGGCTCCCGATCCGATCGTGAATGCCCGCCGCGAAGGCGGGGATGATGGTCAGCCCGCGGACGTGCTCGACCGCGTCGTTTTTGAAGCCGTAGCGCACGGCCATGGAGGCCTGCAGGGGCAGCGCCTCCTGGCCGATGACCGGGGCGTCGGTGTTGAACCCGATCAGGGTGCAGCCGCCCTCCTGGTACTTCGCCGCCATCCCGAAGATGGCGCCGTCGTTGTCGTTCACGATGAACAACCCGGGGCGGTACTCGATGTTGATGCTCGCGCTGATCTGGCGCGGGCCGAGGATCGCGGGCACCCCCGCCTTGGCGGCGAAGGGCGCCGCGCGCCAGCCGTCGAAGGAGCCGTGGTCGATGTAGACGTCGAGGCCCAGGTCCTCCTTGATCATCTGCACCGTGCGCAGGACGACCTGGTAGATCTGGGTGTGGGCCGAGAGCTGGGTCTGCTTGGAGTAGAGGTCGCGGAAGACCTCCCACATCGGATCGACCTTCGGGCGCGGCCCGTCGCCGTTGCTGAAGGCCTCCCAGCGCTTGGCGTAGGCGATCCCTCGCTCGATCGTGTTGCGGGTGTTCCAGTTCATGAAGGAACGTCCGACCCCTGAGAGGTAGCTCTCCGGGTTGCCGGCCTGAGCCAGCTTGAGGGAGCCCGGGTTCCGGATCTCCATCCGCTCGTAGGTGTCGAAGCCCGTCTTCAGGAGGACCCCGTGGCCGCCGATGTTCGTGCCCGACCCTGGGATGTAGAGGACGCTCGTCACCCCCGCCGCCCGACCAACGACGAAGTCCGAGTTCCCGGGCACCACGGACGTGAACGCCCGGATCCCGGGGTTGGTCAGGTAGACCATGTCGTTCAGGTCGTTGGTGAAGAAGCTCCGACCGGCGACGTGGCTGTGGAGATCGATCAGGCCCGGGGAGACCCAGTCTCCCGACCGATCGAGCACGTCGTGCGTGGTGGCCAACGCCTCCAGATCCACGTCGGCGCGGGGCGAGACGCTCACGATCTTCCCGTCCTCGACCACGACAGCAGCGTTGTCGATGACCTGCTGCCCTTCCATGGGCAGCACGAGGGCCTTGCCGCAGAGCACGACCAGCCCCCGCTCCACACCCGCGGCTCCGCTATCCCCGGCCCCAGCCCCCACGACCACCCCAAAGGAGGCGGACGCCAAGGGGGCGACGGCGAGCGACGCGAAAGCGACGGTGCAGGCGATGAGGGCGGCGCGCATGGGACTCAGCGGACCTCTTCTCCGTTGACGAAGACCCGCTCGATGGTGGAGGAGATCTCCATGGGCGAGCCGTCCAACACGAGGATGTCAGCGTCCTTACCGGGCTCGATGGTCCCAACTCGGTCGTCGATGCAGAGCATGTGAGCCGCGTCCGAGGTCAGCGCCCGGAGGGCGGCGGAGGGCGACAGCCCCATGGCCACGGCGCGAGCCGCGATGACGCCAAGCTCGGCGGCACCCTCCTCGGCCTGACTCATGAACGCGACCGGGATGCCGGCGGCGGCGAGCTGGCCGAGGCGGCTGGTCGGGTTCCCGGCGCTGTCCGTCGTCGACATCAGCGAGCGAGGCACGAGCACACCGCTGACGCGACCGGCGATCTGATCGGCGACCTTGTTGGCGTCGTTCGCCTCGAAGAGGATCGGGCGGATCCCGTACTGCTCAAAGGTGTCGACGCAGCTGAGGATCTGGTCGTCGCGGTTGACGCGCACCAAGACGGCGGCACCACCAGACATGGCCCGGCGGAGGGGCTCCAGGTCCGGATCAATCGACGGCTTCTTGGGCATGCCCTTCGGCGTCGAAGTGCGCTCCGCCTTCTCGGGGATTCGGACCGGGCGGGCGGCGATCTTGTACTCGCCGGACACCTTGGTCAGGTCGAGGGTCTCGACCCGCTCCCCGTCCCACTTGACCTCGCCGCGCAGGAAGGTCTCGACCGGCTTCTTCGCGTCGGCTTCCTCTTCCTCCTTCGACTTCTTCTTCGCCCCTTTGGGCAGCGGATCGTTCGAGAAAACTTGCGCGAGGCTCACCGCGAGGCTGCCCTCGAGAAGGTCCACCTGAAGCGTCACGTCGTAGCCATCGCGGCTGCCCGTCACGGGATACAGGTCATCGAGGTAGGAGGCGCGGAGGGAGCCCGTGATGGCACCCTCGCTGTCCTCGAGCAATCGGAGGCGAACCGTCGATCCCTCGACGCTGGGAGAAGAACCCTCGAAGACGCCGGTCACCGGCTTGGCGGGGTCCCGCTCCTTCTTCTTCTTCTTCTTCTTCTCGTCCTTCTTCTCCTCGTCGTCACCCTTCTCTTCCTCGTCCTCGTCGTCGTCTTCCTCGGCGGCGGGCTCGGGGGCGGGAGGGGTCCACTTGGCCATGTCGGCCTCGTACTTGTCCCACTTGGCCACGTAGTCCTTGGCCTTCTTGAGCGTCCCGCGGACGTTCGCGCCCGACTGGGTGACGATGCTCGAGTCCCACTGGAGCATCACGCTGGCGACAGGATCGACCACGAGGCCGTCGAAGTTCGAGGCCGCCGGCTTGTAGACGATGGACGGGGTCACGGACCCCCGGTCGGGGGAGGTCAGGTTGACGGAGGTGACGCCGCGCTTGGCGACCTCGCGGTCCGCGTAGTCACCCGGCTCGAGCATCCGCGTCAGGTCGAAGCGCGTCGAGAAGGCGCGCCGTCCGCCGCCGTTGCCGAGGTAGCCATAGGCGTCGATCATTCCCGGCATCGCGGCCGCGCCGCGCACCACGCGGGCGCCAGCCGGCCGGCCAACGCGCGCGGAGACCTCGGCGATCTTTCCGTCCTGCACGAGGATCTCGCCCGGGGTGTGGACGACGCCATCTCCGACGTAGAGCTCGTCGACGCTGATCACCACCGATGTGTTCGGCTTGGCGCCCTTGCGCTTCGAGCCAGCGAGCTCCGCCGACCAGACCATCTCACCGTTGACGTACGTCGCGAGGACGCTGGAGCTCAGGGACATGGGATCGCCGGACATGACGACCATGTCCGCATCCTTGCCCGGGGTCAGGCTCCCGACCCGGTCGGCCACGCCCAGCACCTTCGCCGCTTCGAGCGTGATACCAGAGAGGGCGGCGCCGCGGGGCATCCCGCCGCGCATGGCGAGCGCTGCCCCGAAGCGCAGGTCCGGTGCACCGAGGGACTTCGGAGCGCGGATCGCGACCTGCACCCCCTCCCCCGCAAGGCGCGAGATGGTGTCGTAGCGAGGCCAGGCCGCCGTGGCGCCCTTTCCGAAGTTGTTGCCGCCGTTGTAGTCCGGTCCGGCAATCACCGGCACCCCCGCCTCAGCGATGGCCGCAGCCATGGAGGCCGAGCGGCTGGCGCCGTCGATCACGAGGTTGATCCCGTAACGCTCCTTGAGCTCCAGCAGGGCCTGGACCTCTGCGGCGGTTTCCGCACCCATGCGCCAGGTGGCGCCAGCCTTCATGGCCTCGGCGAGGGCGGGACCAGCCTGCGCGCCGTACTCGGCGATCAGGGCGTCATCACCGCCAGCGAGGGCCATCAGCTCGTCCACTGCGAGGACGGCGCCCATGGTCGTGGTGGGAAGCTGGGGCTTGGGGACACCGAGCCCGACGTCCACCGTCGCGGGGACGGGGGGCTCCCAGTACCCGGGGGTCCGGCGCGCCTCCGAGGAGATCGAGCCGTGGAGTCCGCTGCGCTCCTTGAGGATGCGCTCGTCCGCGCTGACCGCGCTCCCGCCGCCCGTCTTGACGACCGCTCCCTGGCCGGCGATCAGGCGACCGCGGGCGGGGGGCAGGTAGACGGTGGTGATGCCGCTCCTCAGGGCAGAGACGATCGGCGTGTAGGGGTCGAACTGGTCGATCGCGAGCAGGGTCGGGTCCGCCGTCCGGGGACCCGCCGTCTGCTGCGTGTAGTTCGAGTCCACCGCGACCAGCCCTGGCACGATGACCGCGTCGGGACCGTGGTCGATGACCTCGGCTCCGCCGGGCACCTGGACGGAATCCGCCGGGCCGATGGCGACGATCTTGCCGTCCTCGACCAGGACCGCGCCGTCGCGGATGGTCTCCCCCACCTCGACGAGGTGGATGGTGCCGGCCTTGACGACCACCGCGTCACCCGCTGTGGGGGTCGCGGCGAAGTTCGCGAGGTGCGCGGCCGAGGCGGTCGCGGTGAGGGCCGCAAGCGTCAGGGCGGCGGCTCGTAGTTTCGGGGTCATGTGCATGGTTTGAGCCCGCAGGGATCAGCCGTTGTTCTCGGTCTCGTCGTCGTCCTCGGGATCGTCGCCGTCACCCGGCCACTCTTCCTCTCCGGAGGTGTCCGAGGCGGTTCCGGGGGGCCGGGTGCCGTCGAAGAGCTGCTTGACGCGGACGTCCTTGCTCCGGTCGTAAACGTGCGCCCCGTCGAGGATCACGTGCTCCACAACCGAGGTGATGTCGAGGGGGTCGCCGCTGAAGAGCACAACGTGCCCGTCGGTCCCGTTGGCGAGCTTGCCGACCCGATCGCCGAGACCGAGTATCGCGGCGGGCGTCGTGGTGACGGCGGCGAGGGCGTCCGCGCGCGGGATCCCGTTGGCGACGCAGCGGGCCGCCTGGTACCAGAGGGAGCGGTTCGCGTCACCGGTGGACATCAGCGCGAAGGGGATCCCCGCGTCGTGGAACACCTTGGGGACGAAGGTCTCGATGGACTCGCCGGTGATCGGATCGAGCTCATCGTCCTCGAGGCCGGCGAGGATCACGCTGCAGCCCGACTCCTTGATCTTGGCAGCGGCCTTCCAGCAGGCCGGCGCGAGGGCCAGCGTCATGGTCGCGGTGAAGCCGTTGGCCTCGGCGACGCGGAGCGCAGCGTGCACGTCCATGGGCGTGGCGCACCACATGATGACGGGGAGCTTGCCCTCGATGATCCTGAGCAGCGGCTCGCGCTTCTCGTCAACCTCGCCGCGCGGGACGCGCTCGAAGCCGTCGACAGTCCAGCCGGAGCACGCGAGGGGCTTACCCTTGGCGGCCTCGCCCTCGAGCTCACGACCCTGGTAGAGGGCCTCTCGGCGGTCGAAGTCGTCGCCGTCCTTCTGCCGCTGGACCATCTCCTCGAGGTAGCGTTGGAGGTCGTCAAAGGCCCCGCGGAGCGCCTGAGCCTGGGTGGCCCGGGTCTTGCCCCGCTTGGGCGCGGCGGAGATTTTCACGCCCGACCGCGGCCTCACCATCATCTGCTCAACGGTCATCCCAAAGGGCTTGACCACCATGCCCTGACCGGCGACGACGGTGTCGTTCCCCTGCTGGACGTTGATGGTCAGGATCCCCTGGCGGAGCGCCTCCTCGAAGTAGAAGTTGACCGGGTCGATCGAGTCCTTCACGTCGAGGAAGGGCGCCACGTCGAGGGTCTCGTTCGGGCGGTCGATGCCGCGGGAGGCGTGGGCCTCGACGAAGCCAGGGAAGGCGACCATACCCGGCTGATCGATCACGGTCGCGTCCCAGGGGATCTGGACCTCGCTCGCCGCGCCGACGGCGGTCACGCGGCCCCCCTCGATGACGATCACGCCGTCCGGAATGGCCTCACCTGCGAGGGTGATGACGGTCCCGGCCTTGATGGCGGTCTTGTCGACCTGGGGAGCGGCGGCGGCGGAGGACGCCAGGAGGAGCGTCGCCCCGAGCGCCAGGAGAGGTTGGGTGAGAGAAGACTTCATCGTGATGAGGGGGTGGTCCGAAGGGCGGGCCGGTGGGTCGTGTTCGGTTCGGGATCGCGCCGCGGGCGCGGTCAGCGGGGGTCGAGGGCCAGGTGGCCGCCGACGAGGACGCCGACGGGTCGGGTGGTCGCCTCGAAGGGCTCACCATTCCAGAGGATGAGGTCGGCATCCTTGCCGGCCTCCACGGAGCCCACGCTGCCGTCGACGCCGAGCAGCTGGGCGGGGGTGAGGGTCACGGCGCGGAGCGCCTCTTCCCGGGTGATACCGCCGCGCATGGCGAGGCCGGCCTGGAGATCCAATCGCGAGCCACCGTGACCGGAGAGCGCGAACGAGATCCCGTTGTCGCGGAGCACGCGGGCGCACTCGACGGACATGAGCGCGCCGTCCGTGGTGCGCCCCTGGGCAGGGACCGGCGGCAGGATCACCGCGGTGTTGGTGCGCACGAGCATGGCCGGCTCGCGCCAGGCCTCCGCGCCCGCGTCGATCACGAGGCGCATCTCACCGAAGCCCTCGCGCGCCATCTCCTCCTTGAGGAAGACGGCGGTCCGGATGTCCTGGGTCGCCCAGGCCTGGACGAAGACACCGACCTTGCCGGCGAGCGCGTCGAGCAGCACCTTCTGGGAGGCGTCCGGCTCCTTCGCCTGGGCAGCCTCGAAGAACGACTTTCTCCACTCCCACTCCACACCCATGCGGGTCGTGGGGCGCCGGTTGAAGAACGAGGTCGGGCGGCCGAAGGCCGAGCTGTTGCGCTGGCTCGGCTGGGAGCCGATGGCGCCGCAGATCATCGGCGCACCCTCGACCGTACGCCCCTTGACGGAGCGGTCCCCGGCGGTCTTGAGCACCATGCCCATGCCGCCGATGCAGTTCTGGTTGAGGGGTGTGATGAAGGCGCTCGTGATGCCCGTGCGGGCGAGGCGGCCCCAACCCGGGGAGAACAGGTCGACGCCGAACTCGGCGCTGATGAGCGGCGTGACCTCGCTGGACTGCTCGACCGAGGCGGTCCCCGAGTTCAGGCGGGCGCTTGCGTCGATCATTCCCGCCGTGACGACGGCGGCCTTGAGGGCGTCGCGGGTCGCCTCGACCCCGGGGGTGATTGCGCGGATCTTCCCGCCGTCCACGACGATGAGGGCGCTCTCGTGGACCTTGCCCGTCGAGGTGTAGACCTTGTCGGCGTGGATCGTCCAGCTGGTGCCGTCGGCCGGCACGCTGGAACCCGAGGCCGCAGCCGCGGCGGAGAGGATCAGGCTGGTGAACATCACTGGTGGGCTCCGTGGGCGTGAGCTGAGTGAACGAGGTGGCCGCCCGCGTAGACGGAGTGGACGCGGCTGGTCAGGTCGGTGGGTGGGCCGCTCCAGACCACGAGGTCCGCGGCCCGTCCGGTGGCGATGGTCCCGTGGGTCGCGTCGACGCCCGCGATCCGGGCAGCGTCAGCGGTCATGGCGCGCAGAGCCGCGCCGGCGTCGAGCCCTGCGCGCATGCACGCAGCGGCCTGCATCCGCATGCCGAGGGGGCCCTGGCTGCCCGCGTCCGAGGTGAAGGCGAAGGGCACCTCCGCCTTGGAGAGGGCCAGCGCACTCTTCACCACGTCCTTCGAGCTCGCGGGAGCGGCCTTGCTCTCGAAGACGACGGCGAGGCCCGAGGCCTTCAGTTCGTCCACCAGGTCATCGGCCTCGGGCGCGCCGATCACGGCGCCCTTGAGGCCGTGCGCGGCGGCGAACTCGAGGGCACGGTGGACCTCTGAGCGAGTGACCGCGCGCATCATGACAGGGACCTTGCCCGCCTTGGCCTCGGCCAAGGGGCTCCCCTCAGGAGCGGCGGCGAACTGCTCGCCGAGGTGCGCGTAGAGGCCAGCGAAGCTGGTGGGCGCCGTCGAGGAACCGAGCGCAGCGCGTGAGAGCCCGAGGGTGACCACGGCGTTCCGCTTGAGCACCTCGCCCGCCGCGGGCGAGACGATGGCGGCCTGGCCGCCAGCGATCTGCGAGTTGCCCGCCGGGAGGAGGACCGTCGTGACGCCCTCGCTTACCAGTCCTTTCCAGTTGGGGCTGGTGGGATCGAAGGCGAAGGACAGGTCCGCGGTGGGCGTCGACTTGCGCGTCCGCTCCGCGTTCTCCGAGCCCGCGCCGAGGGTCTCGCGCAGGCTGATGAAGCCGGGGGCGATGTGCCCGTCGACCTCGACCACGCGGACCCCGCGCGGCGCGTTGTTCGAGACGCTCTTCACGACGCCGTCCTCGACGACGACGAAGGCGTCCAGGACGACCTGTCCGTCCCCGACGTGCACGTGGCTCGCGCGGAGGGCGAAGGCGTCGTCCGCGGCCGTGGCGCCCAGAAGCGGCGCGGCGGCGATGAGGCATGAAATCAGCATGTTGATGGCTCCGGCTACGGCGATCAGTTGCCGGCCTGGTGGACGACCTTGCCGCCCGAGATGGACGCGAGGACGCGTGTTGAACTGGACAGCGGGTCCCCGCTGAGAACGAGCAGATCGGCGTGCAGGCCGCGGCGGACCGAGCCGACCTTCGACTGCAGGTCGAAGACACGGGCGGGGCCCGCGGTGATGGCGTGGAAGGCGGCGTCTTCGTCGAGGCCGTGCCCGACCGCCGCGGCGGCGAGCAACGGAAGGTCGCGCGAGGCGCTCGCGGAGGTCGCACCGGACCCGATGAGCACCTCCACACCACGCGCGGACAGCTCACCGGCGAGGGCGAAGCCGGGGTCCATCTCGCCGACGTCACCGCCGGGCGAGCTGGGAGCAGGAGTGACGATCACGGGGATGCCACGCTCGGCGAGCTCATCCGCGAACAGAAGGGCGGAGCGGCCTCCCGCGAGGACCAGCCGCATGCGAGTGAACGGACGCGTGACCCGGAGGAGCTCGCGGAGCTCGAGGGCCTGCTCAACATGGATGACCATGGGGACCTCCCCGCCGACAGCGCGGGCGAGGGAAGCCTTCTTGGCATCGAACTTGGGCGGGCGGGGACGCTTGTCCTCCTTGTACTTCTTCTCCTTGAGCTCCTCGCCCTCCTCCTTGGCCTCCTTGACCTTCTTGTCGCGGGACTTCTTCGCCTTCTTGAAGTCCTCGGCGAGCTCGGTCTCCTTCTTGGCGATCTCCTCTTCCCAGGTCTTCAGGTTGCTCTCGTAGGTCGCCACGTCGTCGGCGTACTTCTTCGCGCCACCGAGGGCGCTGGCGAGCCGGTCGACCTGGCCGACGCGTGAGACCGGGTCGAGGCCTGGGGCGTAGAGACGAGCGGAGATGGCGGCGTCCGCGAGGACCGGGACGGCGCCGTCGGCTCGGATGACCGCACCGACCCCCGAGACCGCCGCCGCGCTGCCGATCTCGACGCGCAGCATGAGCACGCCGGACTCCAAGAGGTCGTCGAGCACCTCGTCCTGACCGTACGGGTCGAGCGCGTCCGTCGCCCGGCTCGCGGTGTCCACGCGATCTGTGCGCGCAGAGGATGCGTCGACACCCGCCACGGACCACGGGTCGATGAACGCGGCGCAGATGACCTCGCCCTCGATGGTCTCCACCCCCTCAGGCGCTGCGAGATCCGTGCCCATGGCAACGATCCGACCGTCGCGGACGAGCAGGCCCATGTTGTCCAGGGACTTGCCTGGACTCACGATGACCTTGTTGGCGCGGAGGAACAGAAGTGAAGGCGCAGCCGGTGCGGCCTCGGGCGCCGGCTCGGGCGCGGGCTCGGGCGCGGGGTCGTCCTGGGCGGCCAGGGAAGCTGCAGTGAGCGCCGCTCCGGCGGTGAGCGCGATGCCGAGGTTGCGAAGCCTCCGCAGCGGAGAGCGGCGGTCGGGGCGCGTGGAGTAGGAACGCATGTGCTGGGTGTACGAGGGTCCGTGAGGACGTCAGAGGGAGAAAGCCCTGACGACATGGGCGCACAACGCATGGGTCCTCCGATGAGGACCCGATGGTCCGACGCCTCCTCATTCGATCGAGTCTCACCGATACTAGGCAGCGGGCACCCCTGAGACCAGAACCGCCGGTGCCGCTTAGTCAGTAGCCGAGAAAGACTTACGGGCTGGAGACTCCCCCCCTGATTCGTCTCGAATCGAGGCGCTCGTGTCCCCCAGCATTCCGCCGGCACAGCCGCGCCGGCGGGTCAGGAGTCCCGGACTCGAAAGTTGCCTGATTTTCCGTTCGAACCACACCGGATCTGCGCTTCGCCCGCGCAATGATCCCTGCCAAAAACCTCCACCCCCTGCTCCTGGAGCCCTCTTATTGGAGAGGCCGGGCGCTTGCCCTGGAGGAACATCAAGGAGGGGTGGTTTGGACCCCGAGACCCGACCTCGAGACGCCGGGGGTCCGGGTGCTGGAGTTCCGGCTGAGGTCACTGGACGGGAGTCACCTCAGGGGGCTATTTGCTCGATCCACCTGGCGATCCGGGCCCTGCGATGCGATTCTACGCACCGTGAGGCCCGCCTCGAGGCTAGAAATCCAGGAGGACGGGGTCCGAGAGGGCACCGCGGAGTTTGTCCTGCAAGAGCCGGCAGGCCGCCCGCTGGCTGACCGTGTCCTCGACGTGGTCCTCCTGAGCCAGGTCGCGGCGGAGATGGACGGGATCTGCCGGGTCGAGGTCGACCATCGAACCAACCAGAACACGCCCCAGAGCCAGGGCACGAGCGTCCACCACGTACACCAGTGGGAGTCAGACGCCGCCGCCATCGCCCAGCAGCTGCTCGTTCACCGGATCGTCTCGCCCTCGGCAGACGATCCGCTTCTCTAGGTCGGCCCTGTCTCAGGCGGGCCCAACTTCACGAAGGGCATGCCCCCAGTCGCGGGCGCTCCAGTCGCTGGGGCTCCAGTCGCCGGGGCTCCAGTCGCCGGGCCCCCTCGCCGGGCCCCCTCGCCGGGCCCCTCAGTACCCTGAGCCCGCCGCGGCGGGAGCACCCTGGGCGATCGCGACCGAGGCCGAGGCGCCGATCCGAGTGGCGCCTGCCTCCAGCATGGCCCGAGCCGCTGCGGCGTCCCTGACGCCGCCCGACGCCTTGACGCCGACCACCGGCCCGACGGCGCGCCGCATCAAGGAGACGTCCTCGACGGTCGCACCACCGCTGCTGAAGCCGGTGGACGTCTTCACGAAGTCGGCGCCGGCAGCCTTGCAGAGCTCGCTGGCCCGCACGATCTCGTCCTTGGTCAGAAGGCAGGTCTCCAGGATCACCTTCAAACGTGCACCCAGCCCGTGGCAAGTCGCCGCCACCGCGGCCACGTCCGCGCGAACGGCCTCGAGGTGCCCTGACTTCATCGCGCCCACGTTGAGGACCATGTCCACCTCGCAGGCACCGTCCTCGATGGCCCGACGGGCCTCGTAGCTCTTTACCTCCGTGAGCGCTGCCCCGAGGGGAAAGCCCACGACCGTGCACACGAGGACGCCAGAGCCGTCCAGGATCTCCGCGCAACGGCGGACCCAGGTGGAGTTGACGCAGACCGAGGCGAAGCGGTTCTCGATGGCCTCCGCGCAGAGCTGATCGACCTCAGCCTGGGTGGCGTCGGGCTTGAGCAGCGTGTGGTCGATGGAGCTCGCGATATCGCCGAGGCGTGACGGATCAGGACAGCGGGCGCTCCCGTCCCCGGGCGCGGCAGAGGAGCAGACCCCGAGCCTGCAGGCCCCTGCGGCCACCAGCGGACGCGCAGCCGCCGCGAGGTCCACCTGGAGTGAGAACGAGGAGCCGGCCCCGTGGAGGCGCTCGCCGGAGAGCAATCGCGCTCCAATCTCGGCGAGGAGGTCCTCGAGGGCCGTGGGATCCAGGCCGTCCTGAGTGGGTTCAATCATCGAATCGCGGGGTCATCCTCGCCCCTCATCGAAGGTTCGGGCCAGCTGGCGGGTCCGCAGATGCGCGGCCTCCACCTGGAGCGTCTTGTCGTTGCGCCGGGCGTGCCGTCCCTCGCCCTCCGCCGTGGAGAGAAACGCCACGAGCACCTCGCGCGCCGCGGAGAGGTCGAGATGCCCGGACCCCAGGGTGAGCACGTTGGCGTGGTTGTGCTCGCGCGCGTTCCGCGCGGAGGCGGCGTTCCAGCAGTTCGCGGCCAGCACGCCCGGGACCTTGTTGGCCACCATCGCGGAGCCGATCCCCGCGCCGTCCACGATGATGCCCAGGTCCACCCTGCCCTCGGACACCTCTCGCGCGACCAGGCTCGCGAAGTCTGGGTAGTCCACCGAGACCGCTGCGGTGTCCGGCCCGAGGTCCACGGGCCGCTCGCCCATCTCCTTGAGGAGCGGGATCAGCTGCGACTTCAGATCATGGCCGCCGTGGTCGCTCGCCACCGCGATACGCGCGGGGCGGCGTGCGACGCTGGCGACGGGCGCGAGCGGCTCCGCCGAGCGACCCGTCACGAAGGTGACGCCCTTCTGGAAAGCAAGGTCCCTGGCCATGGGCGTGATCCGCGCGCGGGGGGGGATCACGAGCTCTGAGCCCTCCGCCGCGGCCCGCACGAGGCCCTCGCCCACGAGCTCACGCTCCGCCGATTCCCCAGGCGCGGAGCCCTGGCTCGCGGCCCCTGGCTGCCCCATGGACTCCAGCGCAACGGCGCCGGGGAGCGACACGCGCTCAGTAGAGGCTGAACCCGCAGGGGTCTGGCCGACCGGGGCCTGGGCCATGGCACGCCGCGCCGCGCGACGGGCGATCGCTCGTACCGACTGGCTCGGGTCGTTTCCTGAGGGTCCCTCGGGGCTGGACATCGTGGGCAGAGTGTAGTGCGACCGCACGAGAAGGTGCGGACCGTCCCGCCAGCCTTTGGATTCCTCATCTGCGTGCTTATAGTGGGGCCAGACGGGGGTACGCACGCCCCCTCCCCACCGCACCCCAACAGGACGCTGCCATGCGCACACTGCTCAGCCAGTTCTGCGAGGCCTTCGACGCCACGGTCCGACCCCTCCTCACGCCCATCAGCGAGGCCAACGCCGCGCTGAATGAAGCGGAGGGAGATCTCGGTATCCCCGAGGTACGAGCCGACCTCCTCGACCTTCAACACCGCATCCAGGGACTCGTCGACAAGGTCGCCGAGCAGCAGGCTTATGTCCTGCTCTTCGGACCGCTGAAGAGTGGCAAGTCCACGCTGATGAACGCCCTGGCGGGCACCTATGTCAGCGAGGTCTCCAGCCTGCCGGCCTACCCGTGCATGGTGTATCTCTCCCATGCCGAAGAGCGCGTGTTCTACGTCTCGCGCTACAGCGGCGAGATGGAACGCTTCACCGACCCCGCGGCCCTCTACGGGCACGTGAACGGCGCCCATGAGGAGCTCGCCTCGAAGCTGCGTGCCTCCGAGGCGGCGGAGATCGAGTTCGACCCCTCGCGTCACTTCCAGGACGCGATCCGGAAGGTCGATGTGCGGCTGCCCGCGGGCGACCTCGCTCAGTCCGGCGCTGTCCTCGTCGACACCCCCGGCCTCTACAGCCGGATGAAGTTTGGCTACGACCGCATGACCAAGGAGTTCCGCGACTCCGCGTCCTGCGCCATCTTCGTGGTGAAGTCCGACAACCTGTTCCTTGAGCAGGTCTTCGAGGAGTTCGAGGACCTGCTCGAGCTCTTCAGCCGGATCTTCCTGGTCGTCAACCTCGACACCACGAAGAGCGACCTCTCCCCCGATGGGAGCCTGGTGCCCAGCCTCGAGCAGGAAGACCCGCTCCGGATCATCGACGCCTTCGAGAACCTCGCGATGAGCGCGCCCCTGAAGCGCGCCGCCGACGACGGTCGACTGAAGATCTACCCGGTGGACCTCCTCAGCGCCGCGAGCCACCGGCTGAGCGAGCCGGCCGAGGAAACCCCGGAGGTCCCCGTCCGAGGTCAGGCGAACTTCGATGCGTTCCTCGAGGACCTGACCGATTACCTCAACAGCACGGACTACCTCGTGGCGTTCCTCGGGGACAGCCTCAGGCGCGCCTCGTGCCTCCTCGGGGATCTCGAGGGCGTTTGCAGCCACGACTCCATCACCGCTCTGCGGGAGCACGCGGACGCGCTCGACGCCCAGCGCCAGGACCAACAGCGACGCCGCCACGCCGTCCACCGGCTCCGCGCTTTCGACTGGCGAAGCGCCTTCCAGGAGCTCGACGAGAAGCTCGCCCCCTCGATCCGTGAGCGGGCGGCCGTGGCCAGCAAGGCCACGGAGAAGGAGCTCGATCGCCTTGTGAACCAGTGGTTCCTCTCCGACGCCAGCTTCGAGTCGCTGATCCACGATGACCTGATCCCCAGGCTCGCAGGCTTCGAGGCCGAGCTGACAGGCTTTGTCGCCGAGACTCTCGAGGAGGAGGTCCAGCCCGGAACCGCAGGGCTGCTGCTCCCGAGCAACATCGGCGCCGACCTTCACGCCGCGGACATCGACCTCGGCGAGCTCGGTCTCGAGTCCCTGGGCGCCATGAGCAAGGACTCAGCCCTCGGTCACGTCACGGCGCCCGTGGCCCTGAAGCGCGTCCCGGTCAAGCGAAGCGTGCTCGACTGGCTCCTCTTTCGGTCTCAGGCCCGTTGCCGTGAACGCCTCTTCGGTAGCGAGACCAACCCCGCCGCCCGGATCCCAGTGGACCGCAAGACGCGCCGCCTCGGTGAAGACGGCCGGCGGACGATCCTGCGCGAACTCGACCTCTTCAAGAGTCGCTTCTTCGTGGAGACGATCCAGCGCGCCCATCGCCACCTCGTGTCGCGCTACGCCGACTTCGCCGTGGACGCCATGGCGGAGCGGCTCGAGGCGCGCGAGGAGACCATCGGGCTCCGCCTGCAGGACCTCGTGGACTCGCTCATGCAGCGGCGCAAGGTGCTCAGTCACATCGCCTCGCTCCAGGCCCGCGCAGGCGAGGTCCGCGGCGGAGTCGACGAGTTGACTGCCGCCTACGGGCAGACCGAGCCCGAGAGGCTCATCCAGCCCGTTCCCTCCGGCGGCCTCCCGACCGCTCCGCAGATCGACGGCGGGATCACGACGATCCCGGCGCCCGCCGCCCTCAACGCGGCCGCCCAAGCCACCGAGGCCGCGCCCTTTGCCCCCGGGCTGATCGAGATCCCTCCGGCGCCGATGCCAGAGGATGACCGGGTCGGAGAAGACGAGCTCTCCGCGAGCTAACCCGCTCGCGATCAGGCCACAGCGGCGGGGCTCCAGAACCCCTGCACCGCTTCACGCTGCGGCGGCTGTCCACCAAGGGCGGTCGCCGCAGCTCGTTCAGGACCCCGTCCTGATCGCAGCTCCCCGGAGAGCCTCGGAGAGACTCTGCGCCAGGCCCTTGCCTCTGGCGTAGCGTTGGGATCCCGCTCTACAGGGAGGGAGTTCCGCCGGTGACGAAGACCGGCGGGCCCACCGTCTCTGGCTCAGGCGCCTCATCAGCGCGCTGCAGAGTGACCGCGATCACCGTGATCACCAGGGCGGTGATGGCCACGAGGAGCACGCTCAAGAGCGTGCGGTGACGGAGGGCGGGTAGGAGGGAGCGCATGGCTGAGTCGGTAGTGTCGGACACGGCACAGGCTTCCGACTCAAAAACCGCGAGAAGTGCCTCTCCAGGGGATGCCCTGCCCTCAGTTGAGAACTCGCCGGAGGCCGCGAGCACGATCCAGCCAACTGGCGCGCAGGAGGTCGAACCGACGCCGCGGCACCCGCCACTCCGGGCTCTCCAAGTCGAGCCCATCGGCGAGGTCTCGCGCGTGCTCCGCCAGCACCGCCCCCAGGAAGCCAAACGCAAGGCGCGGCGTCCCGAGCTCCGCCAAGGTTCCACGAAGCTCGTCCTCGGTAATCTCGGCGTCGAAGTAGTCGCGAAGGCTGGACCCCGGGGAGCCGACGTCCGCGCCGCCGTCGCGCACCGCCACCAAACGCTGGGTCGCCACCTGAGCGAGCTCCTGCCCGGTCCAGCGCAGCTCAGGGATCGTGTTCGCCTTGTCGAGCCGCATGTTCTTCAGCTCCTCCGGGGACGCACCGAGGTAGAGCCTGCTGAGCTCGATGGGAAGGAACAGCTTCAGGGCGAGCCCCTCGAACTGGAGGAGCCGGTGCTCCAGCAGCGGCTCGACGAACGGGCGCATGAGATCAGCCCGACCCGAGAGCATGGTGGCCTCGTCCACGCGGTCCATCAGCACGTAGAAGCTGTCCTTGCCGAGCCCCCGCAGGATCGCGATGAAGCGCTGCAAGAGAACGAGGCGTGAACCGACCGAGCTGCCGTCCGGCAGAGCGAGGTCCCGCCGGGTGCTCGGGGGCACGAGCTGCAGCAGACGCGCGAGGGGCTCGGGGTCCCTGGGAACGACGCGGATCGCGCGGATCGCCACGCTCGCGCGGCCACGGAGCCAGAAGCGCCGACCTGCGACCCACACGCCAGCCACGCCCAGCAGCGCGAACCCCAGCGCGGTCTGAATGTCGGCCGACGGTCGAGGGATCGCGCCCAGCTCGAGCGGTAGATCGAAGTGCGCGTCGACAAGGAAGAGCACGCCGATGAGCGTCAAGACCAGGATCACCGCGCGCCGCGCGAAGGCCAACGGCCGGCGCGCCCGGATGGCGCGTCGCAGGGCGCCGTGCAGCTCAATACCGGAGAGCTCATCGCTCCTTGAGAACAGCGCTGCGAGGGCCAACAGGGTCGCCTTCTGCTTGGGTACCAGCCCGCGTGCTCCGGGGTGGGCGCCGTCCACGATCTCGTGACTGAGCCGAGACACACCCAGGCTCAAGATCGCGTCCAAGTGATCCGCGAGCCCAAAGCGCTCCACCACTCGCCGCGGCGTCTTCGCCCCGTGGGGCGGCAACCGATCGGCCTTGCGCGCCTCGTTCAGGAAGGCGTCGAACTCCGTGTACTCCACGACAAAGGCCCCCGAGTCGTCTCCCTCCAGTCGCCTGCGCATGGCCAGCCGGAGCCCGCTCTTGCCGCTGCCCTTCTCGCCGAAGACCACACCTGGCCCCGGCATCCGCGGATCTCCGAAGAGCCGGTCAAAGGACGAGTGCACGGCCTCCGCCGGAACCCTGGGGAGGACCGGGTCCTTGTCGGCGTCCTGCTGGACAAACGGGTCCTCTTCGAGGCCCCAGTGGCGGCGCCAGGTCTGCGTGAACATGAGCGGAGCGGAGGTCCGGGGTTGGAAGCGGAAGGGGTCCGGACCCGAAGATCATAGGACCGGTCTCGAGCCTGCTCCCGTGGGCGCCCCGGGGAATCGAGAGGGAGGTGTAGGTCTCGGCGCCGCTCAGAGAGCCCCAATGGCGGGGATGGCGGCCCCGAGCAGGCGCGCGAAGTCACCCGCGATCTGCCTGCCAGCCTCCACCACCTCCTCGTGATGGAGCGGCGCGACGGCGATCCCGGCCGCTGGGTTCGTGATGCACGACACTGCTCCGACCCGCAGCCCGGCACCCGCCGCCGCCTTGGCCTCAAGGACGGTGCTCATGCCCACCGCCTGCGCTCCCACTCGATCGAGCATCCGAATCTCCGCGGCGGTCTCGTAGGTTGGCCCCGCCAGTCCGGCGTAGACGCCCTCGCGGAGGTCGATGCCCTGGGCCTCCCCTGCCGCCGACAGGGCACGCCCCACCGCCTCGTCATACACCCGCGCCTGGCGGCCTCGCCCATCGATCGGCGGCACGACCCCCTGCATGTTGAGGTGATCGCGAATTCGCATCAGGCAAGGCACCGGCCAGCCAGGGGCCAGCCCACCGGCCGCGTTGGTCAGCAGAACGGAACGGACGCCGAGCGCCGGGAGCGCCCTCACCGCCCGCGTGACCACCTCGGCGCAGTGGCCCTCATAGAGGTGGACGCGCCCCTGCTGGCAGAGGACCTGAACGCCACTGACCACGCCGGCCACGAAGCGCCCGGCGTGGCCGGGCACGGTGCTCGAAGGCATGGACGGGAGCGCCTCGAAGGGCACCGCGACGGCGCCCTCCAGGCCATCGGCGAAGGCCCCGAGCCCGGAGCCCAGGACCAGCGCAAGGCGGGGCTGAGCCGCGCCGGCGTCCTCGAGCGCCCCGGCCAACTCCGCGGCGAGCGCCGCTGCGAGGGCCTCCGGGCGGCCCGGGTCCACGGCGAGCCCGTCGTTCACAGGAACATCCCCGCGATGGTCGCGGTCATCCAGGATGCCATCGCGCCGCCAAGCATGGCGCGCAGCGCGAGCTGGCTGAGGTCCTTGCGTCGCCCCTCCGCGAGGGACCCGATGCCGCCGATCTGGATGCCCACCGAGGCGAAGTTGGCGAACCCACACAGGGCATAGGCGGCCATGGTGTAGCTGCGGTTCGAGATCTCTCCCTGGAGCGCCTGCATGTCGCTGAAGGCGATGAACTCGTTCACCGCCACCTTGGTGCCCAGGAGGCTCCCGAAGGCGATGCAGTCCCCCCACTCGATCCCCATCATCCACGCCACGGGCGCGAAGATGTAGCCGAAGATCCGCTGGAGCGTCATGGGCTCCTCGAGGCCGAGGGGCAGCAGCCCCAGGCCAGCGTTGATGAGGCCGACGATCGCGACGAACGCCACGAGCATCGCTACCACGTTGAGGTACAGCTTGAGGCCGTCACTCGTCCCCGTCGCGGCAGCGTCCAGCACGTTGGTGGGCTGGTCATCTTCAACCTCGACCTGCTCCGCCCCGCCAGCCGTCAGCGGCGTCTCGGTCTCGGGGACCATGATCTTCGCGAGCACGAAGGCGGCGGGAGCGGACATGAAGCTCGCCGCGAGGAGGTGTCCGGCGAACTCCTCGCCCAGCAGCCCGATGTAGACGGCGAGCACCGACCCGGCGATGGTCGCAAAACCTCCGGTCATCAGCGCCATGAGCTCCGAGCGCGTCATCTTCGAGATGTACGGCCTCACCACGAGCGGCGCCTCGGTCTGGCCGACGAACACGTTGGCGGCCATGGCGAGGGACTCCGCCCCGGAGACTCGGAGGGTGTAGCGCATCGCGTTCGCCAGCAACCGGACGAAGAACTGCACGACCCCCAGGTGGTAGAGGATCGCCATCAACGCCGAGAAGTAGATGATCGTCGTGAGCGCGCCGAAGGCGAAGGACACCGGCGCGGCGTAGGCGACTGACTCCGTCGGCAGGTGCCCGGGGAAGTCCGAGAAGACCTGGATCGAGCTCGGGCCCTGGGCGTCCGAGAGGTCGACGCCGAAGCCGGTCAGGATCGGTCCAAAGACCATCCGGGCGCCCTCCTGTCCGAAGCTCAGGACCGAGGTCGCGAAGATCGAGAGCTTGTCGAGCACGGCGCGGCCGAACCCGGTCTTGAGGATCAGCAGCGCGAGGCCAATCTGAAGACCGATGCCTCCCAGCACGACTCGCAGGTTCACCCGCCGACGGTCGGAGGAGAGGGCCCAGGCCACGGCGCAGAAGAAGGCGAGGCCGAGCAGAGCGCGAAGGATGGTCATGGGCTGGTCGTGGGCCGGGGGAGCACGCGCTCCAGGACGAGCGGTTGGGGGGAGATCGCTTCTGGCTCGAGGGAGATCCCCCGGCCGAGCAGGCGCAGGCATTCCTCGAGACCGACGCCGGCGCGGTGGTGGATCGTCGCGATCGCTTCACCGGCCCGGACCCGTTCACCGCGAAACTTGTGAGAGACGATACCGACCGCGTGGTCGATCTGATCCTCCGCATTGGTTCGCCCCCCGCCAAGGGCCGCCACCGCGAGCCCCACGTCACGGAGGTTGCGGAAGGTCAGGTACCCGTCTCGGGGGGCGGTCCACTCCGCGAGGTCGGGAGATTGCTCGAGCGGGGCCCGGGGATCCAGCGCCCCCTGGGCAGCGATCATGCGCTCGAACCGCTCCATGGCAGAGCCGTCCTGGAGCACCTTCGAGATCGCCCTGCGGCCCGCCTCCTCGTCAGGCGTGACCCCTGCAGCCGCCAGCAGATCGCCGCCAAAGAGGGTGACGAGCTCCACCAGATCGGCGGGCCCCTCTCCCTGCAGCACGGCGATGGACTCCTCGATCTCGAGCGTGTGCCCGATGCTCAGTCCCAGGGGCTGGCCCATCCGGGTGAGCCGGGCCGACGTGTGGACCCCGGCCGCCGTGGCGAGGTCGACCATCGTCTGGGCGACCGCCCGCGCCTCCTCCTCCTCGACCAGGAACGATCCCGTGCCGACCTTCACGTCGAGGACGAGGGCGTGGATGTCCTCCGCCACCTTCTTGGAGACGATCGAGCTGGAGATCAGGGGCAGGGACTCCACGAGCTCCACCCGGTCGCGCAGGGCGTAGAGCACCCGATCCGCCGGCGCGATCGACTCGGTCTGGGCACAGATCACGCACCCCGCGGCCTCGAGCACCCGGCGGATCTCCGCCTCGTCGAGGTCCGTCCGGACGCCAGGGATGGCCTCGAGCTTGTCGAGGGTGCCTCCCGTGTGACCGAGGCCTCGGCCAGAGATCATGGGGACGATGCAGCCGGCGGCGGCGAGGGCTGGAGCCAGCGGAAGGGAGACCTTGTCCCCCACGCCGCCCGTGGAGTGCTTGTCCACCCGGGGCTGCTCGAAGCCCGAGAGGTCCAGCACTTCGCCGGAGGCGACCATCCCCCGGGTCCAACCCTCGAGCTCGCCCATCTCCATCCCGTGGAAGAAGATGGATGACAGCAGGACCGCCTGCTCGGCCTCACCGATCCGGCCGAGGGCGACCTCCTTCAGGAACCAGTGGGCGTCCTCCTCCTTGAGCACGCCGCCGTCCCGCTTGGTGCGCAGGAGCTCCCGCAGCCGGAAGGGCGCGGCGCTCAAGCTTCACCCGCTCGCACAAGGATCTCCTCGAGGAACGAGGAGCCGGCACCGTCGTGCGGGACGCCGAAGGCCTCGGCGATCGTAGCGCCGATGTCGGCGAAGGTCGTGCGGGTGCCGAGGGGCGTGCCGCGGCGGACCCGATCTCCGTAGACCAGCAGCGGGACGAACTCACGGGTGTGGTCGGTGTGGTCGCCGTTGGTGGGGTCGTTCCCGTGATCGGCGGTGAGGATGAAGAGGTCATCGACTCGGCGCCCCCCCTCGATCTCTACCAGGGCGCGGTCGAAGGCCTCGATCGCGCCGCGATAGCCGACGGGGTCCCGCCGGTGCCCAAAGAGCATGTCGAAGTCCACGAGGTTCAGGAACACGAGCCCGCGGTCGAGGTCACGCACGAGGCTGCCCGTCTGGACCATGCCGTCGTCGTTGCCCTTGGTGTGGACCGCCTGGGTCAGCCCGTGCCCCGCGAAGATGTCCTCGATCTTCCCGACCCCGACCACGGGGACGCCCGCGGCCTTGAGCCCGTCCAGCACCGTCGGCTTCGGGGGGATGAGGGAGAAGTCTCGGCGGTTGTAGGTGCGCTCGTAGCGGTTCGCGGCCCCGGGCGCCGCGTCCACGAAGGGGCGGGCGATGACCCGCGCGAGGCCCTGCTCCAGGGTGAGTTCCCGGGCCACCTCGCAGACCTCGAGCAGCCGGTCGAGCCCGAAGGAGCCCTCGTGCGCCGCGATCTGGAGGACGGAGTCGGCGCTCGTGTAGACGATGAGCTTGCCCGTCTCGACGTGCTCCGGCCCGTACTGCTCGATGACCGTGGTACCCGAAGCCGGCGCGTTACAGAGCCAGCCCGAGACGCCGGTTCGCTCGGCGATCGCGGCCAGGAGCTCCCCGTCGAAGCCGTCGGGGAAGGTCGGGAAGGCCTGGTCCAGCGGGACGCCCGCCATCTCCCAGTGCCCCGTGGTGGTGTCCTTGCCAGCGCTCGCCTCGCTCATCTTGCCGAAGGCGGCCTCCGGCGAATCAGTCGCCGGGAAGGCGTCGACGCCCTCGATGTTCCCGAGCCCGAGCGCCCTGAGCCGCGGCGCGTCCGGCGCACCCGCCGCCTCGCAGATGTGATCGAGGGTGTGCGCGCCAGCGTCGCCGAAGTCGGGGGCGTCGGGCATCGCGCCGACGCCGAGCGAGTCGAGGACGAGGAGGAAGATCCGGCGCGGGGCGCGATCAGCCGCGTCCTCGCCCGGCCCAGCCGTCAAGGGGTCGCGGTGGCTCACTCGCCCCCGCCCGCGGCCTCGACCCCTTTCGCGATGAGCGCTTCGATCTGCTCTTCCATCTCCTCGACCCACTCCTCGCCGAAGTCGCGCTCGAGGAGGTCGCGCTCGCTGAACTCCCAGCGGCCGGAGCTGGGGTCGAAGTCGAACTGGTAATCGTGCTCGCTGCCGTCATCTTCGGTGACGACGACCTGGACGATGTGACTTTCGGAGTCGAGCTCGGCTTCGAACGAGGCCATGGGTGGAATGCCCCGGTGGAGAGGGACAGGGGTGGCTTGGGATGGAGGATGATGAGCAGGCGGGCAGGTCCCTGGGGACCGCTCCGCACCCGGGCGAAGAATAGGAGTCGACCGCGATCGTGCAACCGCCGAGCACGCCGAAGTCAACTCGACGCTCAGCGACCGCCCTCCGATCGCTCCGGGCGGTCACTCTCCTCTGGATTCGAGACCAGCAAGGGATTGGGGCGGGGCATCCGGGCACCGACCTCGGCGCGCCAGCGCGCGAGGCGGGCGCCCATGGCGGCCGCTCGATCAGGGTCCGCCTCTGCCTGGTCTGCCACCTCGCCAGGGTCATCCACGAGGTGATAGAGCTCCCCCTCGATGCCGTCGGGGCCGAAGCGCTCGACCCACTTCCAGGGCCCCGAGAGCAGGGCCCCGCCGGGCGCCCCCCCCTGGTTCCCCCAGTGCGGGTAGTGCCAGAAGAGATCACGACGAGGCAACGCCTCGCCGCCTCGCAAGGACGGGAGGAGGTCGAGGCCGTCCATGGTCACGCCGCTGGGCAGCGGTGCGCCCGTGGCAGCCGCGAGCGTCGGGAGGAGGTCCACGGACTGCATTGGTTGATCGTAGACCGTTCCCGGTGAGAGCTCGCCGGGCCAGCGGATGACGCACGGCTCGCGGATCCCACCCTCGTAGAGCCAGCCCTTGCCCGCGCGCAGCGGGAGGTTGCTCGTGGGGTGCCCCTCGCTCGTGGAGAGTCCTCCGTTGTCCGAGAAGAACACCACCACGGTGTCGTCGTCGAGTTCGAGGCGGTCCAGCGCATCGAGGACTCGCCCGGCGGCCTCATCCATGGCCGCCACCATCGCGGCGTACACCGCGTGCTCTTGCACCAACCGCACCCGACGCTCCCCCTCCTTGCCCCAGCGCGCCTCAAGGCCGAGCCGCGCCTTCTTCTCCTCGTAGCGCTCCACCAGGTCTGGCCGCCCCACCAGGGGCGTGTGCACCGAGTAGAAGCTCAGGTAGCAGAGCCACGGCTCGTCTGCGTGACTTTCGATGAAGGAGATCGCCTCGTCCGCGAGCCGCGCGGGGAGGTGGTCTCCCTCCTTCGAGGTCAGGTTGGGCATCCCGAAGGGATGGAAGTACTTGCCCGGTCCGTAGGGGCCGCCCCTCTTGTTGCCGGCGACGTTGACGTCAAAGCCCTGGGTCGTGGGATCGAAGCCCTCTCCGCCGAGGTGCCACTTGCCGGCGAAGAAGGTCGCGTAGCCCGAGCCTCGAAGGACCTCCGCGAGGGTGACCTCGGCGTGGGGCAGGTGGTCCACGTAGGACGCCGGGAGCATCGGGAGCTTCTGGAACCGGCCAGGCTTCTTCTGCTGCTCCTTCTGCCTGGTCGCTGCCTTGAGGATGCCCTCCGGCTGCGGCGCGCCGAAATAATCGGTGGTGTTCAACCGCGCGGGGTGGCGGCCCGTCATGAGGCTGGCGCGGGTCGGACTGCAGACCGGGCAGGCGGCGTACGCATGGGTGAGGCGCACGCCCTGGACCGCGAGGCGGTCGAGGGCCGGCGTGTCGTAGAAGGTGCCCGGGTTGTTGAAGCCCACGTCCATCCAGCCGAGATCGTCGGCGAGCAGGACGAGGACGTTGGGCCGGCGCACGTCTTCCTGGGGTCCAGCCGGGAACGAGGCCGCGGGCGCGGTGGCGCCGGCAAGGGTGAGGATCAGGGCCTGGAGCATGGGTCTCGGAGTGCCAGGGGAGAAGCGACCCCGAGGCCGGGGACGACCTGGGGGTGTCTTGAGTGCCCATACTGGAGCCAGGGAATCTCAGCGGCGAGAGATCAACATGAGGGCATTCCCTTAATGCACCCATGAGTCCATAGTGCATCCACCGAGCGCGGCGCAAAGGCGGCTGCGTGCTGACCCCATCTCGACCCACGAGACCACCATGACCACCCTCTCCCTCCTGCCTGTTGCCCTCCCGGCGCTGGCACTCGGGGCCTCCCTGGCGCTCCCGCTCCCCGCGGCCGGCGTCGGTGATCCGCTCCCGACACCTGAACTGGAGAAGTTCAAGCAGACCGAGGCCGAGTCCTTCGAGGACCTGTTCGGCCGCGTCGTCATCATCGAGTTCTTCGAGTACTGGTGAGGCCCCTGCCGCGGGCAGGTCTCTCACCTCAACGAGCTCAAGGATGAGTTCGAGAGCGAGGGCCTGACCATCGTTGGCGTTGCCAGCGAAAGTGAGAGTCAGACCGACCCCTGGATCAAGGAACACGGCGCCAAGTACGCCTATGCCTTCGACCACTCCAAGAAGCTCATGCGCGCCGTCGGCGCGAGCGGCTTCCCCTCGGCGGTCGTCGTCGATGCGCAGGGCAACATCGCGTACTCGGGGCACCCCGCGAGCATCAACGCGTCTGTCCTGAAGCCGCTCCTCAAGGGCGCGCTGAAGACGCCGATGTACGAGTGGCCCAAGTCGTGCAGCAAGGTCGCCAAGGCCCTGCGTAAGGGCAACCTCGGCGACGCCATCAAGGCCTCCGCCAAGATCGAAGAGGAGCACCCCGACATCGCCGCTGCCGTCGTCGGCATGGCCGACGGCCGCCTCTCCACCATGGAAAAGGCCGCGAAGGCCGGCGACTGGATGAAGGTCCAGTCCATCGGCGAGTCCCTCGAGGACGCCGTCAAGGTCTGGCCCGGCGGCGAGAAGGTCACCGCGATCCTCGCGGAGCTCAAGGGCAACAAGGAGGCCCAGTCGATCCTCAAGGCCCAGGAGAAGGTCGCCAAGCTGACCTCCGGGAAGGTGAAGGCCTCGCGCTACGAGAAGACCAAGAAGGAGCTCGAGAAGATCCGGGACAAGTACAAGGGCACGGCGGCCGAGCGCGACGCGCGCGCGGCCATCGAGAGGCTCAAGGCCTCCAGGCGCCGCTGAGCGAGGCCTGACCCCGAGACCGGACGAGCCCGGCGCCCCTCGGGAGGGGCGCCGGGCTCGCTTCGTTGTTGGCGAACGGCGGTCCTCAAGGGTGGTGGAAGACCTCCTCCGCGGGCAGCCACTGCTCCCCATCGGGTGTGCCCGGCAGGACCATCTGACAGGGCTCGGTCTCCTGCCACCAGCGGCGCGTCTCCTCGTCCTCCGCGATCCGGCCCATGTCCGCGTCGAAGTCCTCCCCCACGTAGCGGAAGTGACTGAACAGCAGCAGGCGCCCGTGGACCCTCGCCAGGTAGATGGAGTAGTCCCGGATGTTGGAGCCGGTGATCCGGCGCAGCACGCCCTCCCACGGGTCCGCGTGGAGCGCCCGGTAGCGCCCCTCCATCTCCGCTCGGAGCTCGATCACGAGCCCCACGCGCCGGCCGCGAGGTCCTGCCACGGGCGAGGCTGGGTGGGTCCAGTCTTGATCAGGGGCGTTCATCGTGCGGTCCACCGTATCCGAGCCATGACCCGATCGATGGAGCGGGGAGCTCCTCCCGGACCGGAGACGGGATCCGCGGGGGCGTGAGGACCTCGATCTGGCCCGCGCCGACGACCTGGAGACCGCTCCGTGGACGCTCCCGACCCGCCGGGCCACGCCCCTCCCCATTCTCGGGGGCGACAGCCGGCCTCCCGGGCACGTGCCCCAGATAGCGATCTCTTACCCACCTGCCACTGCTGCTCCTGCCCGTCCAGCTCCTGAGCCGCTCGCGCTCCACGGACGATTCTCGCCCCACCAGAGGACTCAAGCTTCGCCCGTCGCGCTCTTGGTCAGCAGGCTAGGTTTAGGATGAGCCAAGAAATGATCTCCACCTCCCGCAAGAGCCTTCCCTGTCTGGCCCTCTTCTTGACCCTGAGCTGCGGTCAACCCGGTCCCATCGACCCGGTGCAACCTCAGGACGAGGCCTCTCTGGGGCCCCTACTCAAGGTGACCGTCGATGAGTACTTGACCCGAGTCGAGGCCCAGCCGGCGAGCGCCGCGACGCACGGGCGCCTCGGGCTCCTGTACGAGGCGAACCATCTCACCTCCGAGGCGGCGAGGTCCTACGCCAACGCCCTTGCCCTCGATCCGGATGATCCGACCTGGAACTTCCGACTCGCCATCGCGAAGATCACGATGGGCGACTTCGAAGAGGGGTCTGCGCGCCTCCTCACCGCATTGGACGAGATGCCCAGGAGCGCGGCCGCCCACCACCGCGCCGGATACCTGTACATGGATCAGGGGGAAATGGAGCGAGCCCTCACGAGCTTCCGCTCCGCCGTGGCCCTGGCACCTGATGGCGCCGCTCCGCTGGCCGAGGCGAGCCTCGGCGAGGCGCTCGTCGCGGTCGACCGCCCTGCGGAGGCCATTGAACCTCTGGAGAATGCGCTCAAGGCCGCCCCGAACCTGAAGCCCGCGCTCTACGCCTACGGCCTCGCCCTTCGAGCGCTCGGGCGCATCGACCAGGCAGAGATCGCCCTCGAAGCAGGCCTCGGCGCGGAGCGGATCATGATCCCGCACGCGAGCGGCGTGGGCCTGCAAGAGCTCGGAATGGGGTACGGACAGCGGAATACCTACGCCACAAGCCTGAGCGGCAAGGGCGAGACTGCGCGAGCGATCCGCGTCCTCGAGCACCTCCTCGAGTACTACCCGGATGACGAGGTGGTCGTGAACAACCTCGCGGGGGTCTACATGCAGCTCGAGGACTGGGACCAGGCGAAGCTGCTCCTCGCTGACCTCACGGCGTCAGGAACCGACCGCTTCGGTGCGTGGCTCAACCTCGCCATCACCCAGAAGAGCCTCGGCAACATAGCCGAGGCCAGGAAGGCCATCGACCACGCGGTGGTCCTCCTCCCGGGTCAGGCGCGTGGGCAGATAGAGCGGGCAGAGATCTGCATGATCCAGCGGGATGCCGCCGGCGCGCTTGAGAGCGCGACGCGCGTCTGCGAACTCGAACCGGAGAACCCGCGCGCGTTCTTGCTCGCCGCGGAGGCGAACACCCGACTCGGACTCGACGAGGCGGCCTGTGCAGCCTTCGAGCAAGTGAACCGCCTGAACGCGAGCTTCCTCCCCTCCCGCGTCAGCGCGGCGGCCCTGTACCTCTCCGCGGGCCGCCTCGCCGACGCCGAGCGGTTGATCCTAGAGGCCGAAGAGATCGACCCGAGCGAAGCGCGTGTCATCCAGATCCGCTCACGGCTCCAGCAGGTGAAGCGAGGTGTCCGATGAGCGTCAACCAGTGCTCCACATCGCCCACCCCTGGCCCGCAGGTGGCCACGCTCCTGCTCGCCGCCGCGACCCTTTGCGCCTGCTCGGGAGACTCGCCGGCGCGCGACACCAACGGACCCACGGGCCACGAAATCTGGTTCGAGGACGTGACCGCAGAGTCCGGCCTGGGCTTCGAGCACGTCGCCTACGACGAGCAGAGTTTCCGGATGCCCGAGTGCGTTGGAGCGGGAATCGCGCTCATTGACTACGACGGTGACGGTGACCTCGACGTCTACTGCCTGCAGTCCGGCGACCCGGCCGCGACGGGCGGCGCCACGAGCACGAACCGGCTGTTCCGTAACGACGGTTCAGGGCGATTCGAGGACGTGACCGAGGGATCGGGCGCCGGAGACCGGGGGAACGGCCGTGGCGCCGCGGTGGGAGACTACGACCAAGACGGCGATCTCGACCTCTACGTCACCAACCTGGGGCCCAACGCCCTCCTCCAGAACAACGGTGACGGGACCTTCTCCGATGTGACCACCGAGGCCGGTGTCGGGCACCCGGGGTGGGGAGCCAGTGCGGCGTTCTTCGACGCTGATCAGGACGGAGACCTCGACCTCTTCATCGCGAACTACGTGAACTGGTCGCTGGGGGCAGAGCTCCCGTGCACGGGCGCTGGCGGCGGCTTGGACTACTGCAATCCGACCAACTTCGACGCCCCGGCTCAGGACGTCCTGTTCATGAACGAAGGCGGCGGGACCTTCATTGACCGCTCAGAGGCCGCGGGGCTCTCGTCCGCCTTCGGGAATGGCTTCGGCGTCGTGGTGGACGACTTCGACGGTGACGGCTGGCAGGACGTCTACGTCGCGAACGATGGCACCGCCAACCAGCTCTGGATCAACGGCCAGGACGGGACCTTCAAGGATCGATCCCTCCTCTCGGGGTGCGCGGTCAACATGAACGGGGCCGTCGAGGCCGGAATGGGCGTCGCTGTCCTCGACCTGGAGAATGACGGAGATCCCGACCTGCTCATGACCCACCTGCGATCAGAGAGCAACACGCTCTACGTCAACCGCAGGGGCGTCTTCCGAGATCGCACGCTGAATGCCGGGTTGCATGCGGCGAGCCTCCAGTTCACGGGCTTTGGGCTCGGGGTCGCTGACTTCGACCAGGACGGGAACCTCGACCTCTACGTCGGGAATGGGCGGGTTCAGCGCTGGACCATGACGTTCGATCCGGAGAAGCCCTACGCCGAGCCGAACCAGCTTTTCCGCGGCCTGGGGGGAGCGAAGTTCGAGGAGGTCAAGCCCCAGGGCGGCGTTGAAGAGGCCTACATCGGCTCCACCCGCGGGTTGGCGCTCGGCGACCTCGACGGCGACGGCGACATCGACATCGTCCTCTCGGAGAACGGCGAGCGCACGCGCGTCCTCCGGAACGTCGGCGCGGAGGGCAACTGGATCGGCTTCCGTGTGGTGACGCCCGAGGGACAGCCGCTTCAGGACGTGATCGGGGCGCGGCTTCGCGTGGACTTCGGTGACGAGGTCCGCTGGCGGACGGTGACGGGGGCCTACGGGTTCTGCTCCGCGAACCAGATCCACGCCCACGTCGGGCTCGGAGAGGCTGCGACGATCGACTCGGTGACCGTCCACTGGCCCGACGGCGGCGAGCCCGAGGCCTTCGGTCCCTTTGACGCTGGCGCCAGCCACTTGCTGGTGCGGGGCCAGGGAGGCGGACAGGTGCCTGGGACTCAGAAGTGAGCCTGGCGTGACCGGGTCGGCCCCGGCGCCGGCTCCGCCCCTGCTGAGGCTCTCGCTCGAGCCAGGGGGCTCCGCTCAGGAGGACCGCAGAGCCGGTCCCCTCAGCGCTTCCACGTGAGGAGCCGCGCGTGGCCGACCGCGCCGAGGATCCCGACCCCGACGATGTAGAGCGCGTGGAAGGCGAGCCCCGTGGAGACCGCGTGGCTCTCGGGGACGCCCATGGCGGCGAACCCCCAGGCCCAGCCCATGTCCAGCATCCCGAAGCCCAGGAAGCCGTTGATCGGCACCAGACTCCCAAGGACCGCGAGGCTCGCGCCGAAGAGCAGGTCCGCGGCGGCGAGCCCCTCGAGCCCGACGCCGACCCCGAGCGCCGCGTAGACCCCGAGCACGCAGGCCCAGACCGGCAGGCTCAGGAGCGCCGCTCCCAGCACCGAGCGGCGCGGGAGGATCCGGAGGGCGTCCTCGACCCGGGAGAGGAACCGGCCCGAGCGCTCTCCCAGGGTCCGGGGCAGCACGCGTAAGGCGACCCCGCGCCCGACCCGCACCAGGTGCTCCCCCCTCAAGATCACCACCGCGAGGACCGTGGCGGCCGCGATGGCGAACAGGCCCAGCGACTGGAGCCAGGGGAGGTCCGGGTGCTCCCCTGCGGCCGCCATGGCAGAGCAGGCGACGCCCAGGACGAGGAGCAGCGTCGCGAGGTCCAGCAGCCGGGAGACCACCAGGCCGATGAGCCCGTGCTCCCCCCGGACGCCCACCCGCGAGAGGTGCAGCACGAGGCTCGCCTCCCCCACCTTGGCCGGCAGCACGTGGCTGTCGAGGATCCACGCGGCGGACGCCGCCGTGAGCCCGGGAAGCGAGACGTCGGCGCCACCGGCCCCGAGCAGCAGGACGCGCAGACGGATGGCGCGGAAGACGTAGATCAGCCCCTGAATAAAGAAGGCCAGGGCCACCAGACGCAAGTCCGCCTCCGCGAGGGTCCCGAGCACATCTCCGGCATCGACCCCGCCCCACGCGAAGAGCAGGGCGAGCGCGACGAGCGCGACCGCGAGGGAGAGGAAGACCTTCACCCGCGCCGCTCAGTCGATGGAGACGTGGGTGCCACCGCTGTCCTCGGCGAGCCACTCCAGCACCTGGAGGTCGGCGCCGAACGCGATGGTGTTGATCACGACGTTGCGGGTCGCGTTGCGCTCCGCGATGGCCTCGCGGATCAGCTGCGGATCGATGATGTCCCCGACCGACGGCTCGCCGTCGGAGAGGATGAAGATCGTGTCCACGTCCGGGTCGTCGAAGGCGAACTCCAGGCTCCCGTAGAGGTTGGTCCCGCCGGCCGCGCCGAGGCGGTCAATGTAGACCAGCGCGTCCTCGCGGGAGTAGTCGTCGGCGCCGACGACCCCCTCCTCAAGCCAGCTATCCACGCCCCCGGAGAACGGCGCGATGTTGAAGAGCGCCCCGGCGTCCAGGGACTGGACCGCCTGGGCGAGCTCCTCCTTCGCGACGTCGATCCTCGGGCGGCCAAGCTCGCCCACGTACTCAGCCCGCATGGGCTCGTTCATGGACCCGGACACGTCGAGGATGAAGAGCACCCTGTGGGACTCGATCCGGACGCCGAAGAAGGCCGCGCTCGAGATCTGGCGCAGCTTCCGCTCGTCGCTCGCCGCGACGATGCTCTCCAGCTCGCCCTCGGGCACGATCTCGATCTCGTCGGCAGGCGTGGAGGCGAGCCAGCGTTCCCAGGAGCTGGCGCGGGCGCCAAAGGCCTGCCCCGTGAGCCGGAAGAGCGTGTCCCCGAACTCGATCCCCATGCGCCCCTGCTCCTCGGGCATCCGGGCGATGATCGGCGCCAGCAACTGGGGGTCACGCCGCGACTCCAGAGCGCGGAGCGCGATCAGCCGAGTAGACCAGTTATCGTCGGAGAGCTTCTCGAGGAAGAGCTCGACCATGTTCCGGCGGCCAAGCCGGGAGATCTCCGCCAGCGCGGCGTTCCGGATGTCGAGGTCCTCTGCGGCGGTGAGCCCCTTCAGGCGAACGACCCACTCGTTCTCCCCGTCGTAGAGCGCGGAGAGGCCCCGGAGCGAGGCAGCCCGGACCCCGTCGAGCTTGGTCTTCTCGAAGAGCTTCTCGAGGTCCTCGATCGACTCTCGGTCGCGGCGAGCGATGAGCGCGTCCACCGTCGCCACCACGACCTCCTCCTGCTTGTCGCGGAGGCCCTTGCGGATTCGCTTGAGCAGCTTGGGGTCCTTGACGTTGACCGTCGAGTGGAGCGCGAAGACCTTCTGCTGGGTCTTGCCCTTGCCGATCAGCTTGACGAGCTTCTTCTCGACGGCCTCGTTGTTCAGCTCCGCGAGGAGCCCCGCGAGGTGGTTCCGCAGGGACTGGGGGGTGGGCGCCTTGAGCGCCACGTCGATGAACTCGCCCGCCACTTCCGCACCCTGCTCGTCGAGCAGGATGTCCGCGGCGACCTCGCGGTCAAGGGGCGGGAAGTCGGGGCGGCCAAAGATCGTGTCGGCGTACTCGAGGGCCGACTTGTCCTTCCGGCGCGCCAGCTCGACGAGCGCGGCGCGGCGGACCCCGCCGCTCCGGTCCCGCTCGACGGCGACCTGCAGGTCCTCGCTCGAGAGGGCCTCGATGATCGCCCCCATCGCCGTCGCGCGTAGGCGCGCGGTCGGCCAGATGATCTGCTTCTTCTCCTCCGTCTCCTCCTCGTCACCCCGGCGGCGGCGCCCCTTGCGCTTCTTGGAGTCCGCGCCTCGCAGCTCCGCCTGGACGCTGCCCAGGGAGCGCTCGTAGATCTTCCGGTACCACCCGTCGCTGGAGTCCCCGCTGAGGCGGACGTGCAGCTCCATGGCGCGCTCTCGGATGCTGTCGTCCGCGTTCGACTCGACGATGATCGCGAGGAAGTTGGGCCCGTTCTGAACGCAGAGGCCGAGGCTCTCGAGGGCCGCCGTGCGGACCTCGAGCGACGGCTCCTCCACCGCGACCTGCATGAGCTTCTCGAGGGCGGGCTGGAAGGACTCCTCGTGGTCGTCGAACCGCTTGAGTTCGATGACCACCTCTCGCCGGCGATAGGGGCTCGCGAACCGGTCGTAGGCAGCCAGCAGCGCCTCCATGGCCTCCCGAGTCTCGAACTCCCCGAGCTGACGTACCTCACCATCTTCGATGGCGTCGCGCTCCGCGATGACTCGGTCTCGCAGCTCCTCGAAGGTCTGGGCCGAGGCGAAGGGAGCGAGGAGGACGAGGCCGAGGACGACGAGGGCGTTGGTGAGTCTCATGAGCGCGGGGGACCGCCGAGACGAGACTTCTTGTCGATGAGGTCTGCCACGAGGCCGAGAGTGAGGGTCTGGACGAGCGCGACGAAGAGCAGGACCGTCTTGTCGCCGAGGTTGGGTCCGGCCTCCACGAAGAAGAGGTCATAGACCAGCGAGGCGGTGAACAGCACAGCCACGAGGCCCCCGAGCGGATAGAAGACCTTCAGCGGGTTGAAGTAGACGACCGTCCGGATGATCAGGGCGAGGAAGCCGAGGGTGTCCCGAATGGGCCGGATCTTCGAGCTCCCAGCCCGCTGGGCGTAGTCGATCGAGACGTAATCCACCCGATGCCCGTTGGTGAGCGAGGCGAGGGTGATGGTGGTCGTGAAGCTGAATCCGTTCGGGAAGATGGACTCGTAGCGCAGGCACAGGTCCCGCCGGATCGCCCGCAGCCCCGAGTTCAGGTCCGGGATCGGCTCGCCGGCGAGGTAGGCCGCGATGCCGCGCAGGATGCGCTTGGCGGGCCGGCGCTGCCAGGGGATGTGAACGTCCGCGCCGGTCCGCGCGCCGACCGCCATCTCGGCGCCGTCATCGACGCGCGCGAGCAGGTCCACGATCCGGTCCTCCGGGTAGGTCCCGTCCGCGTCCGTGATCACGATGATCGGGTGAGCCGCCGCCCGGATGCCCGTCTTGAGCGCCGCGCCATAGCCTCGGTTGGCCCGGTGGTTCAGGACGGTCAGCGCCTCGCAGGCAGGCTCGAGCCGCGCGAGGACGTCGGCCGTCCGGTCGCGAGACCCGTCGTTGACCACGAGGATCTCGGTCGGTCGGCCGAGGTCGAGCGCGGTGAGGCGCTCGACCACGCCCTCGATACCGTTCTCTTCGTCGAACGCGGGAACGACGATGGTGACGCCGTGTGACTTTTGGGGGGCTTCCAGCTGCGACATGGGATCCTGCCAAGGGTACGGGCCTGTGCGCCCCTGGCCCAAGAGCAACGGCGATTCGACCTCAGCTCTGGTCGAAGAGCGGGTCGCGCGCCGGGGCGAGCCGCTCCGCCACCTTGCGCGCCATGCCCGTGAGGGCGAGGGCCGCCGCGTCGGAGGGCGCGAACCAGGCCGCCGCCCCCTCGCCTCCCGTCGCGAGACGGGCCGAGCGGACCCGGGCCCGGATGCGGTGGTGGGTGATCCCGTGGGTCAGCGCGATCAGGTCGTGCTCCGGCTCGAGCGAGGCCGAGAGCGCGGGGCCCAGCTCGTCAGGGAAGAGACCGGACGAGGTGACCTCGATGGTTGGGAACTGCCACATGCCCCCCATCAGCCCTCCCTCGGGCCGCTGCTCCAGGAGCCAACGGCCGCCTCGCTCGATGACGTAGATCTCCAGCTCCACCTCCGTGGACGCCCGGCGCGGCTTGGGCCGCGGGAGGCCCACCGCGTTCCCACGGGCCCGGGCGACGCAGGCGCCCGCCAGGGGACACTCGTCGCACCGGGGCGTCCGAGGAGTGCAGATCAGCGCCCCGAGCTCCATCAGCGCCTGGTTCCAGACGCTGGGGGCCACGAATCCCTCGAGCCGCTCAATGAAGTGATCCGCCGCGGCCCAGCACGCTCGGCCCAGGGGACCAGAGCCCCGGACTCCCTCCATCCCAAACAGCCGCGCGAAGACTCGCTCCACGTTGCCGTCCACCAGCGGAGCGGGCACGTCATAGGCGATGGAGACCACCGCGCCCGCGGTGTAGGGGCCGACCCCCGGCAAATCGAGGGCGGCGCCGAGGTCCCTCGGGAACACCCCTCCGTGCTCCTCTGCGATCACGCGAGCCGCCGCCTGGAGCGAGCGGGCCCGGCGGTAGTAGCCGAGACCAGACCAGGCCTCGAGCACGGCCTCCTCGTTGGCGGACGCCAGAGCCGTCGCGGTCGGGAAGCGCTCGAGGAAGCGCGGCCAGTACTCCTTGACGGTCTCCACGCGGGTCTGCTGGAGCATGGCCTCGCTGACCCAGATGGCGTAGGGGTCCCGGGTTCGCCGCCAGGGCAGGTCGCGCTTGTTGGCGGCGTACCAGAGCGTTAGCTCCCGCCGAATGGCGCGTGTGGCGAGGTCTTCAGGGGCGTCGAAGCGGACCACCGCGGCCCCCCCGCTTCCCTCGACTTGCTCCTCTTGTTCTTCCATCGGCGGCACGCCGCTCAGAATAGCACTCGCGTGCGGAGGGTCCCCTCGAGCTGGCGCAGCTCCGCCATCAGGCTCCGCGCCGCGCCCCGGTCTGCGGCCACGTCCGTGACGACGTAGCCCACGTCCCCGAGGGTCTGCAGGTACTGGGCGTCGATGTTGGCGCTGCTGCGGCCGATGACGTCCGTGACCGCGCTCATGATCCCCGGCCGGTTCTCGTGGACATGCAGGAGCCGCGCGTCGCCCGTGTGGGGCGGCAGGGAGACCTCGGGGAAGTCCACCGCCGAGAGGGTCGACCCGTCGTCGCTGTAGCGCAGGAGCTTCTCGGTCACCTCGCGGCCAATACCCGCTTGAGCCTCCTCCGTGCTGCCCCCGATGTGAGGCGTGAGGAGGACGTTGTCGAGCCCCGCCAGAGGAGATTCGAACCGCTCGCCGGCCGCCTTGGGCTCCTTGGGGAAGACGTCGACCGCGGCCCCTGCGAGCCGCCCTTGCTCCAGCTCGTCGCGCAGCACGTCGAGGTCCACCACCTGCCCTCGGGACGCGTTGATGAGCACCGCGCCGTCCTTCATCGAGCCGAGCTCCCTGGCGCCCATGAGGTCGCGGGTCGAGGGCAGCTCCGGCACGTGCAGGGTGACCACGTCCGAGCGGCGCAGGAGGTCCTCGAGGCTGCCTGCGCTCTCGGCGTTCCCGAGCGAGAGCCTCGACACCACATCGTGATAGATGACCCGCATACCGAGCATCTCGGCGAGGACGCCGACCTGGCTCCCGATGTGGCCGTAGCCCACGACGCCCAGCGTCTTACCCCGCGCCTCGTGGCTGCCCGCCGCGGACTTCAGCCACTCGCCACGGTGGCATGACATGTTCTTCTGGGGGACGCCCCGCAGGAGCATGATCGCCTCGGCGATGACCAGCTCGGCGACGCTACGCGTGTTGGAATACGGCGCGTTGAAGACCGGCACGCCGCGGCGCCGAGCGTGGGCCGTATCGACCTGGTTCGTGCCGATGCAGTAGCACCCAATGGCGACGAGCTTACGGGCGCTCTCAAGCGCCGACTCGTCCAGCTGGGTTCGAGAGCGGATGCCCACGACGTGAACCCCCTCGAGGGCGCTCCGGAGCTCCTCCCCGGCGAGCGCACCCTGGACCTCCTCGATCCTCGAGTAGCCGGCGCTTCGGAAGGCCTCCGCGGCGGTCTGGCTGATTCCCTCCAGGAGGAGGACTCGAATCTCGGAACGGGGAAAGGACGTCTCCCCGGGTGACGGCGGCGTTGAAGCGTCTGTCATGACGGCTGGAGGATGCCCGGCACACACCCCGAAGTCCCCACCGGATCGCGCGAATCCCGTCCCTCGCGACCGATGGGTGCGGCTAGCTTCTTGCCCGATGGACCACGGCAGCACGACCACCCGAGGAACGCAGACAGCCAGGCTGATCGGCGTCGCTGGGCTGCTGGGCATCGGCCTCGGCGGGTTCCTTGCGCGGGCGCGCGCACCGCTGTTCCCCGACATCCTCGACCTCTCCGGTCCCGACCCCGTCCGCGCCGCAGCCACCCGCGGTGTCGCGCTCGCCGCGGCGGCCCTGCTCGTGCTCGCCGCCGGCCCGGTCACCCGCCTCGCCCCTGGCGCGTTCATCGCCGGGGCTGCAGCGGGGGTCGCCAGCGCGCTGCTAGATTCCACGGACGGCGGCTTACTGGTGAGCGTCGCGCCGCCGTGGGTCGCGGCTGGTCCCTGGCTGATCCTCGCCACGGTCGCAGCCGCGCTCTCCAGGCGGCAGCTCGCTTCGGCCACGGCCAGTCGAGCGGCACGGCCTCGACTGACTCTAGAAGGAGGGGCTTCAGCCATGGCCCGGAGTTCGACCGAGCCCGCCCACTGGGCGCTCTCAGGGGGCGTGCTGATCGCCTCTTCAGGAGTCGCCCTGGGCCTCGAGGGCCTCTCTCGCCTGGCCCTGCGGCTGGGGCTGGCGACGCGCGGGGAGGACATCCTCCTCACCGCCGTGCTCGCCGCCGTGCTCGCCCTCGGCGGGGTCGTCTTTGGGCGCGCCACCAGCCGCCCTGGAGACCACCGCTGTGCGGCGCTCCTGCTGGGCGCCGGGGTGCTCGGCGTCGCCGCGCTGGCCCTCGCCGGCGGCATCGCCGAGCCCCTGGGATTCAAGGCCCTGTGCGCTCGGATCCACGCGGACGCCTCCCTCGCCGGGACTCCCCGGGTGGGCGCCTTCGTCGCGCTCGTGGTGCTCGTGCTCCCCGCCCTCGCCGCGGGGACCGCCGTCCACGTGGCCCGCCGCCCCACGACCCTCGCCGCCATGTTGCTGGGCGCAGCCCTCGGCGTCGCCGCTGCTCCGGGGCTGCTGGAGGTTGCCCCCGTGGAGTGGGCACGCGGCGAGGACGCGGCCGGCTCCGCGGGCCTCGTGCGCCTCGGCGCACTCATCGCCGGGCTCGGCGCCCTGCTGCACGCGGCCCTCCACCCCGGAGCAGGTCGTCTCGGGCTCATCGGAGCCAGCGTCGGCGTGGTCCTGGGTTCAGCCCTGCTCCCGGTGAGCCCGATCCCGGTCCTGGACCCCTGGGAGCGCTTCCCCGTGCAGCCGATCGCCCTCTTCGAGACCCCCGACGGCCAGTTCTCCGTGGTACCCACCGGCGCCGCTCGGCGCCGGGTGACCCTCGACCAGCGCGCCCTCAGCCCCAGGTCCCGAGAGCTCTCGGGCGAGGCGGCGCGCCTGCGTGCGTCCATCGAGGCCGCGGGCGATGAGCCGGTTCGCCGACTGCTCCTCGTTGGGCTCCTCACCCCTGAGCGGGCTCAGCTCCTCGCCGCCCTCGGTGTGACCCACGTGGACCGCACCGCGGGGTGGTGGCGCAGCATGCCGCTGGTCGAGTCCGTGCTCGGACCGTCGGGGGTCGCCCTCACCGGAGAGGTGCTCTCCCCCACCGAGGCCCGCCGCCGGGCCTCACGCGGCGACCACGATCTCGTGCTCGCGGTGGGGACCGGAGCCACCGGCCCCTTGCCCCCCTCGCTCGGGCTGCGGGTGGGCGGCGGCTCGACGCCTGTCATCGCCTGGCGCCCTGCGAGCCGACCGGCCGCTCACCTCCCCTGGCCCGACGTTCTCGTGCGCTCCACCGACGGGCTGCTCCACCACTCGTTCGCCTGGACGGACGGCGAGGTCGGAGTGAGGCCCATGCCCAGCGGTCCGATCGGCGACCTCTCCTGGTGGCGCTGGCTGCAGGTCCGACCGGACTCACGAGCGAGGGAGGCCACGGGTCAGGCCGACGCTCGCATCGCCAGCTCCAGGTACGCGACGCCCATGGATCGCGGCCTCGCCCTCCACGCCCTCGCGCAGACCCAGAGCTCCCCCTTCGAGTCCGCCGTGGCGCGGATCGAGCTCGAGGACGCTGCCCTGGACGAGTGGCGCGAGGCCGCCGTGGGGAACCCGGCGCTCACCCGATTCGAGCGTGGGGTGATCGAGGGCGCGGTCCGGGTCCTCGTCGAGCGACGCCTGATCCCCGAGCTGCTGCGCTTCACCCTCCCCATCGCCGAGGCCCACCCGGGCTGGCCCGCCCTCGAGCTGGCCCTCGTCCGCGCGGACCTCGAGGAGCTGAATCCTGAGGCTGCACTCGCGCGCCTCGCCGTCCTGATCCGGGCGCCTGCGACGCGCGCTGGGGCCCAGCCCGAAGCAGATCGAGGCGAGGAGAGGCTCCGCACGGGGGACCGAGAGACGGCGCTCCTGCTGGCCGCCACCCTGCTGGAGCTCGGGCGGCCCGGAGACGCCGCGGCCGCGCTGGCGCTCGTGGCCGAGGCCCGGCCCGGGGACCTCGAGGTCGGCCTGCGCCGCGCCGACGCGCTGGTCGCCGCGGACGATCCGCGGGGCCGTGAGCTCGCGGCCAGGCTGTTCGCCGAGCACCCCGGTCACCCGGAGTTGTTCGGGCTCGCACAGGGAATGCGCGGAATGACCACGCTGAACCCTGATCCAGGCCCAGGGGATCAGCGATGATGTTGCCGTGAACGTCCTCCTTCGACCCGCCGCTGCCCTCGCGCTCTGCGGCCTCGGCGCGGCCATGGCCCACCCCGTACCGGACGCGCTCCGCGGGCTCCTCGACGGAAGCGACGGGGGCGTCCTTGGGGAGGTCGTCGAGAAGGAGGTGCGTGTCTTTGCCGCCCCGGACGGCGGGGAGCTGTTCTTCACGACTGTCCGCGTGCACGGCACAGATCTTGCGACCGGGGCAACGGAGACCGTTCTCGTGACCTTTCCCGGAGGATTTATCAGCGAAACCCGCGGCGCCCACAGCTCCACGGCTCCGCCCGCGGACGCGACACGGGTCGGCCGTCGTGTGCTCATGTTCCACCGGCACGTCGAGGACATCGCGGCAGGCTTCAGCGGTGACGTCCTGGTGAGCGGCTCAGGCGGGCTCTTCCAGTGGTTCACCAGCCGCAAGGGAGAAGTCATCGTGCAGGGCGGCGGCCCCGGAAGCGGCATCGAGCGCAACCTCCGCGTGGCCGACCTGCGCGCCGATGTACGCCGAAGGCTCGAGCGCGAGGATGAGGGACGCTGAGCGTGAGGAACCCATCGTGACAAACACCACAACCGACACAAGCCGCGCGCCCGCCGCGCTGAGCCTCGCCCTGGCGCTCGCGCTGACGCTGATCACACTCGGCGCCTTCTCACCGTCGCTCTGGGGGGACTTCATCTACGACGACGTCCTCCTCGTGGGCGAGTCCCCGGCCACTCAGTCCATCCCAGCCGCGCTCGCGCACTGGATGGAGCCTTACTGGGGCTTTGACGAGCCGGACGCCGCCTCCCAGCGAGGCCTCTGGCGCCCCATGACGTCCCTGGCCCTCGCTGTCGGCCGCGCCGCTGCGGGCGGGGACCCATTCGGCTTCCACCTCGTCTCCCTCACGCTCCACCTGCTGGCCACGCTGGCCTGCTTCCGGCTCGCGGCGCGGCTCCTTCGGCGGGTGACAGACTCCGCCGTCCGCGCGGAGTGGGCCGCCGCCCTCGCCGCGTTGCTCTTCGCGCTGCACCCCGCGCAGGTCGAATCGGTCGCGTGGATCTCGGCGGTCAACGACCCAGCATGGGGTCTCCTCGGCCTCCTGGCCCTGTGGCGCTATGACATCGCAGCCGCCGCAGGCCGCCTCCCCGTGGCCGCCGGGGTCCTCACGCTCCTCGCCCTCATGTGCAAGGAGACCGCGGTGGTGCTCCTGCCCGCGTTCCTCCTCGTGGACGTCGCCGCCGGACGGCGGGTCGACGCGGTACGGGCGGTGGTGGTCGGCGCACCGCTGCTCGCCTGGTACGTGGCCCGGGTCCTGGTGTTCGACGGCGTGGACGCGGGGATCTTCCGTGAGCACGGCGACTTCCAGATGTCCGCTGGCCGGGCACTCGGCTTCCGCCTGGAGCTCCTCGGTGGGTTCCTCCATAGCACCCTGTGGCCGGCGAACCCCGAGGTCTTCCGCGCGGTCCAGCCGGTCCTCCCCGAAGGCTCGCTCACCCCCCTCATCGGAGCGCTCTGGATCGCTGGCAGCGCTGCCGCCGGCGTGATCCTGTGGCGGAGAGGTATGCGCCCAGGCACAGCGGGCCTGCTGCTCCTCGTGCTCGTGGTCCTCCCCGTGGTGGCCGCCCCCGCCAGGGCCGGGCTCTTCCCCCTCTCCGATCGCTACCTGTACCTGGGCGTCTTCGGAGCCGCCCTCGCCGTGACTGCAGGCCTGGCCCAAGCTCGCTCCCTGCTGCCCCTCGCCGTGGCCGGTGCGGTCCTCCCAGCCGCGCTCGCAGCCACCACCTGGACCCACCAGGACCGCTTCGGGGACGAGATTAGCTTCCGCGTCGCCGGCGCCGAGGACGCGCCCGAGAACCCCTATGTGCTCTGGGGAGCGGGGCGAGCCTTCCTGGAGGAGTACCAGCGCACCCTCGACATCGAGGATCTCCAGGCGTCCTACCTCTATTTCCTGCGCTCACTCAAGGGCGGGACGGTCTATGGCGACGGCGCCTTCGTGGACGACGTCACGCTCTCCGCGCCGGAGCGCGTGGGACGCCTCGAGCAGCTGATCATCTCGTCTCCCGCCTCCGAGCGCCGCCAAGACCCGACCGTGATGTGGACCGCCGACGACCGCCTGCAGGCGACGCTCGGGCAGATCACGGTCCTCACCTTCGTCGAGGAGAACGGCGGGCAAGCCGACTACCAGTACCCGCTCACCATCGCCCTCGAGGCCCGCAAGCTCTGGCCCGACGAGCCTCGGCTCGAGCTCACCATCGCCCAGCTCCATCAGCGCCGGGGCGAGGTAGCGGCCGCCAAGGAGGCCATCAGCAAGGTCGTGCGCAAGCAGCCCTCGAACACCGAGGCACTGCTGATACTGGCGCGTGTTCTCATGCGAGAGGGCAACCTTGATGGCGCTCGCTCGACGCTCTCGCGGGCCGTGCAACTGGACGGCAACAACGACACCTTGCGCCTGGAGCTTGCGAGCGTCGCCCTCGCGAGCAAGCGCTACGACCTCGCCGAGCGCGAACTCGACGTGGTCCTCGCCAGCACCAAGCGAACGAACGTCCGAGCCCTGGTCCTCCGCGCGGCGCTCGACACCCGGCGCGACCTGCCGGTGGAGGCCATGAGCTGGCTCGACCGCGCCCTCGAGCTCGACCCTGAGAACGGCGCGGCCCAGAAGGAGCGCGGGCTCGCCGCCGTCAAGCTCGGGGACGTGGATGGCGCACTGGACGCCTTCGCCCGGGCGTGCGAGCAGCTGCCTGATGACTTCGAGAGCCACTACACGTTCGCCGCGCTGATGCTCCAACAGCAGCCCTCGGCCGACGCGCCTGACGCCACTGCGGCCGCCTGGGAGCAGGCGGTGGTCGACGCGATGGTGCGGGCGTACGTGCTGTCGCCGCGAACCGGGGAGGAGCAGCTGCTCCTCCAACAGCAGATCCAGCCCTTCCTACGAGGTGACCCCGACTCGGCCTTCAACCTGGCCATGACGCTCAACAAGCAGGGGCGGGGAGTCCTCGCGCTGTTCTGGCTGCAGCAGGTCGTGGAGTGGCGCGAGCGCTGGGAGCCCTCCGAGCGGGCGGAGAACCTCGTGAAGGCGTTCACCATGAGCGGCAGCCTCTACCTCGCCGCTGGCAAGCCCGACGAGGCGCTTGAGGCGTTCAGGAACGCGGTCCTCTCTGATCCCAGCGACTTCCGCGCTCGGTTCGAGCTCGGTGACCTCCTGTACAACAACGGCGACTCCACCGCTGCCGCCCCCCACCTGCGCCGCGCGCTCGAGCTCTTTGAGGACTCCGAGATCGCCCCCGAGATGCGCGACGCCGTGCGGGGCACCCTCGAGAAGCGGCTTGCAGCGATCACCGCAGCGGCGGGCCCTCCCTCCCCGGGACAGGGCGCTGATTCAGACCCAGACGAGTAGCGGAGCCCCGGGCGTCCCGGCAAGATCGAGGTCATCGCGGCGGCACGCTGCATGCTGTCCCTTCCCAGGTCAATTGCCCCTCGACCCCCATGCGCTTCGTTCTGCCCGTCTCCCTTCTCATCGCCGGCATCGCCTCGGCGCAGGGCTCTGACACCTGCTCCACGCCCCAGACCGCCGCGGGCGTCGGCCCCCACGCCTTCGACACCCTCGGCGCCACCACGGACGGTCAGCCGGACCTGCTCTGCGACTTCTTCGGCAGCCAGGACATCTTCGACGACGTCTGGTTCGAGTGGACGGCCCAGGACAACGGGGACCACGTGATCTCCCTGTGTGGATCCACGGGAGACACCAAGGCCGCGGTCTACACCGACGGCTGCGCCGGCCTGATCCTCGCCTGCAATGACGACGCCTGCGGCCTGATCTCGGAGCTCACCTTCACGGCAGTCGCGGGTCAGACCTACGACATCCGCGTGGGAAATTACGCGTCTGGGGGCGCCGCCCTTGGCTCCTTCACGGTCGTCCCTGACCTACCCGCCCAGAACCCGGCCAACGGCCACTTCTACCAGGTCGTCAACGCGAACATCTCCTGGATCGACGCCCGCGCCGAGGCCGAGACCTCCCTCCTCCAGGGGACCCCCGGCCACCTGGTGACGATCGCTGACCAGGCGGAGCTCGACTGGATCCTGAACAACCTGACCCCGCAGCGCCCGTGGATCGGGCTCTTCCAGAACACCGCCTCGCCCAGCTACTCCGAGCCCGGCGGCGGCTGGGAGTGGGTGACCGGTGAGCCCGCGACGTTCCTCAACTGGTTCCCAGGTGAGCCGAACAACAACAGCGCCTCGGGCGGCGCCGAGGACTACGCGGAGATGTTCGGGAACGGCCAGTGGAACGACGCCGAGCTGAACCACGCCGTGACCACCCAGTACATCATCGAGTGGGAGAGCGGCGCGATCGGGACGATCTACTGCACGTCCAACCCGAACTCCACCGGCGTGAACAGCAGCCTGAGCGCGGCTGGCTCCGTGGCGGTGACGAGCAACGACCTCACCCTGACCGCCGCGGACCTCCCCCCCTCCTCCTTCGGCTTCTTCCTCGCCAGCCAGACCCAGGGAGCCGTGGCCAACCCGGGTGGGAGCGAGGGCGTCCTCTGCCTCGGCGGCGCCATCGGCCGCTTCGTGGGCCCAGGGCAGATCAAGAACAGCGGGAGCAACGGCGAATTCAGCCTCGCCCTGGACCTGACCGCGCTGCCCTCCCCCACCGGATTCGTGGCGGCGATGCCCGGCGAGACCTGGAACTTCCAGGCCTGGCACCGGGACTCCGTGGGCGGCAACGCCGTCTCCAACTTCACGGACGGGCTCTCGACGACGCTGCAGTGATCGACCTGTCGAGTCCCACTCATCGGCGCGCCGCTCTGCGCCCATGAGGTCCGGGACACGCGCCGCCTGATGGCGGCGGCTCCAAGAAGGGGGCGGCGCCCAACGCGCCGCCCCCTCGTTCATTGCACGGGCCCCCGTTCCCCGGGCTGGCGGCTCAGGTGCGCAGCAGTCGCCGGACGGTGGTCACGTGGCGCGCGGCGCCCTCGTCGATCTCGCTCGCCTCGATGCGCTCGTCCACGGTGTGGGCGAGGTCGATGGAGCCTGGCCCCATGAGCAGGGGCGTCCCCCAGCGGCGCAGGTGCGGGGCGTCGGTGCCGAAGGCCACCGGCCTGGCGGGCTCCCCCTCGGGCACGAGGAAGCGCACGGGCCCGTACTGCTCGCGCTCCTCCACGAGCTCCACGTGGGCCCCCAGGACCGCCTCGATGCGGGCGCGCACCTCGTCCGGCTCCTCCACGGCTCGGACGAGGATGCTCGCGCGCGCCTCCGGCGCCACCACGTTCGGAGCCAGCCCGCCCCCGATGGTGCCCACGTTGATCGTGCCCTCACCGAGGTCAGGGGCCGCCCCCCAGCTGCTGCTGGTGAGCCGCGTGCAGCAGCCGACGAGCTCGTGGATCGCGGAGGGGCCCAGCGGGTTCGAGCTATGCCCGGCCACGCCGTGGGCCACGAGGTCCGCCAGGAAGATGCCCTTGTGACCGCTGATGAAGCGGTTGCCCGTGGGCTCGCCCACGATGGTGTAGCGGGGCGCCCAGCGGTCTCGCATGGCGGGGTCGTCGCCCAGGGCGTGGTCCGCCGCCGCGGCTCCGACGCTGTCGACCTCCTCGCCCACGGTGAACAGGAAGCCCACGCGCCGCTCCCCCTCCTTCACCAGCTGCTCCGCTGCCAGGAGCATCGCCAGTGCCTGACCCTTCGCATCGCACGCTCCGCGGCCGTAGACCGTGCCGCCGGTGACCCGCGGACCGATGAACGGCGGGACCGTGTCCAGGTGCGTGCAGAAAACGACCTCCGGGCGACCGGCCCGGGCAAGCACGTTCCGGCGGCCGGGCGCGACCTCCTGGTACTCCACGTCGAAGCCGCGCTGCTCTAGCGCGCGGCCGAGGGCGTCACCGTAGTCGCCCTCATTGCCGGTGATGGACTGAATGTCGATCCAGTCGCTGAGCGTCGAGGTGATCTGGCCCTGGTCCATGGGCCCAAGTCTAGCGGCCGACGCGCAGGGGCATCCCCGGTTTGGGGAGGGCCACCGCCGGCAGCCCTTCACCGCTGGGGGTCCCGAGCTCCTTGACCACGGCGATCTCGTCGCACTTGTGGAACTTGGGGCACTTCAGGCAGTCGGTGAAGACCTTGTGCGGGAGGGACTCGTGCTCGACGACCTCGAAGCCCAGCTTCTCGAAGAAGCCAGTGACGTAGGTGAAGGCCATGACGCGGGCCACCTCGAGCTCCTCGGCCTCGTCGATCAGGAACTGGGCCAGGCGCCGGCCAAGCCCCAGCTTCTGAAAGCGGGGGTCCACCGCGATGGAGCGCACCTCGGCGATGTCGGTCCAGATGATCGCGAGGGCGCCGCAGCCCGCAAACTCACCGTCCACGGTGACCACGATGAAGTCTCGGATCTTCTCGACGATGGACGCCGGAGAACGGGGGAGCATCACCCCGTCCGCGGCGAGCCCGTTGATGAGGTCCATCATCGGCTCGACGTCCCGCATGGTGGCGCGCCGCAGCCCGATCTCGTGCTCGTCGCTCACCGCGTGGCTCCCGCGAGCAGACCCTTCCAGCGCTCGACCTCGGCCGCGACCCGCGCCGCGGCGGTGCCGCCAATCACGTCACGCCGCGCCAGGAGCGCGTCGGTCCCTAGCTCCGCGGAGAGGTCCAAGCCGTCGAGCTCGGGCATGGTCGCCGCTCGCGCAGTGGCCGAGAGGCGCTCCAGCGGAACGCCCTCCTCGACGGCGGCGTTCACCGCGGCGCCGACCCGATCATGGGCCTCACGGAAGGGCACGCCACGCTTCACGAGCAGGTCAGCGAGGTCGGTGGCGTCCAGGTGCCCGACCGCGCAAGCGGCCAGAGCCCGTTCGCGGTCGAAGACCACGTCCTGAGCCACAAGGGCCGCGACCTGGAGGCAGGTCCCCGTGGTGTCGAGGGCCTCGAAGAGCGCCTCCTTGTCCTCCTGCAGGTCCTTGTCGTAGGCGAGGGGCAACCCCTTGGTCGTGGTGATCAGGGTGGTCAGCGCGCCGTGGACCCGACCCACCTTGCCGCGCAAGAGCTCGAGGGCGTCGGGGTTGCGCTTCTGGGGCATCAGGCTCGAGCCCGTGGAGACGGTGTCCCCGAAGGTCAGCACCGCCGCCTCTTGGCTCGCCAGGAAGATCCAGTCCTCGGCCATGCGCGAGAGGTGCAGCATGGTCGTGGTGCAGGCAAAGATCACCTCGAGCACGTGGTCCCGGTCGCTCACCGCGTCGAGGCTGTTGCGGGTCGCGCCCGCCCCGAAGCCGAGCTCCGACGCCAGCGCCTCCCGGTCCACCGGATACGCTGTCCCCGCCAGGGCCGCGGAGCCCAGCGGGCAGGTGTCCATGCGCGCCGAGGCGTCGGCGAGCCGGTCGGCGTCCCGCGCCAGCATCTCCACGTAGGCCAGGCACTGGTGCCCGAAGGTCACGGGTTGGGCCCGCTGGAGGTGGGTGTAGCCCGGCAGGGGCGCGTCGTGGAACTCGCCCGCCAGCTCCACGAGCGCTGCCTGAGCGCCGCGGATCCCCACGCGGATCTCCTCGATCGCGGCGCGCAGGTGGAGCTTGAGATCCGTCGCCACCTGATCGTTCCGAGAGCGGCCCGTGTGGAGCTTCTTGCCCAGGTCCCCCACGCGGCGGACGAGCTCATCCTCCACGAAGGAGTGCACGTCCTCTGCCCGTGAGACGTCCAGGGGCGATTCGTCCTCGGCGAGCTCCGCGGCGATGGCCTCGAGGGTGGCCACGAGCTCATCGCGCTCCGCGCCCGAGAGCACCCCCGCGCCCGCGAGGCCGCGGGCCCAGGCCACGCTGCCCGCGAGGTCGTCGAAGACGAAGCGGCGGTCGAAGGGGAGGCTCCGGTTGAGCTCCTCGAAGATCGGGTGCAGGGCGCCCTGAAAGCGCCCGCCCCACAGCTTGGCCTCGGTCACGGTCACTCCCCCCGCCCCGCGGCCGCGGCGACGGTGCCGGGCAGGCCGAAGAGCCGCACGAAGCCCTCGCTGTCCTGGGGCTCGTAGCCGTCCCCCATCTTGAAGGAGGCCAGGTCGTCCCGGTACAGGGAGCGGCCGCTCGAGGTGGCCACGGCGGTAGCGCGGCCCTTGTAGAGCTCGACCGTCACGTCGCCGGTGCACGGCTCCATGGCGTTCGCAAAGAGGGCGTCCATGGCCTCCCGCTTGGGGTGGAACCACAGGCCGTTGTAGACGGTCCGCGCGTACTCCGGCGCGACCCGCTCGCAGAGATCGAGGGTGTCCCGCTCGACGCACAGGCTCCGCAGGGTGCGCAGGGCCTCGAAGAGGATCGTGCCCCCCGGGGTCTCGTACAGGCCCCGGGACTTCATGCCCACCAGCCGGTTCTCGATGATGTCCACGCGCCCCACCCCGTGGGCCGCGCCCAGGTCGTTGAGCTGCTCGATCATCGCCACCGGGCCGGTGGCCTGGCCGTCAATGGCGATGGGGACCCCGGACTCGAAGCTCAGGGTCACGCGCGCGGGGGCGTCAGGCGCCTCGCGCGGGTCCACGGTCCAGGTCCACGCGTCGTCGGGCGGCGGCGCGCCGACGTCCTCGATGGCGCCGCCCTCGTGGCTGATGTGCCAGAGGTTGCGGTCGCGGCTGTAGATCTTCTTCTTGGTGGCCGTGATCGGGATGCCGGCCGCGTTGGCGTAGTCGATGGCCTCCTCGCGGCTGGTGATGTCCCAGGTCCGCCAGGGCGCAATCACCTCGAGGCTCGGGTCGAACGCGCGGTAGCCCACCTCGAAGCGCACCTGGTCGTTGCCCTTGCCGGTGCAGCCGTGGGCCACCGCGGTCGCGCCGACCTCCTTGGCGTACTCCACCTGAGCCCGGGCCAGGATCGGCCGGGCGAGGCTGGTGCCGAGGAGGTAGCGGCCCTCGTAGACCGCGAGCGCCCGCAGCGCCGGCCAGATGGTCTCGGTGACGAAGGCCTCCTGCAGGTCCGCGACCTTGCAGGAGGCGGCGCCGGTGGCGGCGGCCTTCTCCTCGAGGCCCACGAGCTCCTCCGCGCCCTGGCCCACGTCGCCCGCGAGGCAGTGGACTTCCCAGCCGCGCTCCTTGAGCCACGGGATGATGATCGAGGTGTCGAGGCCCCCGGAGTAGGCGAGGACGACCTTCTTGGACTCGCTCACGACTGTCCCTCCCCGCCGAGCAGCATGGCGAGCACGGCCTTCTGGGCGTGCAGGCGGTTCTCGGCGATGTCGAAGACGATGGAGTTGGGGCCGTCGATGACGCCCCTGGAGACTTCGTGGCCGCGGTGGGCCGGCAGGCAATGCATGAACTTGGCGTGGTCGGTGTATTCCATGAGCTCCTCATTCACGGCGTAGTCGGAGAAGACCGCCGCGCGTTCCTCGGTCTCGTCCTCCTGCCCCATGCTCGCCCACACGTCGGTGTAGACGGCGTGGGCGCCCTTGACGGCCACAATGGGGTCGGTCTCGAGGGTGAAGCTCCCCCCGGTCTCCTGGGCGGAGGCCACGGCCGCGCGCTCGATCTCGGCGTCCGGCTCATAGCCCTCGGGGGCGCAGACGATGACGTCCATCCCGAGCTTGGTGGCGGCGGTGATCAGCGAGTGGCAGGTGTTGTTGCCGTCGCCGATGAAGACCAGCTTGCGCCCCTTGACCTCGCCCCAGTGCTCGATGAGGGTCATCGTGTCCGCCAGCGCCTGGCACGGGTGGAGCAGCTCGGAGAGGCCGTTCACCACGGGCACGTCGGCGGTCTGCGCGAGCTCCACCACCGTGCGGTGCCGGTAGGTCCGGGCCACGATCGCGTGGGTCCAGCGCTCGAGGTTCTTGGCCATGTCCCGCACGGACTCGCGGGCGCCCATACGGGCGCCGTTGGAGAGGTCCAGGAAGGTGGCGCTGCCGCCGAGGTCCTGCATCCCGATGTCAAAGGTGAAGCGGGTCCGCAGGGACTCCTTCTCGAACACCATGGCCAGGCGCTTGCCGCGCAGGAGGTCGTTGTAGGCGGTCTGGTTCGCCTTGATCTCGAGGGCGGTGTCGAGCACGAGCCGCAGCTCGTCGGGGGAGAGGTCCCCCAGCGACACCAGGTTGGGCGCGGGGAACGGGGCGATGGGAGCGGCGATCATGACGGGTCGGTCGGGAGGTCGGTGAGGACGCGTTCGAAGCGCGAGAGGCCCTCGGCGAGGTCCTCCGGCGTGAGGATGTAGGGGGGGAGGAAGCGGACCACGTCGCCCTGGGCGGTGCAGGTCAGTACCCCGGCGTCGAAGAGGCGGCCGGTGATCTCGGCGGCGCGGCCGGGGGCCACGACGCCCTGCATCAGGCCGAGGCCCCGGCGCTCGGTGAGGACGTCGAAGCGAGCCACGAGGCCGTCGAGGGCCGCGGCGAGCGCGGCGCCCCGGTCGATCACCTGCTGCTGCAGGCCTCCGTCGAGCTCGTCGAGCACGCAGAGGGCCGCTCGGCAGGCGAAGGGGCCGCCGCCGAAGGTGGAGCCGTGGTCGCCGGGGACCAGCGTGCGGGCGTAGGGGCCGCGGGCCAGGGTCGCACCGATGGGCAGCCCGGCGCCGATGGGCTTGGCGAGGGTGACCACGTCGGGGGCCAGGCCGTAGTGGGCGCCGGCCAGGAAGGTGCCCGTGCGCCCGCCGCCGCACTGCACCTCGTCGGCGATCATGACGGTCCCGGTCTGGGTGCAGAGCTCGCGAGCCGCGGCCACGTAGTCCGCGTCCAGGGGCTGCACGCCGCCCTCCCCCTGGATCGGCTCCATGATGAAGGCCGCGGGTCCCTCGGCGAGGGCCGCCTCCAGGGCGCCGATGTCGTCGGGCTCGAGGAACTTCGCGGAGAGGCCCTCCCCGAAGGGCGTGCGGTAGGCGGCGTTGGCCGTGACCGACAGGCTCCCGAAGGTACGCCCGTGGAAGCCGCGCTCCAGGGCCACAAAGTGCTGGCGCTCGGGGCTACCGGTGGTGGCGTGGTGCTTGCGCGCCAGCTTCAGGGCGGCCTCGTTGGCCTCGGAACCGGAGTTGGAGAAGAACACCGCCTCCATGCACGTCAGCTCGCAGAGGCGCTCGCTGAGTTCTTCCCCCGCGCCGTGGCGGTAGAGGTTCGAGATGTGCCCGAGGGTGCCCGCCTGGTCCGCGAGGGCCGCGGCGAGGCGCGGGTGCCCGTGGCCGAGGCTGTTGGCCCCGATGCCGCTGATGAGGTCGAGGAAGCGGCGCCCCTCGGCGTCGTGCATCCAGGCGCCCTCGCCGCTCACGAAGAGCGGCGCGGCGCGGCGGTAGGTGCCCATCGTCCGGTCGCGGATGGTGACATCAGGCATGGTGGGCCTCCGGGAGTTGCGCAGCGACGAGGGTCCCACGATCGGGGAGCAGGGCCGCGGCGACCGGGTCGTCCACGTCGCCCGCGGCGATCTTGACGGTGGCCGCGGGCCGCGCCTCGGCGGCCGCGACGGCGGCCTCGACCTTGGGGATCATGCCCCCCGCGATCACCCCGCTCGCCTCCAGCGCGGACGCCGACGCCCCGTCGAGGTGCGGGATGCGCTCAGCTCCGTCGCGGACGTGGGGCACGTCCGAGAGGAAGAGCACGGCGTCCGCGCCCCAGGCCTGGGCGATGGGCGCCACGGCCATGTCCGCGTTCACGTTGAGGAAGACGTCGACGTCGTCCGGCCGCGGGGTGACGGTCGCGACCACCGGCACGTAGCCCGCTGCGCCGAGCGCGGTCAGGACCTCGGGGCGGACCTCCTCCACCGCGCCCACGTGGCCCAGCGCGGGGTCGACGGCGCCAGCCTTGAACAGGCCTCCATCGGCGCCCGTGAGCCCGACCGCGGAGACGCCCGCGCGCTGGAGCGCCGCCACCAGCACCGCGTTCACCTCGCCGCCGAGGACCTGGAGCACGGCCCGCGCCGTGCCGTCATCGGTGACCCGCAGCCCGCGCACCCGGCGCGGGACGAGGCCGAGGGCGTCCGTGAGCCGGGACACCTGGGCGCCGCCGCCGTGGATCACCACGACCTCGAGCCCCCGCTCCCGGGCCGCCCCCACGCTCGCCGCGAAGCGCGCGCGGGTCCCCGCGTCGTCGAGGATGGCCCCGCCGACCTTGACGAGGATGCGCTGGGGCGCGCTCACAGCAGCCCCCAGGTCTCGTCGAAGCCCTTGACCACGTTCATGTTCTGGAGCGCCTGGCCCGCCGCGCCCTTGACCAGGTTGTCGATGGCGGACGTCACCACCACCGCGCCGTCCACCTCGGCCACCGAGAGGTGGCAGTGGTTGGTGCCCGCCACGTCCCCGGTGCGCGCCGGCTCGCCCATCAGGTGCACGAAGGGCTCGTGGGCGTAGGCCGCCTCGAGGGCGCGCGCGGCGCTCTGGACACCTGCGCCCGCCGCCGGCTCGAGGTAGATGGTGGCCAGCATCCCGCGGAACATGGGCGCGAGGTGAGGGACGAAGGACAGCTTGTAGGGCGACGAGGCGCCGCCCAACCGCGAGAGGATCTCCGGTGAGTGCCGGTGGTTGCCGACACCGTAGGCCCGCAGGGTCTCGTTGACGTTGCCGTAGAGGGTCACGTCGCTGGGCGACTTGCCGGCGCCGGAGACGCCGCTCTTGGCGTCCACGACGATGCGGCTCCCCGCAGCGACCAGGCCCGCGTCCACCAGGGGCAGGATCCCGAGCAAGGTGGCCGTGGGGTAGCAGCCGGGGTTCGCCACAAGGCGCGCGCCGGCGAGGGCCCCACGCGCGTGCTCGGTGAGTCCGTAGGGTGCCGCGTCGCAGAGCGCTGGCTCGGGGTGGGTCACGCTGTAGATCCGCTCGAACTCTGCGGGGTCCGAGAAGCGGTGGTCCGCGGAGAGGTCCACGACGAGCGGGGCCGCCGGGCCGTCCAGGGCGGCCTTCGCCACGGGGACGCCCACGGTGTGCGGGAGGCACGTGAACACCACGTCGTGGTCGCGGCCGAGGGCCGCGAGATCCAGGGGCATCAGGGTCCACTGCCCCCGCGCGTCCAGGGGCGCGGGGTCGCCGCCCTCCCGCGCGGACATGGCGGTGATGGACTCGATCCCGGGGTGCTGCTTGCACAGCTCGAGGAGCTCGCGCCCGGCGTACCCGGTGGCCCCGACGACGGCGACGCGCGTCACGCCGTCACCCCCGCGGACCGGGCCAGCCGGTCGAAGACCGCCACGAGGTCGCGGGCCGCGCGGTTCGCGGGGCAGATGATCAGGATCGTGTCGTCGCCCGCGATGGTCCCGAGCATGTCGGTGCGCCCCGAGGCGTCGAGGGCCACGGCCAGGGGAGAAGCGCCGCCGGGAGGCGTGCGCAGCACCACGAGGTTCTGGGCCGCCCGCGCGGACACCAGCCAGCGGCCGAGGGCGTCCACCAGGGGACTGGCCGAGGCGGCGGGGACCACGTAGCCCGCCGCGCCCTTCACGGCCCCGAGTTCCCGGAGGTCCCGTGACAGGGTCGCCTGGGTGATGTCGACGCCCCGGGCGGCCAGGGCGTCCACGAGGGACTGCTGGCTGGAGCCGTGCCCCTCGCCGATCAGCTCGACCACGAGGGCGCGTCGCTCGGCGGCGGTGGAGATGGATGACTGCATAAATCCGAAACCTCGGGCGCATATTCATGCAGAGCGGTTCATCGGGCGCAACCCGATTTCCTGGCTAAATCTCGCTACAACGGGGACATGCTCCTCGCCCTTCTCACCCCGACCTGCCGCACCTGCCCACGGACCACCACCACGGCCGGTGGTCCCAGACGTCCCCTCGCCGCCGCCCTCAGGGGCAGGCTCACCAGCGCCGTCAGCTGGAGCGTCGGCTGGAACATCAGCTGGGCCTTCACCCTCGGCTGGGCCCTCGCCATCGGCTCGACGGTGGGGTGCGCGAGCGCTCCGGTGGAGGCCCCTACGCCGGTCCCCCGCCTCGAGGCCACCTCGCTCCTCGGGGCGCCCCTCACCGCGCCCCCGCTCTCCGAGGTGACGGAGCGGCGGCTCGAGTTGGACCTCGAGTCCGCGCGGCTCGCCCTCGAGGACGCCCCGTCGGAGCAGCGCACGATCTGGGTCGGGCGGCGCCTCGGGTACCTCGGGCGCTACGACGAGGCCATCCGCTGGTACCTCGCGGCGCTCGTGCAGTACCCCGACAGCTACCGCCTGCGCAGGCACCTGGGGCACCGGCTCATCACCGTCCGGCGCCTGGATGACGCGATCGGGGTCCTCACCGAGGCCAGGCGCCTCGCGGCGGCTGCGACGAACCGGATCGAGCCCGACGGAGCGCCGGGCCCCGAGGGCGAGCCGCGCAGCACGACCCACGGGAACATCGACTATCACCTCGCCCTCGCGTACTACGCCCGCGGCGACTTCAACGCGGCCGCCGACCTATGGGTCGAGTGTGCCCGGCGCTGGGCGGGCAACGACGACTCCCGGGTCGCGGCCATGCACTGGGCCCACGTGAGCCTGCTCCGAGCCGGACGCCAGGAGGAGGCGCGCAGCATCCTCGACCTCGTCGGTCGCTACCCCGACGTCATCGAGAACGTCGCGTACCTGGAGTTGATCCAGCTCTATCGCGGGGAGCTCAAGGCCGGGGCGCTGCTCGCCCGGAAGGAGCGCAACGCCGCCCTCGAGTACGGCCTCAGCCGGTACCTGATCCGGTTGGGCGCGGGGGTCGACGGCGAAGAGAGCCTCATCCAGCTGACCCGCCGACCCGAGTGGCCGGCCTTCGGTGTCCTGGCCGCCGAGGCGGACCTCGCGGCGCGTTGACGGGGCTCCGTCACGCCCGAAGCAAGACCCACGGCCAGAGCCGGCGACCCGAACCGAGACGAAGATCCGAGTGCCGGTGAACCCCACGGGCGAAGGACGCGTCCAAGCTGGCCCGGTCGTGGCACCCTTTGGGTGCCGGCCTCAGCCCACGCTGCCCCCATGCGCCCCGCTTCTCACGCCCTCCCCGTTCTCGCCGCGATCGGGGCCGCCGCGATCGGGCTCGCCGCCCTCGCCCTGGACCTCGCCCCCGACGGCGACGGCAACGGACCGACCCCGCACGCCCCGGAGACGGAGCGCATCCCGGCGCAGATGCCCTTCCCCGGGGCGCCGCTGGCTCCCCCCACGGACCCGCGCGGCGCCGGCGAGGGCGAGGAGGGTGAGGACCGAGCCGAGCGCGCGCGCTGGATCGAGCAACTCCACCTCGCGGCCCCCGGCGCGGACTGGAGGGCCATCGAGCGAGCGAACCAGGCCGCGGAGCTCGAGCGACGCAACGAAGCGGCCCTCGCGGACGGCGGCGGCTCGCTGCCCTGGGTCTGGGACGAGGTGGGCTCGAAGAACCAGGCGGGGCACACGCGCTGCGCCGCCCTCGGGGCGACGCGCGCCGATGGACGCTACCTGTACGTGGGCTCGGCGGGTGGCGGCCTGTGGCGAGGACGCGAGGACGGAACCGGGTGGACGCCCCTCTCGGACAGCGTCTACGGGGGCGTGGACGATGTCTTGGCCATCGAGCCCGCGAACCTCGCCGATGAGGACATTCTCGTCATGCGCAGGGGCAACGCCGTGCTGCGCAGCGCCGACTCCGGCCTGACCTGGCAATCACCCGGCGGCCTGGGCGGCGTGACCAACGCGCGCCGCATGGTGCGCGCCGCCGATGCCTCCCAGACCATCTACCTGTTCGGGAGCGCCGACATCCCCGGCGTCGGAGAGAAGAGCGCGCTGTTCGCGTCCACCGACGGTGGCCAGAGCTTCTCCCTGCGCCACCACTTCGGGACCAACTGGAGCGGGGACCTCTGGGTCCCACGCACCTCCGCCCTCGGCGGTAGCGCGGTATATGTCCTGCAGCGCGGGCGGATCTTCGTCAGCGTGAACGACGGCTTCAGCTTCGCCCCTGGGCTCGACGTGGACACCGCGGCGACCGCGGGCGACATCGTCGGCTCCGAAGCTGGCGGGCCCACCCTCTACCTCGCTCTGCGCCAGAGCAGCGGCAACTGGAACCTCCACCGCTCGGACGACGCCGGCCAGTCCTCGGTCTTCGTCCGGACCCTCAACAGCTTCTGGGGCAGCACCCAGTCGATGGCAGCGTTTGCCCATGACCCCTCGCGCCTGATCTACGGCGGGGTCGAGGCCTGGGTCTCCACCAACAGCGGCGCGTCGGCCTCGAGGATCAACACCTGGGGCGCCTACTACGGCGACCCCGCGAACCGGCTCCACGCGGACATCCGCGGCATGAGCCCCCTGGTGGACCGGGACGCGCCGGGCGAGCCAGACCTCGTGTTCATCAACACCGACGGCGGCACCTACGTCACCGACGACGGCGGCGCCACCGTGCAGAACCTGAGCCTCGAGGGGCTCGGCGTGGGCCAGTTCTACTCGACCCACACCTCGGCCCTCGACCCCCGGCGCATCAGCGGCGGGACCCAGGACCAGGGGTACCAGGTGGGGCTGCTCGACGTCTCCGCCACCGGGCCAGGACCGACCACCGACTTCGACCAGATCATCAGCGGGGACTACGGCCACCTGGTGAGCGGCGACGGCACCCACGACCTGGTCTACTCCACCTATCCGGGCTTCATCCTCGTCCAGGACGGCGAGGTCAACCCGACCCTGCGGACCCTCGACTTCCCCGCCGGCTCGAACCAGCTCTGGCTGCCGCCCGTGGTGGCGGACCCCAACGACCCCGACGAGTTCTTCTTCCTCGGGGAGCGGCTCTACCACTACGACCGCCCCATGGCGGCCTGGACCCCGTCCATCTGGTCGACGCAGAACTTCGCGGCGGGGGGCAGCAGCTATCTCTCCGCCCTGGCCTTCGCCCCGTCGGATTCAACGCGGGCCTTTGCCGCCACGAACACCGGGCGGCTCTACCACTCGAGTGACGGGGGCGTGACCTGGACCCTCGGCTCCAGCGGCGGGCCGAGCTCCCACTACTTCTACGGCTCCGCGCTCCTCGTGGATCCCCAGGATCCCGACCACGCCTTCGTAGCCGGGTCCGGCTACGGCAACCCCGCGGTGCGCGAGACCACCGACGGCGGCGCTACCTGGCAGGCCCGGTCGGCGGGACTGCCCAGCACGCTGGTGCACGACCTCGCCTGGTCCCCGGACGGGAGCGGTGACCTGTTCGCGGCTGGCGAGGCAGGGGCGTTCCACTTCGACGCCGCCACCTCCACCTGGTCCAACGCCATGGGCACGGAGGCGCCCGCCACGAACTACTGGTCCGTGGAGACGGTGCCCTCGAGCCCGCGGGTCCGCTTCGGGACCTACGGCCGCGGCATCTGGGACCTGACCCTGCTGGGCGGCGGCGAGCTGGGCGTTCGGATCTGCTCTCCCGCCGCAGCCAACGTGTCGGGCGTGCCCGCCGTGATCCGCGCCCTGGGGAGCCCCTTCGTCGCCGACAACGATCTCACGCTGGTGGCCAACGCCCTGCCGTCCAACACCCTCGGCTTCTTCCTCGCCTCCCCCACCCAGGGCTTCATCCCCTACCCCGGCGGCTCCGTGGGCATCCTCTGCCTCGGTGGTCCCTTCGGGCGCTACCAGTCTCTGGCACAGAACTCGGGGCTCTTCGGGTCCATCGCCCTCCCGGTGGACGTCACGGCCATCGCCCAGCCCACCGGGCCCGTGGCGGGCCAGCCCGGCCAGACCTGGTTCTTCCAAGCCTGGTACCGGGACTCGATCCTCTCCTTCCCCACGTCCAACTTCACGGACGCGATCGCGGTCCGGCTGCGCTAGGCGCCGCCCGCCGGTCCGAGGACCTCCGCCAGGACCTCCACCAGCCGAGCCACCTCACCGGGCGTGTTGTAGTGGACCAGGCTGACCCTCACCACGCCGTCGCGCTCGAGGAGCCCGAGGTCGCGAATGAGCCGGTAGGCGTAGAAGTGACCGAAGCGCACCGCGATCTGGCGCTCGTCGAGGAGCGGGGGGATCTCGCTGGCGTCGCGGCCCGCCACCGTGAAGGAGACCGTCGGGACGCGGCGCGCGCTGGAGGGTGAGCGGTCCCCCACGATGGTGACGGCGGGGTGGGCGTCGAGGAAGGCTAGCAGCGGCGTCACGAGCGCCTCCTCGTGGGCGGCGATCTGCTCGAAGGCGTGCTCCAGGGTGGAGGGCGTGCCACCCTCCGCGCCCAGGGTCCCCAGGTACTCCGTGATGCCGGGGAGCGACGCCACCAGCTCGTAGTTGACCCCGCCCGGCTCGAACTTCCGCGGCAGCTCGTCCTCCCCTACGAAGAAGTGGTTGATGCTGCCCGTCTCCAGGAGGACCTCCTTGCGCCCAAACATGACGCCCAGGTGCGGCCCATAGACCTTGTAGAGGCTCGCGAAGTAGAAGTCGACGCCCAGGGCTCGCACGTCCACGCGCCGGTGGGGCGCGTAGGCCACCGCGTCCACGCAGGTCAGGGCGCCGGCCGCGCGGGCCAGCGCGGTGCAGGCGGCCACGTCGGTGATGGAGCCGACGATATTGGAGCAGTGCGTGAAGGCGACGAGCCGCGTGCGCTCGCCCAGGAGCTCGGCGAGATCGTCCGGGTGGAGCTCGCAGGTGTCCGGGCGAACACGCCACTCCCGCAGGACGATCCCCGACGCCTCGAGCCGCCGCCAGGCCCCCACGTTGGTCTCGTGGTCCACGTTGGTCACGATCACCTCGTCCCCCGCCGACCAGCCGGGTCGCAGGGCCGCGGCGAGCTGGTTGACGAGGGCCGTGGACGACGCGCCCACGATGACCTCCTCCGGGGTCGCACCCAGCAGAGCCGCCGCCGCCGCGCGGCCGCTCGCCACGGCCTCACCCGCGTCGACCGAGAGGCCGTAGCTCGCTCCCAGCTGGACCGGATGGCGGGTGAGGAAGCGATAGAGCCGATCGATGACCTGGCGGCAAGGGACGCTCCCGCCCGCGTTGTCCATGAGCACCCAGGGGGTCTCGAGGGCGGGGAACTGGGAGCGGACGTGGTCGAGGTCGAGCATCGGAGCCAGCGCGGAGCGCCAGGGGGAGCAGGTGGAGCGGCCGTGCCGGTCGCGGCCGGCGAGCACAGGGTGACCTCGCCGAGGCTCGCCGTCACCCGTCTCTCGCGGCTGATCCCCTCACATCGCCTCCGATCCGGGCGCCGCGGCCCCTTGATCGGGGCCCCTCGACTCCCTGATCTGGGCAGCCGGGCCGCCCCGATCCAGGCTTCAGGCACGGCGCCGGCTCCGCGCGGCTCTCCAGCCCGCTAGACTCCCCGCCCGATGTCCCTGCTCACTCTCGAAGACGTCAAGAAGCACTTCGGCGCCCAGGAGGTGCTCCGCGGAGCGTCCCTGACCATCGACCCCGGCCAGAAGATCGGGATCGTCGGACGCAACGGCGGCGGCAAGACCACCCTCTTCCGGATGATCGCCGGCGAGGAGACCCCCGACTGGGGCTCGGTCCGCGTGCGCAAGAAGGCGCGCCTGGGCGTCGTTCCGCAGCGCCCGAAGTTCGCCGAAGGCGAGACCGCCCGGGAGTACGTCGCCACCGGCCTCGACGAGCTTCACCGGACCATCGAGCGCTACGAGAAGTGCGCCGAAGAGATGGGCACCGCCGAGGGCGAGGAGCTGGAGCGCCTGATGAGCGAGCACGACCGCCTCGGCGGCCGCATCGACCAGCTGGGCGGCTGGGACACCGAGCGCAAGGTGGAGACCGTCCTCGGCGGCATCGGGCTCTCCGAGACCCACTGGGATCGCGAGGCCCGCCTGCTCTCCGGCGGCGAGAAGAACCGCGTGGCCCTGGCCCGCGAGCTCATCGGCGGCCACGACCTGCTGCTGCTCGACGAGCCCACGAACCACCTGGACCTCGAGGGAATCGAGTGGCTGGAGCGCTACCTGAAGGACCTCCCCACGGGCGTCCTGATCGTCAGCCACGACCGCCGGCTCCTGACCAACTGCATCGACCGGATCGTCGAGCTCGAGCGCGGCCGGCTCGTGGCCTACGCGGGCAACTACCCGAAGTTCCTCCAGCTCAAGGCCGAGAAGTTCGAGTCCGAGCAGCGCGCCTGGGAGCAGCAGCAGGAGCTGCTGCGCAAGGAAGAGTCCTTTATCAAGAAGCACATGGGCAGCCAGCGCACGGCCGAGGCCAAGGGCCGCGCCAAGAAGCTCTCCCACGTCGAGCGCCTCGAGAAGCCCCACCACGACGTCCGGCGGCCAAGGATCAAGGCGCCCGAGGCGGCGCGGGGCGGCGAGCGCGTGCTCCACACCGAGCACCTCTTCGGCGGCTACGAGGAGAACGTGCTGCTGAAGGACGTGGACATCCGCGTGGGCCGGGGCGAGCGCATCGGCATCGTCGGACCCAACGGCGCCGGCAAGTCGACGCTGATGAAGATCATCGCCAATAAGCTCGCGCCGCTCTCCGGTGAGGTGGTGCGCGGCCATGGAGCCCGGGTCGCCTACTACGACCAGGACACCTCGCACCTGCGCGACGACCACACGCCCCTCGAGGAGGTGCGGCGGCACTACCCGGAGATGACCGAGCAGGAGATCCGGAACCACCTGGCCCAGTTCCTGTTCCGCGGGAACGAGGTCGAGAAGGTCATCACGACGCTCTCCGGCGGGGAGCGCGCGCGGCTGTCGCTCTCACTGCTCGTGCTCACGAGCCCGTCGTGGTTCGCCCTGGACGAGCCCACCAACCACCTGGACCTCGCCAGCCGGACCTCCCTTGAGGAGATGCTCGGGGAGTTCCAGGGCGCGATCGTGTGCATCAGTCACGACCGTGAGTTCCTCGACGGGATCTGCAACAAGACGATCGAGGTCAGCGCTGCCGGCGTCGAGGAGTTCGACGGCAACTACTCCGCGTGGCGTGACTTCAAGCTCGCCGAGCGCGACGCCGCCCAGGAGGCGAAGGCGAAGAAGGAGGCCGCGCAGCGTAAGGCCGCCCGGGAGCGAGAGGAGGCCGAGCGGCGCCGCGGAGGCGGCGAGAAGAAGGCCAAGGGCGGGTCGAAGAAGAAGGGCAGCGGCAAGGGCCCGCGGAACCCCTACATGTTCGAGAAGCTCGAGAAGAAGATCATGGAGCTCGAGCAGGAGCTGGAGACGCTCAACGCGTCGATGGCCTCCGAGGAGGTCTACACCAACCCGGACCGGCTGCGGGACACCCAGTACCGCATCGTCGAGGTGGAGGCCAACCTGGAGTCCTCCAACGAGGAGTGGCTCAACTGGGAGACCGCCTGAGGGCGGCGCGGGGCAGCCCGCTGGACCCCAGGTCCGCAGAATCCCGCGCGGACGGGCGCCTCGCCCGCTAACCTCCCGGCCATGCAGACCTTCCTCGAAGAGATCCGCGCGGCCATCGAGGCCGAGACCGGGATCCAGAGTCCGAAGCTGGAGACCCCCCGCGACCTCGCCATGGGCGACGTCGCCTTCCCGTGCTTCGTCCTGGCCAAGGAGCGCAAGGCGGCCCCGCCGAAGATCGCAGCCGATCTCGAGGCCGCGCTCAACGCGCGGATGGAGCGCGTGACGGCCAAGGCCACCGGGCCCTACCTCAACTTCACCATCGAGCGGTCCTCCTTCGCGGAGACGGTCCTGTCGGAGATCGCGGAGCACGGCATGTGCTACGGCACCTCGGCGGAGGGGAACGGGCAGAAGATTGTCATCGACTTCTCCTCCCCCAACATCGCGAAGCCCATGAGCGTGGGACACCTGCGCTCCACCGTGATCGGCGCGGCCATCCAGCGGCTGCACGACGCGCTCGGCTACGAGACCGTGGGCATCAACCACATCGGCGACTGGGGCAGCCAGTTCGGCAAGCTCGTCGCCGCGGTCAACCGCTACGGCGACACCGTCGACCTCGAGGGTGACCCGATCCCCGCGCTCCTCGCCCTGTACGTCCGATACCACGAGGAAGAAGAGGGCGACCCCGCCCTCGTGGAGGAGGCCCGTGAGGCCTTCCGCGAGCTGGAGAGCGGTGTGGATGGCCCGGTCCGGCAGACCTGGAAGAAGCTCACCAAGCTCTCCCTGGAGGAGTTCGGGAAGATCTACACGCGTCTCGGGGTCAGCTTCGACCTCATCCGCGGGGAGGCCTTCTACGAGCCGCACCTCGACGAGACGGTGGATCGCGTCGTCGCGTCCGGAGTCACCGAGGAGTCCGAGGGCGCCCTGGTGGTGGACCTCTCGTCCTTCGGCAAGATCCCCCCTTGCCTGCTCCGCAAGACGGACGGGACGACCCTCTACGCGACCCGTGACCTCGCGGCGGTCTTCCACCGCTGGGATGAGTTCCAGTTCACCCGCGCCCTGTACGTGGTGGGCGGCGACCAGCGCCTGCACTTCCGCCAGCTCAAGCACGTCCTTGAGCGCATGGAGCTCGACTGGGAGCCCCGGGTGGAGCACGTCGACTTCGGGATGATGCGCCTCCCCGAGGGCAAGATGAGCACCCGCAAGGGCCGCGTCGTCTTCCTCGACGACGTGCTCGACGCCGCCGCAGCGGAGGCCGCCAAGGTCATCGCGGAGAAGAACCCCGACCTCGCGGACCAGGCCGCCATCGCCGAGACCGTCGGCGTGGGCGCGGTGGTCTTCAACGACCTCAAGCGCGAGCGCGTCAAGGACATCGACTTCCGCCTCGAGGAGGTGCTCAGCTTCGAGGGCGACACCGGTCCCTACGTGCAGTACACCCACGCGCGCCTGGCCTCGATCGAGCGCAAGGCGGGCGACGTGGACGCCGCCCCGGACTGGAGCGTCCTCGAGAGCGCCGCAGGCATCCTTGGCCAGATGGGCCGCTTCCCGGACGTGCTGCGCTCCGCGGCGCGCAACGCCGAGCCCTCCGAGCTGACCACGTTCGTGCTCTCCCTCGCCCGGGAGGTGAACTCCTGGGCCGCGAAGGAGCGCGTCCTGGGTCAAGAGCCCGCCGTGACAGCGGCGCGACTCGCGCTCGTGCGCGGCGCCCGCCAGGTGATCGGCAACAGCCTCGCCCTGCTCGGGGTCGGCGCGCCCGCTGAGATGTGAGGGGCGGGCCCGCTCCGGCTCGCGCTGCGGCGCACCGGCGCCCCTCCTCCTCCAGGAGACCCTTGGCCCTTCAGGCCTTCGGGGTCCGCCGCCGGATCACATCAGCAGCGTCCTCTCTCGCGAGCCTAACCTGAGGCGCAGGCTCTCCATGGCGTGGGCGTGGATCTGGCAGACCCGGCTCTCCGTCAGGTCGAGCATCTGGCCGATCTCGCGTAGGGTCATACCGCGCTCGTAGTACTGAACGAGAATGAACCGCTCGCGGGGACTCGCAGACACTGTGAGTTCATCGAACATGTCGCCTCGACTGACCGCCATGAGGGGCTCTTCGCTGCGTGGAGCGGGGAGGACATCACTGACCTCAGTGTCACTGTCATCACCACCGAGCCTCGCCGAGAGGGAAGAGACCGTGCTGATATCGGCGTTCTGGATCTCTTTCGAGAAGCGGGCCGAGTCCATCTTGAGCTCGTCTGCGAGCTCCAGGTGCGTCGGCTGGCGGCCGCTCAGGCCGGCGAGCCGCTGGCTCTCTTTTTCGATGCTGCCGGCCCTCCGGCGAACGAGCCTGGGGACCCAGTCCTCGGTTCGAAGCTGATCGAGGATGGAGCCGCGGATCCGAGAGCCACAATAGGTCGAGAACTTGATGCCCCGGCTCGAGTCGAACCTCCGGATCGCATCCATGAGGCCGAAGAGGCCGGCGCTGATCAGGTCGTCCAGCTCGATCGAGTTGGGCAGCGTCCGCAACAGGCGCTCCGCGGAGCTCTTGACCAAGGGGAGGTAGTGCTCGATGAGCTCATTTCGCCACCGCGCCGTCCTCTCCGCATCTCCAGCGCCCTGGGCCTCGTGGTAGCGCTTCCAGAGCGCCGTTACGGACTGCTTGCGAGGTTCGGCAGCCGCACTACGGGGCGCTCGATCGCGCTTTGGAGAGGGCGTGACGCGGGGAGGAGCGCGACGCGGCCGGGGGTGATCGGGAGTCGAGACCACGGGTCCTTCGGAGTCGAGGTCGGAGTTCGTCGAGGTGGATTTCTTGGTCAGGGGGGAACTGGAACGTTTCATCAGGAATGGCTGGCAGGAGTGATGGGGGGATCGGCGGTGAGGCGCAGCGCGCTCCGGTGAATGAATGTCGACGTCAACCAGCGATGCGGCGCTGGACGTGCGACTCTGCGACGGCGAAGTACCGCGCATGGAGGAGGTCTCGAAGCACCTTGAGGGCCTCGAGACTCACGGGCCCTCGCTCGGGCATGAGGTTCCCCCACAACTCCGCAGCAGGCGCCTTCTGAAGACGAGCCCTGGCGCGGGCGGTCCGCGGTCGACGGCGGGCTCGCTCTCGACGCTCGTTCGGCAGATTGTGTGCCCGCTGCGTGGCCCTTCGGGACGCGGCTGTACGGGTGGGGTTGGGTTGGAGGTGGTTCATCGCAGGGCTGAGGACGCTTTGGATCGCCGGGGGGGGAGGGGGCTGGCACCGCGAGGCACCGAAATCAAGGAGAACCCCGTCGCTGTTAGGGATTTCCATTAGAGCGTTAGATTCGGGAAGGACCCTGCCATCCCTTAGACACATACATGAAAACCCTTAAATGTCTCTTAATTGGGCATTGAGGCACCTCTCCCGCCACGCGAGGCGCGGGAGTGCCCCATCCGAAGACCGCCGAATGCCGACGCTCTTTCCACGCGAGCGGAGCAGAGGAGACGAGGGCACCGCCAGTTCGGCCGGCCGCCTGGGTCGATGCGGTGGAGATCCCCCACCCAATGCAAGGGAGGGCGACGCCTCGCGGCGCCGCCCTCCCCGATGGATCGTGATAGGGACCCCTGGACCGACACCGTCACATGAGCATCGTGTTCTGCTTCTGCCCGAAGAGGCTCTTCAAGCGGCTCATGACGTTCGAGTGGATCTGACAGACCCGGCTCTCCGTGAGCTCGAGCATCTCGCCGATCTCTCGCATGGTGTGCCCCACCTGGTAGTACTGCTCGATGATGAAGCGCTCCTTCTGGGTCAGCGACCGGGTCAGGAAGCCCATCATGTCGTCGCGGTTCAGCACGCCGAGGGGGTCGATGGACTTCTTGTCCTCGAGGACATCGACCTTCTCCATGGAGCTGTCGTCGTCCCGGTCCTCCCACTTATCGGAGAGGGAGTACATGGCCTTCGCGCTGGCGCCCTGGATCTCCTTGGCGAGCTCCTGGTGGTCCATTTCCAGCTCACGGGCCAGCTCGGAGTGCGTGGGCTCTCGGCCGTAGAGGCCGGTCAATCGCTGCAGGGCCTTGTCGATCCGGCTCGCCTTCAAGCG
>CALLKX010000040.1 GCA_938083085.1 uncultured bacterium
GCCTCCCGCATCCAGCTCGGGAGCGGACTCCACGGCTGAGCTGCTGGAGGTCGACGAGGCGGAGCTGCGGGACCGAATCCGGGGGGCGTGGCTGGGACAGATGATCGGCGTCACCTGGGGCTTCCCCACGGAGTTCTACGCCCGCTACATCTGGGAGCTCTTCCCCGACCTTCACCAGCGCGACGGTGAGCCGGCGAATCTCTACGCGGCCTTCGAGGGCCAGCCGATCCCCCTCGACCTCCTGCCCGCCTGGACCCCGGATCTCATCAACGGCGCCTACACCCAGGACGACCTCTACGTGGAGGTCCCCTTCATGGAGGCCCTCGCGGGGCACGGGGTGAACGCGGGCTGGGGTCCCCTGGGCGAGGCCTTCGCGGCCTCGGAGTTCCCCCTCTACCACGCCAACCTCGCGGCGCGGGACAACTTGCGGCGCGGGCTCACCCCTCCGGCCTCTGGCCACTGGTCCAACACGGGGGAGAGCGACGACATCGACTGGCAGATCGAGTCGGACTTCGTGGGCTTGATGGCCCCCGCTCAGCCGGCCGCGGCTGTGGACCTCGCCTTCCGGATGGGCCACGTCATGAACCACGGCGACGGCGTCTACGGCGGGGTCTTCGTGGCGACCATGCTGTCCACGGCGTTCACCGCGGGGTCCGTGCTTGAGATCGCGGAGGCCGGCCGCGACGTGCTCCCGCCGGGGAGCGGCTACCGCCAGGTGGTCGACGACGTGTTCGACATGTGGGAGGGCGGCGAGCCCTTCGACGTGAACCTCGATGCTCTCTATAAGCGCTACGGCGCCCTGGACCGGTGCGCCGAGTGGGCCGGCGCCGCGGACCCCCTGAACATCGACGCCCGCCTCAACGGCGCCTTCATCCTCCTGGGGCTCCTCTACGGAGAGGGGGACCTCGCCCGCTCCATGCGCCTCGCCATGGCGGCGGGCCAGGACAGCGACTGCAACCCCTCCAACGTCGGCAGCATCCTCGGGGCGTTCATGGGCGCGGAGGCGCTGGCCCAGGACGATGACCGCTGGCTCTCGGCTCTGGACGAGTCACGCACCTTCGAGACCACCCCCTATCGATTGGATGAGCTCGTGGAGCTGAACCTCGAGCTCGCCCGCGGGGTCGTGGAGCTGCGCGGCGGGGAGGCGCCGCATGGCGGGCGGTGGAGCATTCCTGTGGGCGACGCGCTCCCTTCGCTGCTCCTCGAGCAGTGGCCCCTCACGCCCAACGCAGCGCCGACTCTCCAGGTGACGGTGGAGCGCGTCGGCGGCCGAGCGGTCCGCGTCTCCGCCCGCGCCGAGGACTCGGACGGCCGGCTGAGCTACCAGTGGTGCTTCGGCGACCTCGCCTTCGCCCGCGGCCCGGATCACGTGCATCGCTACCGCGCGCCGGGTACCTACGAGCTCATCGCCCTCGCCTCCGACCGCACCGGCAACACGACCATCGTCACGACCTCGATCCAGGTCCCCTGACTCGACCGAGGTCCCGGCGCCACCGGCACAGGACGGTCAAGCGAGGACGTCGCGGATGACGCGGCCGTGGACGTCGGTGAGGCGGTAGTCGCGGCCCTGGAAGCGGAAGGTGAGCTTCTCGTGGTCGAGGCCGAGCTGGTGGAGGATGGTGGCGTGGAGGTCGTGGACGTCCATGGCGCCTTGTACGGGGGCGAAGCCGATCTCGTCCGTCTCGCCGTAGGAGTGGCCTGGCTTGATGCCCCCGCCCGCCATGAAGAGGGTGAAGGCGCTCACGTGGTGGTCGCGGCCCACGAAGTCGCGCACCTCGCCCAGCGGCGTGCGCCCGAACTCGCCGCCCCAGACGACCAGCGTGTCCTCGAGCAGGCCGCGGCGCTCGAGGTCGAGGATGAGCCCGGCGGTGGCGCGGTCCACCTCCTTGCAGCGCTGCTCCAGGGGCTTGCCGAGGTGGTTCCCGGGGTCCCCGTGGTGGTCCCAGTCGGTGTGGTAGAGCTGGACGAAGCGCGAGCCGCGCTCCACCAGGCGTCGGGCGAGCAGGCAGTTGCGGGCGAAGGAGGGGCGGCCGTCGCCGAGGCCGTACAGGTCGCGGGTCTCCTGGGTCTCGCCGGAGAGGTCGATCAGGTCCGGCGTGCTGGTCTGCATCTTGTGCGCCAGCTCGTAGGTCTTCACCCGATCCCGGAAGGCCGGGTCGCCGGTGCGGTCCGCGGCGATGCGGTCCAGGTCGCCCACCGCGTCGAAGAAGTCCGACTGCTCGTCGGCGCCCACCCCCTCGGGGCTCGCCAGGTCGAGCACGGGGTCGCCCTGGGCGCGGAAGGGGGTGCCCGCCACGTTGGTGGGCAGGAAGGCGTTGCCCCACAGGGGCGCGCCGCCCCGCGGGCCGCGGCCGCCGGAGCGCAGCACCACAAAGCCGGGCAGGTCCTCGGCCTCGGAGCCGAGGCCATAGAGGCTCCAGGCCCCCATGCTCGGCCGGCCGAACTGGCCGGAGCCGGTGTTCATGAACAGCTTGGCGGGGCCGTGGTTGATCTCCTTGGCCTGCATGCCGCGCAGGAAGCAGAGCTTGTCCACGATGCCGGCGATGTTGGGCAGCAGCTCGCTCACCGGGGCGCCGCATTCGCCGTGGCGGGTGAAGGTGCGCTTGGTGCCCAGGAGCTTGGCACGCTCGCCGTCGATGAAGGCGAAGCGCTTGCCGGCGGAGAGGCTCGGGGGGAGCGGCTGGCCGTCGAGGCGCTGGAGGGTCTCCTTGGGCTCGAACAGCTCGAGCTGGCTCGGGGCGCCGGCCATGAAGAGCCAGATCACCCGCTTGGCCTTCGCGACCGGGAGCTGCGCGTGCCGCACGTCGGCCAGGCCGTCGCGGGCGAGCAGGTCGCCCAGGGCCAGGGCGCCGATGCCGCTGGCGCCGGCGCGCAGGATGGAGCGGCGCGAGAGGTGGTGGAGGGGGTGGGTCATGGCCGGTGGGTAAACTCCCCCAGGTTGAAGAGCACGCGGGCGAGGGCGAACCAGGCGGCGTCCTCGCCGCGGGCCTCACGGACGGACTGGACGTGGCTGGCGAGGCGCTCACGTTCTGCGTCCGCGGGCAGCCGCCCGAGGGCCAGCTGGAAGGCGGCGTCGATGCGCGCGTCGTCCGAGGCGGCCTCGAGGGCGGCGACCCGCGTCCCGAAGGCGGCGGCGAGCTCCACCACCAGCGGGTCGTTGGCGAGAGCCAGGGCCTGTAGCGGGGAGCGCGAGGGCACCCGGCGGGTGCAGGTCACGTTCGCCGCGGGCGTGTCGAAGGTGGTGTAGAAGGGGAACGCCGCGGAGCGCCAGATGCGCGTGTAGAGCGAGCGGCGGTGTCGCGCCGACCCCTCGCTGGGCTTCCAGTTCTTGCGGTTCTGCGTGAAGGCGTAGACCCCCTCGGGCTGGGGGGGCTGGACCGGCGGGCCGCCGACCTTGGGATCGAGCACGCCGGCGACGGAGAGCATGGAGTCGCGCAGTTGCTCGCCTGAGAGGCGGCGGCGGACCTGGCGCGCGAGGAGCACGTTGTTGGGGTCACGCTCAAGGAGCGTGGGGTCGGTGACGGCCGCCTGGCGATAGGCGTGGGAGAGCAAGATCTGGCGCAGCACGTGGTGCCGCGAGTAGCCGCTGTCCCGCAGCTGGGCCGCGAGCCAGTCGAGGAGCCCGGGGTGGCTCGGCCGCGCGCCGCGCAGACCGAAGTCGTTCTCGGTCACCACCAGCCCGGCGCCCATGAGCTGCTGCCACCAGCGGTTCACGGTGACGCGCTGGACCAGAGCGTTGCCCGGATCCATGAGCCAGCGGGCGAGGTCAAGCCGGTCTTCAATGGGGCCCGGCTCCGCGCGGAAGCGGTCGAGGGCGGCCGGGACGCCGGGGGCGACTTTCTCCCGCGGATCGAGGAACGAGCCCCGGTGAAACCGCTGTGTGTCCCTGGGGACCTCGCGTTCCTCCATGACCATGGTCATGGGGAGCCTGGGGCGCCCTCCGCGGTGGGCCCGCTTGGCCGCCCAGGCGTCGGTCCACTCGGCCGGCACGAGGTCACGAACCGCTCCGGGGTCTTCTCCCGAGAGCAGCACGCGGAACCGGCCGAGCGTGTGCCGGGCGCCGTGCTCCTGCTGCAGCTCGACGCGGAGCCGGTCCCCGGCGCCGAGTTGAATCGGGACCCTGAGGATGAACTCGGCGGCGTGGGGGGCGTCGAAGGCTGGCTTGATGGCCCAGCCGGGCAGGCCGCTCCCGGGCAAGGCGCCGGCCACGGCGTAATGATGGCCGCCCTCACCGGCGGTGTTCTGCTCGAAGTCGGCGCGGGCGGCGGCAAGCTCGAGGGGCTCCCAGTCCGCCGAGCCCGCGGGCAGGCGCTCCACGCGCAGCTCCTGCAGGACGAAGTTGCGGTTTCCCGAGCGGCCCGGCCCGCCGTCAGGCAGGACCTCGAGGCGCAGGCCGGCCAGGCCCTGGAGGCCGGGTTCCCCTTCGAGCACGTAGGTGCTGTAGATCGGACTCTGGCCGACGACCCGGAAGGACCCGTCGGTCTCCGGGCGCAGCTCGGGCCCGTTCGAGCCGGTGGCGCGGGTCGGCTGCCAGACCGTCCAGCCGCGGCCCGAGCGGTCCCAGGCGGCCTGGTAGGCGCGGTCGAGGCGGGCTCGCTCGAGCTCCCACTCGGCAGCGGCGACCTCCTCTTGCTCGCTGCGCGGCACGAGCATGGTCGGGCCGGAGGAGACGCCGCTGTCGGCGGTGTTGTTGAAGAGCGCGTAGAGCCCGAAGAACTCGGTCTGAGTGATCGGGTCGAACTTGTGGGTGTGGCACTGGGCGCAGCCCACGGTGGCGCCGAGCCACGCTGCGCCTGTGGTGGCCACCCGGTCGATCACCGCGTGCACGCGGTTCTCCTCGTCCTTGGCGCCGCCCTCCTGGTTCACCTGGGTGTTGCGGTGGAAGCCGGTGGCGATCCGCTGGGCCCGGGTGGCGCTCGGTACGAGGTCGCCCGCCAGCTGGTCCACCGTGAACTGGTTGAAGGGGAGGTCGGTGGCGATGGCGTGTACGACCCAGTCTCGCCAGGGCCAAACGGTGCGGCCGCCGTCGATGGTGAAGCCGTGGCTGTCGGCGTAGCGCGCCACGTCGAGCCAGTGCCGGGCCCAGTGCTCGCCGAAGGCCGTCGAGCCGAGGAGCTCGTCGACCCTGGTGGCGTAGGCCGCATCGCTTGGATCGGCGAGGAACGCTGCCCGGGCATCGGGTGTGGGGGGCAGGCCGGTCAGGTCCAGGTGTAGCCGCCGGATGAGGTCCCCTGGCGCCGCCGCCGGGGCGGGCTCGAGCCCCTCTGCGGCGAGCCGGGCTTCGATGAAGCCGTCGATCGTCCCGTCGCTCTTCGTCCCGTCGCCCTTGGGCCCGGCTGCCGAGAGGGGCGCGTAGGCCCAGTGGGGCTCCCACGGCGCGCCCGCTTCGATCCAGCGCGTGAGCACGTCCACCTCGGCGGCGCTCAGCCCCTCCGAGTGTTCAGGGGGGGGCATCCGCTCGAAGTCCTCGTCGGAGGTCACCCGATAGAGCAGCTCATGATCGGGGCCCCCGCGGGCGGTCTGGATCAGGCCGTCCTCGGTGTCCAGGCGGAGGCGCGCGGCGCGGGTCTCGGGGTCCGGTCCGTGGCACTCGAAGCAGTGCTCGGCCAGGATCGGTCGGACCTCCTCGCTCCATCCGGGGGCGTCCGCGCCCGACGCCTGGGGAGCGGGCAGCGGGGGGAGGCCGATTCCGAGGAGGAGAAGTTTAGAGAGCACGAAATGACGATAGCAGAGCGCTCAGGAGCCTGTGGGGCCCACTCCCGAGCGATCTTGGAGGTCGGATGAAAGTCGCCGGGCCTGTTTCCTAAAGACTGGTGGACCCCCTCCCCTCAACGACAGCACCGTTCCCCATGCGATTTATTCTTCTGCTCGCCGCCCTGCTCGCCGGCATCTTTGCCTTCAAGCACTCAAGCTCATTTGTCTCGGTCCAAGTCAGGGGCCCCTCGATCGAGGGCGACCACCACGGCGCGAGCTACAAGCTGACTGGCCACTCGGAGAAGTCCATTGAGGACGGATCCTCGGTGTTGATATGGACGACCGCCACGTTCCCTGGCGGGCCTCAGGGGCTCGCCTACGCCGTCATCGTCCGGGGCCTTGACCGGGAGGACGGAGCCGGGTGGAGCGCGAGTCGAAACGGTCGGACCTACTCGGATCAACAGGGCATCAAGGCCGAGTTCAATGCGACCGGTGGCGGCGCCGAAATGTCCCTCTCCTACGCTGTCGACATGGTCCCTCCCGGGCCTGACGGTCCGCGGGGGGCAGTGGAGAGCACGGAGCGGCTCCTCGGGTCCTTTTCTCCCGGTGCGAGCCTGGCTCCTCTGGACCTCGAGAGCGGACGACTGTTCGTGGTGGAGATCTCCGAGGACGGAGCCAGCATGGAACAGTTCAAGGTGGGCCTCCCGGCCATCGAGGGCGACGACATCGATGAGAACCAGCTGTTGAGCGTGATCTCGGGCGAGTGAGCGGACAGGACGAACAGAGCGCGCCCGCCCCGGTCAGACCGGGGCGGGCGCGCTGTCATTGCGGGTTCAGATCAGCGGAAGAGCATCGTCACCCCGTTGGTGAAGTTCGACGTTGCGACGCCGCCGCTGCTGTCCCGGTGCCAGGCCTGGAACTGCCAGACCTCCCCGGCTGTCACCGCGATGGAGCCGGTCGGCTGGGGAAGGTCCGTCGGGTCGACCTCGAGGCTGAAGCTGCCGTTGGCGCCGGAGCTCTTGATCTGGCCCGCCGCCACGTAGCGCCCGATGGAGCCGCCGACCAGGAGGACCCCCTCGCTGCCGCCGGGGTTCGGGACGTTGTTGAAGTTCGGGCCGCAGATGAAGAAGCCGAAGGAGGCGGCCGGCAGGGCCGAGGCTCGGAGGGTCTTGAGGTCAGTGGTGGAGCGGTCGCCGTACATGGTCAGGAAGCTGCGGTCGCCGGTGCTGTTCGCGTTGCCGTAGCCGTACTGGAAGGCCTGGGCCGGGGGAGCGTCGGCGATGAAGCGGGCGCCGTGGGCGTTCAGGTCTGTGCCGTCGTACTCGGTCCAGCCGAGGCCGACGATGCGGCTGGTGAGGAGGCCGCCGGCGAAGCGAGACGCGATGGGGGTGTCGTTGAAGAGGCTGGCCTGCCCCGTCACCTGGGTGCGCCGCTCGGAGATCGCGATGAAGCGGCCCTCGGTCAGATCGAAGGTGGTGATCACGGTCTCGAGGACGCCGGAGTCGAGCTCGTGGTAGGTCACGATGAAGTCCTCGGCCGTGGTGCCGACGCGGGCCGCACCCTGGGGGATGCTCATGTCGGCGTGCTCGCTCAACTGAAGTTCACGGAGCGGGCTCACCCGGTCGCCTTCGCGGCAGAACATCACGAGCGTGTCCTCTACCGGCGACGGGGTGCGCTCGAAGGTGATGGCGTAGGTCGGCGCCAGGCCGTCGAGGTCCAGGGCGTCGGAGATATCGATCTCACTGACCTGGTCCCCGGCGGGTGCCGTCCACAGGTCCTCCGGCGAGCCGATGACGCCCCCTGTGGCGTCCAGCTGAACCCCACGCACCGACTCGAGGCCGGTCGCGTTCTCGATGGAGCGATAGGCGACGTTCCAGACGTTGACCGTGGAGGGGTTGCCGGTGGACGGGGAGATGACGACGTTGGTGCGCTCGTAGGAGCCGTTGTCGAAGAAGGCGATCCCGCCGAGAGTGCCGTCGGCGGCCACCGTGCGCATCCGGGGTTGCGTGGAGGTGGAGAACTGACGCTCCCAGACCACGGCGAACACCGAGCCGGCGGCCGTCCTGCTGTTGCCGCCGACGTCGGGGCGGAAGTTGTCCCACGAGGCCGTCGCCTCCCCGATCAGGAGCTCCGCGCCGAGGACCCCGGTGGGGACGTTGAAGGTGCGACCCACGATCTCGGAGTACCCGGAGATCGGGACTTCGCGCTGGGCGACCACGAGGTGGGTGTTCGCGCTGTTGAGGTTGGCGATCTCAGGGTTGGTCCAGTCCTCGGCGCTGCTGTCGATGTACCGGCCGCCCAAGCGGAGCCCCGCCGAGTCGATGATCATGCTGTAGATGTCCGTGTCCGTGCCGGAGAAGGTGTCCTCGTAGACGTACATGAACGTGTCGGAGCCTCGGTCATAGGTCAGGGCGACGTTGTCTTGGTCCCCCGAGATACCGTCGACCACATAGGTCGACATGATCGGGTCCACGACGATGGGGCCCTGGGCCGAGCGCAGGAAGTCCGCGGGGACCGTGAGGGAGAGCTTGTCGCCGAGCAGGGTGGCGGGGACCGACGCGGTCCGACCGGTCCCGTCGAGCACGATGGCGGCGCTGTAGGTCATGCCGCCGCGGGCGCCGGCGAACAGGAAGCCCTCGCCGTCGGCGGCCTTCAGCAGGTCGCTCTTGACGTTCAACTCGAGGACGAGATCCCCCTCGGCGCCGGCGGCGTCGAGGACGAAGGACTGCTCGATCGACTCGTTGTCGATGTCGTAGACCACGTCGACCGGGCCACGGTCGAGGACGATACGGTCGCCGACACGGGTGACGGAGGCGTCGGCGTCGAGGTTGATCTCGCGGCCGTCGAGGACCGCGGAGTCCAGCCGGAACTCCACCGGCCAGTTCCGGGCGGCTTCGGCGCCCAGGAACGGGATGAAGGTGAACCCATCGCTGGCGGCGCGCGCCTTGTAGTTGCGGCCGCGGATCCAGGTGCCGTCCGAGTGCTGGGTGTAGTGGACCTGTGAGCGGTCCGGGGCGAAGCTCGGCGCCGCGGCCTCGGCGGCGGCGACGTCCTCGTCGGAGAGGCCGTTGAAGACCTCGGGGGCCGAGGCGTCGAGGAAGCGCTGGCCGCTCCGGGCGGGGCTCGCGGAGTCGAGCCCGTGGCTGAGGTCTGCGCGGCGAGCCTCGGTCTTGGGCCCGGCCTCCGTCATGTCGGCGGACGGGGACAGTGCCTGTCGCGGAGACGTGGGGAGCTGCTCCGCGGTCCGCTGAGCGAGGGAGGGCGTCACCATGCAGGCTGCGGCGAAGGTGAAGAGGGCGGTGGTGTGGAGGGTGGTGTTCATCGGACTGATGGGTGCTTGTGCCTTGGTGTTTGGGGTGGGGGGCTCGGTGGCCCGGACACTCCCAAGTGCGCCCTGATCCAGATGCCGGACATTGTCTCGTCGAGGGGGGGGGCGGTAGAGCCCTAAGGCCATGCCCTGGTGTGGCTTAGGCGCTCCGTGTCTGGCCCCGCGCCGCGGGGTGGCGGCGGTTCGGTGGGGGGGCGATGGGCACCGATCGAGCTGCCCCGCCCGCCTGCGCCGCGGGGCGGCCGACGGGGCGCGCACCGGGCGCGGGGCGTGGACCTGCTGCCACGCCCGCCGCTGCGGTCGGGCGACGCTGGAGCCAGGGCCCCGGTCACCCCGGCGAGTGTCCGCGCGGTCGGGCTCGCCCCACCTGGCAGAGGAGCCGGGGATACGGCGCAGGAGTAAGACTCGGGAGAGCAGCGGCGGCGGGGGCTGGCCGGAGTGGCTAGCGGGCCGCCTCGGCTAGCAGGCCCCGCAGGAGCCGCCGCCGCAGCCCTGGGCCAGCTTCTCTTCGATGGCGCGGGAGGTCGGGGTGACCGAGAGACCGCCGAGGGCGGTGCAGCGGAGCTCGCGGGCCATGCGCCCGGACACCTCGCGGTGGGCGTCGAGGACCTCGTCCAGGGGGATGAGGTGGAGGAAGCCGGAGAGGGCGATGTTCGCGCTGGCGATGGCGTTGGCGGCGCCCGTGATGTTGCGGCCCAGGCAGGGGGCCTCGACCCGGTTGGCCACCGGGTCACAGATGAGTCCGAGCACGTTCTGGAGGGCGTGGCTGGCGGCGCCCAGGGCCGTGGCGGCGCTGCCGCCGGAGAGCTCCACCAGGGCCGCGGCGGCCATGGCGGCGCCGGCGCCGGTCTCCGCCTGGCAGCCGCCGACCTCGGCCGCGAAGCTCGAGCGGGTGGTGACGAAGACGCCGATGAGCCCGGCGGCGAGCATGGCCCGCAGGGTCCGGTCCTCGTCGGCGTCCATGGCCTCCGCCGCCGCGACGCAGGTGGCTGGGAACGTCGCGCAGGAGCCGGCGGTGGGGGCGGCGACGATCACGCCCATGGAGCTCTTCACCTCCATGAGGGCCGTCACGTAGAGGATGGCTTGGTTGAGCACGCCGCCCTCGTGGAGCTCCCCCGCGGCGAGCTTCTTCGCGAACCGGTGGCTCTGGCGCGGGAGCACACGGTCGGAGTACTCGGTGCCTGCGAGGCCCTCCCGGATCCCGCCGCGGACGATCTCGAGGATGCGACGCATCTGCTCCATGACCTCCGCCTCGCCGAGGCCCCCGCGGGCGCACTCGTACTCGAGGGCGAAGGCCGAGAGGGGGCGGGACTCGGGGTCGGCGGTCTTCACCATCTCGCCCGCGTGAAGAAAGGGGACGGTCATGCCTGCCCGCGAGCGCACCGGGAGGACGGCGGCCATGCGGCGGATGCGCCCCACGCCCGGGAGGCCTGCGAGGTCCCCGTCGGAGAGGGTTCCCTTCGCCTGCACCGCAACCATGGCGTCCCCGGCGGGCACCGCCACGTCCACGTCGGACCGCTCGGCCAGCGCCTCGGCGCAGCGCGTCGTGTTCCCCTCCAGCTCGATGAGGGTCACGTCGTAGTCGCCCCGCAGGCTCAGGGGGGCGCCATCGATCTCGACGACCTCGATCATGCCGCCGCCGGTGGAGATGGCGACCATGCGGTGCTCCACGCCGCCGCGCCAGAGGGTCAGGCGGTAGGTGTTCGGGTGCGGGTCGTCGAGCCGTTCGATCCGGATCTCCAGCTCGACCCCGGCCTCCTCGAGGTGGCGGGCGGATTCGCCCAGCCGCGGGTCGTCGGCGTCCCAGCCGAGCAGGCCGCCGAACAGCCCGATGTCCGAGCCCTGGCTCTCGTGGGTGGTGGCCAGGGACCCCTCGGTGTCGAACTCCACCAGGACCCGGTCGGGCTGGCCGCCGACGAGGTCCCTCGCCATGCGCGCGATGCGCACCGACGCCGCAGAGTGGGAGCTCGAGGGCCCGCGCATCACGGGGCCGACCACGTCGTTGAAGATGCTGGGGGGAAGAGACGTGGTCATGGGGTCCATGGTAGCGCGCCCCGTCGTTTGGTCTCCCGGGTCCGGCTCCCGTGAGGCACGGCCCCGCAGTTCCGACCCTCCGGGCGTTTCCCTTGGGTCGCCATATCCCCTCCGTCGGGACCGCGGGGAGTCGGTATGGTCGCGCTGTGAACTTCCTCATCCTCTCCGAGCGCGACCTGCACCAGTCCCTCCCCATGCGCGATGCCGTGGAGGCCATGAAGGACGCCTTCGGGGCCCTCTTCGCCGGCGAGGCGGTTGCCCCCCAGCGGGCTCACCTCTCGGTGCCCGACCAGGACGCCGTCTCGCTCCTGATGGGCGCGTACATCCCGTCCATGGGGCTCGCCACCAAGGTCGTCTCGCTCTTCCCGCACAACGCCCGCGCGGGTCGGCCGGTGGTGACGGGGCTGGTGGAGGTGCTCAACCCCCAGACCGGGGAGCCTGACGCGCTCATCGACGGGACGGCGTTGACCGCTTGGCGCACCGGCGCAGCCAGCGGCGCGGCCACGGACCTGCTCGCCCGCGAGGACGCCTCGATCGGCGCCCTGATCGGCTGCGGCGCCCAGGGCCGGACCCAGCTCCTGGCCATCGACGCGGTGCGGGACCTCACCGAGGTGCGCGTCGCCGCGCGCAGCCTCGACTCCGCGGAGCGCTTCTGCCGCGGGATGCAGGACCAGGTGCAGCCCCGCCTGATCCCGGTGGCCTCCGCCGCGGAGGCGGTGCGAGATGCTGACGTGATCTGCGCGGCGACCACCTCGAGGACCCCGGTGCTCGACGGCGCTGACTTGAAGGAGGGCGCGCACCTCAACGGCGTGGGGAGCTTCACCCTCGACATGCTCGAGCTCGATCCGCGCTCCATCGAGCGGTCCACCATCTTTGTGGACGAGGTGGAGGCGGCCCTCGAGGAGGCGGGCGAGCTTGTGGCCGCCGAGCGGGACGGCCTGACGGCGCGCGATCGGTGGACGCCGCTCGGGGCGGTGGCCCGCGGCGCCGCGACGGGGCGGAGCCGCGAGGACGAGATCACCCTCTTCAAATCCGTCGGGCACGCGGTCCAGGACGTGGCCGCCGCATCCCGGGCCCTCGCCCGGGCGCGGGAGCTGGGTCTCGGCCTCCCCGTGGATCTCTGAGCGCAGGCTGGACCGCCACCGACTCGAACCCCCAGCCATGAATCGACGCGTCGTCCTTCTCCTCTGCGCCTCCGTCATCGCGCTCAGCTCGTGCCTCGACTTTGGAGAGGACGTGAGCACCACGACCCCGTCGCCTGCCCAGGTCGATTGGTGCCGTCGCGTGATGTACCTCTCGGGCGGGCAGGACATCACGCCCCTCGGCTTCGAGCTGCAGGACAGCCTCGATGACCTGATCCACTTCAAGTTCCGCACCGACGCGTCCGCGCCCGCGGAGATCTTTGACCCGTCCATGGTGGACCCCGCCGGGTTCGGTCCCGGGTCCTTCGACCCCGCCGCGTGCACGGCGGACTGGTGGAGCGGCGCCAAGGGGGAGCTGCTGGTGCTGGACCACCTCGAGCCGGCGCCGGCGCGCGTCCTCAGCGCGTGGGTCCGGCAGGAAGCGGAAGGGGCCACCGTCTGGGTCCAGTGGATGACCCTCTGAGCTTCCCTCGGTTCGTTATGGCCCTCCCCGGTTGCGATCCGCAGGGCTCATCGTGATCCTCGTCAGCCATGGGGGATGCCACCTTCCACTCCACGCACTGGTCCATCGTCCGCGGCGGGGCCAGCGCAGACGCCGAGCTTCGGCGCGTGTCCCTCGAGCGCCTCTGCAACCAGTACTGGTTCCCGCTCTACGCCCACCTCCGCCGGAGGGGCCGTGACGCCGACCGGGCGGCCGACCTCGTGCAGGGCTTCTTCGCCCAGCTTCTCTCACGAGACGGGCTCTCGACGGTCAAGGATGACGTCGGCCCCTTCCGGGCGTGGCTGCTGGGCGCCCTCAGGAACCATGAGCGGGACGAGGTCGCCCGCGAGCGGGCGCTCAAGCGTGGTGGGGGGGCGGTGCCCATCCCCATCGACCCCGCGGAGGGGGAGCGCCGGCTCGAGCTCGCCGGGGAGTCCCTCGACGACCCCGCCTGCGCCTTCGACCGGGCCTGGGCCAAGAGTGTCCTCGACCAGGGCCTCCTGCTGCTGGAGCAGGAGATGAAGCGAAGCGGAGACACCCGTAGGTTCGAGGTCCTGGGCCCGCTGCTGTCGATCCAGGGCGATGACCGTCCCCGGGAGCAGCTGGCGCGGGAGCTGGACATGAAGCCCGTGGCCCTGCGGGTCACCCTGATGCGGCTCCGCAGGCGTTACCGGGAGCTCTTGGTCCAGGTGGTGACGGACAGCGTCGGGTCCGCCGAGGAGGCGGGCCAGGAGCTCGAGCTCCTCTCCGCGGCGCTCTCGGGCGAATCTCGAGATCCGGTGTAACGGGGCAGCGGGCCTCCCGTGTGTCACCCTGTCCAGCCTCGGGCGCCCCCGAGCGGGGGACCCCGAGGGTCGGACCTCTCGCTCCACGCCACGCCCGCCCAACACTCCCATGCTCCTCGTGCTCGCCCAGGCCTCCGACAGTCCGTCTTCCCCCATCTTCGATCGGGTGGCGCCATGGATCCAGGCCGGCCTCCTCTTGCTCTTCCTGATCCTGATGGCGGGCGTCGTGATCTGGGTCCTGCTCCAGCTCGCGCGTGCCTCGAAGGGGCCCGCGGGCGACGCGGAGCCGCCCTCCGCGCCCCCGTCTGGGACGCCCGACCGTCCTGTGGTCGAAGCACCCCTCTCGGACCGTGTTGAGCCGGCTCCTGGGCCGGGACTCGAGCCTGGAAGGGTCGTCCTGGCTGAACGCCACCCCTCCGGTGCGGACCATCTGGAGGCCGCTGCGAAGGCGCGGGTCTCGTCGGAGGAGCTCGAAGCGCTGCGCGACAGAGTGCAGGCCGAGCTCGACGACTACGAGTTGTTCGAGAGCCTCGGCCGGGGCGGCATGGGGGCCGTCTTCCGGGCGCGGCAGGTGAAGCTCGACCGAGAGGTCGCGATCAAGGTGCTGCTGCCACCCCCCGGCGAGGTTGAGGGCTGGTCCGAGCGGTTCCAGCGCGAGGCCCAGGCGCTCGCGCGGCTGGTGCACCCTGGCATCGTCTCGGTGCACGACTTCGGCCAGGGCGAGGACCTCGCCTGGATCGTCATGGAGCTCGTGGACGGGGCCGATCTGCGCCAGATGTTGGAGGAGGGACGGCTGCCCCAGGCGGAGGCGCTGGCCATCGTCCCGGCCCTGTGCGAAGCGCTCCAGTACGCCCACGACCAGGGCGTGGTGCATCGGGACATCAAGCCCGAGAACGTGCTCTTCGACCGCTTCGGCGGCGTCAAGCTCGTGGACTTCGGCCTCGCCAAGCTGAGCGGCGACGACGGCGCCCTGCAGCTGACCCGCACGGACCAGGCCATGGGCACCCTCCGCTATATGGCGCCCGAGCAGCTGGAGCGCCCCCGGGAGGTGGACCACCGCGCGGACCTCTTCTCCCTCGGGGTGATCTTCTACGAGATGCTCACGGGCCACGTGCCCGCCGGCGTCGTCGAGCCGCCCTCGCGCATCGCCGGCGTCGACGCGGGGATCGACGACGTGGTCCTCTCCGCTCTCGAGCGGGATCCTGGCCGGCGGCCCCAGAGCGCCGCGGACATCGAGCGCCAGCTGAAGGGGGTCCAGGACGGCGAGGGGGCGCGAGTCGCGCGGGAGACCCCCGTGGATCACGGGCAGTCCAGCGTCAGCGAGGTCGACGAGATGGAGGCGGCGCCCCGGCCCTGGAGCGCCCCCAGCCTGCTTCGAAGCTTCGACTGGCCGGACCTCGTCGCGCTGCTGGCCTTCCCGGTCAGTGTCATCGCGGCGCTGGTAAGTCGCTTCGAGGGCGACGGCATCGATCGGGCGATGGGGCGGTTCGACCGGGGCCTCAGGGACTTTGACGCCACCCTCAGCTCGACCTCGGCGGTCCCGCAGGACTCCGTGTTCATCCATCAGTGGGCGATGGCCGCATCCCTCCTGCTGCTCGCCGTGCCGGCCTTCTCGATCCTGCTCTGGGCCTTCCAGCGCTGGACGAAGGCACAGCCTGGCCCCGCGCCCTATCGGTTCCTCTGCTACGTGCCGCTGATCCGCGTCGGGGTGGTGTCGCTCTTCGTCTGCGTGTCCTGGGGGCTGGGCGTCCTGGCTCTCCGGGGGGCTCCCCGCGCGAGCACCGAGGTCGCCGTCCTTGTGTCATTGCTCCTCTCCACAGCCTTCTGCCAGCGCGGCGCCCTTCAGGCGCGCTGGTCCCGGGCGACGCGACGGACGTTGCTCTTTGGGGCCTGGGCCGCCGCGTCGACCGGCGGGCTCACCATGCTGCTGGTGTGTTTGGCCGATGATCGCGGCGTCGGGCTGGAGTCGCCGGTGCCCCTGGCGCCGATGCTGGTCCTCGGGGTCGTCTCCGTTCTGCTCTACCGGGCGGGGCGCCTCCACCTCGCCACGGTCGCGATGGGAGCAGCTGGTGCCTTGACCCTCGCCCTGCGCTCGGCGCTCCCGACGGTGTATGGGACGGTCTTTGGTCTACCCTCCAGCGGGACCCGGATCATGGTGGGCGCCAGCCTCCTTGCGGCGTTGATGATCTCCGTCATCTCAGCCGCGGGCTCCGCGCCCCGCAAGCGGAGCTGAGCCGGCCAGGTTCGCCCTCCGCGGCGCGGCTGGGCGAGCTCCCTGGGCACCGATCAGCCCCGCTGATCGGTGCCCTTAGCGCAGATGCGAGGCTCGGGAGCTGAGGGAGGACGAGAATATCCCCATGCGCTACTTCCTCCTCATCCCTGCCGGGGCGCTCCTCCTCTTTGCCCTCTACGGTTTCCTCCACTCCGCGGAGGGGAGCACTCCTGATCTGATCCTCAGGTGGCGGGCCGCCTACTCGGCCCTTGGCGCCGCGGTTGTGCTACTCACCGTGTGGCTCTGGCGACGCATGATCCCCGGCCGCTGAGGCGCAGAGTCCACGAGGCGCAGAGCCCACGAGGCGCAGAGCCCGTCGGTCACCCCTCCGGGTCACGCGGGCCTTACTCGTAGACCTTGACCGCGACGCTCTTGAACTCGATGGGGTGGCTCTCCGCCTGGAGGGAGATGGTCCCCCGCGAGAGCATGGCCGACTGGCCGAGGTTCATGAGCAGGCGGGCCTTGTCGTCACCCGGATCGAGCTGGGGCTTCTGGTAGGCGAGCACCGGCTCGCCGTCGATGAGGTGGGTGATGCTCTCGTTGCCGCGGACCTGGAACTCCACGGTGACCCACTCGTCGTCCATGTAGGTCGGGCTGGTGGAGTTGGTGCAGTGCTGGGTGTGCAGCTTGTCGTCCATGACCACGTGAGTGGCGGGGGTGCACAGGTTGGCGGTGGGCCGGTCGCCGCCGCCGGTGACCTGGCCGAGGAACTGGCCCTCGATGGAGACGGGGAACTCCTGGTCCTTGGGCACGCTCTCCGCGGACTGGCCGTGGAGCATGACGCCGCTGTTGCGGAAGGCCCAGCCGGGGCCGCCGGGGCACTGCTCGCCGACGAAGCGGTAGGTGACGCGCAGGTCGTAGGAGGAGAGGGGCTCCTCGTAGAAGATGTGCCCGAACTTGCCGTCGAAGCTCTCGTACTGGTCATAGCTGACCTTGAGCAGGCCGTCCTCCACGCGGAACGTGTCCCCGTGGTTGTCGCCCAGGTCGAACCCGCGGATCTTCACCTGCCACCCGGTGAGGTCCTGCCCGTTGAAGAGCTCGGTCCACTGGGGTCCGGAGGCCACCGGATCCGCGGTCGGGCCCTCCCCGGAGGAGGCGCAGGAGGCGGCGAGGGCGGCGACGATCAGGGCGCTGGGCGCGAGCGGGCGGAGGGTCATGGGGGGCTAGCTGGAGAGAGGGGCCGGGGTGGGCCTGTGATGGGCGGGCTCGATGGTAAGCCACGTCCGGCGATCGGGGTGGGCCGCCGGGCGATCACCCGGGCGCTGCCGTCTAAGCTACGCCACCCGCACACCGCCACGCCGCCCGTGCCTCACCCCCTGCAACCGATGCGACTGTTCCCCCTCGTCTCCCTGCTGCTCGCTGCCTCCGCCTGCGCTCCAGCGGCCGATGATCCTCCCCCGCCCCGCTCCACCGGAGGCTCGGGGGCAGACCTGGTGGAGGCGCGGGTCGTCTCGCGGGTGGCCTTCGGATCCTGCGCCCGGGAGGATCGTGACCAAGACATCTGGTCCGCCATCGTCGACGCCGATCCCGACCTGTTCCTGTTCGCTGGCGACAACGTCTACGTGGACCTGCCCGAGGTGCCCACCAGACGGGAGGAGTTCACGGCAGCCTACGCGGCGCTCGGCGCGAAGCCGGGCTGGCTGGCGCTCCAGGGGACCTGCCCGGTGCTCGCCACCTGGGACGACCACGACTACGGCAAGGACGACGCCGGGGTGGAGTGGGCGCTCAAGGGGGTCGCGCAGGAGGCGTTCCTCGACTTCTTCGGCGTGCCCGAGGGCTCGCCGCGCCGCGCCCGGGAGGGGGTCTATCACTCCTCCCTCCACGGGCCGGAGGGGCGTCGGCTGCAGGTGATCCTGCTCGACACCCGGACCCACCGCACGGCCTTGACCCGCAACCGTGGCGACCGTGGGGGACGCGGGCCGTACCTCGCCAAGGACCGGCCGGATCAGTCCATGCTCGGGGCAGAGCAGTGGGCCTGGCTCGAGGGCCAGCTCCGGATCCCCGCCGACCTGCGCCTCATCGTGTCGTCCATCCAGGTGGTGGCGGACGAGCACGGGTGGGAGGGCTGGTGCAACATGCCCGCCGAACGCGCGCGGCTCCTCGGGCTCATCGAGGAGACCGGCGCTGCGGGGGTGGTGTTCCTCACCGGGGACCGCCACCTGATCGAGCTCTCGCGCCTGGACGGCGGCGCCTATCCCCTGTGGGACTTCACCTCCTCCGGCTTCAACTGGGGCTCGAAGACCATCGAGGAGCCGAACCGCTTCCGGGTGGGCCCGGTGATGCGGGTGCCGAACTTCGGGGTCATCGAGGTGGACTGGGACGGGGAAGATCCCGAGGTGACCCTGACGGGGCGGGGGCTCGAGGGCGAGCGGCTGCTGGGCGCCAGCTTCCCCCTGAGCGCGCTCCGGCCAGGCTCCTGAAGCCTGGCCCTTCAAGCCTGGCCTCTCAAGCTCGGCCCCTGAAGCTCGGCCCCTGAAGCCAGGCCCCTAAAATCCGGCACCTGGGGCCCGGCGCTATGCTCAAGAGCCCATGAAGCTCCTCTGCCTGCCCTCGCTCGTCCTCGCCCTGTCCGCCTGCGCCGCTCCCCAGCAAGAGACCCGAACCGCCGTGCCCGAAGGGATCAACGACAGCTTCCTCGCCGACGATGCCGATGTGGACCGCTTCGCGGGCCGCTGGGAACTGGAGAGCCGCGAGGTCTACGCCAACCGCGACGAGATCCTCGCGACGCTGCAGATCGAACCTGGCGAGACCGTGGCGGATATCGGGACCGGGACGGGCCTCTACGTGGAGCCCTTCGCGGCGGCGGTCGGACCCGGGGGGCGGGTCTTGGCCGTCGACATCTCCCCGAAGTTCATCTTCCACGTGCGCGAGCGCGCCGAGGCGGCGGGCCTTGATCAGGTCGAGGTGATGCTCTCCACGGAGCGCTCTGCGGAGCTCCCCGAGGCGTCGGTGGACGTGGCGTTCCTGTGCGACGTGTACCACCACTTCGAGTACCACGAGGACATGCTGCGCTCGATCCGCCGCGCCCTGAAGCCCGGCGGGCGCTTCGTCGTCATTGACTTCGATCGCGTGCCCGGCGTGACGCGGGAGTGGCTCATGGGCCACATCCGCGCCGGCAAGGACGTCTTCGTGGGCGAGATCGAGGCCGCGGGCTTCCGGGTCGACGAGGAGGTCGAGATCCCGGGCTTCGAGGAGAACTACTGCGTGCGCTTCATCCGGGACTGAGGAGCGGCGCGAGCGGCGGTCGATTCGCGCCGCGATGCGACCTCCTCAGCGGGACTTTGGCCCGCCCGTGCCCGTCTGAGCCGATGATCTGATGGTCATGAGGAACCTTCGAACACGCCTGCGCGCTGCCATGCGCCCCGTGCTCTCCCGAGCCATCCCTGCCCTGTTGGGCGTCGCCGCCCTCGTCGGCGGCGCCCACGCGGTCGCGGCCGAGTCGGACCGCCTCCTGCCGAACCTGGCGCTGCCGACCCTGGGCGGGAGCCAGCTCTGGGCGGACCTCGCTGTTGACGGTGGCTGGCGCGTTCAGCGCCACGTGTGGACCGGGCACGCTCGCCTCCTGGACGGGGACAACGTGCGCCGGGCATGGGGCTCCAAGACGGCCTGCCTCGCGGCCCTGCGTGACCACGGCAAGGCGGTGGAGGGCCATGGGCGCCCGGTGGTGGTGGTGCTCCACGGGCTGTGGCGGACCCGCCGCTCCATGTCGTCCCTCGCGGCCTCCTTCCGGGGAGCGGGCTACGAGGTGATCGACGTCACCTACCCGAGCGCCCGCGCGTCCATCAAGGAGCACGCGGCCCAGGTCGCAGGAATCCTGGACCGACTGAGCGGCTCGGATCGCGAGGTCTCCTTCGTGACCCACAGCCTCGGGGCGCTCGTGACCCGCCAGCTGCTCGCCCGCGAGAGGGACGCCTGGAGGGGCCGCCACCGGGTGCACCGCGCCGTGTTCATCGCGCCCCCCAACCGGGGCGCGCGCCTGGCGGAGATCGGTCGGAAGGTCCCGCTGCTCTCGTGGATTTACGGCGAGCCCATGCGGCAGATCGCGGGCGGCTTCGCCCGTGAGCTGGCGGGGCCGGGGATCCCCTTCGCCACCATCGCCGGCGGCTGCGGGGACGGTGAGGGCTGGAACCCCCTGATCCCCGGGGACGACGACGGCGTGGTGGCCGTGGCCGAGACCCGCCTCCGGGGCGCCGCGGGTGAGCTGGTCGTGCGCAGGCTCCACACGACGATCATGAAGGACCCCGCTGCCATCGACGCGGCCGTCGAGTTCATCCAGCGGGGGGTGTTCCCCGCCAGCGGGGCGGCCGCAACGGGGACGGCTCCGGCGGCGCCGAAGCGGTCCAGGTGAGCCGCTGAACCCCGGCGCGGGGCGGCCTTGGACCTAGGCCTGTCGCCCCATGGGGTCAGTCGCGCTGGAAGAGGACCTCGCCGCCGACGACGGTGAGGTCAACGCGGGCGTCGAGGATCTCGTCGTCGGGGCAGGCGAGGATGTCCTTGGAGAGGACGACGACGTCGGCGAGCTTGCCGGGCTCGAGGGAGCCCTTGAGGTCCTCCTCGAAGGCGGAGTAAGCGCAGGCGATGGTGTAGGAGCGCAGGGCCTCCATGCGGGTCATGCGCTGGCCTGGAAAGAAGACCATGCCGTCGGCGCGCTTGCGGGTCACGGTGGAGTAGTAGCTCGCGATGGGGTCGAGGTCCTCCACCGGGGCGTCGGTGCCGTTGGTGACCACGGCGCCCGAGTCCAGGAGGTCGCGCCACATGTAGGCGCCGCTCTTCGCGCGCTCGGGACCGAGGCGCCGCAGGACCCAGGGGGCGTCCGAGGTGCAGTGCACGCCCTGCATGGCCGCGATGACCCCGAGCTGGGCGAAGCGCGGGAGGTCGTCGGGGTGGATGTGCTGGGCGTGCTCCACGCGCCAGCGCAGGTCGGCCTTGCCGTCATCTCCGTCGGGCGCTTCAGGCAAGAAGCGCTCGAAGATGTCGAGGGTCTCGCGGTTGGCGCGGTCGCCGATGGCGTGCACGCACAGCTGGACGTCGTGCTCGAGAGCGAGCCGGGCGCAGGCCTCGACCTCGTCGATGGGGACGGTGTTCAGGCCGGCGCTGGTGGCGAGGTCGGCGTAGGGCTCCAGGAGCCACGCGCCGTGGGAGCCCAGGGCGCCGTCGATGGAGCGCTTGATGCCGCGCACCGTGAGGTGGTGGTTGGCGTGGCCGACCACGCGCGTCGCGGCGAGCCGCTCGGTGAGCTCGGCCACGGGCTCGCGGAGCATCATCCAGACGCGCACGTCCAGCTCGCCGCGGTCCGCCATGCGGCGCAGGAGCTCGGCGTCCTCGAAGGAGCTGCCCGCGTCCTGGAAGGAGGTCACGCCCTTGCGCAGGCACTCCTCCACGGCGTAGGCGGCCATCTCGCGCGGGTCCGCGCCGCGGGAGCGGAGGTAGGCGGGCTCCAGGAGGTAGGCCGCGGTCTCGCGGAGGGCGCCGGTGGGGGCGCCGCCCGGGTCGCGGATGATCTCGCCTCCCTCCGGCGGCGCGGTGTCCCCGTCGATGCCGCTGAGCTCCATGGCCTTGGCGTTCGCGAAGGCGGCGTGGCCGCTGGCGTGGGTCAGGATCACCGGGTGCTCCGGTGAGGCGGCGGAGAGGTCCTCGTGCCGCGGCAGCCCGTCGATGGCGCCGCGGGGGGCGGTGGTCCACTTCTCCTGGTGCCAGCCGCGGCCGCGGATGAGGGTCCCGGGCTCGAGGGTGGCGGCGGCCCTGGCCACCAGCGCCACGATCTCGTCCCAGGTCTTCGCCTGCCGCAGGTCGAGTTGCATGGCCGAGTCGCCCACGCCGAGGAAGTGGCCGTGCCCCTCGATGAAGCCGGGGATCGCGAGGCGCCCCTCGAGGTCGATGACCCGCGTCTGCTCGCCGATCAGCCGTCGGATCTCGGCCTCGCTCCCCACGGCGAGGACGCGGTCCCCGCGCATGGCGATGGACTGCCCCTCGGTGCCGGCGGGGTCCACGGTGACCACGCGGCCGCCCGCGAGGACGAGGTCCGCGAGCTCGCGGGGGTCCCCTTGTTGGAGGGGTGCCCCCTGTGGGACGGAGGCTACGGCGGAGAGGAGAAGCGCAGTCAGGGGGGCGAGGATCATCAGGGGGCTCCGTCGTGGTGGACGGACCGAGGATAGCGACCCTCGGCCTCCTCGCTTGATTCCCCGTGGCCCGTCGCCCTGGGGCCCTTCTTCAGTTGGCCCTTCTTCAGTGGGCCCGTCCCAAGGGCGTGCGGCCTCAGGGCGTGCGGCCCGCGGCCTCGAAGACGTAGGACGCCACGTCCTCCATCTCGCCGGCCTTCAGCACCTCCTTCTGGGTCGGCATCACGCCGACGCCCTGCTGGACCGAGCGCAGGATCTTCTCGCGGGAGGGGCGCATCACGTCGAGGTTCGGGCCCACGTTGGCGACGGTGCCTGCGTCCTTCAGGGTGTGGCAGGTGCCGCACTTGGGCTCGGAGTGCTTCAGGAAGACCTCTCGGCCCCGCAGGGCCGCCTTGCTGAAGGGCTTGGGGCCGTCACTACATGAGACGGAGACGCTGGCTGCGGCGAGGGCAGCCAGCGCGAGGGCGGGAACAGATCGCATGGGCTCAGCCGACGTTGACCGTGATGCTCGGGTCGCTCCAGCCGTTGTGGGCGTACCCGCGGTGGTTCTCCACCCGATCCTTCGGCTGGACCTTGCCGTCCGCCGAGGTGGCGCGGGAGGCGATCTGGTGCTGGCCCGGTGAGGCGTCCCAGCGGTAGCTGAAGCGGCGCCACGCGTAGGGACCCATGTCGGTGCCGACCATCTCGGCCGGCGCCCAGGTGGCGCCGCCGTCGGTGGAGACCTCCACCGATTGGATCGGAGACTCGCCGCAGAACGCGACCCCGGTCACGTCCACGATGCCGACCTTGAGGGCCTTGTCGCCCAGGGGGTCATCGACCCAGGACTTGACGTTCATGGCCCACATGGACGGTTGGTCCGCCGCGCCCTTCTCGCCGATGGGTCGCACGCGGTA
>CALLKX010000041.1 GCA_938083085.1 uncultured bacterium
TCTCCCAGTCCGAACTGACCGCGTGGGTCTCCGGGGTCCTCGATCAACCCTGTGTACCTGCGGCTCCCGGCGTGGTGTACGTCTTCCGGAACCCCGCACTTCGAGAGCGCTTCCTGCTCCGCCGCTACGGCCGGCTCCGCGGCCAGCCCAAGAAGCGTTGGAGCGACGAGCGCTACGACGAGCACAAGGGGATCCTCGAGCCGCTGATGAGCTTCTTTGCCGAGCGCGGCCGGCTCCCGAAGGTGGAGGAGCTGGACGAAACCGGCGCGATCGTAGAGGCCTTCGGTTCGATCCCACGTGCCTTCAACGTCGTCCGCACGGTGACGGACAAGGCGGAGTGGGCCAAGATCACCGAGGACTGCAAGGAGGATATCCGGGTGTACCTAGCGCTCGGGCGCATCACGGGCCGCCCGCGTTTCTCGGACCTTCCGCCGGAGGTCCAGCTGGACGTGCGCGCGTTCTTCGGCGCGTACACCAAGGCGTGCGAGTCTGCAGACGAGCTGCTCTTCTCCGCCGGCGACAAGGACCTGGTGCACGAGGCGTGTCGGCGCTCGCCGGTGGGTAAGCAGACGCCGACTGCCCTCTACGTTCATGAGTCAGGCCTCGGTGCGTTGGAGCCGATTCTCCGCGTCTACGAAGGCTGCGCCAGGGCGTTCCTTGGGGTGGTGGAAGACACCAATGTCTACAAGCTCCACCGGGTCAAGGCCCAGGTCTCCTACCTCTCCTACCCGACCTTCGATAAGGACCCCCATCCTCCGGCGCACGACACGGTCGTGGCCAACCTCGACGAGTTCCGGGTCTTCTACCGGAACTACTCCGAGTCGGAGAACCCGCCCATTCTGCACAGGAAGGAAGAGCTGGTCCCCGAGAGCTACCCCGGCCGCGAGAAGTTCGCGCGCCTGACCGCCCAGGAGGAGCGCGCCGGGCTCTTCGAGGACACGGACATCATCGGCTTCCGCCGGCAGTGGAGTGAGGTTCTCGAAGAGCGCGGCGTCGCACTCCGTGGCCATCGACTGGTGCGGAGCAGGTAGGCACGGCGAGGGCGCCTCAGGAGGCGCCCTTCTCGGCCTGGCGTTCGGTTCGGGGGACCGCCAGGGTCGCCGGGGGGAGCGGGGGGTGGTCGTCGAACCACTTGCCCTGGCCCTCGAAGTCGAGGTAGCCGTTGCGGTGGAGGGGGAGGGGCTCCGCGATCGGGGGCTGGGTGTCGGGGTGGAAGAAGCGGACGGAGACGAAGTCGCCCCTGAAGCCGCGCTGCTTGAAGAGGCGCTTTAGTTGTGCCCGGTTCTTTCCGCTGCGGTCAAACAGCTGCCAGTCGACGCCGGGGTAGTCCGCGGCGAGGTTGGCCTCGGCGAGGCCCTGGGCCCGCGCTTCCCAGTCGTCCGGCGGGGAGGCGTGGGGAGCGGGCTCGCGCACGGCCCGGACCACGAGCCACCTCAGCTCCCACCTCGAGTCCACGATCCTCTTCGGGTCGAAGTACCAGAGGGTCGCGTGGTCGTCCGCGAGGGCATTCCTGAATACGGGGGGCCCTCCGCCCGAGCGGATCAGCCGCCACTTGACGTACTCCATGGCGAAGTACTGCAGCTCGCCGTCCGGGAAGAGCCCGGGGTCGTCCTGGAGCATTGACGGCGGGTCCACGGCCTCGCCGGTCTTGAGGTGCAGGAGGCCCCACTCGTTGGGGATCCCGAGCACGCGGTCGTCGTGGCCGCCCTGGCGCATCACGCAGGGGGTCGCGCCCATGATGCGGGCCACCTCGGCTAGCCCTTCCAGGGAGCCCGGGGTGGGGATGTGGGAGGGAAGCAGGAGGTGGATGCAGAAGAGGTTGGCGCCGAAGCGCAGGGTGAGGTGGGAGGAGGCGTTGGCGACAGGGCCCAGGTCGTCGAACTGGAACCGGATGCTCGCGACGCCGCGGGGCTCGCGGCGCGGCCGGTAGAGGCCGTAGGTGCCGGACCAGTCGGCGCAGCTCGCAAGGTGATTCTGGGCGTCGGAGACGGCGCATTGAAACTCTTGATCGGTGGCCTCGACGGTGAGGAGGGTCTTCATGGGTGGAATGGGGTGAAGGGGGGCTGAAGGTGCTTGGCAGGGGTGGGGGCGGACCATCGGCGGATGGGGAGCGGTGCGAACGCAGGGGAACTGACCGCTGGAGCAAGAGCCCGCCTCCCCCCGCTTTGGGAACGTCGAATGGGCGGGGAATCGAGCCCCATGACACGGCCGCCCCGTCGGCGCGAGATCCTTCGAGCGGCCTCGGCCCGGCGTCGGTCGCGGGTGACCTCGCTCGGGGGTGGATGCGGCGCTAGGGGCTCTTCCGCGCGGCTCAGTAGTGGGGCATCCGCAGGACCTCGGGGTCCTCGTCGTCGCTCGGGGCCTCGACGCCCTGGTACGGGCCGTGCAGGAAGTGGCACTCGCCGTCGTCCTCGATCTCGCCCCGGAACCAGAGCTCGACGCCGCCGGCTTCGAGTCGGTACCAGGCATCGCAGCCGAGCCCGTTCTGCTGCTGGCTCTCGAGCGCCTCGTGCGCGAAGTGAAGCGTGAGCGCGCGGCGCTCGGCCTCCGTCAGGAACGAGAAGTCGGGCGGGTCGAGGGCGAGGGCGACCTGGCTCAGGCGGCTGAGCTCCTCCAGGCGCTCCTCGGTGACGTCGAGGGTCGCCAGGATGGGCTCCAGGTCCTTGTCGTCCGGCATCAACCACTGGAGGTACCCCTCCAGGGTGTCGACCGTGACCGAGGTCTCGTACGCCCAGTCTGCGTAGTTGGGAGGGAACGGGACGTCGAGGAGCTCCGCGAGCCCGAACGGGTCGATCTCGGCGAACCGGCGCGCGCCGCTGTCCAGGTCCTCGCGGATGGCCCGGGGCCGCTCCTCGATCGGGAGGCGCCTGAGGGACTCCTCCGGCGTGTGAGGCTCGAAACCCTCCATGTCTCGGGCGATCATCGGCGGGGCCGCTCTCCGGGCGGAGGGAACACGCTCCATGGAGCCGGGTCGTCACCTTCCATGAGAACGCCGAGGGCCCGCCACCGGTCTTCGGCCTCACGGGTGACCTCACGTATGCGCTTGTTCGGGGTCCCCGCGATCTTCATCCGGCGGCCGAAGGCCTCGTTCGGAGTGTTGTAGGTCCTGCTGAGGGCCGGCTCGTAGTCGCCGGCGTGGTTGGGGCGAAGACTCCAGTGCCCCTCGAGGGTCCAGAGGTTCGGAACGGTCATGTCCTCGACGGTCGCCGGCGGCCCGTCGTGATCGTCCACCATCCGGCAGTAGGGGACCGGCGGCCCCCCGCCCACCTGCAGGTGGTCCATCAGGAGCCAGGGGCAGGGCTGGAGCGGGCCCGCGCGCTGATCCACAACGCAGGCGTCCTCGAAGTGGCCGCCGCTCTGGATCTCGAGGCCAAGTTCTTCCAGGGCCTCCAGGTGCCCCTGGACGTCCGACATCGTCAGGAACCCGGCGCGGAAGATGTCCGAGTCCGTGCTGACCGAGGGGTTCGAGACCGTCGGGTAGTACCTCCAGTGGGAGCGGAGCTTCGCGTCGATGGTCTGGTGGCGGACGAAGACCGAGAAGGCCTCTGCAACGATCGCCATGTCAGGACCTCCAGCGCCCGTGAGGCGGCTCTGAGGTCAGGTGGATCCCGGGGAAGTGGTCCTCGGACTCCGGCATCTGGAGGGTCATGCCGCGGGTGAACTCGGTGGTCCAGCCCTCGTGGACGGCGACCTGCTGGAAGGAGGTCACCGGGGTGCGCGGATGGCGCGCGTCGACCAGCTGGGCGTACCCGATCTCGGTGCCGTCCTCGTGGGGGACCCGGCCGATCTCGAGCCAGTCGCAGGGGAGCGTGAGGCCGTACATCTGGTCCACCACGGCGGCGTGGATGAAGCGTCCCTCGGTCGCGACGGTCAGTCCGAGCTGCTGCAGGTCCTGATTGAAGTGGCGGACCTGGGTCGGGTGCAGGAACCCGACCCGGGCGAGGTGCCCGTCGGTGCACAGGGTGCGGCCAGCGAGGTTCAGGAATCGCTCCCAGCCCCCCTCCAGACGTTCATCGATGGCGTCCCGTCGAACGATGACGGAGCGGGCTTCCACGAGGACGGCCATGTCAGCGGCCCTCCAGGGATAGGGGAGAGCGATTCCCGGGCACGGCGGCAGCCGCCCCCGGGGCGAGGGGGAGGAAGGAGTCGATCGGCATCTCTCGACGCGCCCGCGGCGCGATGGGTCGGAGGCAGGGAGGGGAGGCCCCTAAGGGGGCCGGGGAGAAGCTGGGGGAGCAGCGTCGCGTGGGGTGCGCGACTCGGGGCGATGACGGGGACCGTCACACCACGGGACCCTGAGCCGCCGTTCCTTCTTCGAGGGAACGGATGGTCGACGGTTTTTCGTCGACCATGACACATGGGAGCGGCGCTCTCCTTCGGCGGCGTCAGGGCGTCAGGGCGTCAGGACGTCCGCGTGGTGAACCCCTTCCGGGGGAGTTCGTCCCCCTGGCTCACGATCCGCACTCCCTCCGGGTCCTCGGGTGTGGGGGCCATCATCAGGAACAGCTCGCGGGTGTGGCCGGTGCTCCAGCCCTCGAAGACGGCCACCTCGCCCAGGCTCCCCACGGGGAGGGGCTCGGCGCCGGGCGGGAGCAGCTGGGCGTGGCGGATGGTGGTGCCGTCGGGGGCGGTCACCAGGTCCAGGTGGAGCCAGGGGCAGGGGCGGGTGAAGCCGTGGAACTGGTCCACCACGGCGAGGTCGACGGCCTCGCCCTCCGGGGCGAAGGTGAGCCCGCCGGCCTCGAGCTGCTCGACGAACTGGCGGACGGCGTCGGGGTCCAGGAAGGCCACCCGGGCGAGGGTGCCGTCGGTGCAGAAGGTCTTGTTGGGGATGAGCTCGCGGAGGGCGGCCCAGCCGCCGGCGAGATTGGCGTCGACGGCGTCGCGGCGGATGACGACGGTGATGGCTTCGATGAGAACGGGCATGGAAGGGGGGGCTCCTGGGGCTGAGGGTTCGGTCGCGGCGGACCGGTAGGACAGAGGAGGGGCGGGGGGCGCCTCGCGATGGGCAGAGCGGTGGCGCACGGGGGGGCGCGAGGGCCGTGGGTAAGGGGCGCTCCGGAGGCGTTGGAGCGGGGTCCAGGGGAGCGTCGGAGCGCCCCAAGGGGCGGGCGGATCTCAGCGTCGGAGGTGGCGCGGGAAGGCCCCTTCGGCCCCCCTCCGGAAGGTCCCGCTCCGCCCTTCGCGAGACCCCTCCATTGTAGTTCCAACGGGCTGATTCTGGACCCCCAAACGGGTCGAGAAGACCGCCTCCGCGGGCGTCAGAATCGGGGCTCAGCAGGCCGCAAGCAGGCCCTCTCCCTTGGCCTCGCGCTCACTGCTTCGCGGGGACCTTCAGGATGCACAGGGAGTGCGGCGGCAGGGAGACGGCGCCCGCGTGGAAGGTCAGTTCGATGGGGTGGGGGGTGACCCGGTCGGGGTGCTCGACGTCGTTGAAGGCGTCGGCGGAATCGCCCGAGAGGAGGGTGGCGGAGTAGGGGCCCTCGAGGGGGGCGTCGCCGAGACGCAGGGTGCACACCACCTCGTCGGAGGGGTGGCGGTTCATGAGGGCGATGGACCAGGTCTGGCCGGACTCGTCGACCGTGGCGATGGCGTCGACCAGGGCGGCGGAGGCTCCGGCGTGGGCGAGGCGGTCCGACTCGATGTGCGCGGCGGCCACGCGGGAGCCGAGCTGGTTCGCGTACATGGCCATGGCGTGGAAGTGGGTCCTGCGGACGACGCCGCCGGGGTGCACGTACAGGGGGCCCGTCTGGTTCACCAGGCAGGCGATGTTCGCCATGGTGACCTCGCCGGGGTGGCGCATGCATGCGTTGAAGAAGGACGCACAGAACAGGGCGTCCGCCATGGTGTAGAGGGACGGCTCGAGGCTCTTGTCGCGGGCCGCGAGCAGGGCGATGACCTCTGGGTCGCTCGGGTCCACCTCGCGCGGGTGGTGACCCGAGAAGCCCGGGTGGTGCCACGAGCGGAGGTTCCACTCGTCGAAGGCGATGCGGAGCTGGCCCCGCATGCCGGCCGACTCGATCGCGCGGACCACGGCGCCCACGTGCGCGTCCGGCTTCTCGGACAGCATCATGCAGGCGAGGTAGTCGGGGGTCTGGTGCTGCTGGTAGTTGGGGACCCAGTACTCGTGGACCGAGAGCAGGTCCAGGTGCTCCCCGGCGGTCTCGAACAGGTAGGGGTCGATGTGGGCCCTGGGCCCGTGGGAGCCCGAGCAGGTGACCTCGATGGTCGGGTCCACGCGCTTCATGGCGATCGCGGTGTCCCGGACCTTGTCGATGTAGCCCCGCCCGCCCTTCTCGTTGCCCACGCTCCAGAAGCGCACGCCGAAGGGCTCGGGGTGCCCGTTGCGGGCGCGCTCCTCGGCGAGCGGGCCCTCCGTGTCGTTGCAGTAGCCCACCCAGTCGGCCATCTCCCCGATCTCGGCGAGGCTGTTCTGGCAGATGTAGGGCTCCGCCCCGAGCCGCCGGCAGAGCTCGATGAACTCGTGGGTCCCGAAGGTGTTGGGCTCCCGGACGCCCCAGCGGTCGTCGTCGTACGGTTGGCGGTCCTCCCCGACCCCCTTCCTCCAGTGGTAGCTATCCACGAAGCAACCGCCCGGCCAGCGGATCACGGGGACCGTCAGCTCCCGGATCGCCTCGATGACGTCGAGTCGGAAACCCTCGTCGTCGGAGAGGGGCGAGCCCGGCTCGATGAAGCCGCCGTAGATCTGCTTGCCCAAGTGCTCAATGAAGCCGCCGAACACCATCGGGTCGTAGGGGACGGCGGTCCCCTCCACGTCCACGACGATGGTGGCCCGGTGTCCCTCCGGTGCGGGCTCTGACTGGAGGGGATGGGAGACGCCGGCGGCTCCCGAGAGGGCGAGGGCGAGCAGGGGAGCGGTCATGGGGTCGGCTCCTCGCCGCGGGAAGACTCGGGCCGCGTCAGCGGACCACGCCCTCGATGTGGCCCTCGCCGCCGTCGAAGGAGACGTAGAGGGTCACCATCGGGAAGTCCGAGATCCCGCCCGTGCTCGGGCCGATGGCCATCATTGTGCGGCCGGGGAACCTCGGCTCAGCGGGGGGCTCGGAGACCTTGAAGGGCAGCTGGGCCGCGGGCACGGCGGTCGAGTTGCCGGCTCGATCGGTGAGGGCCAGCGACCCGTCGGGCGCCACCTCGAGGGCGCTGGGCGCGACGAGCATCGCCGCGGCCTCAGCGTACCTCTGGCCGAACATTTGCTGGGCGAACACTTGGCCCCAGAAGGTGTCCTCGGCTCGCGCCGCGGACCTGGAGCCCATGAACAGGGCGATCACCGCGATGGGGACCACGAGGAGGAGCAGCTTGCGCATGGCCCAAGGGTAGCGGGCGAGGACGCGGGGTGGGTCGCGGAGGTACCCGAAGCGGGGGCTGCCGGAGCCGGGCCGGGCTTGGGTGGGCGAGCGGCCATCGTGCAGGCCCGGGCCCGGCGCTCACGCTCACTCATCGGGCGGCGCCGGCGCCTTCACCCGTCCGCGCCAGGTCGCCCGCGCGAGGGGGATGAAGACGGCGCAGTACAGGAGATAGGTGAAGGGCCATGCCCAGAGCGCGATGTTGAAGACGATGCCGCCCAGGACCTCGCCGAGGTCGTCGGTGAGCAAGGTCCCGGATTCGAGGAACAGCAGGAGCTCCAGCAGCTTGAGGCTCCACGCGAGCACGAGCAGGCACAGGTAAACGAGCAGTGGGGCGAAGCAGCCGAGGCTGCGGAGCTGGGACTCGGGGAACTCGCCGTCGCGGCGCTTCCTCCAGCGCCGAGGCGCGCGTCCTCGAGGCGTGTCCCTCCCGGTGCGCCGTCTCCGGCGCACCGGGGGCTGGGATCTGACCCCTGCGTCCTGTGTGGGCTCGTTCTCGGCCTGTGTGGGCTCGTTCTCGGGACGTCGCTTCATGGGTCAGCCCTGTGCTCGGCTCGCGAGCTCAGCGGGAGCGCACCTTGCGACTGTTCTTGTAGGTGACCGTCCCCTTGGGCTTGCCGCCGTAATCGAACTCCTCCCACTCACCGGTGCGCTGGCCGCGCTCGTTCCTGCCGGACGACGAGGGCTTTCCGTTCCCGTAGTACGTGCGGGCGGGACCGTGGGGCTCGCCTCCCTCGTACTCCATCACCGACTTGCGGTTGCCGTTGATATGCCATGCCCGGACCTCTCCCTCCCAGCGCGAGTTCTTGAAGGTCCCCTCCAGGCTCTTCTTGCCGTTCTTGTGGAAGAAGACCCAGGGGCCCTGCATGTGCCCGTCCTCGACGAGACCCTCGGCCACCTTGCGGCCTTCCTCCTCGACCGTCTGGAACCCGTCGGGGAGTCCCTGGACGAGCGGCGCTTTCTTGGAGCCGCGGTGGTCCCGCATCCGGCGCACCTGGAGGTCGTAGAAGAACCGGACGCTCTGCACCCACGCCTGGACCTCGGCAGGCTCGCGATCCGGGTGCACCGGTCCCTCGACCTTGTTCTTGAGGAGACTCCACGGGCGGGGCTTGCTGTAGAAGCGGCCGAGGAAGGGGAGGTAGGCATGCCAGTCCTGGGGGTCCTCGACCCGGGATCTGTTATTCGGGCCGATCCACGACATGTAGCCGGCGATCACGAACTCTGCGCAGGCCTGGGCCTGGGCCTTGTACGTGGAGTCCTCGAGGAGGATGCCGTACTCCTGGCCAACGCTCCCCTGTTCGGTCATCCGGATCGCGACGAGGGTCATGGCGAGCTTGGTCTTGTCGACGAAGACGCCGCCGCTGCGCTGCATGACGGCGTCGAAGTCCCTGGCCGCGGCGTCGCCGTCAAGCGCGGTGACGAGCCTCACGACCGGGTGCTGCTCCGCCTTGATGGGGACGGACTGGATCGCCGGAGCCGCGGGGCAGAGGGCGAGCGCAGGGGGAACGGTGGGCGCGAAGGAGGCCAGCAGGAGAAGGGCGATCTTGGGGGTTCTCATGGCAGTGGGTGGTTGTGATCAGGTCTTGGGCGAAGCGCTTCCTCGCCCGGCAGGTCCTGATCCTCGGGCCGGTGGGCTCGCGGCATCCCTCTTCCCCGCGAAGGCGACCGATCAGCGCCGCTAAGCGATGGCCCTGCCGGGTTGCGGAGGTGACATCCGGGGGGTGCCATGGCTTCTCGCGGCATGGAAGGATCTCCTCTCCGGACGCCACCTCGACGCATTCAAGGCGCGAGGGGGCGTGCGCTCCCGCCGCCGCCTTGGGCGCTCCTCCTTGAGAGGCAGGCGATCTGGAGGCTCGGCTCGGGGCGTGACCGGGCCCTCCCCGGCCCTTACATTGGCTGCCTCGCGCTGCTGCCCCATGACGGACTCTCTCCCTCTCTCGATCTGGCGCCCCGACTCCGAGAGGGAGCCGCGGGAGATCCTGTTCGTGGGGGACGTGCACCTCGGGCGGCGGCCTTCGGGGCTCGATGAGATCCTCGGGGACCATGGGCTGAAGCCCCACGAGCTGTCGCCGGCGATGGCGCTCGAGCGGGTCACGGAGCACGCGTGTGCGCACCCGCCGCGGGCGGTGGTGTTCGCGGGCGATCTGGTGGATCAGGAGGACGACTGCTTCGAGGCCTATGGGGTGCTGGAGCGGAACGTGCGGGTGCTGCGCGAGCGAGGGATCCCCGTGCTCGCGGTGGCGGGCAACCACGACGCCAAGGTCCTGCCGCGGCTGATTCGCCGGGTGGAGGGCGTGGAGTTGCTGGGCGAGGGGGCGACGTGGGAGCTGCGCGCGCTGGAGGGCGACGGGCCGGCGGTGGACCTGCTCGCCTGGTCTTTCAAGTCCTCGCACCACATGGACTCGCCCCTGGACGCCCCGGGCCTCGACGAGGCGCTCGGCGCTCGCCGGCCCGACGCGAGGGTGCTGGGCGTGCTGCACGGGGACCTCGACGCGGGAGCGAGTCGCTACGCCCCGGTCTCCCGGCGCCGGCTCGAGGACCTGTCCCTGGACGCTTGCTTCCTGGGGCATGTTCACCAGCCCTGCGCCCTCTCGGAGATGGAGCGGCCGCTCGGCTACCTCGGCTCCCTCGTGGGGCTCAAGCCCACCGACGCGGGACCCCGCGGGCCCTGGCGGGTGGAGGTCCCCGCAACGGGTCCCGTCCGGGCCCGGCAGGTGCCCCTCTCCCCGATCCGGTGGGAGCGCTTCGAGCTCCCCCTCGAGGAGGAGCACGCGGCCGACGAGGATCGGCTGCACGCGCACCTGGAAGGGTGGCTCCGCGGGCGGCTCGAGGCGGACGAGAGCCTGCGGCACGAGCACCTGCGGGCCGTCGTCGTGCGGGTCGAGCTGACCGGCCGCCTCGCGCACCGCGCCGCCGTGCGCAGCTTCGTCGCGGGGCACGCCCCCAAGGACACCGTCTTCCGCGTCCTCGACCGGCCCGTGATCGTGCAGCGCCTGTACGACCACACCCGCGCCGCCGTGGACCTCGAGGTGCTCGCGAGGGAGAGTTCGCCCCTCGGTCACGTGGCCTCGCAGCTGTTGGAGCTCCAGGCGGGGGGTGCCGAGGCGCTCGTCCGCCGCGCGGGCGAGGGCCTCGACGGGCTCGGCAACTGGCGCCTCGACGACGACGACCTGCTCGAGCTGCCGTCGGCCCGCGAGGTCCTCGAGCAGAGCGCCTGGCGACTCCTCGACGTCCTCCTCGCACAGCGGGAGGAGCTCAGCGCATGAGGGTCCGTCGACTGGATCTACAGCACGCCCCCGGGCTCACGACGGGGCTCCCGACCCTGGAGCTGGAGGGAGGGCTCACGCTCCTCGTGGGACCCAACGCCTCTGGCAAGAGCACCCTGGCGCGCAGCGTCCGCGCCCTCGCCTGGCCGGAGCTGGACCGCGAGGTGCGGGTGGCGGCCACCTGTGAGGTGGACGGCGCGGCGCGGGAGGTCTTCCTGCACGCTGGCCGAGCGGAATGGAGCCCCGCCCTCCAGGGCGCGTTCCCCGACGCGGCGAAGCACATGACCGGCTTCGGGCTGCGCAGCCTGCTCAACGGCGGTGAGGGGGACCAGACCCTGGCGCAGGAGCTCTTCCAGGAGCTCGCGGGGGGCCTGGATCTCGACCGGGCGTCCAAGGCGTTCGACGCTTCGCCGCGGCTCTCGAGGGGGCACCGCCTCTCGAAGCAGCTGAGCACCGCGCAGCAGGCCCTCCAGTTCGCCAGCTCCAAGGCCAGGGACAGCTCGGCGGAGGAGCAGCGGCTCGTCGACCTCGGCAAAGAGATCACTCTCGCGCAGGCCGCAAGCTTGCGGGGGTCCTCCGGGGAGCGGCTGCGCGAGCTCGTGGAAGCCGCGGCGGCGCTACGCGCCCTGGAGCAGGAGGGGACGACCTTCGCCCCCGGGCTCGGGGACATGCCCGAGGACATCAAGGAGCAGATCCAACGCTTCACGGAGGAGCTTCGGTCCGCGCAGCACGACCTCGACGCCGCCGCGGCCGAGGCGGCGCGGCTCGAGGAGCGGCTCGCCAAGGGGTCCATCCCCGTGGACCGCGTCGAGGGGCTGCGCCTCGAGATTCGGGACCGGACCAGGCGGCTCCAGGAGCTCTTGCTTCAGGAACGCGGGCTCGGCGAGGCGCGGAAGTCGTTGGCCGCCGCGCGGGCGTCGCTCGCCGAGGCCGAGGAGCGGCTGGGCCCTGACGCCGGGGCGCAGGAGCGCCCCGAGCGGCTCGGTGAGCCGCTGCTCGAGGCCCTCGCCACCGCCGTGGATGGTGTTCGCGCTGCCAGGGCGGTCGAAGGCGATCTCCGGCAGCGCCTGCGGGCGCTCGACGCGGGCCTCCACGGTGGCGGTGACCATGGGGCCCCGAACGACGCGAGCCAGGACGACCTGGTGGGGGCGATCAAGGACCTCCGCGAGTGGCTCCGGAGCTCGGACGGGGAGGCCCGCGAGAGCGCCCCGGCGCCGCGGGCCCTCGCGGTCGCGCTCCTCGTGGCCGGCGCCCTGGCCCTGGTCGCCGCGGTGGCCTTCGACCAGCCGTGGCTGTCCGCCGGACTGATCCTCGGTGGCGTCGGACTCGGACTCCTGCGGCCCGCAGCAGCCGGCGCCACAGAGGCCTCCGGCGCGTCGCGGGACTCCCGTCGCGCCGCCCTGGGCGGCAGCCCCCTGGCGCCCGAGCGCTGGGACGAGGCGACGGTCCAGGCGCGGCTCTCCGAGCTCGAGGAGCAGCGCGTTGACCTCGAGCGTCTCCAGAAGGATCGGTCCGATCGAGAGGCGGTGCGCGGAGAGCTCGGGCAAGCGGAGCAGGAGCGCGAGGCGGCCGAATCCGCGCGCGCGTCCGCCGCGGAGGCCGCGGGGGTCAGCCTCGGGTTCGCGGACCTCGGCGCCCTGCTGCAGGCCCAGCGTCTCCGCGCCGCCGTCGAGGCCGCCAGCGAGGTGGCGGAGCTCGAGGGAACGTGCGGGCACCTCTCGGAGGGAGTGGCGGCGGAGCTGAGTGAGCACCAGGGATGGATCGAGGGCCGGCTGCCGGACGGCGCCACGCGGCAGGTGGAGGACGCCGCCGCGGCCCAGACGTCCCTCGAGGCGCTCGGGGATGTCTGCGACGAGGTCCTGGAGCTGGAGCGGAGCCGCCAGCAGGCCAGTCAAGACCAGGAGGGCGCCAGGGCTCGCGTGGAGGAGGCGACGGCGGGCCTCGCCGGGGCCTGGGCCAGCGCGGGGGTCGAGCCGGACCAGCACGGGGCGTTGGACCTGCGCCTGGACGAGCGGGGGCGCTGGCTCGAGCACGAACAACAGCGGAAGGGGGCGCGGACACGGCTCGAGCTCGCTCGCGAGCGCTACGGGAACGGCGAGCCCCTGCGCGACCTGCGCGGGGAGGAGGCCGAGCAGTGCAGCCCGGAGGTGATCGACGGTTGGCTCCGCGAGGACCAGGAGGTGGCCGCGCGGCTGGACGGCCTGAACGAGGAGAAGGGCTCGATCCAGGGCCGGCTCGAGATGGTCACGAAAGGGGACGAGCTCGAGGATGCCCTGGCCGAGGTCCGCGCCGCGGAGCAGGGGATCCAGGACGCGCGAGCCCTGGCCGCCGGGGACCTGTGCGCGCGCTTGCTCCTGGAGGACGCGCGGCCCTCCCTTGACGACGCCGCGGTCCCGGCGGTGCTCGAGAAGGCACGGGACCGCTTCAAGCGCTTCACCCACGGCGGCTGGCAGATCGACCTCGACCCCGCCGGGGGCTTCCGCGCCCGCGATGTGGCGCAGGATCGCGAGCGGTCCCTCGAGGAGCTCTCCGACGGCACCCGCGCGCAGCTGCTGCTGGCGGCGCGCCTGGCGTCACTGGAGTGCAGCGAGGGCACCCTGGGCCCCCTGCCCCTCTGCCTCGACGAGGCCCTCTCGACCACGGACCCCGGGCGCTTCTCCGCCATCGCGGACGTGCTCTTCGATGAGGTTGACCGAGGGCGCCAGGTGATCTACCTGACCGCCGACCCCGGCGAGGTCCAGCAGTGGCTCGCCATCTGCAAGGCCGCCGGGCGGCCCGAGCCCCAGGTGGTGGACCTCTCGAAGGGCGGCGGCGACGGCGCCGACTGGAGCCACGCGCTGCCCTCGGGGCCCGCCGAGCGCGATCCGCTCCCGGACCCCGCCGGGCACGACGCGGGGTCCTACGCGAGGGCCCTCGGCGTCCCCGCGCCGGATGGGGCGCAGTCCGTGGCGGGCTGGCACCTGTGGCTGGTGCTCCGGCACGACCTCGCGGCGCTCCGCCAGTGCCTCCAGCGCCGGGTGAACTCCATCGGGGTCTGGGAGAGCGTGCGGGAGGACGGGCTCATCGAGGCTGCGATCGACGCCGCGACCTGCGCCCGCGTGGACGATCTCATCGAGCTGACGCACGCCTTGGCCCGGGGCTGGCAGGTCGGCCGCGGCCGACCGGTGACCTGGAAGGACGTCGAAGAATCCGGCGGCGTGAGCGACAACTTCGAGGTCGCTGCCCGGAAGCTCCTGCTCGAACAAGACCGGGACCCGGCGGCCTTCGTGCGCGCGGTCCGGGCGCTGCCTCGCTTCCGCGCAAAGAGCGCCGACAAGCTGGAGGCCCACCTCCTCGAGGTCGGGTGCCTTTCCTACGAGGCCCCCATGGGGCGCGATGCGCTCGTCGTTCGATCCCTGGCTGCCTGTCCGGAGGCGGCTGAGCGGCTCGGCGAGGCGGCAGCGGCGCACGTGGAGTGGGTGGTCGAACTCCTCTCCGCGGCCGAGCCGGGGGCTGCGGTCTCCGAACATTCAGCAGGCGAGCAAGCCGGAGCCGGCCAGGTCAGTTCGCTCTAGAGCCGGAGCCCGGGGTCATGGCCCGGTCCCGCACGCTCCTGGCGAGATCTATCCACTGGAGCTTCATCGGGCTCTACCTGTACGGCCTCTCCAAGCAGCTGGGCGATCTGGAGGGCCTGGAGGAGCCGGGGCTGCTCGAAGTCGAGGTGGCGTTCGCCGTGCTCTTCCTCGCGGTGGTCGTGGCGCGACACCTCTACATGCGGCGCTTCGAGACGCTCCTCGGGGCGCGCACGCCGCCCACTCCGATGCACCGCTGCTTCGCCCGGCTCGTGCACCTCGCCATGTACGGCTGCCTCGCGATGCTGCCGCTCTCCGGGCTCATGATCGCCGGGCTCTAAAGCGCAGGCTTCGAGGCCGGCCTCCTACAGGGCTTCGGCCTGGGCCTGCACGAGTCTTGCGCCTCCCTCAGCTACGCGCTGATCGGGCTCCACGTCACGGCGTCGATCCTCTCGCGGCTCAAGGGGCAGGGCGTCTGGTCGGCGATGGTCCCCGTGTGGCCGAGGAGTGAGGCCGACGTCCTTCAGCGTGTCGCGCGTGCGGCGGAGAGCGGGGGGAGGCGGAGCCTAACGGGGCTCCACCGGACCGCGGATGATCTCCTCGACGGTCCCATCGGGAGCGAGCATGAGCGTCGTCGGCAGGGGGAGGCGGGCGAGGTCGACCACGTCCTCGATGGTGCGGGTGCCCGGCTTGCGTTCCCCGGCGAGGTGCACGCTCAGGGAAGGGGCCCGGGCTCCGATCAGCTCCAGGGCGCGGCTCCGGTCGGTGGGAGCGTCGACGGAGACCGCGATCACCCGCAGGTCCTCCGCGGCGTCCCATTCCTCGAGGAGCGGCAGCTCGGCCACGCACGGGGCGCAGTAGCTGGCCCAGAGGTTGAGGGCCACGCGCTCGCCGGTGGCGGCGGGGTCGATGAGCACCGGGGCACCGCTCGCGTCGAGCACCTCGAAGGGCGGGACCTTGTCGCCCACGTTCACGAGGAGCCCCCTGGGCTTGGGTTCCTCGATGACCCGCGGGACCGCTCCGTAGGGGGCGGCGACGCCTGCCCCTTCCACGAGCAGCGCTCGGGCGCCGGGCTTCAGGTCGCCAAAGCTCTCGACCGCTCCGCCGGGCCAGCGGACGGTCACCGAGGCGGCCGTGGCGCCACCGAGCCCGAAGATGAGCTCGGGCGCCTGGCACGAGATGAAGCCAGCGCCGCGGGAGAGCACCTGGCTCACCTTGCGCTCGCCGGCCACGACCTCCACCTGGGCGCCGATCGCCTCGGCGTTGCCGGTGGTGGCGCGCAGCTTGACCTTCACGAAGCCCGGCGCGGTGCCGAGGTCGTTGCGGTACAGGGCGTGGCGCTCGCGCTGGGTCTCGTGGACGAAGAGGTCCACGTCGCCGTCATCGTCCGCGTCGAAGGCGATCACCGCGCGCCCGTCATTGGAGGAGTCCGCGCCGGAGAGGTCCGAGAGGTCGAGGAAGGACCCCGCGCCGTCGTTGATGAACAGCTTGTCCCGCTCGTTGCCGCTGAAGGAGCGGCCCTCGGCGAAGATCTGGCCGTTGTGCCGGGCCAGGAAGCCGTCGTTGCCGACCTCCTCGCGGGAGAACTTGCCGGACTCGGTGGTGGAAGAGCAACTCGACGCCACCACGTGGCGCCAGTAGGTGCTTCATGTGTCGAAGGCGAGCTCTCCGGTCACGAACCCGTTCGTGCAGAAGACGTCGAGGTCGCCGTCGAGGTCCACGTCGAAGAGCGCCGGGGACCAGGCCCAGCTGGCGCCGATGCCGCCCTGGCCGCCAGGGGACCGGGCGAAGCCGTCCCCGTCGCGGGTGAAGATGGAGTTGCCCGCGGCCAGCTTCTTGAGCAGGGCGTGGGTCTCCTTGTCGATGTCCTCCTCGAGGCGGCTGAGGATCCGGCTGCCCGCCGTCGAGGACATGTTGGACACGTAGAGGTCGAGGGACCCGTCGCCGGTCAGGTCGCCGAAGGAGGCGCCCATGCCGCTGCCCTTGTCGACCACGCCCTGGGCGTCGGAGCCGTCCACGAAGGTGCCGTCCCCCTGGTTGATCCAGAGCCTGTTCGAGCCGTAGTCGTTGGCGACGTAGAGGTCGGCGTCTCCGTCGAGGTCCACGTCCGCGGACGCCGCCGCGTAGCTCCAGCGAACGTCCTTGATCCCCGCGGCCTCGGCCACGTTCTCGAAGCCCAGGAACGCGCCCTCTTCGTTGGTGCCCAGGTTCCGCAGGAGCCCGTTGGGGGAGCCGTTGGTGGCCTCGGTCCAGGAGTTGTTGTGCTCCACGTCCACGCGGCCATAGCCGCAGATGTGGACGTCGAGCCACCCGTCCCCGTCGAAGTCGAGGACGGTGAGGGTGTAGGCCACGAAGGGCTCCTGGAGACCGGGCCCTCCGGGCGCGTCGGTGAACTGGCCAGCGCCATCGTTGAGGAAGATCCGGCAGCGCTCGCCGCCCATCTTGCCGCCGGCCAGGGGCCAGCCCGTGAGCCCGACCATGAGGTCCTGGTCCCCGTCGTTGTCGCAGTCGAAGAAGACCGCGCCGGTGCCGCGATCGGGGCTGCCCACGCCGCGCTCGTCGGCCTCGTCCGACCAGGTACCGTCGGGCTGGGCGATGTAGAGGAAGTTCTGGTCGTCGCTGGGGACGAAGAGGTCCCAGTCGCCGTCGCCGTCCACGTCGCCCGCGGCGGCGCCGTTCCAGTGGAAGCTGTTGTTGGCGTCCGTTCCGAAGCGGGCCCAGGTGTGGGCGAGCCCCGTGGACGCGGCGACCTCCGTGAAGAGGGGCGCGGCCCGGCGTTCCACCTCCCACTTGTTGAGGATGAACTGGTCCAGGAGGAACTTCCCGCGGGTCCGCGTGGCGCGGGCGTCGCCGCGGCCGTGCACGGACACCATGCCGCCCGTGGCGTCGACCCCGGTGATGTGGATCTTCAGGTCGAGCCGGCCCCAACGGGAGCGGCCGCGCTGAAAGCTCGCGCCCTTTACCTTCCAGAGCACCGAGTCGACGCTGCGCCAATCGCCGAGCAGGGAGCGGAGTGATTCGATGAAGCCGTCGCGGTCGACGCCGGCCGAGGCGGCCACGTCGTACTTGATGCGCTCCACGTCGAGGGGGAGGCTCGTGCGGTTGGCCTCGGCGTGGCCGACGAGGGCGTGGGCGACGAGGTCCGGTGAGAACCAGTCCTCGGCCTGGTCGAACTGGCGCTTCCGCAGGACCTCGGCGAACTCGATCAGGCTGTCCGCCAGGGCCTCGGTCTCATCCTCGACGGCCTCGACGCTGGTGACCGGGCGGTCGGGGTGGGCGATGCCGTCGGGGAGATCGACGGAGACGCCCGTCGAGCGGGCGGGCGCGTTCCGTCCGGGCCCATCAGCCGCGGTTGTCTCCTCCCCGCCACCACAGCCGGGGGCCGAGGCGAGGGAGAGGACGAGGAGCAGGGCGACGAACGGTGCCGTGGCAGGCTGGGCGGAGCGGAGGATCATCTGGGCGGACGATACGGGAGGAGGTGGGGCCAGTGAGAGCTTTATCGGAAGCTGGGTGCCCCTGTCTTTTCCCCCACACGACAGTTCGTGGGCGGGTGTCCCCCCGGCTCATGTACGGGCCCACGGAGGAGCTGTGGTGCGACAAGTGGGCCGTCCCGGGACACAGGGGGGGGGCCGGTCCGGCTCCGCGCCAGCGGGATCCGCGGGGGTGTCCGGCCGTCCGTGCCCATTGCCCGGGCGATACGCCCATGACAACATTCGAGCCATGCGCGTCGTGTACGTCCTCGCCGAGTACAGCCTCCACAACCACATCGTGGAGTCCCATCGCCTGGCACGGCCCGGGGATCACATCGCCATCTGCAAGGTGCCCCTGGTCCTGCGCGGCAAAAGCCGCTCCGAGACGGTCCACCGAATCGTGCCGAAGCTCTCCCAGCGCTTTCTCGCGGGCAAGGTCCTGGAGGGGCTCGCAATTCTGGCGATCACGGCGCTCCCCAAGCTGATGGGGAGGGGGCCCGTGTTCAGGCGGCTGCGGACGATCGCGCGCCGTCATCACCTGCCGTTCCATCGGACCGAGGACATCATGTCCAAGGAGACCCTGGAGTTCATCCGAGAGCAGCAGCCGGACCTGGTAGTGACGCTCTTCCACCAGATCGTGCGCCAGGCGCTGATCGACCTCCCGCGGCTCGGGGTCGTGAACATCCACCCAGGCCTGATCCCGGACTTCCGTGGGATCCAACCCTACTTCTGGGAGCTGAGTGAGGGGAGCGAGCGTGCGGGTGCGACCGTGCACTTCATCGAGGACGAGTCGGTGGATAGCGGCGGCGTCCTGGCGCAGACGAGCTACGAGGTGCCGGCAGGCGTCAGCGTACAGCGCAACTACTACCTCACCTGCCGGGCGGCGGGCCGGATGATGCCCCGGGTGATCGCAGGCCTGGAGGCTGGGTCCCTCGACCCGCAGGGACAGGATGCGGACGCGGGGGCGTACTGGCGGTGGCCGGACAGCGCGGCCTTCGATCGCCTTCGGGAGCGGGGCCATTCGTTGGTGTCCTGGCGCCAGCTCGTCCGGCTGCTGGCCGGCGCTGACGAAGATCCCCCCGCGCTGGAGCGGCTGGGCGCCGACCTGGCTGGCCTCCGGGGGGGCTCACACGCCAGCTCTGCAGGCAGCCCGCCGCCCGCCGGGTGAGCGCCTGCCGCTTGCCGGTGGGAAGTCCGCCACCTGGGGCGTGGCAGGTGAGCGCTCCATCTCCAGGCGCCCACACGCCCCAGGGGCGGACGGGGGTCAGTCTTCGTCGCAGCAGGAGTTGCCGCGCAGCGCAGTCACATGGGCGGTGACTAGCAGCAGTCCGCCGCCCATGGTGAGCAGGCTCGCGAGGGGTACGAATAGGCTGGATTCGCGCACAGAAGCGCAGCACTCGTCCACGCAGCCCGTGGCTTCCTGGACCGCGAGCCAGCTGGGACAGGGCAGGTTCACGCCGACGGTCTGGGCCCAGGCGGATCCGGGGACCGCGAGGCCCATCAGGATCAGCAGGGAGCCCACGGAGGCGAGGAGCGTGAGGACGCGTCGGACCTGCGGCGAGAGGCGCCGCATGTTCCGCCGCAGGAGCGAGATGGCCGCGGGTAGCGAGACCGCGGCGAACACCCAGTGGGTGGCCGGAGAGGTCCAGACGCCGCCAATGAGCGGGGCGAAGGCGAGGATGATCGGCGCCGCCAGGCAGTGGATGGCGCACGTTCCTGCGGCGACCACGCCGAGGCGGTCTGCAATGTGGGGTGTCAGTTGCATGGGGCAGTCAGGGGGGGGGGCGCGACGGCCCTCACCCTTCCTCGATGGCGGCTTGCGCCCGGATCCACCGGAGCCGGCGGGCGGCCGGCTTGAAGGTCGGCTCCAGGTCGCTACATGTCTCGTAATGCCGCTCGGCGACTTCGAGTTCCCCAAGATCTTCAGCAACTAGGCCGCGGTGATAGTGGCTCCGCCACGAGGTCTCGCCGGCGAGCGCGTCCGCCCGGTCCAGCGCCTCCAGCGCCTCCGCGTAGCGCCGCTCCACGAAGAGCAGCGCCGCGTGAGCCTCGTGGAGGCCAGGCGAGTCCGGTCGCGTCCTCAGCGCACCCTCGACCCGTCGGTGGGCCCCGGCGAGGTCCCCACTGCGGGCGGCCACCTGCACCGAGAGCTGGACGGCGTCGACGTTGTCAGGCTCGGCTTTGAGGGCCAGGTCGAGCAGCGACACGGCCCGGTCGGCGCGCCCTGTCTCGATGGACAGGGCCGCGTCTGCGATCAGGGTTGGGACGTGCTGTGGATGCTGGAGGCTCAGGGAACGCAGATCCCGCGCGAGCTCCGGCGCTGGGGCATCGGGAGCCTCGAGCAGCTGCCCGAGCTTCTCGTTCGCTGACGGCCGCTCGGTGAGGGGCGGCGTCAGGCACCCGGTGAGCTGGGCGCTGAGGGCCAGGCCGACGAGGAGGGCCGGGAGTGAGGGGGTCGATCGAGGCATGGGTACGGACCGAGTCAAGGCTGCCCCGTCAGGGCAGAGCCAGCGAGGCGAACGAACTCGGCGACGGCCGGACCGAAGGTCCAGACGAAGACGCCGGGGAGAAAGCAGATGACGAGGGGGAAGGCGAGCTTGGTCGGGAGGACCTGGGCCCGCTGGATCGCCTCCTCGCGGCGACGACCCCAGAGGTCCGTCGCCTGGCGGCGCAGGGTCTCGCCCAGGCTCGCTCCCTGACTCTCCGCATGGATGAGGGCGGAGCTGAAGGCGAGCAGCGAGGGGACGTCGAGCTCCTGGGCCACGGTGCGAATGGCCGTGGCGCGGGGGACGCCAGCCATGGTGGCCGAGCGCATCCTGGCGAACTCCGTCGCCAGGACGCGGTCCGGGCCGAGCGCCTGCTCGACGCGTTGCACCGCGGCGTCGAACCCCATGCCGGATTCAACGAGGCTGGCCAAGAGGCTGAGGACCGTTGGCATGTCTCGCTCGACCTCTTCCACGCGGCGATGCCGCTGCTGCCGAACCCATACAACGGGGAGCATCACGACCAGCAGGGCGATCAGCCAGGTGGCCGCGCGCATGACGGGGACGAAGACCGTGGCGAATCCGCCGGGCACGCCCTCCAGCCAGCCGACAGCGGACTCCGTGAAGCCCGACGCATCGACCATGAGCGCGACGAAGGCGGACGAGAGCGCAGCGCCGATCATCCAAATCACGAAGCGTGAGGGAGCCGCAGCGTCCGTCATGCCGGCGCTGATGAGCCAGCGCCGCAGCCATCCCGCGCCTGGGGCCATGGCGGGTCCAGGCGTAGCGACGTTCGCCGCTTTGGGGGACACGGTCGGAGCCTCGGACGGGCCTTCCCTGAAGAGGACCGACGCCACCCGGCGGCGCCGCTGCGTGTATCGGACATAGAGGGCCAGCAGCCCGATCCCGCCAACGGCCACCGCCAAGAGCCATGGCGGGGTTCCCGTGAGCCCGAGGGGGAGGGCCTGCCTGAAGAGGACCTGCACGGTCAGACCTCGACCTGGATGGTGCGCGAGATCCAGGCCACACCGATGGCCTGGAGGAAGACTGAGAGCCCGACGGCAGAGAGGCCCAGGTCGTTGGAGAGGAAGCCCTCCACGCGGTCGGGGTACTGCTTCCACATGAGGAAGGCGAGGCCATAGGTGATCGCGAGGATCCCTGCCACGGAGGCCTGGGTCTCCACGGCCTGGGAGCCCGAGCGCCGGATGACGTCGACGCGATCGCGGATGGTGCGGGCCACCTCGCTCAGTGACTGGGCCACGCTGCCGCCGCTGTTGAAGTGCGACGCGAGGGTGAAGGCGAAGAGTCGGATCCCTTCCTGCGGGTAGCGCTCCACGAGGTCAAAGAGCACGGCAGAGGGGGAGTCTCCGATCCGGATGCGGTCGCAGATCTCCTGGAGGATCTCCGCGGTGCGCCCGCGGGACTCCTTCGCCGCGGTGTTGAGGCTGTCGACGAGCGCCGCGCCCGCGCGGAGCGAGGCCACCACCAGGTCGAGGGCCGAGGCCAGGTCCAGTTCAAGGGCGACGTCGCGCCGCGAGGCGTAGGTCTTGAGCGCCACGTGACAGCCGACGCCGACGAAGGTGCCTACGGCCATCGCGATGACGGTGGGCAGGTCGCCAGCGAGGCATGCGAGGGCCGCCGCGGGGGCGGCGGCCAGGCTGATGAGGGCGCGGTTCCTGGCTCGCTCGCGGCCCTGGGATGGGCGGCGGTCCTCTCCTCCTACGCCGCTCCCCCCACGGATGAAGTGGATCAGCGCGCCGATCAGGACGGCGAGGGTGACGGTCAAGAGGAGGTCCAGCATGTCGCCTTCGCGGGCCTAGAGGCTCCCGCGTCCCTCCCGGGTCGGCTCCGCGAAGATCCCCAGGGGGATGTCCTCGCCCGCGGCGCGCAGTGCATGGACAAAGCGCGGCACGATCCCTGTCGCCTCGAAGGTGCCCAGCAGTCGACCCTCGTTTGAGCCGTGGGTGCGATAGACGAACAGGTCCTGGAGCAGGGGCGTCCCCGACTCCATCCCGGTCACCTCGGAGATCGACGCGATGCGGCGCACGCCGTCCTCGAAACGCCGGACGTGAACCACGAGGTCGAGCGCCGAGGTGATCTGTTCCCTGATCGCCCTCGAGGGCAGGTCCGCACCCGCCATGAGCACCATGGTCTCGAGGCGCGAGAGGGCGTCGCGGGTGGAGTTGGCGTGGACCGTGCACAGGCCTCCCTCATGCCCTGTGTTCATGGCCTGGAGCATGTCCAGCGCCTCCCCCGAGCGCACCTCGCCCAGGATGATCCGGGAGGGCCGCATGCGAAGGCAGTTGATGAGCAGATCGCGGGCCGTCAACGTGCCGCTGCCCTCGGCGTTCGGGGGCCGCGTCTCCAGGCGGACCACGTGCTGCTGGTCCAGGGTCAGCTCGGCGGTGTCCTCGATGGTGACGACCCGTTCGTCCTCCGGGATCGCCTCAGCGAGGATGCCGAGGAGCGTCGACTTTCCCGCGCCGGTGCCGCCGGAGAGGAGCACGTTCTGCCGCGTCCGTACCGCCGTGGACAGCAGGGTCCACATGGCCTCGTTGAGCATTCGAAGCTTCAGAACGTCCACGGAGCGCAGCCGGTTTCGGCCGAAGCGGCGGATGGACAGCGTCGGCCCGTCGATGCTCACGGGGGGGATGGTCGCGTTCATTCGGCTGCCGTCCGCCAGCCGCAGGTCCACCATGGGGGAGGACTGATCGATCCGCCTGCCGGCGGCGACCGCCAAGCGCTCGATCATTCGCAGCAGGTGCTCGTTGCTGGCGAAGCGGACGTTGACGTGCTGGAGCTTGCCGAAGCGCTCCACGAAGACCTGGTCATAGCGGTTGACGAGGATGTCGGTGATGGCCGGGTCAAGGAGCAGCGGGCTCAGGGGCCCGAGGCCCGTGGCTTCTTCGCTGAGCTCCCTGGCGAGCTGCTGCTGCTCGGTCTGGTTGAGGGGGAGGGACTCCGTCTGGAGCAGCTCCTCGACCCAGTCGTTGACCGCGAACTCCAGGTCCTCGGGACCGAGCCCGAGCAGCCCGTCCTCCTGCAGCTCGGCGATCATCCGGGCGTGCAGGTCGGCCTTGATCGCGGTGTAGTCGTCCTGCCGCGGGGCCTCTTCAGGCATCGAGCCACCACGGTTGGGGCCCGTGGTGCGCTGGGTGACCGCGTTGTCCTTGGGGCGCGGGCGCCTGAATAGGGAGCGGGTGTCGAGGAGCTCATCGCGTTCCATCGTGAACACCTCCTTCGCTGGCCGTATGGATCTGAGATAGGTCGGGCTGAACCTTTGTGGAGGCCGCCTCACCGATGGGCGAGATGTTCGCGTTGGCGGCGTCCTTGACGACCCGGTTGATCGCCCGCTGCCACGCGCTCATCCGGTTGATGGCGATGAACCGGGGCTTGCCGGAGTTCGCGGCAGAGAGGACGGCCTTGGAGTAGGGCACCACATGGTCCACGGGGCGATCGAGCCGGGTGGCGACGTCGGTCGGCGTGATGCCGAGCCCGCGCCCAGGGTGGGTCCGGTTGAGGATGACGCGTGACCTTGAGCGCTCGACACCCACGCGCTCGAGAACCCGGAGCAGCTCGGCCGAACCGTTGATCGTGGGCCCGGAGTCGTTGAGGACGGTGAAGGTCAGGTGCGACAGGTCGAGGATGGCCAGGGTGACGCTGTCGAGGAGGGGGAACGTGTCCACCACGACGTAGTCGTAGGCCCCACGAGCCACCGAGATGACCCTGGAGATCACGGCCTCGTCCACTGCCGCAGCGTCAATGGCGTTGGAGGGAGCCGGGAGGAGGTGCAGGCCCGAGGAGTGTTCGGTCACCAGGCCCGCGAGGAGCGGAGCGTCGAGGCGCTCCACTTCCCTCGCGGCATCGGCGAGGGTGGCCTCGGGATTGAGGCCCAGCAGGTCCGCCGCGACGCCGTGCTGGATGGACGCGTCGACGAGCAGGACTGACCCCAAGCGGCTCAGCCCCACGGCGGTGTTGATGCCGACGGTCGACTTGCCGACGCCCCCCTTGCTGCCAACAAAGGAGAGCACCTTCCCCACGCTGCGGGAGGTCTGCTCCTCCCGCGCGAGGATCTCTCGGTCGACCAACTCGCGCACCTCCGGCCTCGAGAGCGGGCGGCTCAGGAAGTCCCGGAGGCCCGAGCGCAGGAGCTCCACCAGGCCCGAGCTCAGCGCGCCATCGCCGTCGAACTCCTGGCGCCGATAGGTCGCGACCACGACAGGGGGGTGGTCGACCCCGCGCAGCTCTTCCGCGAGCCGCTTGGCCTGGGTGATGTCCTGCCCGAGCTCCACGATGAGCAGGTCCACCGGACGCTCCGTGGCGTGACGGATCACGCGGCGCTCGTCCTCCTCCACGTGGAGGACAAAGCGGACGTCCTCACCGAGGTCGTCGGTGGAAGCCGTGAACTCGGACACGAGGCCGGGGTCATGGGTGAGGATGAGCGTTTGGATGGTGCGCTGCACGGCGTGGATTCCAGTGAGGGCGGGGAGAAGCCAGTGGGGTCGAGGAGCCAGTGAGGTCGAGGAGCCAGTGAGGTCGAAGGACCCGGTTGGATTGAGGGAGGCGGGGGCGCGGTCAGCGCGCGAGAACGGGCGCGAGGAGGCGGGCGTCGCCGGGGGCCACCGGCGGGAGCGAGGCGTCGATGGCCGCGGTGGGCTGGGCGGTGGCGTTGGCCGGCGCGACGCTGTTATCGAGCTTGATCCCCACGAGCCGAAGGGTCGGGCCCGCCTCGACAGCGGAGAGCTCGAGTTGCACGGCGACGAAACCGCGAATCTGCACGGCTCCGGTCCCGGAATCACGGGTGTGGACGGTGGCGTAGGTGAGACCTGTGAGCTCAAGCGAGGGCGTGGGGGGGATCTGGACGGGCCCCTCGCTGGCCATCGCGCCGAGGCGCGGCGAGCCCGTGATCGCAGCGCCAGTGGAGGTGCCGCTGATCTGGCCGCTGGCGGCGAGGACCGCTGTGAACTGTCCGCGGATCGGCACAGCGGCCCACTCCAGGGCATCGAAGGAGAGCCAGTGCACCGCGTCCGGGCTCGCGCCCGTGGCCAGAGGGGCGAGGCCGGGGAGGCCAGGCCGCGCGAGGCCCGCCGCCGTCACCGGCCTCGCATCCGCGATCGCAGCAGCTCGGACCGTGATGCCATCGCGGCGCGGATCGTAGACGCTTGGATCGGGGGTGCTGAGGACGCCCGACCCCAGGCCGAAGAGGTAGGGCAGCGTCGGTCCGGACGAGCTGACCCCGGCGACCCGGTCGAGCGGTTGGTCGGCGCGTGTTCGCCGCAGGCGGGCGAGGAACGACGTGCCGCGGTCCTCCGGCGCGAAGTCGAGTCGCGAGTAGTCGTTGGACTCGTCGTGCCAGTCCACGCTGGAGGGATCCGCCGGGTCCAGGGGCGTGAACGTACCGGACACGAGGTCCCCGCTCTGGGCGTTGGCGCCCACGTTGAGCTGGAGGGTGGGGACCCAGGGGGCGCCGGGATCGAGGACGCCGCCGAGCGGGTTGTTGACGCCGCTGACCCCGGTCCCGAGGACGAGCCCGGCGCCCAGCCGGAACTGGTCGGGCCCCGTGGCGAGATCGAGGTCCTCGTCGAAGACCAGCTGTGCCAGGAGCGAAGCGGACTGCCGCCGCTGCAGATCAGGGTCGGGGACCGAAGCGTCCCGCCCCGACAGGCCCTCCAGGGCCGCGACGTCGGCGCTGGTCTGCATCTGGAGCTGGGTGGTGCGGGCGATGCCGAGGTCCACCACCACCGCGCAGAGCCCGAGGAACGCGACGAAGAAGAACGCAAAGAACAGCACGACGACACCGCGTCGACCCGGAGGGGCCGCGCGGAAGCGCTCGCGGGTCAGCCCGCGAGGTCTTGAGGTCGAGCCGTGAGGCGTCATCGGCTCAGCGCTCGCTCGGCTCGCCCATGCGGGCTCTGGGCACTGGCGTCAGGACCCGCTCACCGCCCACGATGGTCTCGATGACGGTCATCTCGAGGTCCTCATAGCCGGCGGGAAGGATGGGAGCACCCTCGGAGTCGGAGAGGGCTTCTGCGTCCTCTTCGTCGTCCAGGAGGCCCGGTGTGAGGCTCTCGACGGGGTCGTCTGGATGTCCCGAGCGAGCGACGCAGGTGAGGTCTGCCTTGAGCCTGATCGCGGCCATGAGCGGCGCCACCTCGGGCGGCGCGAGGGCGATGATCATCTCCTGTACGGGCCGTGTGGCGTTGACCTGGCCGCCCGTGAGGCTCGAGCTGGAGGTCGGGATGAAGCGGGTCTCGATCGGCGAGACGACCACTCCGTTCTGGACGATCACGTCGACCCGCGCGCGCTTGGCTCCCTTGGAGCTTGGCGCGCCTGCGGACTTGGGGAGCAAGTCGGAGTAGACCCCGCTGAACGACGGACCCTCTCCGGCCCGCGTTACGACGGCTGACGGGCGCGGGCTCTCGATGTCGCGGGCGGCGATCAGGTCAAAGCGGTCCCCGGGGTTCAGGCCGATGATCCCCCGGACGAGCTCGACGTCGATGCGCAGGGCCCGCTTCCCCGGCGGGATGCCGCCGGCGAGGCCGGGCCGCGTGCCCTTGGGCAGGAAGTCCGCCTCGGTGAAGGCGAAGCCGGGCCGCTTGGCCCTCGCCATGACCCGGCCGACGATCCCGTTCGTGCCGACCAGGACGCCGTTCTCACTGACGAAGGCCTCGTCCAGGTCGATGAAGCTGAAGGCGCCGCGCCTGGTGTCGAAGAGGTCGTCCCGTGTCACCCGCGCGTAGGGCTCAATGGCACGTGCCGAGATGAGGACGCGGACCTTCCCCTCTGCAGGGGGTTGGATGGTCGGGCCCGTGATCGGGCCGGCCGCGGCCACGGGTGCCGGCGCCGATGAGAACAGGCCGAAGGGATCGCGGAGCGGTTGTCCGCTGACGCGCAGGTACAGAACCCAGCTCAGCCCACCGATCAGGACGGTGAGCATGATGAGGGGCCCGTAGGGACGTCGACGGGATCTGCGGGGTGCAATGGCCATGGGGAGGCGAGCGCTACGGCGCTAGAGAATGAGCTCGCGCCGGAAGAGCGCCTGAGCGGCTACGAGGCGGCGAAAGGGGCGTACTTGGGTTCCCAGCGCTTCCTGGCTTCCGAGTCCCAGGGAGCCGGCGTAAGGCCCCGCGCCTTCTGGGCCAGGGCCGAGGATCACGTTGGGTCCGCCGAGGGAGGTGTTGGCCTTGATCGCCCGGCTCTCGCCGGCGTCAGAGATCAGGTAGGCCGTCAACGCCGCGGCCTGGAAGGGGACATTGAGGCGCACCGCGGCGATGCCGCCCCGGGAGATGGCGAAGGCACCGGGTTGTCCGTTCCTGGCGACCTCTTCCAGAACGGGGGCCAACTCGATGTTGGTCTCCTGGCCAGTGACCGGGTCACGCTCAAGAACCCGCGGGACGAGGACAGACAGGCCGGTGGGGCTGGTGGAGGAGTCGATAAGGGCGCCGGGCATGTGCAGGAGCCTGCGCGTCCCGCCGGGGGTGGCCACGGTGGAGGTGATCATCAGGGGACGTAGCGCCTGGTTGACCACGGGCATGCTCGCGAAGAAGGCCTCGAGCGCGGGGCCGGGCGGGGTCGTGACGAGGTCGACGACCACGTAGTCCGCGTCGTACACGGCCCCCCTGAAGCCCGGCTCGGCGAGGGCATCCTGGAAGCCGAAGTCGCCCGGGAGGGGGTAGAGCGCGAACTCACGCGCAGCGAACCGCGCGGCGTCCTGCGCGGCCTGACTGACGGCCATCCAGCGCCCCAGGGACAGCATTCCCGCGAGCACGAGGTACAGGCTCAGCGCGATGAGCGCGAACTCCACGGCGACGCCCCCGGCCTGCGGCTCGGCGAGCTTCTGGTCGCGGCGCGCCTGGCCACCTTCCGGCCGTGTCGTTGTCAGGCCTGTAGCCATTTCAGTGGGAGGAGCGCGAGGAGGCCGAGGAGCATGGCCGGGGCGTAGGCGATCTCCGTTTCGCCCAGCCGGCGCGCCCTCAGGGCGAGGGCTCCGCCGCAGATGGAGGTCGAGATAAAGAAGGCGAGGAACGGGAGGAGCCCAAGCGCCGGGCCCAACGCGATGGCGAGCTTCGTATCACCCCCCCCGAACCAGCCGAGGCGGAACAGGGGCAGGGCGATGAGCGTGGCGGCCAGCATGCCCAAGGCCGCTTGGCCCCACCCGAGCGGGTGGTGGCCAGCGGCCGTGAGCGCGAGTACGCAGAGGAGCAGCCCGCCCGGGATCGCGTTCGGGATACGCCGGCTACGCAGGTCGAAGGCCGAGGCCAACGACACGGCGCCCATAGCGAGGAAGAACACGATCGGCGGGGTGGTGCAGTGGGCCCCTGGGCGGGACCCCTATAGATCACTCGCCGACTTCGAGGACGAGGCCGCCGACGCCGCCGACGCCGCCGGTGATGCCGAGGTTCGTGTCGAGGCGGGGGGTGTCCGAGTTCGCCAGGATGGTGGCGACGTCGAGCTGGATCGGCCCGGCGTCGGCGCCGGTGGTCTCGATGATCTTGCCGCTCTGGATCGGGCCGTTATCGTCCGCGTGGGCGCCGGGCATGATCGCGGCGACGGAGCTAATGAGGTCGTTGGTCTTGTGCCCGAAGACGGCGACGCCGGCTGCGGAGATCAGGGCAACGCCGGCGGCGAGGAGCGAGTACTCAAGCAGGGCAGCGCCCTTCTCGTCACGGATGAGGTTCTTGAACATGGTTCTTCTGATGGAGAGAGGTTGGGAATGCTGTGGAGCCCGGGAAGGGGCTCCACGGTGGAGCTAATGCCGTTCGCTGACCGCCGGTTCCCCGGCGGCCTCGGAATCTTGTGGTGAGACGCTCGCCCTGCATCTTTCGAGGATCTCCTCGGTGCTCGGGAAGGCCCAGAGCTCGGCTTCGGGGCGCGGCTCGCGGATCACGCTCGGAGTGACCACGATGACCAGCTCACTCTCCTGGTCGTCGTCGGCCTCGTTGCGGAAGAGCCACCCCAGCACGGGAACCGAGCCCAGGAGCGGGGTCCTCGACTGCGCCGATTGCGCGCGCGCGAGGGAGAGCCCACCGATGACCAGCGCCTCGCCGTCGTAGACGCGTGCTGAGGTTCGAGTGGCCCGTGACTCGAAGGCCGTGGCCGGGCTTGTTTGGCCGGTCGCGTTCCCGATGGCCTCGGTGAGCGCGAGGTCGGGGGTGGAGATGCGCGGGATCACATCGAGGGTGATGCGGCTCGAGCTGCGCTCCTCCACGAGGGGGCGGACGGTCAGGTCGATGCCGTAGTCTCGGAAGTCAACGGTGTTGAAGACCTGGTCCGTCCCTCCGCCGATGGTCACGGCGCTCGGCACGGGAATCTGCCCGCCGACCTGGAACTGGGCTAGCTCACCCGAGAGGACCGCGAGGGAGGGGTTGGACATGCTCTTGGCGATCTCCTCCTGGACGAGCAGCTGGAAGAAGCTGTCGACCGCGAAGCCGCCCGATACGGCCTGGCCGCGGCCGGAGAAGGTCCCGTTGAGGAAGCCGAGCAGGCCCTGGATGTCGCCGTCGTTGACCGTCGGGGCCCCGAAGCCTTGCAGGGCCGTGGACTGAGGAGAGGGGGGCAGGCCGGGCTGATCGAAGTTCGCCTGGGCCACGGAGAGATCGTTGCGCCAGCTCCGGAGCTTGCTGCTGTTGACCTCGTAGAGGCGGACATCGACGCGCACGAGCGGCAGATAGGTGACCTGAATGGTCGAGAGGATCCGGCCTCCCGCGGCCTCCACGATCTTCGCGCGCCCGACCTGGGAGCCGATGCGGTTGGCGATCTGCTGCTGGCCTCCTCCGCTCAGGGCCGAGCCCCTCAGGGTGTTGAGTCCCTGCTGCTGGTTGCCGCCGCCGCTGGAGCCTGCGCCGAAGAGGTTCCGGGCCATGGTGAGGGCGCCCGCCTCGTCCGCGAGGGCGCGCACCTCGTTGCCTGCCACACCGCCGCCTTTGGCTCCCTGGACGGCCCTTGACGCCACGAACAGGACGCGGGTCAGGGTGACCTGGTCGGGGACCGAGCCGTCGAGGACAAAGACGTCATTGGCGTCGTCCACGAAGTCGCCTACCTGGACCCGGCGGATGGTGACTTCGCCTTTGACGAGCGGTGCGATGGCGAGGGCGATCCGGGTCTCGAGTGTCGGCGCCGTGGTGGCCACGCGGAGCAGGTTGACCACGCTCGCGTTCCCGGCCGGCCCCCGTCCCGTGGTGGCATCGTCGCTGAGGGCCTTGACCTCTCCGTTCTCATTCTCGCTGAGGACGGGGATGGTGGTCCTCGCGCCCATGTAGGCCTCGACGGTGGCCTGGGCGGCTTGACGAATTTCGGCGGTGGGAACAAGCCCGCGCAAGATCACGAAGTCTCGGTCGGCGGCGAACTCGACGCCGATGCCAGCGTCGATCTCGCGCAGGAGGTCCACGAGGAGCGTGAGGTCACGCTCCACGGCTACGAGGCGCTCGAGCGGCTCGCCTGATTCGAACCAGATGGTGAGGGAGGTGATGCCTACGGCGGCCCCGGTGATCAGGACCTCGCGGCTATCGAGGACCTCCGAGCGCAGTACATCCCCGTCCGCGACCGAGACCCGGCGCACGTCGCGGTCAAACGTCAGCCGCTCGCTCTGCCCGAGGCGGAGGGCGCCGGCCTGCTCCTGAGCGGTCGGGCCCGTGGCCAGCTCCATGCCGGCGCCAGCGAGGGGCGCAACACTCAACAGCCAGGGGAGGAGCGCGGCGGCGAGGGAAGCGCTCAGCATGCCGGAGTCTCCGAGGCGTGGTCGGTGAGGATCTGGCTCAGGGCGGCGCGGGCGCGAGAGGTCCGGGAGCGGACCGTGCCGATGGGGAGCTGAAGCCGAGTGGCCGCCTCGTCGTAGCTGAGGCCGCGCCAGGCGACGAGCTCGAGCACCTCGCGGTGCTCTCGGGTCAGCCGCGACGCCATGGCCGACATGTGGCGGATCTCATCCCGCTCGGCGGCTGTGGCCGCCGGATCGGCTGCGGCGCCCTCCGGGTCCATCGGGCAGCAGCGAGACGTGCGCTCGGCGGCCGCGATGAACTCGTGGTCGGAGCGCCGCCGTGAGCATCGGAGGATGTGGAGACAGGACCGGCGGATCAGCGAGAGGAGCAGGGGCAGAGGTTGCTCGGGCAGCTCTGGGTACGACCACGCACGGACGAGCGTCTCCTGAACGGCGTCCCATGCCAGATCCTCCGAGGGGAGGATCCGCCTCGCGGCTCGGTGGAGAGCGGGGACGTGCTCGGAGATCGTTTCCTCGAAGGCCAACTGGCGGCCGCAGAGGGTGCTCTTGTACATGTTCTTCATTGTCCTTGGGCTGCCCGGGAGTTTGGGCGTGGTCCGCGACGCCGCCGCCAGCTCCCGTCAACAGCCGCAAAATCTAGGACGAAGGTCAGTTCGAAGGATGTGCAACGATCCAACGGTTGGGGCCAATTGGGGGGCGCGCCGGGATCGGGGTCCTCCAGGCTGTGCGCCCGGACCGCACTGTTTCTCACGCCGGGATTCGATACCTGTGCAAGTGAGCATCTATGGGGTGCCTGAAGGTGCAAACTGTTCGCGATGAACGACGAGTCCGAACAGGGCATTGAGCCCGCCTGCACCCCGGGGGCGCACCCGCAGCGTGAACCGGTCAAGATCCCGGATCGCGCATTCGGCGGTGCCGTGGCGTTGTTCAAGGCCCTCTCTGACGAGCGTCGCCTCCGGACGCTCGCGTTCCTGAGCGAAGGCGAGGCCTGCGGGAGCGAAATCGCAGCCATGTTCGATGAGCCGCTCTCGACCGTTTCTCACCGGATGAAGCTTCTCGAGACCGCTGGCCTGGTCGCCAGGCGCCGGGCCGGTCGCCACGTGTATTTCCGGCTCCTTGACGACCATGTCTTCAGCCTCGTTCGTGAGGCACTCGAGCATGCCCTGGAGTGAGCCTGATCACGGGGGGCTCCACTGGGTGCTTTCGATCGCCGTGGGATGGGGGAATCGGACGCTCGGCACCTCGGACCAGCAGCCCTCCTCGCTGTGGTTTCCTTCGTCGGGCCCCGGCAAGGGCAGATCTTCCCGCTGAGGCCCGCCGACCGTTGGTCGCTCACGATCCACGAACACGGCCGCCCACTTCATCGCGGCCATAAGGTCAGCTTCGGCCAACGGATACGGCCACGCCACTCGATCAAGCCTGCCGCCCGATCAAGCCTGCCGCTTCACCTAGCCCTGCCGGTCGCTCAAGCCCGACCGGTCATTCGAACCCTGCCGCTTCAGTCCGCACTGACGCCCAAGACGCCATGTCTATTGCCATCACGGACGGCCACACCGTCGCCATTCACTACTCCCTGACGCTTCAGGATGGAGCGGTCGCTGAGGACACACAGGGTGGAGAGCCGCTCGTCTTCGTTCAGGGGGCACAATCCGTCCCTCCCGGACTCGAGCGGGATCTCGAAGGCCTCCAGGCCGGGGATGAGCGTGAGTTGATCCTCGCGCCGGCCGATGGGTTCGGCGTTGTGGATCCGACCCTGGAGCAGACCGTTGAGCGGGCGCTGTTCCCCGCTGAGGCTGAGCTCGAGCCGGGGATGTCCTTCGGTGCGCAGGGTGCACAGGGGGTCACGCCGGTCTGGATCAAGGAGCTGCGGGACGACAAGGTGATCGTCACGCAGAACCATCCCCTCGCGGGCCAGAGCCTGATGTACCGCGTACGGGTCGTGGACGTGCGTGAGGCTGCCGCCGAGGGTGCGGAGCCGCCGAGCACGTGATGCAGCTCGTGCTGAGTTCGGTCGGTCGACCGAACACATGAACCGCGGGTTCATGGTCGTGCGAGGCCACAGCCCACGCCCGACCGAGGGGGCGTTGGGTTCACCTCACGCTCGCGGAGCTCAAGCCGCGAGCCCTTCTTTGGCTTCGTTGCGCGAGGTGCTCTCGGCGAGGGCCAGCTGCAGAGTCTTGTGCGAAGTCTGGTGCGAAGTCTGGTGCGATGGACCACCTCTCCAGAGCTGAGCCTGCGAGTGCTGATCGAGCATCCCACCGGAGTTCACAGCCCACCCGTCAGCGCAATCTCCTTACGGCGCCATCATCCAGCCGTATCGTCGCCGCCCTCCGCCGCGCCGCGGCCCCGTCACCGGCATCGCGCGTCGAAGGGCGCCGAGGTGCAACGTCCTCCCGAGCGGAATTCTTGCTCAGCTCGGCCTCAACACAGGCCGCGCCCGCCGTATCGCCCGCCGCCGGCGCAGCACTTCAGCTGCCGCCCTCTCTTGCCGACCCTGGTCGGCCCATATTTTTCACACCATGCTCAAGAGTCCTCTACTCATCCTCCTCCCGTTCCTTCCCCTCTCCGCTGACTCCCCGAGGGTCGCCCATGAGGCCGGTCGCGAGGTTGTTCGGACCTATGAGGTCACCAGCATTCGGTCCCTCGACTCGGCGGTCATCAACGTTCAGGGCCAGGACCAAGACGTCGGTTCGGGGAAAGAGCGCTCCGAGACGTTGAGCCTAGTGGTCGCAGACAAGATCCTCGCCGCGACAGACGGCGCCCCGACCGGGTTCCATCGCGAATTCACCTCTGCGAGCACCGACCAAGCCATGGAGGAGGTCGAGGGAGCCTTGGTCAGGGACTCCTCGGGAGCCAGCGAACTGGAGGGCCTCGGCGTGATCTTCACCCTCGATGCGGAGGGCGGTGCGTGGACCCGCGAGTACGACGAGGACTCTTCGGGCGAGGATGCCTGGCTGGAAGAGTTGGCCCCCGGGATGGACCTCTCGTCCATCCTTCCCGAGGGCGAGGTGGCCGTCGGCGACTCCTGGGACGTCCCTGTCTCGATCCTTGGCGACCTGCTCCGCCCCGGCGGAACGGTCGACGTGAAGACCGACCCGGGCGTGGACGTGCCTGAAGGGGGTGTCTCGATCGCGGTCCCCGGCGCCCCTGATGATGGCGGCTGGGACTCCTTCGAGGGCGAGGTCGTGGCCCGGTACGATTCCATCGAGGAGGAGGACGGCCGCCGGGCGAAGATCGTCCTCACTCTCGAGCTGAGCAGCGATTTGGATCGGGTTGAGGAGCTCGAGGCTGAGGCCGCCGAACGTGGGGCGGAGGAGGACTTCAGCGAGGCCTTGCTCACGCGCAGTCTCTCCGGTGAGGTCGTCGTCCTCTGGGACCTCATCGGTCATCACGCCCTCTCGGTCGAGGGGACGCTGACCGGCGAGTCCACCTTCAATGCAGCCTGGGCAATCGAAGCCGGTCAGATGCAGCTGGAACTGGAGTACGAAGAGGAGGGCAGCCTGGAGTACGAGGTCTCCATGGAGGTCGAGGCCACCGGCGGCGGGGCCGACTGACCCGCGCTCGCGATCCGGAGCTGGGCAGCAAGGGACCCTCATCGAGGAGGGCCCTTGGCCCCTCCGCTCAGGCGAGGCGGTCCTCGAGGAACAGATCGGAGAGCAGGGCGCCCGCGAGGGCGTCACCGCATCGACGGACGGCGACGGTCCCTTCACGGTCCTTCAGGACCAGGAGGAGGGCCTTCTCGTAGCGGCGGACGGGGTCGGGGTCATTCATGCTCGGCGCGCGCGGCGGAGTCGTTCCCACGGCGGGCAGGTGAGCGCATTCAACGGACGTGACAAGACCTCACTCTCCCGAATGGCCATGACTTCGCTTGGGACGGGAGCGTCGCGCTACGCTCGGTGCGGGCCCAGGCACCCCCGACACTCCCCATGATGCAGTCCCGAACGACCACTCTTCGATTCGCCACGCCCCTCTTGCTCGGCGCCCTCACGGGCTGCGCCTCCGGGCCGGCTCCTTCTGGGCCGGCTCCTTCTGGGCCTGCTCTATCTGGGCCTGCTCTATCTGGGCCTGCGCTCTCTGGGCCGATCGCCTCGCCTGGCATCCTGGCCGTGCGGGTCACGTCGGCGGATGACCCGGCCCTCGACCTCCTTGACCGGGAACGAATGGCGCTGGTCGAGGCAGGGATGACAAGCGTCGCGATGCCCTTCGGCGTGCTGCTGGCCGCGGACGAGGAGATGCCCCTTCGCTACGTCGAGCAGGCCGCGGCGATCCTCGCTGAGATGCTGGACCAGGACATGGACGGCGTGGCGGACGACCCGGCGGTGGCGGCGACCCTCGCGCGCCGCGACGTGGCGTGGCTCGCCATGCCCATGGACCCGGAGCGCTGGGAGGAGGAGCAGCTCCCGCGGCTCATGGAGGACCTCGGGTACGACATCATCATCCCGGAGTGGTGGATGGAGGTCTCTGGCCCCGAGCTGGACGGCCGGGGCCGAGCGGTCATGGTGGAGGAGGTCCATCACTTCATGACCCAGTTCGGCTTCAGCGCCGTGTACCCGGAGGTGTTCGGCGTCGACGACTGGACCTCGGTCCTCGGCCGCGAGACCGATCGGGCTCGCTGCTCGTTCTGGCAGCACCCCGAGAACGACTGTCCCGGGAGCCCGGCCGAGATCCCTGGTGACTGCAGCGGCCCCAGCTGTGACGCGGTGGAGTTCTACCAGCAGGTGGCGGTGATGCGCGCGGGGATGGAGCCTGGTTGGCTCGGCATCGGCTTCCCGCGGGATCGGTCCGAGCTGGAGGCGCGGCTCGGAGAGGAGCTCAGGGCGGCCATGGACGACCCCCGTTTTCACCAGCTTCAGCAGCCGCTCAGCTTTGCCTATCCGGTGGACGGAGCCAGGCCGCGTGCGATCGCTCGCGTCGAGTCTCCCTAAGGGGGCGCTGGCTTTCCTACGGGGCCTTGGCTTCTGCTCGCATGGCCAGGGAGGCCGCCAGCCCGAGGTAGGTCAGGAAGAGCATCAGGACGATGCCCAGGCCCGCAAGCCCGGTGGCGGCCCTGGCCCAGCTCGGATCGACCGAGGTCGATGCGGTGTAGCCGAGCGCCGCGACCGCGGCGAGGAGCGCGACCTCCCCCAGGGTCGCCCACACCGCGAACCGCCTCCACCGCCACCTGCTGGTGGTGAAGTCGAGCTGCCTGGCGAGGGCGGCAAGAGACCAGCCCGCGATGAGCGCGGTGATCGATCCCAGGCTGCCGCGCCAGTCAAAGGTGAACCCCTCCTGGGCCACCGCCTCCTGTGAGCTGTGGGACCCGAGCGCCACGAAGAAGGCCAGGGCCTGGAGCGCGATCAGGAGGACGAACCAGCCGCGCAGGGCCCCCGAAGCGACGCGGAGCAAGCCGAGGAAGGCCAGCGCGAGCAGCACGGCCCCGAGTTCGTCTGGAAACAGGTCGATCAGTAATCCTGTTGATTGCACAGGCTCCGCCCCGCCGACCCAGCTCACGGTCTCCGTCGACTCGGAGCGGAAGGACACGTCGATGGCGTGGAGAGCCGTGCCACCGAGGAGGAGCGACATGCTGCGGGCGACCCGGGGTGGGGTGTTCTCTGCATGGCTTCCAGCCTGATGACTGCGCCGGAAACGGGGCGGACGCCGCGCCACTCGGTCCTGCCGCTCGGTGGTCGGGAGGGGCGCTCCGGGGACGCGCGGGCCTAGCTGGAAGGGGCGCTTGCGGGGGCAGGTCCCAGGGCGCCAATGACGGGGCCCAATGAGACGGCGCGCCCTCTCCGCTCGGGAGGGGGCGCGCCGTACCGTGGGCAGGTTCAGCGGTGAGCCCTAGACCAGCTCGAGGGGGCCGTGGTTGTCGCAGTGGTCCCCGTGAGGGTGGTGCAGGTGACCGTTGACCAGGTAGTCCACGTGATCTCCATGGGGCACGGCCTCGTGTCCGCAGAGGGGGCCGTGAACATGGGACGCGTCGTGGTCTTCGCAGGAGTGTTGCGGCGTGCACTCCGCAGGGTTCTGCGAGCTCACCTCGATGCGGTGCTCGTCCACGTGACCGTCGTGGGGGTGGTGCATGTGACCGTCATGGAGATAGTCCACATGGTCGCCGTGTTTGACGCCGGTGTGGCCGCAGTCGGGTCCGTGGGCGTGATCGTGGTTCTCGTGCTTGTTGCAGTTCACTTTGGTTCTTCTTCGGCGGCGTGCTCGAACACACCCTGGAGTAGCTCTACGACGTGGTGATCGGCGAGGGAGTAGTACTGGTGCTTGCCCTCTCGTCTGCGGTTCAGGAGCCGCTCGCCCCTGAGGACGCGCAGCCTGGCCGAGATCGTGGACAGGGAGTCTCCGGTGAAACGGGCCAGCTCCGTGACGCACCGCTCCCCCGGACGCAGGAGCTCGAGAAGACGCAGTCGGCCAGGATCCCCCGCAGCGCGGTGGATGGCCGCTGCTCTCTCGAGCATCCCGTCCGACGAAGTCGCTGGGGCGGTCACGGAGTCGTGGTCGCAGTCCGGGTTCTCGCTCATTGAGTAAGACAATCTATCGAACGATCGATTGTTTCATGGTGCGGCATCGGCCCTTGGGCGTTGGGTTGACCGTTGGGTGGGTTTAAGCCGCTTGAGGGTCTGGGTTTGAGTCGCCGTGAATGGCCCTTGTCCGGCTGGCCTGGGAGGAGGGAGGACGGTGTGGGTGTGGCGGAGTCGATGCATCGTGCCGGTCGATGTCGCCGACGGTGCCGTCACCACCTCTGCACCCCGCGCGGAGTGCGGGGCCCGTGTGCCCCTGCTGAAGCGCAGGCGGCGGCTCTTCGGTGGGGCCATCTTTTTGGGGGGGCAGCAAGCGGCGTGCTCTGGCCTGGCAGGGGCCGTCCGGTCGGGCTCCCACGGCGGTGTCGCGTCCCTGGACTGGGGACCCGTGGGTGCTACCGTTCTGGCCCTGCGTTGGGTCGGTTCCTGGCGCGATACGATCCACCACGGACTCGCCTCTGCCATGAACACGCTCTCCCTCCCGCTCCTCCTCGCCGCGCTCTTCGTCCCCGCGATCACCAGCTGCGCAAGCACCCAGGCTGGCGCGCCCAATGACAGTGGGTGGTCGGGCATCATCGACGCCGAGGACCCTCGCTCAGCGGCCGGGCGCGCCATTCTCGACGCCTACCAAGCGAATGACGCCGCGGCCATGGGGGAGTGGATCTCCGACGGCGCGGAGATCCTGTTCAACACGGAGTCTGTGGATAAGGCGACCTTCCTGGCCGGGGTCTCCCAGCGCCACGTGCAGTTCGAGATCGCCCTGGTCAACCCGATCGTCACGACGATGATCTACAACAACGGGAGCTCCTACACGAATCTCTGGACGTCATGGAAGGGCGTCGCCCGTACCACCGGCGAGGAGGTCGAGTTTCCCGTCCAGATGTACCTGACCTGGGAGGACGGGCAGGTCGCGACGTTCATGCACTTCTTCGATCCAGGACCCCTCGATGAGGCCATCGAGTCCCTCTGATCACGCCCCTGCCCGCCGCCCCGACCCTGGCGCGGTCGGCGGGCTGTGATAGCCTCTCTGCATGGCGAAGACCTCTGACCTGTCCCTCCCCGTCCGGCTCTTCCTCCGCGGCTATCGCTGGCGGCGCATCGACCCCGTCCCCTTCGCGGCGCTCACGCGGCCGGTGGAGCAGTGCACGGTGGGGCTCGTGTCGAGCGCTGGGTTCGTCCTCCCGGGGATGACGTCCTTTGACAAGGGACAGCGCGGGGGCGACAGCAGTTGGCGCGCGATCCCCGGCGACGCGGACAGCTCGACGCTCATCGACGGGCACCGCTCCGATGCCTTCGACCATCGTGGGATGACCTCGGATCCCGAGCTCGCCTTTCCCCTCCGGCGGCTGCGCGAATTCGCCGAAGCGGGCGAGATTGGCGCGGTGGCGCCGCACCATGCGTCCTGCATGGGGGCGATCACGGCCACGGGGCAGCTGGTGAAGGAGACCGCGCCCGAGATCGCGGCGCGCTTCGTGGAGGACCAGGTGGACGTGGCGCTGCTGGTACCGGTCTGACCCATGTGCAACCAGACCGTGGGTCTGGTCGCCGCCGAGCTCGAACGGCACGGCATCGTCACCGTGGCGCTCCAGCTCCTGCGCAGCGTGGCGGAGAAAGTGCGCCCGCCCAGGGCGCTGTGCCTCCCGTTCCCCCACGGCTACCCCCTGGACACACCTGGGGACGCGGAGCGGCAACGCGCCGTGCTACGGGCCGCGTTGGGGCTGGCCCAGGCGCCTGGGCCCGGGCCAAGGCTCATGGAGTTCCGGGACGGCATCTGAGGCCGAGGCGCCAGCCACCTCTATCTGTAGACGCGAGTGAAAGCGCTGGCGCCCAGGCCCCATGAGCTGGGGGCCTGGTGCAAGGCCGCCCGTCCTCGTCGCCGTTCGCCTGTTGGTCGTTGCGATCTCTCGCTGTCGGGTTCGGCCGGATCGGGCCGGATCGGCCCGAATCGGGTGAGATCGGGCCGGACAAAATCGGGCCGGACAAAATCGGGCCGGACAAAATCGGGCCGGGATGAGATGGGCGTGGGGCCTCCTCGAGTCGGCCCCGGCGTGGACTCGGAGACTCCTCAGGTGTCGGTTGCTATCCGGAAACGATCAGTTTAGGATGGTGCCCATGAGCCCTGGACCCAGCAAGACCTTTGATCCCGACCAGGCCCTTCTGTCGGCTCGCGACACCTTCTGGCGCATCGGGTTTGATGGCACGGGCATCAGCGATCTGGAGGTCGAGCTGGGGATTGGCCGCAAGAGCCTCTATGACACCTTCGGCAACAAGCGCGAGCTGTACCTGAAGGCGCTTCAGTGCTACGCGGACACGGTGATCCAGCGACTCTGTGAGCGACTTGAGGATCCCGGGGGCAGCGCCATCGCGAACCTGGAGAGGACCCTGGAGCGTCTGGCGCAGCACCACGGCGCTGGAGAGAGCCTGGGCTGTCTGCTGGGCGTCGCCATGGCCCAGGCGCAGCACGAGGACGAGGAGCTCGCGCAGCTCATCCGCACCTACCTCAAGCGGCTGGAGCGCGCCCT
>CALLKX010000042.1 GCA_938083085.1 uncultured bacterium
GAAGCCCATGGCGTCGAAGCGCGTGGTATCCAGGGTCAGCAGAACAATGTCTGGCGCCTCCGCGGGGAGCGGGTTGGGCGCCGCCTCGAGGGGCGGGAGCTCGCTCCGCACGGGGCCATGGTCCGCCGCTCGCATTCCGGCGAGCGCGGCGAGACCGAGGCCGGCCACCGCCGCAGCGCGCGTGACACCGCCAGCGCGGGCGAGCCACGCGGTGAGGCCGGTCACGGCCGCGGATGATCCCGCTGCCATGAGCACCCCGCGGCGCCGCGGCACGTCCAGGTCGAACAGCTGGAAGAGAGCCAGGGAGCAGGCGACGCCCAGCAGCGCCCCGAGGGCGGCGCCTCGGCCCCTGGGGTGCCCCGCGGTGAAGACCGCGCTGATGGCCGCTCCCGTGAGGGCAGCGAGGCTAGGGAGGCCCAGGCGCGGGACCAGGTCCCCGAGGGTCCAGGGGCCGACGTCGGGGACACGGGCCAGCCACGCCACCAGCGCGGCGGCGATGGCGAAGGGCGCGGCGACGCGCATGGACGACGAGATCCCCATGGCCCTAGGCTAGACCCCATGCCGATCCCGGTGACCCCGAATCCTGCCGTGCCCGACGTCCCTGCGGGGGCATCGTCGCCCCAGCAGTCCTCGGCGCGGCTGGCCCTCGCCGCGGGCGGCGTCGGCGCCGCGGTCGCGCTGGCCCTCGGCTTCCTCGCCGGGAGCGCGGGCCCGCCCGATGCGGTGGCGGCGATGGGCGGCGCCGGGCTCCTCGCGTGCGGGGCGGTCGCGCTCCGCGGCGACCGGGGGCGGGGCCTCGCCCGGGTGCTGCTCGTGGTGCTGGCCCTCGGCGGAGGCTGGGCCCTCCGGGCAGGAGCGGACCGTCCGGCGCCCCTGTCGAAGGAGCAGCTTGAGCGCTCACAGGGATGGCTGCTGGTCACCATCGAGGACGCGGCTCGTCACGAGCGAGACGAGCGGACCGAGACGCTGCGGATCGCGCCGGCTGCGCACGTCCCCGGGAACCTCGCGGGCGTCCTCACCGGGCACCATCCCCTTCAAATGGGGTGGCCGCTCGGAGCGGGTCGGGACGCGCCGCGCCCGCGCGGCGGCCCACGGACTCTCGGCGAGCATCAGAGCGCCCTCGGCTTCGAGTGCGCGACCTTCGGCGGCGTCGGCCTGCCCAGCTGGGCGCGCGGGGGCGCCGAAGCTCGCGCCGGTGGCCTGGCAGACGCCGTGCGCTGGGTGGCCTCGCTGGAGGGCGCGCCACGCTTCGCCCACGTTCACCTTGCCACCTGTTCCACCGAGGACCTCACCGCTGCAAGGCGACGCTGCGAGGCGCTGGGCCTCGCCGCCGTGGTGGTCTGGCTCGAGGGTGCTGCGTCAGAGGTCTCCGCGTCAGAGGTCTCCGCGTCAGAGGTCTCCGCGCCAAAGGGCGAGTCGACCGGGCGGTTCCTCACCGGATCGGGGGCGGAGCGGCGCGTCGCCGTCTGGGGCGTTCCCTTCGAGGACCTCCCGGTCGAGCGTCCTGCGAGCTCCCTGTGTGGGGCGGGCGTGGCCCTCCTCGACCTCATGCAGCTCCCCGCGCTTGGCCCGGGGTCACTGCCTGCCGTCCAGTTCGAAGTCGGGCCGCCGGGTCGTCCGCACCGGCTCCTGGCTCGATTCACCGATGCCCGCCAGGGCCACCTGGACCTTGCCGTCGAGGTCACCCCGCTGGGGCCGGACCCCGTTCGGGACTGGCGGCTCGGAGGGGCACCGCAGGACAGCCTGGCCTTCCGGAACGTGGTGCGAGCCTCTTGGGGAGACTCCCGTGAACGCCGCGGGGACGCGGGGCCCGGCGGGCCAGGGGAGGAGGAACTGCAGCGAATGGCGGAGCGGGAGCTGCGATCTCTCGAGCAGCTCGAGGAGTGGCGGAGACAGATCGTGGGGGATGGGGATCCCGCGGCCCCGGTTCGGTAGCCTCGGCCCCATGGATTCCCACGAGGCCGGGCAGATGAGCGGAGACGGAGCGAGGCCGGAGTTGGCGGGCTGGCCTGCGCCGATCCTGGCCGAGGCGTCTGTGGTGCACGGCGGCGTCGAGCCAAGCGTCGAGCCGGACGCCGAACCGGACGCCGAGTCCGACTTTCAGCGGGCTGCGGAGTCCAGGACCGAGCCCCTCGCTGAGCCAGCTGCTGAGCCAGCTGCTGAGCCAGCTGCTGGGCCAGCAACCGAGCCCCAGGGGGCTCGCGCCAGCCTCCTGCTGGTGGATAACGATGCCCGGATCGTGGAGCTGCTGACCTGGTTCCTCTCCCAGCGGGGCTTCCAGGTGCGCACCGCGGGGTCCTTCGTGGAGGCCCGAGAGCGCCTCGCGGAGGGGGCGCCAGACCTCCTGGTGTCCGACGTGGACCTCGGCGTGGAGTCCGCCGTGCAGGAGCTGCCGCGCCTGCGGGCAGACGGGATCCTCCCACGCACGCTGGTGGTGTCGGGCTACCTCGACGCGGCCATCAAGACCGCGCTGACCGCGCTCCCAGAGGTCGTCGGGACCCTCGCGAAGCCCTTTGAATTCACGGACCTTGAGGCGGCGATTGAATCGGCGCTGAGCGGCGCGAAAGACAAGGCAGACGCCGTTCCAGGCGTCGGCGCCTTCGAGGTGCCTCGTCCAGAGAGGGCTCCCGTGCCGGCGCCCGAGGTCGTGGAGTCCGGGGGTGGAGCCTCGCTGGATGAGGACGACGATGACGACGGCTGGATCGAGATCACGCCGGGGTCCTGAGCCCCCAGCCCTGGATTCCCACACCCCTATCCCTGGAGTACGACGTTGACTCGACTGCAATGGCGCACCGCCGGTGAGTCCCACGGCCCGACGCTGATCGGCATCGTGGAGGGCGTGCCCGCCGGGCTACGGCTCGATGTGGAGCGGGTGGACGCCGAGCTCGCGCGGCGGCAGCTTGGCTACGGCCGCGGAGGCCGCATGAGGATCGAGACCGATCGGGTGGAGATCCTCTCGGGCTGGAAGGGCGGTGTGACCATCGGCGCACCCATCGCCTTCGCGGTGAAGAACAAGGACTCCGTCATCGAGCGGCTGCCCACGCCCACGAATCCCAGACCGGGACACGCGGACCTCGCCGGCTGCCAGAAGTGGGGGCACAGGGACCCGCGGGCGGTGCTTGAGCGGGCCAGCGCCCGGGAAACCGCGGCCCGGGTGGCCGCGGCCGGGATCGCCCGGCAGGTCATCGAGGCCTTTGGCGTCGAGGTCTTTGGGTACCTCACGGGCCTCGGAGGGGTGCGATGCGACGGCGGCGCCTGGGGTGCGGCGGAGGGTCGCAGGGCGGATATTCGCGCCTCCTCGGACTTCCTGAGCCTTGATCCAGCCGCCGACGCCTCCATGCGTGAGGCCGTGGACCAGGCCAGGGAGGCGAAGGACAGCCTCGGGGGCACCTTTGAGGTGCGCGCCCTCGGCCTGCCGCCCGGTCTGGGCTCCTGCGCTAGCGGGCCGGAGCGGCTGACCGCACGGGTCGGAGGGGCCTTGTTCTCCATTCCGGCGATCAAGGCCGTGGAATTCGGGCTCGGTATGGGCGTGGCGGAGCGGCGCGGGAGCGCCGTTCACGACGGGATCATCCCCGGCGAGGGCGGGGAGGCCTTTGCCAGGACCACAAACCGGTCCGGGGGGCTGGAGGGAGGCATGTCGACGGGGGAGCCCCTGATCGTTCGAGCCGCCATGAAGCCGATCCCCTCGATCCGCCGCGGAATGCCCACGGTGGACCTTCATACGGGTGAGGCGGTCGAAGCCACCTACCAGCGGTCGGACGTCACCTCGGTGCCCGCTTGCTCGGTGGTGGGGGAGGCGATGGTGGCCATGACCCTCGCAGAGGCCTTTCTCGAGAAGTATGGCGGGGATTCCATGGCCCAGGTCGCAGCCGCCGTGGCCCATCACCGGGACGAGCTCGGGCGCCTCGGGCGTCCTGAGTCGAGTCTTTGAGGGTAAGAGAGAAGGTACTGAGGAATTCTCACGCGGGACCTTGACCCCTCAACCGCGATCCCTATCCTTCTCGCTCCACTCGCCGCTCTGGCGGGCGCCCGCGCATGCGGGAGTTCACCGGAGTCGCTGGAGGCCGCCAGGCTCAATTGCCAGTGTGGCTCAATTGGTAGAGCAGCTGATTTGTAATCAGCAGGTTGCGGGTTCAAGTCCCGCCGCTGGCCCCACCAACTCCGGCAGCGTCCGGTCGCTATTGGCGGCTCGGAGGTTGGCTGCTCACTTAAAACGTAAACCGACTCGAGGATGACACGGGAGCGTGCCACATCCCCGCCACGCTGCGACCCATCGGGCCGCGCGGGCACAGGGATCAGGGCACGCGATCGGACCGATCGTCCCGTCGGTCGTTCGCGCACCCGCAGTCTGCGGTGCGGCCCGTTCGCGGTGCCGCTCCACCAGCCTGGGGTACTCCGGGCGGGGGAATTCCCGAGCGGCCAAAGGGGTCAGACTGTAAATCTGATGGCTCAGCCTTCGCAGGTTCGAATCCTGCTTCCCCCACCAGCCTCCCTCTGCGGTCCTTCATGGGACCCAGTCCCAGGGAGGTCCTGCCCCGGACCCAAGTGCGAACGACGACGGACGGTTCGGTTGCGGTGGGTGGCGACCCCCCTCAGGTGTTCCGCCTGAGACTTTGCTCTCCCGTTTGAGGTCCTGCTACGTGCAGGGCGTGCGCGGCCAACGCGCCACCTTGCGGGTGTAGTTCAATGGTAGAACGGCAGCCTTCCAAGCTGCACACGGGGGTTCGATTCCCCCCACCCGCTCCATTCACCCACGCCGCGGACCGCCGCGCTGTGGTTGGCACCCCTCGAGTCGAGGCCAAATGCTGCTGTAGCTCAGTGGTAGAGCACTTCCTTGGTAAGGAAGAGGTCACGGGTTCAAGTCCCGTCAGCAGCTCCACCCACGCGCCTCCGTCCCAAGCTCCATCACTGGGCGCCACCTCGGCGACCGTGGGGGAGCGGGGCGGGCAGCTTTCATCCACCTTCAGCCAACCTTGGTTGGAGGCTTCTCTTTTCAGATCCCACCGATCGTGCCGCGCTAGCGGCTTTCCGATCCGGCGTTGGACCCGCGCAAGCGGCCCGATGTCAAACCCCCTCCGGGACCCGGCTTAAAGCCGGTGAACGGGATACCCAAGCGACGAGACACCCGAAATGGCCAAGGAAGTCTTCGAGAGGAACAAGGACCACGTGAACGTCGGGACCATCGGTCACGTCGACCACGGGAAGACCACCCTCACCTCCGCCATCTGCCGTCACCAGGCCTCTAAAGGCCTCGCGAAGGCAATGGCGTTCGACATGATCGACAAGGCGCCCGAGGAGAAGGCGCGCGGCATTACCATCTCGACAGCACACGTCGAGTATGAGACCCCTGCGCGTCACTACGCCCACGTCGATTGCCCCGGACACGCCGACTACGTCAAGAACATGATCACGGGTGCCGCCCAGATGGACGGCGCGATCCTCGTGGTCTCGGCTGCTGACGGCCCGATGCCCCAGACGCGCGAGCACATTCTGCTTGCCCGTCAGGTCAACGTGCCCGCCATCGTCGTGTTCATGAACAAGGTCGACCAGGTCGACGACGACGAGCTCCTCGATCTCGTCGACATGGAGATCCGCGAACTCCTCTCCAAGTACGAGTTCCCCGGGGACGACATCCCGATCATTCGCGGCTCCGCTCTCGGCGCCGAGAATGCTCTCAACGACGGCAAGGGCCCCGACGATGACGCGTTCAAGTGCATTGACGAGCTCATGGACGCGGTCGATAGCTACATCCCGCTCCCCAAGCGCGACGTGGACAAGGACTTCCTGATGCCGGTTGAGGACGTGTTCTCCATCAAGGGACGCGGAACCGTCGGCACCGGGCGCGTCGAGCGCGGCATCGTCAACACGGGCGACTCGCTTGAGATCGTCGGTATGCAAGAGGAGATCGGCAACACCACCTGCACCGGTGTTGAGATGTTCCAGAAGACCCTCGACGAGGGGCGCGCCGGCGAGAACGTCGGTGTCCTCCTCCGTGGTGTCGACAAGGAGACCCTCAAGCGCGGCATGGTTCTCGCCAAGCCGGGCACCGTGACGCCGCACACCAAGTTCGAGTGCGAGGTCTACGTCCTCTCGAAGGAAGAAGGGGGCCGTCACACGCCGTTCTTCTCCGGCTACCGCCCGCAGTTCTACTTCCGTACGACGGACGTGACCGGCAACGCGGACCTCATCGGCGCCGAGATGTGCATGCCTGGCGACAACGTCAAGCTGACCGTCGCCCTCGGCACCCCGGTCGCGATGGAAGAGCAGCTTCGCTTCGCCATCCGTGAGGGCGGCCGCACCGTTGGTGCTGGCGTCGTCACGAAGATCGTCGAGTGATCGAATCCGCCGCCGCGGTGCCCATCTGGGTAGCGCGGCGGCGACACCCACCCACGGCTGCGCTCCCGTACAGCGGCGCACCTCTCCACCCCCTACAGTCGTCGGTTCCCGCGCATCAGCGCACCCGGACCGCCGACACCCCCCAAGCCAGCGCCACCTGAAATGAAGACCAAGGAACGCTACGTCTTCCTCGAGTGCACAGTGTGCAAGGAGCGGAACTACACGACGCATAAGCGTCTGAAGGCCGCCTACAAACTCGAGAAGAAGAAGCACTGCCGGCGCTGCCGCACGCATACCTCGCATCGCGAGAAGAAGCTCTGAGCCCTACCGGCTCGCGCTGACTCTTTCGACGCTTCCCCTCCGCCTACTCACCTCCCCGGACCCCAACCGAGACTCCAATGGCCTACCGCAAGGATCAAGGACGCCTGGCACGGATGACGACCTTCTGGTCGCTCGCCGTTCTCCTCGCGTACGGATGCATCCGGATGCGCGCGGAGCTCACGGGCAAGTTCCCGGACTCCATCGGGTCATCGCTTTCCGATGGCCTGGTGATTCCGCTGGTCAACCTGCCTCTCAGCCCCGCGCTGATCGCGTCGGTTGCCGCCTTGGTGGTCGGGCTCTGGTTCCTCAACCGGACGCTGGATCGGCCGAAGAACGCGGATCTCCTCATCGAGACCGAGTCGGAGCTTCGGAAGGTCACATGGCCGACCGTTGACGAGACGGTCGACGGCTCCGTCGTTGTGATCGTAGTGGTGCTGTTCTTGATGGGCTTCATGGCCGCCGCCGACTTCGTGCTCGGCAGAGGCTTCACTTACATCCTGACCGAGCTGGGGGTCTGACGCCGATGGCTTTCAAGTGGTACTTCCTCCGCTGCCAGTCCGGGCGTGAGAAGCGGATCCGCGACAACGCGATCCACCGGCTGAAGATCGCCGGGGTGGACTCGGTGATCCCGCAGGTCCTCATGCCGTTCAAGATCGTGACGGACATGAAGAAGGGGAAGAAGCGGAACATCGAGGAGAAGCTCTACCCGGGCTACCTCCTCGTGCAGGCCGACCTCGAGAACCCCGAGGATCCGACCGTGATCAAGGCGCGGACGACGCTGCGTGGCATCGACGGCCTCCGGGACTTCATTGGATCTGGCGGCGAGCCGACCTCGATCTCCGAGGCTGAGGTCACCGACATCCTCGCGCTCATGACCGACTCCGAGACTCGTCCTCAGGTCACGATTGGCCTTGAGAAGGGCGACCGGGTCAAGATCAACACGGGGCCGTTCGACGGCTTCGACGGCGCGGTCGAAGAGATCAACGCCGAGAAGGGGACGGTCCGCGTGGTCGTCACCATCTTCGGCCGGCCGACGCCGGTCGACCTCAAGTACTGGGAGGTCGACAGCGTTTGACCTCTTCTCCCCGGACTGGTGCTCGCACCGGTTCCCGCGGGATCCCCTCCACGAAACACACACCCCGCCGTATTCAGCGTGACGTCCTCCCCCGGGATGGCGTTCGCCGCGGCGACCTCTACCAGATCACAGCGGACCGCGCTCCCCACAATGGGGGCCACACTCACGGACCGACATGGCGAAAGAACTGACAGGAAAGATCAAGCTTCAGTGCCCCGCCGGGCAGGCGACCCCTGCGCCGCCGATCGGGCCGGCGCTCGGCGCGCACGGCGTGAACATCGCCGAGTTCGTGAAGCAGTTCAATGACCGGACGCGGGACCAGATGGGGATGATTCTCCCCGTCGAGATCTCCGTCTACAAGGACCGCTCCTTCGACTTCATCCTCAAGTCGCCTCCGGCGGCCGTGCTGCTCAAGAAAGCAGCCGGCGTCGAGAAGGGGGCCGGGGAAGTCGGCACGCAGATCGTCGGGTCGGTGACCCGCGAGCAGGTGGAGGAGATCGCCAAGATCAAAATGAACGACCTCAACGCGCGGGACCTAGACCAGGCCTGCCGGATTATTGCCGGCACCGCGCGCTCTTCCGGCATCACGGTGGAGGACTGATCAACATGCCCAAGCACAGCAAGCGTTACCGCGAGGCCGCGTCGCGGATCGACCGCGAGTCCCATTACATGCCGAACGAAGCGTTCGACATGCTCAAGAGCCTTCCGGCTCCCAAGTTTGACGAGACCGTTGAGGTCGCCGTCCGCCTCGGGATTGACCCGCGCAAGACGGACCAGCTGGTCCGTGGCGCGGTCTCCCTCCCCAAGGGGCTCGGCAAGACCGTCAAGGTGGTTGTCTTCGCCGAGGGCGACAAGGCCGAAGCGGCCCGGGAAGCCGGTGCCGACGAGGTTGGGTCCGACGACTTGGCCGCCAAGATCCAAGGCGGTTGGATGGACTTCGATGTCGTCATCGCAAGCCCCGACATGATGAAGCACGTCGGCAAGCTCGGTAAGGTCCTCGGCCCCCAGGGCAAGATGCCCTCGCCGAAGAGCGGGACCGTGACGCCGAACGTCGCCGAGGCCGTCACCGAGTTCAAGGCTGGTAAGGTCGAGTTCCGGACCGACGCTGGCGGCAACGTCCACGCGCCGCTTGGCAAGCGCTCGTTCTCCACAGAGGACCTGGTCGAGAACCTCTCGGCTTTCATGAACCACTTGTCGGGCATGCGCCCGGCTGCCGTCAAGGGCAACTTCGTCCGGCGCATCAGCGTCTCGACGACCATGAGCCCGGGCGCCTTTATCGAGTACGGAGGCTGATTCCATGCCGAATATCGTCAACCAGATGGTCGTCCGCGAGCTGCAGGACGAGTTCAAGGATGCAGAGGGCATGGTCCTCGTTGCCTTCGGCGGCCTGACCGTCGAAGAGACCTCCGACATCCGCGGCAAGCTTGCCGAGAAGAACGTCCGCTTCAAGATGGTGCGCAACTCGCTCGCCAAGCGGGTGCTCGCTGATCGCGACATCACCTTTGATGGAGATGCTGCCCTCAAAGGGAACACCGGCATCGCTTACGGCGACGCTGAGGCTGCGATCGACGCCGCCAAGGTGTTCGCTGACAAGGACGTCAAGAAGAGCGGCAAGGTCATCGTCAAGGGGGCAGTGCTCGAGGGCAACTGCCTCGACGCGGCCAGTGCGACTGCGCTGGCGGACCTCCCGGACCGCGACTCGCTCCATGCGATGCTGCTCGGCGTCATCTCGGGTCCTGCCCGCGGCCTCGCCACAGTCATCAACGCGGTGCCCGCTTCGGTCGCTCGCGTTCTCCAAGCACACGCTGACGACGCCGAGGACGGCGACGAAGGCTGATTCATTCAGGTGGCTTCCGACCTCTCCGCCGTCTGTTGCGGTGGGGGTGGTGGCTATCCTTTCCAAGACCACTGAGACCTACCCTCCGATCCATTTTCAACCATGTCCGAAGAGACCACGACCGTCGAGCTCGACGCTGAGCTCCAGACCATCGCCGATCAGCTCGACGGCCTGACCCTCCTGCAGGCGTCGAAGCTCGTCAAGGCCCTCGAGGATAAGTGGGGTGTCAGCGCTGCTGCCCCCGCCGCCGTCGCCATGGCCGCCCCCGGGGGCGGTGCTGGTGATGCAGCCGAAGAGAAGACCGAATTTGATGTCGTCCTGAAGGCGGCTGGCGAGAAGAAGATCCAGGTCATCAAAGAGGTCCGCGCCATCACTGGCCTGGGGCTCAAAGAGGCCAAGGCAATCGTCGACAGCGCCCCCAAGGCCGTCAAGGAAGGCGTCTCGAAGGCCGAAGCCGAAGAGATGCAGAAGCAGCTTGAGGCTGCCGGCGCGTCGGTCGAGCTCGCCTGAGCCGACTCCGGGGCGGCCCTTGCGGGACGCTCCACCAAGGCCGCGGACGCCTCGTTCCTCCTTGTGGGGGCGGCGAGGCGTCGGCGGCTGAGGCGCGTCCTGAGGTGTCGCCGCCCCCTGAGCAAGGAAGCTCCTCTCGCGTTTCGCGAGCGGAATTTGCTGCAAAGAGGGCGCTGGAGCCCTTCCCAGGCGTCAGCGATGCCCCTACTATTCGGGGTCGCCGAGAACATCGATGGTCCCTTTTGTTGGCCCTAGGCCAAGAGTCGCTCCGTCGGTTGGGTCCGGTCTTCCCGGATCAAGGCTTCCTTCACCTCGTCTCCACCGCCCGGGTGTCGCCTCGCTGCGGTACCCCTCGCCACTGTCCGCTGGCCAATCAGGCCCGTCGGATTCCCAGTCATGCTGGTCTGCCCCGTGTCGCGCGGGGTGTATCGGCGCCGGTCGGCTCCATGCGGGGTCGGCTTCCGTGCGACACCGCAGTGTTCCCCCCCCGACACCGCGGCTCGTTCGGTCCTCCCCCCGATCAGCGTCTCCCCACCCGAGCCACGCTCGTTCTCCGTGCCCGTTCGGACGTCCGGCATCTGACCACGCCCTCCGCGTCGCTGCCGCTTCCGCACAGCACTCGTTACCGCTCATGATCGCTAACCGCAACGGCCGTATGGTCGAGCAGTCCGCCGAGGTTCGTAACTTCGGCAACGTTTCCGAGATTGTCCCGCTGCCCAATCTCGTCGAGATCCAGACGAAGGCCTACGAGGCCTTCCTGGCTCCCGGGGTTGCCTCCGGCGCTCGAGACGCCATGGGCCTCGAGGCCCTGCTTCGGGAGATCTTCCCGATCTACTCGTACGACAAGACGATGTGCCTTGAGTACGTCGGCTACGAGTTGGGCAGGCCGCGATACGACATCGACGAGTGCCGCAAACTTCGGATGACCTACGGTTATCCCTTCAAGGTTCGCCTCCGGCTGGTCAAGCCGGAGCCCGTGGAGGAAGAGGTTTACCTCGGCGAGCTTCCAATCATGCTCGGCGGCGGTGAGTTCGTCGTGAACGGCTCGGAGCGGGTCATCGTGAGCCAGCTCCACCGCTCGCCCGGCGTGGACTTCTTGATCGACGCGGCGTCGACGGATCGCCTCCTGCACTCGTGCTGGATCATCCCCGAGCGTGGCTCGTGGGTTGAGCTGAACGTCACGAAGAAGGAGGCGCTCAGCGTCCGCATTGACCAGAGCGGCAAGTTCAGCGCGGTCACCTTCCTGCGTGCGCTCGACGAGAATCTCGGCTCGGACCAGGCGCTTCTGCGCCAGTTCTATGCCACCAAGGTCGTCAAGAAGACGAAGTCGCAGACCGCGAATGCGTTTGCGAAGAAGATCACCGACCGCATCGCGGTGGGGGACATCGTCGTCCTGAAGACCGGTGAGGTCCTCGTGCCGTCCGGCATGCCGATCCCCGAGACGGCCGCCATCGAGATCGCTGGTGGCGACCTTGCCGAGGTTGAGGTGGTCGACGCAGACCCCCAGGACATCGACATGCTCATCATCAACTCGCTCCACGAGGAGCCGGGTGTGAAGAGCCACGAGGAGGCCCTGATCAAGATCTACGGGCGCCTGCGCCCGGGCAACCCGCCGCAGATCGAGAAGGCCCGCGAGCTCTTCCACGAGAAGTTCTTCGACGTCCAGCGCTACCGCCTCGGACGGGTCGGCCGCTTCCGCCTCAACCGGAAGTTCGACCAGGGCATCGGCGAGGACGTTCAGGTCCTCAAGCCCGAGGACATCGTCAACTCGGTCAAGTACATCCTCGACCTCCGCGGGGGCCGCGGTGAGATCGACGACATCGACAACCTCGGCAACCGCCGCGTGCGCTCGATCGCCGAACTGGCGGGCGAGGAGTTCCGTAAGGGCCTCCTGAAGCTCCGCCGCACCGCGCAGGAGCGGATGAACCTCGAGAACCCTGAGACCGTCTCGCCGAGGACGCTCATCAACTCGAAGACCTTCTCGAGCGCGGTCGACTACTTCTTCGGGCGCTCCGAGCTGAGTCAGGTCGTCGACCAGGCCAACCCCCTGAGTCAGCTGACGCACGAGCGTCGACTCTCGGCGCTTGGGCCGGGCGGCCTCAACCGGAAGCGGGCCGGCTTCGATGTCCGTGACGTGCACCTGTCGCACTACGGTCGTCTCTGCCCGATTGAGACGCCCGAGGGCGCCAACATTGGCCTGATCTCCTCGCTCGCGATGTACGCGGCGCTGGACGACTACGGCTTCCTCACCACGCCCTTCCGCAAGGTCGTGGATGGTGTCCTCACCGAGGATGTCGAGTTCCTCCGCGCGGACGAGGAGACCGGCATGGTCATGGCGCCCATCGACGTCGAGCTCGACTCGAAGAACAAGATCCTCTCGAAGCGCGTCCTCGCGCGTCGGGACGGGGACAACGTCGAGGTGCCGCCCAACGAGGTCGACTACGTCGACGTCTCGCCGAAGCAGATCATCGGCGTCTCAGCGGCTCTGATTCCGTTCCTCGAGCACGATGACGCCAACCGGGCGCTCATGGGCTCGAACATGCAGCGCCAGGCGGTGCCGCTCCTCATCCCTGAGGTCCCGGTCGTCGGTACTGGCATGGAGAAGGCCGTTGCGGCCAACTCGAACATGCCCATCTTCGCCAAGCGAGCGGGCACGGTCGAGTACGTGGACAGCCGCGTGATCATCGTCGGGGACGACGAGTATCACCAGCAGAAGTTCCGCGGCATGAACGAGCGCACCACCCAGAACCACCGCGCGGTGGTCAAGGTGGGGGACGAGGTCGAGGCCGGTCAACTACTGGCCGACGGCGCCTCGACCCAGGGCGGCGAGCTCGCTCTCGGCAAGAACCTCATGGTCGCGTTCATGACCTGGGATGGCTTCAACTACGAGGACGCCATCCTCGTCTCCGAGCGTCTGGTCAAGGATGACGTCTTCACCTCGATCCACATCGAGGAGTACGACGTCGAGATCCGCGAGACCAAGCTCGGCAAGGAGGAGTTCACTCGCGACATCCCGAACGTCGGCGAGAAGGCCCTGTCGAATCTCGATGAGGGCGGAATCGTCCGCATCGGGACCTTCGTGGAGGCCGGCGACGTGCTGGTCGGCAAGGTGGCTCCGAAGAGCAAGAGCGAGCTGACCCCCGAGGAGAAGCTCCTGCACGCGATCTTCGGTAAGGCTGGCGTCGACGTTAAGAACGCCTCGCTCACGATGCCCCCGGGCACCCGCGGCGTCGTGATCGATGCGCACAAGTTCTCGCGCCGGGTCAACCTCACCGACGCGGAGCGCACCAAGGCGCTCTCGGTGATCCGTGACGCGGAGAAGGAGTTCCTTCGCGCGCTTCGGACCTACACCCAGCAGCTGCTGAAGGACGTTCAAGGGAAGCTCGGCGTCATCGTGGACGATGACCTCACGGGCAAGCCCTTCGAGCTGGACGACACGTCCACCTACGACGAGCTGCGTCGCGTGAAGATCCTCTGCCTCGCTGCCTCCGAGGAGCACGACGACCGCTCCAAGCGTGACGCCGCCCTCCAGTTGATCCATGACTTCCAGGTCAAGATCGACAACAAGGAGGCGGAGAAGAACAAGATCGTCAACCGCCTGAGCCGAGGGGACGAGCTGCCCACGGGGGTGCTCGAGATGGTCAAGGTCTACGTCGCCACCAAGCGGAACCTCTCCGTGGGCGACAAGATGGCCGGCCGCCACGGCAACAAGGGTGTGATCAGCAAGATCTGCCCCCGTGAGGACATGCCGTACCTCGAAGACGGCACTCCGGTGGACATCGTCCTGAACCCGCTCGGCGTGCCGTCGCGGATGAACGTCGGTCAGATCCTCGAGACCCACCTCGGCATGGCTGCGGCGGAGCTCGGTGTTCGCTGTGCTTGCCCGGCCTTCGACGGTGCCTCCGAGGCCGAGATCGAAGAGATGCTCACGGCCGCGAACATGCCAACCTCCGGCAAGTTCACGCTGTTCGACGGTCGCACCGGCGAGCGCTTCGAGCAGAACGTCACCGTCGGGATCATGTACATGCTCAAGCTGCACCACCTCGTCGACGAGAAGGTCCACGCGCGAGCCACGGGTCCCTACAGCCTGATCACCCAGCAGCCGCTCGGCGGCAAGGCCCGTTTCGGCGGCCAGCGCTTCGGAGAGATGGAGGTCTGGGCGCTCGAGGCGTACGGCGCCGCGGCGATCCTGCAGGAGCAGCTCACCGTCAAGTCGGACGACGTGGACGGCCGGACCAAGATCTACGAGTCGATGGTCAAGGGCCTCAACATCCTCGAGCCCGGCACGCCGGTCTCCTTCGAGGTGCTCACCAACGAGATCCGCGGCCTGGGGCTCAACATGGAGCTCCACAAGAAGGCCATCCTCTGATCACTGCGCGCTGCGGGGGAGGGCTTTCACGCTCCCCCCGTGGCGCACCACTGCGCGCAAACACACCCACACCTGGGACGCCCCTTCGGCGTTCTGGACCCCCCGAGGGCGGCTCCGGCCACCCCGGACCTTCTGGAGACTCGACCCATGACGCTGGCAGACGCCAAGTACAACCGGATCAACGACTACGGCAGCGTGACCATCGCGCTCGCATCACCGGAGGACATCCGGTCCTGGTCGTACGGAGAGGTCAAGAAGCCCGAGACCATCAACTACCGCACCTATCGGCCCGAGCGTGACGGGCTGTTCTGCGAGCGCATCTTTGGTCCGGAGAAGGACTGGGAGTGCTCCTGCGGTAAGTACAAGGGCATCAAGCACAAGGGCATCGTGTGCGACAAGTGCGGCGTGATGGTCACCCACAGCCGCGTGCGTCGGAAGCGGATGGGCCACATCAACCTGGCCGCGCCGACCGCCCATATCTGGTTCTTCAAGGCCATGCCGAGCCGCCTCGGCAACCTGCTCGGCTGCAAGGTCTCGAACCTCGAGCGGGTCATCTACTTCCAGGACTACATGGTCGTGGATCCCGGTGACACGCCCATGGAGCAGTTCCAGCTCCTGACCGAGGAGGAGTTCCGCGCTGCGCGCGCCAAGTACGGCGCCGAGTTCGACGCCGACATGGGGGCCGAGGCCGTCAAGAAGATCCTCCGGACCCTCGACCTCGGCATGGTTTCCGAGGAGCTCCGTGAGGAGCTGAAGGCCACGCGCTCCAAGCAGCGCATGAAGGACATCACCAAGCGCCTCGGCACCGTCGAGATGCTGCGCGACTCTGGCAACAGCCCGGAGTGGATGGTCCTCGACGTGATCCCGGTCATCCCGCCGGACCTGCGGCCGCTCGTCCTTCTGGACTCCGGCAACTTCGCCACGAGTGACCTGAACGACCTGTACCGGCGCCTGATCAACCGGAACAACCGACTCAAGAAGCTCCTCGATCTCAACGCTCCCGAGGTCATCATCCGCAACGAGAAGCGGATGCTGCAGCAGGCCGTGGACGCGCTGTTTGACAACGGCCGCTGCCGCCGCCCGGTGCTCGGCTCCTCGAACCGCCCGCTCAAGTCCCTCACGGACATGATCAAGGGCAAGCAGGGTCGCTTCCGCGAGAACCTCCTCGGTAAGCGCGTGGACTACTCCGCGCGTTCCGTGATCGTCGTCGGCCCGGAGCTCCGCCTCACGCAGTGCGGGCTCCCGAAGAAGGTGGCCCTGGAGCTCTTCCAGCCCTTCATCATCCGGCGTCTCAAGGAGCTCGGCCAGGCCGACACCATCAAGTCGGCCAAGCGCATGCTTGAGCGCCGTGACGACGACGTGTGGGACATCCTGGAGGAGGTCATCCGTGACCACCCCGTGCTGCTCAACCGCGCGCCGACGCTGCACCGCATGGGCATCCAGGCCTTCGAGCCGAAGCTGATCGAGGGCAACGCGATCCGCCTGCACCCGCTCGTCTGCGGCGGCTTCAACGCCGACTTCGACGGGGACCAGATGGCCGTCCACCTGCCGCTCTCCTACGAGGCGCAGATCGAGGCCTCGACCCTGATGCTGGCGAGCAACAACGTCTTCTCGCCTGCCAACGGTTCGCCCATCATCTCGCCGTCCCAGGACATGGTCCTCGGGATCTTCTACCTGATGATGAACCCGCCGAGCATCCCCGAGACGCTCCCGACGTTCGGCTCCACATCAGAGTTGTTCCTCGCGTACGGCCACGGTCACGCCCGGACCCACAAGGCGGTCCGCCTGCGCTTTGCCGAAGGCAGCAGCGTCAAGTTTGGCAGCGATCAGGACCCGGTCGAGGTGGGCGAGCGGGGCCGCGTCGCGGTGCTCGATGAGGATGGCGCGCCTACGGGCAAGACGGAGTTCGCGATGACCACCATCGGTCGCGTGATCTTCAACGACATGCTCCCCGAGGGGATGCCGTTCTATAATTACCAACTCAACAAGAAGGGGATCCAGGCGCTGATCAGCGACTGCCATCACCTGCTCGGCCGCGATGCAACGCTGCGTCTCCTCGACGACCTCAAGAACATCGGGTTCAAGTCTTCGACGCGCGCTGGGCTCTCGTTCGGCAAGGACGACGTCCGGATCCCGGACTCCAAGCAGGCCATGCTTGCGGAGTCCGAGGCGGAGATCGATCGGATCGAGCTGAGCTACAACAAGGGTGAGATCACCGACGGTGAGCGCTACCTGAAGATCATCGACCTGTGGACCGAGGCTCGGGAGAAGATGGGGGCGGTGCTCATGCAGCTCCTCTCCGTCGACTTCGATACGGAGTCCGGCTACGTCAACCCGATCTTCTGCATGGTGACCTCCGGCGCTCGTGGCTCGGTGGACCAGATTCGTCAGCTGGGCGGCATGCGCGGCCTGATGGCCAAGCCGTCGGGCAAGATCATCGAGACGCCCATCAAGGCCAACTTCCGCGAAGGCCTGAAGGTGCTCGAGTACTTCTCGTCGACCCACGGCGCCCGGAAGGGACTGGCGGACACCGCGCTCAAGACCGCGGACGCTGGCTACCTGACGCGTAAGCTGACAGACGTCGCTCAGAACGTCGTGATCACGCAGGACGACTGCGGGACCATGGGCAGCGTCACCAAGTCGGTGGTCTTCAAGGGCGACCGTGTCGCGGTGACCCTGGCCGATGGAATCCGCGGCCGGATTGCTCGTGACACGATCATTGACCCCATCACCGAGGAGATCCTCGTGCGTGAGCACGAGCCGATCACCGAGGACATCGCCGCAGCCATCGAGGCCCACGGTTACGAGAAGATCCGAGTCCGCAGCCCGCTGACATGTGAGGCGCCGCTCGGCGTCTGCGCACGCTGCTACGGCATGGACCTCGCGCGGAACCAGCTGGTGGAGCGTGGCCTCGCGGTCGGCATCATCGCGGCTCAGTCGATTGGCGAGCCGGGAACCCAGCTCACCATGCGGACCTTCCACATTGGTGGTACGGCCTCGCGTTCCATCGAGGACAGCGAGATCAAGCTCAAGCGCGCCGGCAAGGTCCAGTACCAGAACCTGCGGGCCGTCTCGAACAAGGACGGTGAAACCATCGTGCTGAACCGGAACGGTGAGATCCTGCTCCTCGACGAGAAGGACCGCGAGATCGACCGCTACGCGATCCCGACCGGAGCGACCATCCTCATCGAGGAGGGGAAGGGCGCGGAAGCGGGCGCTTCCCTTTGTAACTGGGACCCTCACCACGTTCCGATCATCACCGAGTTCGACGGCAAGGTCCGGTACGAGGATCTCGTGGAGGGCAAGACGCTCAAGATCGAGCGTGACGCCCGCCGCAAGGCCGCCCGCCGCCAGGTGATCGAGCATAAGGGTGACCTCCACCCGCAGCTCGTGATCGAGAACGCCAAGGGCGAGCCCCTGGCCGTGTATCCGATCCCGGAGAAGGCGTACATCGAGATCGACGACGGCCAGAAGATCGGCCGCGGCGAGCTCCTCGCCAAGTCCTCGCGTGAGGCGACGGGTACCCAGGACATCACCGGTGGTCTGCCCAGGGTGACGGAGCTCTTCGAGGCCAGGCGCCCGAAGGACCCCGCCATCATGAGCGAGATCGACGGCGTCGTGGAGCTCGGCGATCGCAAGCGCGGCAAGCGCACGGTCATCGTTCGCGCCCTCGGTGCGAACGGCGAGGTCATCGAGGAGCACGAGCACTCCGTGCCCCAGGGCAAGCACCTTCGCGTCCACAAGGGCGACGAAGTGCGCGCCGGTGAGCCGCTGGTCGATGGTCCGCTCTACCCTGAGGACATCCTCCGCATCAACGGTGAGGAGAACGTCCAGGAGTACCTCCTCGGTGAGGTCCAGAACGTCTATCGCTCGCAGTCGGTGACCATCGACGACAAGCACATCGAGACCATCCTCTCGCAGATGATGCGGAAGGTTCAGGTCAACGAGCCGGGTGACTCCGAGTTCCTGCCGGGGGCCGTGGTCGACAAGTACCGCTTCCGCCGTGAGAACGAGCGTCTGCGCAAGGATCGCCGCAAGCCGGCGACGGGACAGACGCTCCTGCTCGGCATCACGAAGGCCTCGCTCTCGTCAGACTCCTTCATCTCGGCGGCCTCCTTCCAGGAGACCACGAAGGTGCTCACCGAGGCGGCCATCGGAGGCAAGCGCGACACCCTGGTTGGCCTCAAGGAGAACGTGATCCTCGGGCACATGGTCCCGACGGGCACCGGCTTCCGCGACCACTACCGGACCCGCGTGAAGAAGAACATCGACTTCGGCGAGATCGGAACCGGCACCGGTGCCGTCTCCTTCGGGAGCGCCGGGATGGACGACGCCATGGACGAAATGCTCTCCGTGGACGCCGCCGCCGCAGCGCTCGGGGTGGACCCGGCGATGCTCTCAGGTGAGGTCGCGACCCCCATCGCTCCGGAGGCTCCCGCAGCCCCGGTCGCCGCGGAGTCCCTCGCGATCGAAGAAGAAGGCGGTGAGGCCGCAGCCGCGCAGGCCTGATCGCGCCCCCCGTTCCAAGCCATTGCTGGCCGGTCATCCCGGTGGGGGATGGCTGGGACCGGTCGGGCCTTGACCCTCAAAATCTCCCCCGTACACTGTTGCGCCGATCTGCCGACTGGATCGGACGCTCCTATCGGCGCTGACGCCGAGCCCCCCTAAGGTCGGCACATCAACCACACCACGCGATGCCCACGATCAACCAGCTCATCCGAAAGGGACGCAAGACGCCGATCAAGCGCTCCAAGTCCCCGGTCCTCGACTCCTGCCCGCACAAGCGGGGGGTCTGCCTTCAGGTGAAGACCCAAACGCCCAAGAAGCCGAACTCCGCGCTCCGAAAGATCGCGCGTGTCCGCCTCTCGAACGGCAAGGAGATCACTGCCTACATCCCCGGTGAGGGCCACAACCTTCAGGAGCACTCCGTCGTGCTCGTCCGTGGCGGCCGCGTCCGCGACCTCCCCGGTGTCCGTTATCACATCCTCCGCGGCACCCTCGATACCTCCGGTGTCGATGGCCGCTCCCAGAGCCGTTCCAAGTACGGGTCGAAGAAGCCCAAGAAGTGATGTCATCCCGGAGCTGACGGCGCCATCGCCAGAGGCCGTGCTCATCGCGTCACGGCCGGGCAACACCCGCTCGCTCCGACCTCCTTCCATCGATCCAGAGAACAGAGACCACCATGCCCCGTAACTTCAAGTCGACGGCTCACTTCGTGAAGCCGGACCCCAAGCTCGGCTCACTGCTTGCCTCCAAGATCATCAACCAGGTGATGCAAGGCGGCAAGAAGAGCACCGCTCAGTCCATCCTCTATAACGCCCTCGATGTGGCGCTGAAGAAGCTCCCCGACGTCGAAGGCGAATCCTCGGAGGAGAAGCAGGTCACGATCCTCACGCAGGCTGTCGAGAACGCCAAGCCGGGCGTCGAGGTCCGCTCCAAGCGTGTCGGTGGTGCCAACTACCAGGTGCCGCGCGAGGTCAAGAAGGCCCGGCAGCAGTCGCTGGCCATCCGCTGGCTGGTGGACAACTCCCGCAAGAAGAAGGGCAAGCCCATGCACCTTCGCCTCGCGGAAGAGCTCGTGGACGCCCACAACGGCACCGGCGCGTCGGTGACGTGGAAGGAGAACATCCACAAGATGGCCGAGGCCAACAAGGCCTACGCTCACTTCGCCCGCTGATCCAACCAGCGGCTCCCGAGAGGGCCGGGATCATCCCACGAGAGGCCGCGGCACCTGCCGCGGCCTCTCGTCGTTTGCCGGGTGCTGCCGCGTGTCCGTCGCGATCGCCGCGTGCCTCTTGTGAACCACCCCGGTGAAGCTCGCAGCCGCGCCGGGTATGGTCTTGGCCATGTCCGACCCGGTCGACGTCCTCATCCTCCGGGACCCCCGTGAGTCCCCGAAGAAGTGCTCGCTCATCCCGCTGCGCGGGACCCCCGGGGTGGTGTTCGCCGAGTACCGAGCGGACCGCTCGCTGGACGCGTCCGGGAGGGTCCTGCTCGATCCTGCGGCGGAGCCTATCTCCGCCGGGGATCGTGGCCTCCCCCTGTTGATTCTCGATTCGTCCTGGCGCCGCCTCCCGAAGCTCTCGGCGACGGTGGTGGGGGAGCCGCGCCGCCGCCGCCTGCCCCCGCTGAAGACGGCCTACCCGCGGCGCTCCAGGGACTTCGTGGACCCTTCGGAGGGGCTGGCGTCGGTCGAGGCGCTCTACGCCGCGCTGGTGCTGCTGGGGCACGAGGGGGTCGAGTACCTACTCGACGACTACCGCTGGAAGGACCAGTTCCTGGAGCTCAACGCGGCTGTGCTCGGTCGCGGCCCGCTCTAGGGCAGGGACCGGGTGGCGTGCGGGCTTCGAGGGGGCCCGGGCGCTAGGATGCGGCCGCACCCATGGACGTCTCCGACCATCCCGCGGGCCACGCCGGCCACGGCTCGGCCCCCGCCCGCGAACTGCGGAACGTCGGCATTTGCGCGCACATCGACGCGGGCAAGACCACCCTGACCGAGCGCGTCCTGCACCTCTGCGGCCGCGAGCCGCGAGTCGGGCGGGTGGACGAGGGCACCTCCGTCATGGACTGGATGGCAGAGGAGCGGGAGCGTGGGATCACCATCACCGCCGCCGCGGCCCGGGTTCGGTGGGCGGAGTGTGAGATCAACCTCGTCGACACCCCCGGGCACGTGGACTTCACCGTCGAGGTCGAGCGTTGTATGCGCGTGCTCGACGGTGCGATTGTGGTGGTGGACGCGACCCGTGGGGTCGAACCGCAGACGGAGACGGTCTGGCGCCAGGTGGAGAGGCGCGGGCTCCCGGCGCTCGCGTTCGTGAACAAGTGCGAGCGCCCTGGGGCAGACGTCCTCGCCTGCGCGGCGTCGATCGGCGAGAAGCTCGGTGTCCGACCGCTGGTGGTGGCGTACCCGATCGGCGGTGGTGATGAGGATGTGCCGCTGTCCGGGGTGGTCGACCTGGTACGTGGCGTCGCTCAGCGGGTCGAGCCGGGCGGTCAGCGTGTCCAGGTGCCGATCCCGGAGGCGATCGAGGACGAGGTGGGGGTCCTCCGGGCGGAGCTCGTGGACGCCCTCGCGGACCTCGATGACGAGGTCTTTGGGGTGGTCTGCGCGGGAGGAGAGCCGACGGTGGGGCAGCTCACTGCCGCGTTGCGCGCCGCCACACGGGAGCGTCGCGTCGTGCCGCTGTTCTGCGGCGCAGCCCTGCGGGGTCACGGGGTGCCGCTTCTCCTTGATGGCATCGCCAACCTGCTGCCGTCTCCGCAGGACCGGCCCGCGCCGGAGCTGTTCGATGCTCGCTCGGGCAAGGTGCTCCCGCCGTTGCCGTCAGAGGTAGCGGGCGTCGACGATCCACTTCTCCTGGTGTTCAAGGTTCATTCGCAGCAGCGCCGAGGCGAACGCCTCGACCTCGCGGTTGCCCGGATCTATCGCGGAGCCGTGCGCCCGGGGATGAAGCTCTGGAACGGGAGGAGCGGCCGGCTCGAGGAGGTGGGAGCGGTGCTTCGAATCCACGCCGATGCGGTGGATGAGCTGGAGTACGCGGGGCCGGGTGATGTGGTCGCGCTCAGGGGGCTGGTCTCCACGGGTTGTGGCGACACCCTCGCGTCGGAGGGCGCGCTCCACCGCCTGGAGCCGCCGCGAACACCGAATGCCGTGGTGGCGGTCTTGCTCGAACCCTCCCGAGACGAGGAGCGGGAGGCGCTCGGTGCGGCGCTCCAGCGGTTGGTGCGCGAGGACCCCTCGCTCCGCGCCCAGGAGGACCCTGGCACCGGGCAATGGGGCCTCGAAGGGATGGGGGAGCTCCATCTCGAGGTGGCCCTCGCTCGGTTGAAGGCCGAGTTCCAGATCGAGCCGCGGGTGGGGGCGCCGCAGGTCGCGCAGTTGGAGAGTGTCCGAGGTACCCACAGCGGGTCGGGCGAGGTCGACCGCTCGCTCGGCGGGGAGCGCGTCGACGCGGTGGTGGGGCTCCGGCTTGAGCCGGTCGAGACTTGGGCTGCCCCTGTGGAGGTGGGGGCAGAGGGGCCCGGTGGGCACGCCTCTGGCGAGGTCTTGGCCGCCGTCACCTCGGCTCTTGTGGCCGAGGCCGCCACCGCCGGGCCCCTGGCCGGGCACCCGCTCTGTGGCGTCCGCATCGTGATCGTCCAGGCGAACTCCAGCACCGAGCACGCGGTGGACGCCGCCTGGGGCCAGGCCGCCGTCGCGGCGCTGCGAGCGGCGCTGAGGAGCGCGGCCGCTGCGGGAGGGGTCGAGCCCCTCGAGCCCTGGATGTCCTTTGTGGTTGATGCGCCTGCGGACGTGGCCGGGGGCGTGATCGGGGACCTCAACAGCCGCCACGCGGTGATGGAGGAGGTTCAATCCACAGGGACGATGGGGCGGCAAATCACGGGTATCGCCCCGCTAAGGGAGTTAATCGGCTATTCGACATCACTCCGCTCCCTCTCGAAGGGACGCGCCACCTTCAGCCTCCGGCCCGCGGGGTTTCGCCCCAGCGTCGGCGCGTGATCGACCGAATCCGGCGCAGGGCGGACACCTTTCCGCTCCTTTCCTGGGCGGGCCGGCTCGCCATCAAGGGGTGTGGCGGTCGCGCAGAAGGGCTCTATTTGGCTCTAAGTGGCCGGTAGAGCGCTCCAACGGCCCTCAGGCGCCCGTGCCGAGGGGGGCGCCGGCGAATGGTGATGTTTTTCCCGTCCACCGTTGACCGCAGGTAGGGCCCGCCGTACCTTCTTTGCCCCTTGCCCGAAAGGCAGGACCCCTGGAGCAGCGACCGAGCAACCGCCGTCCGCTTCCCAGGGCCTCCTCCTACCGGGTCGGTACTTTTTTGTGTCATCCCCATCGGCGCTCTCCCCAGAGCCGCTCGAGACCCCGGGAAGGCGCTAACACCCCCCCCCGTCCGCTGGGCCTGCCCGGCCTGATCTCACCGCCGACCCTCTCCTCCGCCTGGCGGGGGTGATTGTTCGCCAGAGAGCTCGAATCAAGCATGAGCGACCGCATTCAAATCCGCATGGAGGCCTACGACCACGAGGCCCTCGATCAGTCGAGCGCCGAGATCGTCGAGACGGCCAAGCGCACGGGCGCCCGCGTCCAGGGTCCCATCCCGCTGCCGACGCGTATCGAGAAGTACACCGTGCTTCGCTCGCCCTTCATCGACAAGAAGTCGCGCGAGCAGTTCGAGATCCGGACCCACAAGCGGTTGATCTTCATCTCGGACTCGACCCCCCAGACCGTCGACTCGCTGTCGTCGCTCAACATGCCCGCGGGTGTCGACATCCGCATCAAGGCCTGATTTCAACGGGCCCTCAGGTCCTCGCCATTGGTGGGGGACGCAGGGGCTCGCTCTTTTCGACTCACTCATCCACCCTCCGCCGCGTGGCCTGCCGTTGCGCTCATCTGGAACTTGTTCCAGGTCAGCACTTACAGGTCGAACCGGCTTCCACTAACCCCTTTCTCACGAAGACATGACGCTTCTTCTGGGACGCAAGAGAGGCATGACGCAACTCTTCGCCGACGACGGTACGGTCACTCCGGTGACCGTGGTTGAGGCGGGGCCTTGCATTGTCATGCAGCTGCGCACTGAAGAGAAGGATGGCTATTCGGCCATTCAGCTCGGTTACGAGGACGTTCGGGACAAGATCTCGAGCAAGCCGCAGCGCGAGGCCGCCAAGGCCATCGGCACGGCTCCCAAGCGCTTCCTGCGTGAGGAGCGGCTTCACGGCCCCTCCGAGCACGAAGTGGGCCAGGCCATCACGGTCGAGGTCTTTGAGGCTGGGTCGCTGGTCGACGTTGTCGGGACCACCAAGGGTCGCGGCTTCGCCGGCACGATCAAGCGCCATGGCTTCGCCCGCGGGCCGAAGACCCACGGTTCGATGAACTACCGAGCCCCGGGCTCGATCGGCTGCTCGGCGTATCCGGGCCGCGTCTTCAAGGGCAAGCGAATGAGCGGCCACTACGGCGCCTCTCGCAAGACCGTGAAGAACCTCGAGGTCATGCGCGTCGACGCGGATCGGAACCTGCTCCTCATCAAGGGGTCGGTGCCGGGCCACAACGGCAGCTTCGTCCAGGTCCAGACCGCCCGCACGGGCGTGAAGAAGTGAGCCACCGATGAAGGTCAAAAGCTACAAGGCCGGCAGCGTCGGCGAGGTTGAGTTGGACGTCGCGCCTTTCGGCGAGAAGGTCCTCTACCGTACCCTGAAGGACGCGGTCGTCATGCACATGGCGAACCAGCGTCAGGGCACGGCCTCCACCAAGGGACGCAGCGAGGTCAAGGGCACGAACAAGAAGCCCTACAAGCAGAAGCACACGGGCCGCGCACGCGCCGGTGATGTCAAGTCGCCCATCTGGCGAGGTGGCGGCACGGTCTTCGGGCCGAAGCCCCGCGACTACAGCTACCACATGCCCACCAAGGCACGTCGCGTGGCGCTTCGCACCGCGCTGGCTGGCAAGATCGCCGATGGCGAGCTCGTCATTGCGGACCTGGGGGACTGGGCTGAGCCCTCGTCGCGTTCGGCCCGCAAGGTCCTCGGTGACCTCGACGCCACCCGCAAGGCGTGCGTCGTGATCACCGAGCGCAACGAGAACCTCTACAAGTCCTTCCGCAACTTCCCGCGCGTCGAGGTCCGCATTGCCGCTGAGCTTTGCGCCTACGACGTGGTGAACGGCGGGACGATTATCGCAGAGCAGGGCGCGCTCGATCACCTGAGCGCACGCGTCGGCCGGCCGGCCGAAGCGTCCAACAACGGAGGTGAGTCGTGAGTCAACATCTCGACCGCTACTACCAAATCATCAAGCAGTCCCACGTCACCGAGAAGGCGACCACGGACACGCATTTCCGCAACGCCTATCACTTCCGCGTCCCCACGGACGCGAACAAGATCGAGATCCGCCACGCGATCGAGGCCCTGTTTGAAGTGAAGGTGACGTCGGTCAACACCGCGGGTGTGAAGGGCAAGGTCCGTCGCCGCGGTTACGTCAAGGGCCAGAAGCCCGACTGGAAGAAGGCCATGGTCACGCTGAAGGAGGGCGACACGATCGACGTGATCTGACGGGTTCCCCCGTCTGATTCAAAGATCAAGGCTAAGTCTCATGCCGATTCGCAAGTACAAGCCGACCTCTCCGGGCCGCCGCCATGGCAGCGTGCTCACCTACGAAGAGGTCACATCGACGACGCCGGAGAAGTCTCTCCTGCGTCCGATCAAGAAGTCCGGAGGCCGTAACAACTACGGTCGTATCACCGCCCGCTTCCGCGGTGGTGGTCACAAGCGCAAGTATCGGGTCATCGACTTCAAGCGCAACAAGGACGGGATTCCCGCCAAGGTTGCCACGATCGAGTACGACCCCAACCGCACGTGCTTCATCGCACTGCTCCACTACGCCGACGGCGAGAAGCGCTACATCCTCGCGCCGATCGGCCTCGAGGTCGGCCAGACCATCCTGTCTGGTTCCGACGCCGAGCCGAACGCCGGGAACGCGAAGATGCTTCGTGACATCCCGATCGGTGTCCAGGTGCACAACGTGGAGCTCCAGCCCGGTCGTGGGGGCCAGATGGTCCGGACCGCCGGATCCTCCGCCCAGCTGACCGCCCGTGAGGGCAACTACGCTGTGCTGCTGCTGCCTTCGGGCGAGCTGCGCCGCGTCCATGTCACCTGCCGCGCCACTATCGGTCGCGTCGGGAACACCGACCACCAGAACGTCAAGCTCGGTAAGGCCGGGCGGAAGCGTCATCTGGGCCGCCGCCCGCACGTCCGCGGAACGGCAATGAACCCGGTCGACCACCCCATGGGTGGTGGTGAAGGCCGGACTGCAGGTGGTCGTCACCCCTGCTCGCCGACGGCTGTCCTCGCCAAGGGCGGTCGGACTCGCCGCCGCAATCACCCGACCGACGTCTTCATCATCCGCCGCCGCCGTAAGCGCAAGTGATCCGGCTGGCGAACCCTGGTTGCTCCTCGGAGCAGCCAGGTCGCCGCGGCTCGACGCACCCAGAACGTCATGTCCAGAAGTATCAAAAAAGGTCCCTTCATCGACGCCAAGCTCGAGAAGAAGGTCCTCGCGCAAAACGAGGCCGGGACAAAGAATCCGATCACCACGTGGGCTCGCGCCTGCACGATTTCTCCCGACTTCATCGGGCACATCTTCATGGTCCACGACGGACGCCGACATGTGAAGGTGGCCGTGAACGAGGACATGGTGGGGCACAAACTCGGTGAGTTCGCGCCTTCGCGCGTCTTCCGGGGCCACACGAACAAGAAAGAGGGCGCCAAGGGCGGCCGCTGAGCACCATGAAGAACGAGATCATCAGGGAGCTCGGTGGGTACGTTGCCCGCCACCGTTACGCCCGCATCTCCTCTCGGAAGGCCCGCCTTGTTGCGGACGCCGTCCGGGGACGCGCGGTCAACGATGCGCTTGAAATCCTGGAGCTGCTGCCTCAGCGCGGCGCGGCCTTCTTCAAGAAGGTCTTGCTCTCGGCTGTCGCCAACGCTTCTCAGGACGAGTCGGTCGACGTCAACGACCTCTTCGTCAGCGACTGCCGGGCCGACGACGGCCCGATGCTCAACAACCGTCTTCGGTACCGCCCCGGCCCCCAGGGCCGCGCGATGCCCTACGCCAAGAAGACCTCGCACCTCACCGTGATCGTCGCCCAGGCTTCGGCCTTCGAGACGGACTCCAGCGCGGACGCGGAGGCCGCCAGCGCCTGAGGAGGCCACGCGCCCCTTTAGCACGAGAGATCATCAATGGGACAGAAGATTCACCCCACCGGCTATCGCGTCGGAATTATTGAGCCCTGGGCATCCCGGTGGCACGGACAGAAGCGCGACTTCGCGCGTCTGCTCCTCCAGGACAAGAAGATCCGGGACCACGTCGCGAAGGAGTACGGCTCCGCCGGCATCCCGCGCATCGAGATCGAGCGCACCAGCGACGCGGTCAACGTGATCATCTACACCGCGCGGCCCGGCGTTCTCGTCGGTCGCAAGGGCATCCGGATTGACCAGTTGAAGGCCGAGCTCCAGGGCATCGCCGAGACGACGGTCCACCTGACGATCCACGAGATCAAGCGCCCCGAGCTTTCGGCGGGCCTGGTCGCCGAGGTGATCGCTGAGCAGCTGAAGCGCCGCATGGCGTTCCGCCGCGCTGTGAAGAAGGCCATCCAGACGACCATGCAGGCCGGCGCGCTCGGCGTGAAGGTCATGATCAACGGTCGATTGGGCGGCGCCGAGATGGCGCGTCAGCTTCAGGAGAGGGAGGGGCGCGTGCCCCTGTCGACTCTGCAGTCGAACGTCGAGTACGGCACCGCGCTTGCTCGGACGACCTACGGCGTCATCGGCGTCAAGGTCTGGATCTACAAGGGCGACATCGAGCGTGGCGAGAAGGTCAACTACCGCGTCACCTCTGCTGCCGGTGGCCGGTACGACCGCGGCGGTCCTCGCCGTGGCTCGGGTCGCCGGGGAAGTCGCGGTCGCGGCGGTCCCCGTGGTGGGGGCGGCGGCGGTGGTCCGCGCCCCGGCGCGCCCGCGACTCCGCAAGGCTCCTTCAACCAGGGAGGTGCGTGATGGCTTACATGCCGAAGCGCATCAAGCGCCGCCGTGTCTTCCGCGGGAAGATCAAGGGCCTCGCCACGCGCGGGAACCGCGTCTCCTTCGGTGAGTTCGGGCTCCAGGCTCTCGACGCTGGCTGGATCAACGGCCGGCAGCTCGAGGCCAGCCGGATCGCAGCCAACCGCGCCACTGCGGGTGCCGCGAAGATCTGGATCCGCATCTTCCCCGACAAGCCCATCTCCTCCAAGCCCGCCGAGACTCGGATGGGTAAGGGTAAGGGTGACATCGACTACTGGGCGGCCGAGGTCAGGCCCGGGACCATTCTGTTTGAGCTCGGTAACGTAACCGAGGATAAGGCGAAGCTCGCATTCAAGCGCATCGCCCACAAGATGCCCGTCAAGGTCCGCATGGTCCGGCGTACGCCGACGACCTGATCGAAAGACATGAAGATCGAAGACATTCGCGCCAAGACGGACTCGGAGCTCGAGTTCGACATGACGAGCCTCAAGAAGGAACTCTTTGAAGCGCGCTTCCGCGCCTCGATGGGGACCGACTCCAACACCGGCCGAGTCCGGGATCTGCGCCGCTCCGTGGCGCGCATCCAGACCATCCTCCACGAGCGCTCTACTGGCGTCCGTGGCGCGGCCGCCAAGTAACGCCCTCTCCGCGCAGACGACCCACACGAATCCTTCCTCAGCCCATGGCCCCGCACGCGGCGGCCACGAAGCGATGACCGAAACCACCACAGACACCAGCTCAGAGCAAGCGCGCAACAGCCGCCGCGTGCTCGAGGGCATTGTCTCAAGCGACGCGATGGACAAGTCCATCACCATCCGCGTCGAACGGAAGTTCAAGCACCCGAAGTACAAGAAGTACATCCGGCGCCACACCAAGCTCCACATTCATGACGAGAACAACGAGGCCGCCACAGGCGACCGGGTTGAGGTCATGGAGTGCCGTCCCCTTTCGAAGACCAAGCGTTACCGCCTGGTCCGCGTCGTCGAGCGCCCCTCACTCCCGGCCGGAGCGCTGAAGCCCGGTCAGGTCCAGGCAGCCGCAACGGCTGACGCGTTGGGGGGTGAGTCCTCCGGCTCCGAGGAGGTGGCGTCATGATTCAGATGCAGACCTATCTCGATGTGGCTGACAACACCGGCGCCAAGCAGGTGCAGTGCATCAAGGTCCTCGGCGGAACCCACCGGCGCTACGCCGGGCTCGGCGACATCGTCGTCGCCTCCGTCAAGAAGTCCATTGCGGGCTCCGAGGTCAAGACCGGCACCATCGTCAAGGGTGTCATCGTGCGGGTACGGCAGAGCACCCGCCGCGTCGACGGCAGCTATGTCCGCTTCGACCGGAACGCGCTGGTCCTGGTTGACGGAGAGGGGAACCCCAAGGGGACCCGCATCTTCGGCGCTGTGGCCCGTGAGCTCCGCGATCGCAGCTACATGAAGATTGTCTCGTTGGCTCAGGAGGTCATCTGATGCACGTCAAGCGCGGAGACCAGGTGATCGTCATCTCTGGCAACGACAAGGGCAGCACCGGCGAGGTCGTCGAGGTGATGCTTGACGCGAATCGCGTGCTCGTCTCGGGCGTGAACGTCCGGACCAAGCACGTGAAACCCACCCAGTCCAACCCTCAGGGCGACCGAGTGGAGCGCGAGTTCCCCATTCATTCGAGCAACGTGATGCTGCTTGATCCTTCCACCGGCAAGGGCACGCGTAAGCGTCCCGCGTCGAACTAGTCCTCACCACCCCAGTCCATCAAGGGCCGACAACGACCGGTCCCAGCACAATGGCTGCACGCCTCAAAACCAAGTATCAATCGGAGGTCCGGAGCAAGCTCTCGGAGGCCTTCGAGATCACGAACCTGCACGCGATCCCTCGTCTCGAGAAGATCGTGGTGAACATGGGCGTCCAAGGCGCCGTCGAGTCCAAGTCCAAGGTGGAGACCGCCGCTCGCGACATGGGCACGGTCACCGGCCAGAAGCCCACGATCCGCAACGCCAAGAAGTCCATCGCCGGGTTCAAGCTCCGCGAGGGGATGCCGATCGGCTGCGCCGTGACGCTTCGCCAGGACCGGATGTGGGAGTTCGCTGACCGCCTGATCTCAGTTGTCCTGCCTCGTATCCGCGACTTCCGCGGCGTCAAGGACAAGCTGGACGGTCGCGGGAACTTCACGCTCGGCATCTCCGAGCAGTCGATCTTCCCGGAGATCCCTTTCGACCGTATCGAGTTTCAACAGGGCATGGACATCACGTTCGTGACGTCTGCCCCGACCGACGAGCAAGGCTACATGCTGCTCAAGGAACTCGGCATGCCCTTCATCGACCGCAGCAAGAAGGCCTGAGGCCAGCACCAGGGCAAAGGAGAACAACAGCCATGATGACCGACCCCATAGCCGACATGCTCACGCGCATCAGGAATGCAAACCTGATCGGACGCGATAGCGTTGCCATGCCGGCCTCTCGTATGCGCGTTGGCATTGCCAACGTCCTCAAAGACGAGGGCTTTATCGAAGACTACGCCGTGGAGGAGGGGAAGCCCTCCAGCACCCTCACGGTCGACCTGCGCTACGGCGTGGATGGCGAGAAAGTCATCCGCTCCATCCAGCGGGTCAGCACTCCTGGCTGCCGCGTTTACGCAGGCCAGCGCGAACTCAAGCCCGTCCTTCGTGGTCAGGGAATTCACGTCCTCTCGACGCCGAAAGGCGTCCTCTCGGACCGGAAGGCCCGAGAGCTGGGTGTCGGCGGCGAACTTCTCGCCGAGGTCTACTGATCACGTTGCATCGAGGATCCTGAAATGTCTCGTATCGGAAAAGCACCTGTCACCATTCCCGGTGGCGTCGACGTCAGCGTCAAGGGACGCGACGTGAACGTGAAGGGGCCCAAGGGCACCCTCTCCATCACGCTTCGACCTGAGGTCGATGTGGCGGTGGAAGGCGACTCCGCCTGCGTCACCGTCAACGGCTCTGGTGCGGCTCGCGCCGCCCGCGCCTATCACGGACTGACCCGCGCTCTCGTGAGCAACATGGTCGTGGGCGTCACCAAGGGTTTCGAGAAGAAGCTCGAGATCATCGGTGTCGGTTGGAACGCCAAGCTCCAGGGCACCAAGGTCGTCCTGAACATCGGCTTCTGCCACGACGTTCCCATTCAACTGCCGGACGGTGTTTCGGCTGAGTGTCCCAACCCAACCCAGATCGTCCTCACCGGTTCGGACAAGCAGATGGTCGGCCAGGCGGCCGCCGTGATCCGCGCCGTCCGCCCGCCCGAGCCCTACAAGGGCAAGGGCATCCGGTACCAAGGCGAGTACGTTAAGCGGAAGGCCGGTAAGTCCTTCGGTAGCTGACGCGAGGCTGCATCAACATGAAGTCCACCCTTCTACTCAAGAACAAGCGCCGGGATCGGCGCGCCAAGAGCGTCCGCCGTCGTATCGGCAAGTACTCGGGCCTTCCTCGGCTCTCTGTACACCGCTCCACCAAGCACATCTCGGCTCAGGTCATCGACGACGAGTCCGGCAACACGCTCTGCGCTGTGTCGTCCACGTCGAAGAAGCTCGCCGACCAGCTCCAGGGCAAGACCAAGACCGAGAAGGCGGCCGTTATCGGCGCCGAGATCGCGCGTCTCGCCAAGGAGAAGGATGTCAACAACGTCGTCCTCGATCGCGGGTTCTCCCGCTACCACGGCCGCGTGAAGGCCCTCGCTGATGCCGCCCGTGAAGGCGGCCTCTCCCTCTGATCGCCGCGCGCGCTTACACGAACAACCATGAAGACTCACGTCGAATACCTCGACCACAGCGAGACTGAAGAGTCTGGCGAGCTCAGCGAGCAGCTGCTGCAGGTCAACCGCTGCGCCGCGGTCGTCAAGGGCGGTCGCCGCTTCTCCTTCTCCGGACTCTGCGTCGTCGGCAACCGCGGTGGCGTTGTTGGCTACGGCTTCGGAAAGGCGCGCGGCGTCCCCGGCGCCATTGAGAAGGCCAACAAGGACGGCAGGAAGCACCTGCAGCGCGTCCCGCTCACCAAGGAGGGGTCCATCCCTCACGAGGTGATCGGCGAGTTCTGCTCGGCCCGCATCAAGCTCATCCCGGCCTCCGAGGGTACGGGCATCATCGCCGGCACCTCTGTGCGCGCTGTGGCGGAGATGGCAGGCATCAAGAACCTGCTGTCCAAGTCCTTGGGTTCCACCAACCCGATCAATTTGGTCAAGGCGACGCTCGACGCCCTCGCCCAGCTCCGCACGACGGAGCAGGTCGAGGAACTTCGAAGCACGAAGCTCTGATCTCGCCGTTCATCCTCCGAGACACCTAAGAAGACATGGACCTCAAGACTGTCTGCTCAAAGGGCACCAAGTACGCCACCCGCCAACGCGTGGGTCGCGGTACCGGTAGCGGCAACGGCAAGACCTCCGGTCGTGGCCACAAAGGCCGCGGTCAGCGCTCCGGTGCGAGCCGCCGTGCTGGCTACGAAGGTGGCCAGATGCCGATCTACCGTCAGGTTCCCAAGCGCGGGTTCACGAACGCGCGCTTCCGTACCGACTACACGATCATGAACGTCGGCCTGCTGGACGCATTCGAGGACGGCGCCACCGTCGACCTCGCCGCGGTCCTTGCGAAGGGCCTGGCGTCCAAGAACACCGACTTGCTCAAGCTCCTCGGGAACGGCGACCTCAGCAAGAAGCTGACCGTCCGTGCTCAACGCTTCTCGAAGACTGCACGCGAGAAGATCGAGAAGGCCGGCGGCACCGTCGTCGAGTTGGATGGTCGTGGCCGTGAGGCCGCTGCCACCGACGCCTGATTCACACTTCCTTTTCCCCCTCGGCCACCACCGCACACACCACGTGGAGAACAACTTCCTCAAGCTGTTCAAGATCCCGGAGACCCGGCAGCGAATCTTTCGCACGCTGGGACTTCTGATCGCGTACAGGGTCGGCTTCCAGATTCCCATCCCGGGAATGAGCCCCCAGTATCTGGACGAGCAGGCCAACGAGGGGATCTTCGGCCTTCTGTCCGCCTTGTCGGGGGGGGCGATCGGTTCCCAGACGATCTTCTCGCTCGGGATCATGCCGTTCATCTCGGCGTCGATCATCTTCTCGATGCTCACCAAGGTGTCACCTGCCCTCGAGGCAGTCTCCAAGGAAGGAGCGGCCGGTCAGAAGAAGATCACCCAGTGGACTCGTCTGACGACGGTGCCCATCGCGCTTGTCCAGGCGATCTTCATCTACACCGGCGTGTTCCTTGCGCGCCCTGAGATGCTCGACCCTTCCATGGCGGGCAACAAGGTCGCCTTGGCCTTCATTGTCATCGGAGCGCTGGTCACCGGCGCCCTGCTGGTGATGTGGATCGGTGAGCTCATCACCGAGTACGGGGTAGGGAACGGCGCCTCGCTGATCATCATGGCGGGCATCATCGCCTCGCTGCCATCGAGCATTCTCAACCTGCGCGGTAGCGATGAGTTCTGGAACATCATGGTGTTCCTCCTGCTTGTCTGGGCCGTGACCATCTTCGTGGTGGTCTTCATGCACAAGGGCGCACGCCGGATCCCGATCCAGTACGCCCGGCTCCAGCGCGGCCGCCGTGTCTATGGGGGGCAGCGCCACTTCCTGCCGCTCAAGGTCAACATGGCCGGCGTCATGCCGATCATCTTCGCCTCGGTCCTCTTCGTGATCCCCGGCATCCTGTTCGACTGGGTCGGATGGGACTACGGGACGAGGATGTTCCAAGACCCGACGGGCTTCATCTACACGTCCATCTACCTGGTCCTCATCTTCTCGTTCTGCTTCTTCTGGAACCGTCTGATGTTCCAGCCTGACGAGATCGCGAAGAACCTCAGGGAGAACGGCTCCTTTGTTCCGGGCATCCGCCCCGGGGCGAAGACCGCCGAGTACCTGTCCAGTGTGCTGACTCGGATCACCCTCGCTGGTGCAGCGTTCCTCGCTGTCATCGCGGTGCTCCCGAACTTCATCACCAAGGATTCCAACCTGACCCTGGAGATGCGTTACTTCCTCGGCGGCACAAGCGTGCTGATCGTCGTGGGCGTCGCGCTCGAGCTTGTCGACAAGCTCCAGGCTCAGCTCGTCATGAAGGCCTACGACGGTGGGGCGGCCCCGAGCGGTCCCGCCAGCGGCGGGTCAGGCAAGCGCAAAGGGCAGGCCCGCGGTAACGCGTCCTGGACCAAGCGTGACGGTGCCTCCGAAGGCGGTACCGAGTAGCAACCTATGGCGAAGGAAGAACCGATCACCGTTGAGGCCATCGTTACCGAGGCTCTGCCCAACGCCCGATTCCGGGCGAAGCTAGAGTCCGGCCACGAGATCCTCGCTCATGTCTCCGGCAAGATGCGGATGCACTACATTCGCATCCTGCCGGGCGACAAGATCACCGTCGAGATGTCCCCCTATGACCTGACCAAGGGCCGAATCACCTGCCGAGGTGAGCGTCGCCGTCGTGGCGGCCGCGGCCGGAGGAGAAGAAGAAGATGAAAGTTCGAAGCAGCGTCCGTCGCATGTGCTCCTCCTGCAAGATCGTCCGCCGTCGCGGCGTGGTGCGAGTCATCTGCAACGCGGACCCCCGTCACAAGCAGCGCCAAGGCAAGTAAGCCTTCGCGCCCCTCTCAATCCACCAGCGACCCGTCCGGCTCTGACCGCCGGGCAGCATTCCCTCACCCCACCATCCAATGGCACGCGTCATCGGCGTCGACATTCCGAACGACAAACGTTTGGAGATCAGCCTGACCTACATCTTCGGCGTAGGCCGCAAGACGGCCCTGGACGTCTGTCGCGACCTAAACCTCGACCCGGGCATGAAGTCCCGGGAACTCAACGAGGAGCAGGTCACCGCGATCGCGACCCACCTGCAGAAGACCTACAACGTCGAAGGAGAGCTCCGGCGCTCCTTGGCGCAGGCCATCACTCGCCTCCGTGACATCGGCTGCTACCGCGGCCTCCGTCACCGGCGCGGCCTTCCTGTGCGCGGTCAACGGACCCGTACCAATGCCCGCTCGCGCAAGGGACCGAAGAAGACGGTCGCTGGCAAGAAGTCGATCAAGAAGTGATCGAGCGTAGGGCTCCCCGATACACCCCGCAGGACCTGGCGAGCACCGTTCGCTGAACCTGCACTCCGACCCGATTCAGATCCATGGCCAAGAGCACGAAGCGCAAGGCGAAGAAGAACATCGTCAAGGGCATCGTCCACGTGAAGTCGACGTTCAACAACACTCACGTGACGATTACAGACCCCGCGGGCAACACGATTTCGTGGGGCACGTCAGGCAGTCAGGGCTTCAAGGGGACTCGCAAGAGCACCCCCTTCGCCGCCCAGCGTGCTGCAGATAACGCAGCTCAGGCTGCCATGCGTCATGGCCTTAAAGAGGTCGAGGTGCGCGTCAAGGGCGCCGGATCTGGTCGTGAGTCGGCCGTCCGAGCCCTGGCGAACGCCGGTCTCAGAGTGTCCTCAATCGAGGACGTCACCCCGCTCCCGCACAACGGCTGCCGCGCTAAGAAGCGTCGCCGCGTCTGATTGCGCGTTTTGCGCAATCTCACCAAGTAGCACGAGGACCAGCCTAGGACCAATATGGCTCGTTACACCGGACCCAAGATCAAACAGTGCCGTCGAGAGGGGATGAACCTCTTCTTCCTCGGCCAAAACACCTCGAGCGGCAAAGTGGCCGTGCTCCAACGTCGGGACTACCCGCCCGGTGTTCACGCCCAGAGCCGTCGCAAGGTCACCGAGTACGGTGTCCGCCTGCGGGAGAAGCAAAAGCTGAAGCGCGTCTTTGGCGTGCTTGAGCGTCAGTTCAAGCGCTACTTCGCCGAGGCGGAACGAATGAAGGGCAACACGGGTGAGAACCTGTTGGCGCTCCTCAGCCGTCGGATGGACAACGTCGTGCTGGCCGGTGGCTTCGCGACGACCCTCGCTCAGGCGCGGCAGATGGTCAACCACGGCCACTTCCTCGTGAACGGCAAGCGCATGACGATCCCGTCGTACCGCGTTCGTCCGGGCGACGTGCTCCAGCCGCGCGACAAGGAGAACACCAAGAAGATCATCTCTGGCTTCATTGACGTGAATAAGGGCGGCGTACAGCCGGACTGGATCAGCGTTGATGCGGACGGCATGGCCATCAGCGTCTCTTCGCTTCCCAAGCGTGAGGACTTCCAGTTCCCCATCCAGGAGCAGCTCATCGTCGAGCTTTGCTCCAAGTGATTCGAGTGGGCTCTTCGGAGCCCACGATGGTTGGCTCCGCGGCTGACGGCCTGGCCTCTTTTTTGGCCAGCGCTCCGCCGCGGCGCTCCCCCCAAACCGTCCCCTTTCAACTCCGAATCCCCCAATACGGCCCCAAGCCCGCGGCGTTGCCGCCCCCTGGCCGTTCCCTCTCAGAGGGCCCAAGACAATGAGGATCCGCTGGCGTAACTTTGAACTTCCCTCGCGCGTCGAGGCCGAGCAGGAGTCGCTGACCGAGGAATACGGTCGCTTCCTGATCGATCCCTTCGAGCGTGGCTTTGGTCACACGATCGGCAATGGCCTTCGTCGCGTTCTGCTCTCGTCCATCGAGGGCTGCGCCGTCACGGCCGTCCGCATCGAGGGCGCGAACCACGAGTTCGACAGCCTTGAGGGTGTCTACGAGGACGTTGCTGACATCATCCTCAACCTCAAGCGCCTGCGCGTGGAGTACGACGGTGACGATGTCATCACGTGCCGCATTCAGCGCTCGAGCGAGGGTGCTGTGACGGGTGCTGACGTTGAGTGTGAGGGTGGGGCACTGGTCTTGAACGAGGACCTGCACATCTGCACGCTGACGATGGACCGCGAGCTCGACATCGAGCTTGAGGTGCAGCGCGGCCGCGGGTACATCCCCGCGGAGGAGAACCGCATGGAGGGTCAGGAGCTCGGGACGATCCCCGTGGACTCCAGCTACTCGCCGGTGCAGCGCGTCCGCTACTCCATCGAGGCCACCCGCGTCGGTAAGTTCACGAACTACGACCGGCTCATCCTCGAGATCTGGACCGACGGGACGGTGACGCCCCAGCTCGCCCTGACCGAGGCCGCCAAGATCTACCGCAAGCACCTGAACCCGTTCGTCCTCCAAGGCGAGACGCGGGACGGAACGCCGCTGCTCGAGACGCCGCAGTCCTCGGAGTTCAACCCGAAGCGCCAGGAGGACAGCGAGCTGATTCGCCTCCTCGAGGCGCCCATTGCTGAGCTCGAGCTGTCCGTCCGTGCCAGGAACTGCCTGGACGGCGCCAACCTCCAGACGCTCTACGACCTCGTGACGATGTCGGAGAACGACGTCATCAACCTCAAGAACCTCGGCAAGACCTCCCTCACGGAGATCAAGGCCAAGCTTGCGGAGCGCGGCCTGTCGCTGGGCATGCGCGTCGACTGATCACTGAACGACGGTAGTGGCCGATTCCGGCCGCTTCCGACACCACCCTAAGATCCCCTCTAACGGGGACGTCCGCCGGTTAACGGGGGGCGCGAGACCACGAAAGACCCATGCGACACCGCGTTGCCGGTTACAAGCTCGGCCGAACCACCAGCCACCGTATTGCCATGACTAGAAACATGGCTGCGTCGCTGATCGAGCACGAGCGCATCATTACCACCGTTCAGAAGGCGAAGGCCGTCAAGCCCTTCGTTGAGAAGCTGGTGACGATGGCCAAGGACCCTTCCCAGCACAACCGACGCCGCGCGTTCTCGAAGCTGCGCAGCAAGGACGGCACCATCAAGCTGTTTGATGTGCTTGGGCCGCGTTTCTCGGAGCGTCCCGGCGGCTACTGCCGGATCATCAAGCTGGCCAAGCGTCGCCTCGGTGACAACGGCGAGCGCGCGATCCTTGAGTTCGTCCAGCGTACGCCTCGTGAAGAGGCTGTGGTTGAGCCTGAGCCCGCCGCCGAGTGAGTCGGTTCGTGACCCGTCACTTCCTGATCTTTGGCCCTCCCGCAGCAGGGAAGGGCACCCAAGCCCACTCCCTCAAGGAGCACCTGGCCGTGCCGCATGTCTCCACCGGTGACATGTTCCGCGCGAACATCCAGGGTGGTACGGACCTCGGCAAGGAGGTTCAGAGCCTCCTTGCGTCGGGCACGCTCGTCCCTGATTCGCTGACGAACCGCCTGGTGGCGGATCGTCTGCACCAGGATGACGTAGCCGACGGCGTGCTCCTGGACGGCTTCCCTCGGAACGTGCCCCAGGCGGCCTGGCTCGACGGGTTCCTCGCGGGCAAGGGTTCCAAGCTCGCAGGGGTGGTGGTGCTTACCGTGCCGGACGACGAGCTCATGGCGCGCCTCAAGGGCCGTGCCGAGAAGGAGGATCGTGCGGACGATGCGGACCCCGAGGTGATCGGTCGCCGCATCTCGACCTACAAGGAGCAGTCGGAGCCCTGCATCGCTTACTACGAGGGGCAGGGCGAAGTCCCGCTCCACTTTGTGGACGGGCTCGGTTCGATCGACGAGGTCGCGCAGCGCATCCGAGCGGTGGTCTGACCACGCGCGACCTACAGAGCCTCCGCGACCTACAGAGCCTCTGGGCTCCCGGGCCTCTGACGGGCTCCCGGGTCAAGCAAGACGGCGGGCGTCCCCTTTTCCAGGGGACGCCCGCCGTTCGTCATGGGCCGTCCCAGCCGGCTGTGTCTGTAGGCACCCTCTAGACCCGCACGATGCCGACCCTGTCGTGTCCGAGGAGGTCACAGAGCTCACCTGCCAGCTCCTCTGAGATGGTGACGCTCCGCTCCTTGCTCGCGCGGACCCGCCGTGTGAACCCATCCTCGCCGAGGGCCTGGAAGAAGAGCGGGTTCTCTCCGGGGTGGCGGGCGCACATGTCCTTGAGCTCCTGGAGCTTGCCGCGGTCCGCTGGTGAGACCTTCAACTCCAGCCCTCCGCGGAAGCGCTTGAGGGCGTCGGAGAGGCTCATGACCTCATCGAGGAGCATGGCCGGCTCATCAGCCCCGTCCTCGAGCTTGCCGGTGCAGAAGAGCACGGCGCCGTCCTCGATGAGGTCCCGGGCCGTCTCGTAGGTGCGCGGGAAGCAGGTGACGCCCACGGACCCCGACAGGTCCTCGAGGCGGAAGCGACACATCTTCGAACCCGCCATGCGCCCCGACTTCACCACGAGCTCCGCCTTCTGGAGGACGAGGCCCGCGATGCGGACGGTGCCCTCGTGGCTGGCGAGTTCCGGGAGCTTTCGGATGGGGCAGGAGGAGAGCAGGGACACGAGGCCTGCCCGCTCCTCGAGGGGGTGGCCAGAGAGGTAGAACCCCAGGACCTCATACTCGAGGCGGAGCGACTCGGCCTTCTCGATGGCGAAGCTGTCGTCGATGCCAACCTCATGGTCGACCTCGGGCTCCTCGGCGCCTCCGAAGGCGTCGAACATGGAGGACTGCCCGCTCCGCCGGTCCTTCGCGGCGCTGCTCGCGTCCGTCATCGCGGAGTCGAGCGCGGCGAGGAGAGCGCCACGGTTGTGGCCCATCTCGTCGAAGGAGCCCGACTTGATGAGCGCCTCCCAGGCGATCTTGCCCATGTCGTGGGGGTCGACGGCGGTCACGAGCGAGTGGAAGTTAAGCGGCTCCTCCTTCTCCTCGAGCTCCGTGCGGGTCCGGACCATCGCCTCGATCGCCGCTCGCCCCGTCCCCTTCACCGCGCCGATGCCGAAGCGGATGGCCTCCCCGCCGTCGCTGGTCGTGGTGGGGCGGAACTCCCACTCGGACTGGGTGGCGCTCGGCATGAGGATCGAGATCTCGGACCGCTTCGAGTCGTCGATGAAGTCCTTGATCTTGTTCGAGTCGCTCATCTCGCACGAGAAGTTCGCGGCGAGGAAGTCCGTCCGGTGATGCGCCTTGAGATAGGCGGTTTGGTACGTGATCAACGCGTAGGCCGCCGAGTGGGACTTGTTGAAGCCGTACCCGCCGAACTTGATGATGTTGTCCCAGGTGTTTCGCGCGACGTCTTCGACGCAACCGTTGGCCACCGCGCCCTCGATGAACTGGGCCGAGAATTTCTGCATGATCTCGGGCTTCTTCTTGCCCATCGCCTTGCGCAGGTTGTCGGCGTCGTTCAGCGAGAAGCCGGAGAGCTCTACCGAGGCGAGCATCACCTGCTCCTGGTAGACGAGGCACCCGTAGGTGCTGTCGAGGATCGGGATCAGGCTCTCGTGGGGATAGGAGATCTCCTCCCGCCCGTGCTTGCGGTCCACGAACATGTCGACCATGCCGGACTCGAGGGGGCCCGGGCGGTAGAGCGCCAGCACCGCGATCACGTCGTCGAAGCAGTCCGGCTTGAGCCGCGAGAGGAGCTTGCGCATCCCCTCGGATTCAAGCTGGAACACGCCGAGCGTGTCGCCGGCCATCAGGAGCTGGAAGACACCGGGGTCGTCGAGGGGGAGCTCATCCACCACGGGCGCCTCGAGGCCCCGCCGCCGGATGTTGTCCAGGCACCGCTCGATGATGGTCAGGGTCCGGAGCCCCAAGTAGTCCATCTTGAGGAGCCCGAGCTCCTCGAGCTGCGGCGCCGGGTACTGGGTGGTGATGTCGTCGCCGTTCCGGCCCAGGGGCACGTAGTCCACCGTGGGGCCCGGCGTGATGACGACGCCTGCGGCGTGGGTCGACACGTGGCGGGACATGCCCTCGAGGCACACCGAATACTGGAACAGCTCCTTCCAACGCGGCCCCTGGTCGCGGAAGGCCTGGAGCTCACTGTCCTCTTCCAGCGCCTTGGCGAGCGGCGGCGCGCCGGGGCCGGTCGGGATCTTCTTTGAGATCTTGTTGATCTCGTTGAGCGGGAGGTCGAGGACCCGCCCGACGTCCCGGACGACCGTCCTGGAGGCCATGGTCCCGAAGGTCACGATCTGGGTGACGCAATCGCGCCCGTACTTCTCGCGCGTGTACTCGATGACCCGCTCGCGGCCTTCCTTGCAGAAGTCGATGTCGATGTCGGGCATGGACACGCGGCTCGAGTTCAGGAAACGCTCGAAGAGCAGGTCGTACTTGAGCGGGCAGAGGCGGGTGATGTCGAGCAGGTAAGCGACGATCGAGCCGGCAGCAGAGCCGCGGCCGGGGCCGACGGCGATGTCGTGGTCCCGCGCCCACTTGATCAGGTCCCAGACGATGAGGAAGTACGACACGAAGCCGAGCTCCCGGATGATCGCCTTCTCGCGCTCGAGGCGGTCCCTCGCCGCCTGGCTGTCGGCGCCGTAGAGCTCGGCGAGGCGCTCCTCCAGCAGTCGATCAAAGAGGGCGTCTGCGGTCTCGCCGGTTCCGCTCACGAACTCCGGCACGTGGTACTCCCCGAAGGTGAGCTCGACGTCGACCTGGTCGGCCACATCATTGGTCGCCGTCACCGAGTCCGGGAGGTCGCGGAACATGTGCGACATCTCCTCCCGGGACTTGAAGAACAGCGTGTCCGTCTCGAAGCGGAAGCGGTCCTTCTCGTCCTTCTTGGCGCCCGTATTGATGCAGAGCAGGACGTCCTGTGCGTGGCAGTCCTCGGCGCGCAGGTAGTGAATATCGTTGGTGGCGACGAGGGGGATGCCCGTGCGCTCGTGGATCCGGACCAGCGCCTCGTTGGCGTCGGCTTGGATGTTGAGACCGTTGCGCTGGAGCTCGAGCCAGAAGTGCTCGGGCCCGAAGAGGTCGCGCAACCCCGAGGCGAGGTCCTCGGCCTCGTTCTCCTTGCCCGTCCGCGTGAGCTGGTTGATTTCGCCGGCGAGGCATCCCGAGAGGCACGAGATACCGGATGCGTGCTCGCGCAGCAGATCCATGTCGATGCGCGGCTTGAAGTGGTAGCCGTCCACGAACCCAGCGCTCGAGAGCTTGACGAGGTTCTGGTAGCCCTCGTTCGTCCTGGCCAGCAGCGTCAGGTGGCTGTAGCCGTTGCCGTTCTTCTTGGAGTGCTTCTCTCGCATCGACCGCTTGGCGATATACACCTCGCAGCCGAGCAGCGGCTTGACGTCGCCGGCGTGGGCCTTCTGGTAGAGCTCGATGGCCCCGTGCATGTTCCCGTGGTCCGTCAGCGCGAGCGCACGCTGCCCGTCCGCCTTACAGGCCTTGACGAGGTCGCCGATCCGGTTGGCGCCGTCGAGGAGGCTGTACTCCGAGTGGACGTGGAGGTGGACGAAGTCGGGCGCGGCCATGGTGCGTGGGGGCTGGTGGGAGGGGCTGGGGAGAGCTCCGGTCGGGAGCCGGAGGCGGAGCCAGCGAGGAGAGCGCCGGAGCAGGGGGCCAGCAGGGGGCCAGCAGGGACATGCGCCGGGGCGACCTCGAGGCCATCGAGCGGGGATGATCCGGAGGGGTCAGCCGCGGAGCAGGAGGGAGAGCAGGCCCTTTTGGGTGGGGAGCCGGTTCGCGGCCTGTCGGTAGACGAGGCTGCGCGGCCCATCGAGGACCTCGTCGGTGACCTCGAGGTTGCGACGCACCGGCATGGGGTGCATGAGGCGGGCGTCACTGCCGAGCTTCATCAGGTTCTCGTCCACGAGCCAGTCGCGGCTCTGGGCCACCTTGTGGGCTGCCATGGTCGGTTGGCCGTAGCTCTCGAGCGCCCCCCAGGAGCGGGCGTAGATCACGTCCGCGCCTCGGGCCGCTGCGTCTGCGGAGGAGACCTCCTCGAAGGACGTCTCTGCCTCGGCGGCGATCTGCCGGGCCTCGGAGAGCACTCCGCCGTCGAGCTCGTAGCCCGCCGGGTGTGCGAGGGAGACGTTCGCGCCGGCGCGCAGCGCCGCGTGCAGGAGCGAGTGCACGACGGCCGGGCCGGCAGGCGTGGGGGATGGCGTCCACACGATGGCGAGGCGTCGACCCTTGATGTCCTTACCGAAGGTCTCGCGCAGGGTCAGCAGGTCAGCGAGGACCTGTAGCGGGTGCCACAGCGCGCTCTCCATGTTGATGACGGGGACCTGGCTGTTGCTGGCCCAGGCGCGGATGCCCTCGTCGCGCCGGTCGACCTCCCAGGCCTTCCCCGCGGGCTTCGGGCGGATGGCCAGAGCGTCGCAATAGGTCGACATGACGGCCGCGGCGTCCCGGACGTGCTCGGGGGCGGTCCCGTCCATGACGACCCCGTCGCGGGCCTCGAGCTCCCAGAAGTCCGAACCGGCCGAGAGGTGGACGCCCCGGCCGCCCAGCTGCTGGACCGCGACCTCGAAGGAGGTACGGGTTCGCAGGGAGCCGCGGAAGAAGAGGAAACCCACGGACTTCCCCGCCAGCTCGGCGCGCTGGGAGCCAGCCTTGAAGCGTTGGGCGAGGTCGAGGATGTCCTCGAGGCGGGACTCCGACAGGTCGCGGAGGCGGATCAGACTCTGGATGGTCCTGGTCATTTCTTCGGTGGGGGGAAGCGAGGGCACCGATCCTACGCTTGATCTGGCCGTGTTCCAGCGTGATCGGGTGCCCCGCTGGGGATCCCTCATCCAAGGTCCCCTGCGCGCGCCCTGTGGCTCGCGTGGGGCAGCCCTGACGGTGGGAACTCCGTGTGAGCGGCAGGGCCCAGCGGGAGGCGGCTCCGGGGCTTCGCCGTGGCCGCCGGGGTGTGCCAACGGCTTTCCCTCCCAGAATCTTGACGGTCGCCTCGGTCGTGGCTACAACCTCGCCTCGCAAACGCACCCGTAGCTCAACTGGATAGAGCACCTGACTACGGATCAGGAGGTTAGAGGTTCGAATCCTCTCGGGTGTACCACTCAACCCGTCGCAGCCCGCGACGGGTCGCCCCCGCGCCCTCGGGCCCCGCACCAGTCACCTCAGGTCGGCGGGTCGGGATCCTGGGCCGGACTCGGGCCAGCTCTTCGAAGATCGCCGGTGACGCTCAACCATCTCGGCGGTCCTCTGACAATCCGATGATGGACGAGACCCTCAGCACTGAGGACAGCCCGAGCCCCGACCAGGTCCTGGTCCACGGGGCCAGGCAGGTCCTCGACGACCGCGCCGGAATCGCGCTGGCCCTGGCCTTCGCCGAGGAGGCGCGGGACGCGGACGAGGTCCCAATCGGTGCCGTGGTGGTCAGAGACGGCGTGCTCCTCGGAGTGGGCCGCAATCGGTGCCGCGGCCGGGGCGAGGCGACCGCGCACGCGGAGATGCTCGCGCTCAGCGATGCCTTCCAGCGTTCCGGTGACATGCGCCTGCCTGGCGCCACGGTCTACACGACGGTGGAGCCCTGCTTCATGTGCGCCGGGGCCCTGAGCCACGCTCGAGTCGAGCGCGTGGTCTGGTCGGTTCGAGACCCCAAGTTTGGGGGCGCAGCTTCGCTGGGGGCGGTGCTCACCGATCCCAGGCTGAACCACATCGCGGAGCTCCACGAGGGGATCCACGCGGAGGAGTCGAGGCAGCTGCTGCAGCAGTTCTTCCGCAGCAAGCGCTGATTGCTCGCGTCCATCAACAAGTCCAAGGGGGCCCGCAGCCGTTAGGCCGCGACCCCCGGGCGGAGAGGTGGCAGAGTGGCCGAATGCGCTGGTTTCGAAAACCAGTAGGCCTTTGCGGGTCTCGTGGGTTCAAATCCCACCCTCTCCGCCATCCATACACCCCGGCCCATTGGCCCGGACGACGGGAAACGGGGGCTCCGGCCTCCGCGCGCGGCAGGGGAACAAGACAACTAAGGAGAGGTGACAGAGTGGCCGATTGTGCACGCTTGGAAAGCGTGTGTGCCTTCACCGGTACCGTGGGTTCGAATCCCACCCTCTCCGCCACCCCCTTCACCACGAAGGGGGAGGCAAGGCAAGAAACCCGGCAGCCGGGTCGACGGCCGCTGAATGGCCAGTCGCTCGACCACGAGCTGCTGCCAGACACACAGACAGCACAACCGTGCGCGGCGATGGGTCCGGTCCCACGCGATGGCGTAGGTCCGAACCGGGTCAGGCCGGGAACGGAGCAGCCCTAAGGTCCTCACGCCAGGCGCGAGGTGCCCGGGCCCTTCGGCGCGCGCGGTTGTTCTTTGCGGGAGGGCCAGGGGCACGGGACGCCGAAGCCGTCGAGTCCCAGAGCCGTGGAGTCCCAGAGCCGTGGAGCCCCAGAGCCGTGGAGCCCCAGAGCCGTCGGGCCCCAGAGCCGTCGGGCCCCAGAGCGACCGGATCTCGGTTCCAGCCTGCCCAAGAGCCGCAGCCTTGCCGTGGCTTCGAGCGGTCGCGGGAGGCCTTCAGAGGAGCGGCGGCCTCGTGTCGCTACACCCGGCGACCCTCCCCATGGGCGCCTGCCCTGCCGCTGGCGGCCTTCCGCTGGGCCCTCGTTCTTGTCAGAGCCCGGCCGTCGGTGGGTCGTTCGGCCTGGGATCCCATGGCCTGGGGCTCAGCCCCAGCGGCCGGACCCAGCGGCCGGACCCAGCGCCCAGGCCCGGCGGCCAGACCCGGCGGCCAGACCCGGCAAGCTGGGCGAGGTCGCCTCGGGCCCTGGCCAGCGGCGCTGGTCTTCGCCTCAGGGCGTCGGTTCCACACCGGAGGTGACTCCAAGTCCCGGCGCGATGGCCTCGCGGGAGGGGCAGACTCGAGGCCGCTCCCTCGTCCGGCGCCATGGGGCGCTGTGGTGCCGCAGCACCCTCTGCAGCCGTTGGCGGAGAATCCTCCGCCGCTCACCACGGCGAAGGCTGCTTCGAACCGCGTCGGAGGCGTTATCCTCCACCCCGCGCCGGCGCGGCGCTCCCCCCCCGATGTCCTATCTCGTTCTCGCTCGAAAGTACCGCCCGCGCACCTTTGCGGAGGTGGCCGGGCAAGACGTGGTGACGCGGACCCTTCGTGGTGCGATCGCCGAGGACCGCGTGGGCCACGCCTACCTCTTCTTCGGGCCAAGGGGCACGGGGAAGACGACCTCGGCTCGCCTCTTCGCGAAGGCGCTGAACTGCGAGCAGGGGCCGACCGACGAGCCGTGCGGTACCTGCGCACGCTGCCAGGCGTACGACTCGGGGACCGAGGCGGACCTGATCGAGATCGACGCCGCATCAAACACGAGCGTAGATCACGTCCGGGGCCTCCGAGACCAGGCCTCCTACGTGCCGCTCGCCGCGCGCTTCAAGGTGTTCCTCATCGACGAGGTGCACATGTTGTCCAAGAGCGCGTTCAACGCGCTCCTCAAGACGCTCGAGGAGCCGCCGCCCCACGTCAAGTTCCTCTTCGCCACCACGGAGCTGCACAAGGTCCCCGACACCGTGGTGTCGCGGTGTCAGGTGCTGCGCCTCTCGGCGCTATCCGAGTCCGAGATCAAGGCCCGCCTCGAGGAGGTCTTCGCGGCCGAGCAGATCGAGGCCGAGGACGGGGTGACCGCGCAGATCGCAAGGCTCGCCAGGGGGGGGATGCGCGATGCGCTCTCGCTCGCGGATCAGCTGCTCGCTCAGGTCGGCCGCTCGCCGCGCCTGGCGGACACCGAGCGGCTCGCGGGAGAGGGGACGAACGAGGCGGTCGAGGCGGTACTGGACGCGATCCTGGCCGCGGATCCGCCCGGGCTGCTGGCCGCGCTCCCCGCGCGCGAGGGCGAGGAGCCGGCGTTCCTCGACGCGCTGCTCGGGTACGTCCGCACGGCGCTGGTCCTGGCCCTCGTCGGCGAAGACGCGCCCATGGCCGCTGGCGCAGCAAGCGCCGAGAGCCGCGCGCGCATGGCGGCCCTCGCCAAGTCCTTCGGGGCTGGCCGGGTTGAGCTGATGCTTCAGGAGTTGCTCTTCGCCCGTGAGCGCATGGGGCCCGTTCACATGCGAGCCCACGCCCGGCTCGTCCTCGAGACGACGCTGCTTGACCTCTGCCGGCCAGAGGCGACCATGCCCCTAGAGGAGATGTGCCGGCGACTGGAGGCTCTCGAGGCGCGCCTCGGCGGAGCGCCGTTGACGGCTCCTGCTCCTGTGGCTCCTTCAGCGGCTCCCTCAGGTGGAGGCCAGCCACAAGCTGGGTCGATGGCGGCTCCTGCGCCCCCGGCGGCGCCGCGCTCGCAGGCCGCAGCGCCCACCGCCGCCCCACCCCAGGCCGCAGGCCCCAGCGCCGCCCCGGCCGCGAGCGCCTACGTCCCGCCCTCTCAGCGTGGGGGGCAGCCGCGTCCCGCGGCGGCGCCTGCAGCGGGGTCGCCCGAAGCCCGCTCATCGGCAGCAGCGCCTACCGGAACCCGGCCGCCCGAAGGGGCACCGGCCGTCCCTACCCAGGCCGAGGTCCGGGTCCAGCCGTCCCCGGAGCGCCGGCCGCCGTCGGCGCGCGACCGTCGAGCCGCGGTCAACTCTGCGGCCCGGGTGCAGACCAACAGCACCGCGGATCGATGGACGGGGCTACTGCGTGAGCTCGGGCGACGCTCGGGGGACCTTGCCGAGCTGCTCTCCAAGAAGGGCGAGCTCGTGCGCGAGAGCAACAAGGTCTCACCGCTCAAGGTCAGGGGCCTCACCGTTCCCGAGCTCGCGTTCATCGAGCGCCCCGAGTCGCGTTCGTCGATCGAGGCCGCCTTCCTGGCGGTCTCCGGCGATGAGGTCGCGCTCAAGCTCGAGATCCACCGCGGCGGAGCCAGCGCGGATGGCTTCACCCAGGAGATCACCGAGCTCTTCGGCGGCAGGGTCGAGGACTGAGGGGGACCCACCGGGGCAGCCCGGCGCCCTCGCGCCGACGTATCACGGAGCCACTCGCGAGGAGTGCTCAGACCAAGAGATCAACAGGCCACGAGGCCGCTAGACCACCGGGCCAAGAGGCCCAGAGCGAGAGGGACGCCAGGCGTCCCGCGGAGATCGACCATGACCGGAGCCTTCGGAGATATGGGCAACCTGCTGTCCCAGGCGCAGGAGATGGACCGGAGGGTCCGGGAGGCGCTCGAGGAGCTGGGCGAAGCCCGCATCGAGGGCTCGGCCGGAGGCGGAGTCGTCGGCGCGACCGTCGACGGGCTGGGCCAGCTCTACGGGGTCCAGATCTCGGAGGAGGCGCTCCGAGCCACCGACCGGTCGGGGATCGAGGAGCTCGTCCTCGCGGCCACCAGCGACGCGCAGGCGCGGGCAAAGCGCCAGCGGATTGAGCGACTGACGCAGGTCACCGGCGGCGTCCAGCTGCCGTGGTTCTCCTGAGGGCCCCGGCGCTCCATTACTCCAACTCCCCATGGCTTATCCTGCTCCTGTCGAGTCGCTCGTGCGCGCGTTCGAAGCCCTGCCCGGTGTGGGCCGGGTCAGCGCGGAGCGCCTGACATTCCACGTCCTGCGTGACGCTTCGGCGGGCCGCGGCCTCCGGGACGGCCTCGCGGTCGCCCTCGAGAGCGCCCGCCGCTGCTCGGAGTGTGGCAACGTTTGCGAGGGGAAGACCTGTGAGGTCTGCTCTGACCCCGAGCGCGACGCGACGACGCTCGCCGTGGTCGAGGAGCCCCGCCACGTGGAGGCCCTGGAGCGCGCGGGGGTCTTCAAGGGGCGCTATCACGTCCTGATGGGGGCCTTGAACCCCGCGGACGGCACCGAGGAGCGGCACCTCGCCGTGAAGGCGCTGCTCGCTCGGGTCCAGGGTGGGGACGTCGAGGAGGTCATCCTCGCCACCGACCCGGACAAGGAAGGGGAGGCCACGGCCCTGCTGGTGCTCGATGCCCTGGAGTCCGCTGGGGTCGAGGGGCTCACGGTCAGCCGCCTCGCCAGGGGGCTGCCGGCGGGCAGCGCCATCGAGTACCTCCACAAGGGCGTTCTGGAGGACGCCCTGGAGGACCGCCGGGCGATCCGGCGCCGACAGGGCTGAGGGTCCAGCCAGAGGACCCAGCCAGAGGACCCTGCTGGTGTGCAGCCAGGAGCGCCAGCCAGGAGCGCCAGCCAGGTGGGTCGAGCCGGCGCCACCGGCCGGAGGGTCGAGCTACGGGATTCGGCGCGATCGGCCGATAGTCCACCCATGGCGAAGCTCGGGCTCAATCACGGTTTGCACCAGCGTCAGGACATGGTCCTGGCGCCGCGCATGCTGCAGGCCATCGAGGTGCTCGCGCTGCCAGGCGCGGACCTCGAGGGCTGGCTCATGGAGCAGGCCGAGGGGAACGAGGCACTGGTGGTGGAGGCCCCTCGTCCGGAGCAGGCCTCCGATCGGGGCGGCCTTGAGCCTTCCCGTTCGCGCGCCGCCGGAATGAAGGCGAGCGACGACCACCAGGCGCTGCTCATGGCTCAGCCTGATCGCAGCCTCTCCCTGTCGGACACGGTAGAGGAGCAGATGGCCACGCGGGACGCCTTGGACGAGGAGCGGGAGTGGGTCCGCTTCCTGGTCGGCTGCCTCGACCCTTCCGGTCTGCTGGTGAACAGCGACGACGAGCTCATGGAGCTCGCCGTAGCCGCGAACATCGCACTCGCGGGGACGGAGTCGGGTTGGAGTCTGCTCGGCCGGGCCATCGGAGAGCTCCAACAACTCGAGCCCGTGGGGATCGGCGCCCGGTCGTCGGTCGAGGCCCTCCTCCTCCAGCTCGACCCTGCCGACGGGGACTACGCGCTCCTCTGTTCACTTCTCGAGGACTTCCTCTTCGAGCTCTCACGCAATCGCCGCCCGTCGGTGGCCGAGAAGCTCGGGCTCGAACTCGGCGAGCTCGATCGGCTGCTCAGCGTCCTCGGACAGCTCGAGACCCGGCCCGCCGCGCACCTCACCGAGGACGCAGCGCCCACCATCCAGCCGGACGTGATGGTCCAAAGGGACGGGGACCTCGTGAGCGTAGAGCTTGTCCGGGGCCTCCTCCCGTCGGTCACCATCGACCCCATGGCGGAGGAACTCCTCGGTGGTGGGGCCCTCGATGGGGAGGCGAAGGGCTACCTCAGGGGAAAGGTCGATCGTGCCCGGTCGGTTGCAGAGGCGGTGGAGATGAGGGGCGTGACGCTGCTGCGGGTCGCCGAGGCCGTCGTCCGCCGGCAGCATCGGTTCATGACCGAGGGGCCCTCGGGCCTGCGCCCCCTCTCGATGACCGAGCTGGCCGCAGAGCTCGAGCTCGCGCCCAGCACGATCAGTCGAGCTGTGGCCGGAAAGTCCGTGCAGACGCCCTTCGGGATCTTCCCGCTGCGCCAGTTCTTTCAGACCTCGACCTCCACTGCGGGAGAGGGCGGGGCCGCCGCGACCGAGGCCGTGAGGATCAAGGTCAAGCACCTGGTGGGTGAAGAGGACCCCTCCGCGCCCCTCTCGGATGAGGCGATCGTCGAGGCTCTGGGTGACTCTGGCCTCGCGGTGGCGCGGCGCACGGTGGCCAAGTACCGCAAGGAACTCGGGATCCCGAGCTCCTACCAGCGCAAGCGTCACGTCTGAGCGGCTATCCTCGCGGCGTCATGGCGCTTCGGAACGTCCGCATCGAGGTCGCGTACGACGGCTCACTCTTCTTCGGATGGCAGCGCCAGGATGGCTTCGACAGCGTCCAGGCGGCCATCGAAGACGGCTTGACCGAACTCCTGGGGACGATCGTCACGGTCCACGGCGCGGGACGAACCGATACCGGGGTCCACGCGCTTCGCCAGGTGGCCCACTTCCTCGTGGATACCCGGTTGGACGACGATCGCCTCCGGCACGCTCTGAACGCGCACCTGCCCGTTGGGGTCCGCATCCGCAGGGCAGAGACCTGCAGGGATGACTTTCATGCGCGCTTCGACGCGCGCGGCAAGCGCTACGCCTACGTGGTGCAGTGCACTCGCCACCGGCCAGCGCTCGGGATCGAGCAGGTGCACTGGGATCCCGCGCCCCTGGACCGGGCGGCCATGGAGGCTGCCGTAGAGCGCATCGTCGGGCGACGGGACTTCGCCGCGTTCGCCACCGCTGGGTCGCCGCGCAAGTCCACCGTCCGCACGGTGCAGCACCTGCGGCTCGTGGCTCGGCGGGAGCGCTTCGCCATCGTCGTCCAGGGAGACGGGTTCCTCTACAACATGGTGAGGGCCATCGCGGGCACGTTGATCCAGGTCGGCAAGGGGGCCATGTCGCCTGACGATGTGAGCGCGGCGCTTCAGGCTCGCGACCGAAGCCTGGCGGGGCCCACGGCACCCGCCAGGGGCCTGTACATGGTCCGTGTGCTCTACGAAGAGCCGGTCTTCTGCGGGCCGGATCAAGGTCCGGCAGGTGTGCCCGGGCTGCTCAACTGAGTCGCTGCGGCATTGGGGCTCTGCCCCGCCGGGTGGCTGCCCAGCTGGGTCGCCCCCTGCCCCTTCGGCTCGACCCGCCCCGGACGGACTCCGCCAAGCTGGCGCCCTCAGGCGGTCCCTCAGCGTAGATCGTGGGGGACGGCCTCTTCCCAGGACAGAGTCGGCGGGGGACTCCAGCTTCCGGGGATTCGCGAAGAAAAGCCGTTCGGGGGGCCGTAGGGGCCGGCTCTTGAGGGAGGTCTTGACGTCTGCGGATAATTGTCGCAGGGTCGATCAGGACCCGCCGGATCATCCGGTGGATCACCAGGACAACTCGAAACCCACGCTCTAGGAGGTACGCATGAAGACCAAAGTGTCGATCCTGCATCACGATTACCCGAGCCGCTACCGCAACCTCGTCGAGGAGCGTCTAGCTGCGCTCGAGCGATTTAACCAGGAGATCATCTCCATGGACGCGCGCCTCGAGAAGGACGCACGTTCGCACCGGGTAGAGCTAGTCGCGAACCTGGGCCGCGGTCAAACGCTCGTGGCCAACGTCCACCGAGACGGCTTCGGGGAGGCGCTCTACGAGGCGATTGACCGGATGGGTCGCCAACTGCGCAAGCAGCACGACAAGGCGAAGCTGGAGCCCCGGAGGCAGCACGGAGTCGCCTGACAGGCGTCTGTCGCTGCAGGACCGGGAGTCCTGCGGCCTCGAGGGCGGCCCGACTGGATCTTGATCCAGTCGGGCCGCCCCTGATTTCCGGCTGGCGAGGGGGCAGTAAGAGTGGGGCCAAAGTGGGACCCGGGAGGGAGGACGCAGGGAGCCCCCGATTCCCCCCCCGTACTGGCCCGTGGTGGGGCGCCGAAGTGGGCGCCGAAGTGGGCGCTGGGGGGCCGGCTAGGGACGTGGGGGGGCGCGTTCAAGCCGAGCGGAGCCGAACTTGTTAGATTGGCCCACGGCGACGCCCCTGACCCAGGGGCCGCCTGCTCCGTCACCCACCCCCTCATGGACTGGTACAAGCGTTTCAAATCGAAGGCCTGCATCTTGAAGATGAAGGCCGAGTCGAAGGAAGAGGCCCTGGACGAGGTCGCGGCACAGATCGTCTCCTCCGGGCTCGTGAGCGAAGACCTCGGGGAGTCCATCCGGCAGGCGCTGCATGACCGGGAGACCCTGGCGTCGACCGGCGTGGGGATGAACGTGGCGATCCCGCACGTGAAGGTGGAGGGCCTCACGGAGGCCGTCTGCTCCCTCGCCGTCTGCGCGGACGGCCTGGAGTGGCGGGCCGTGGACGGGGCACCCGTCCAGATCCTCTTCACCGTGATTCGGCCCCACGGCCCCACGGAGGAATACAATCCCGAGGAGCACCTCGAGATGATGCGTTGGATCGCGAAGCTCGCGAGGGCCACTGACTTCCGCGCGTTCGCTCTTCAGGCGAAGACCAAGCCGCAACTGGTCGGGCTCCTCAAGGAGATGTCCTCGATCTGAGCCCCGTCGCGGGGCCCGCGCACGTTCCCCTCGCAGGTTTGAGGGGATCTGATCATGACCAACTGCCGCAACGTCACGGTCGTCAATGAGGCTGGGCTGCACGCCCGTCCCTGTCACGCCATCGTGTCCATGGCCATGAGCCACGCCTGTTCGCTCAGGATCCGGCCCGCGGGTGAAGGGACGCGTGAGGTGAACGGCAAGAGCATCCTCGAGCTGATGACCCTCGAGGCTCGCCAGGGGACCGAGCTCGAGCTCAGCGCGAATGGGGGCGGGGCGGAGGAACTCCTCTCCGGGTTGGCGGAGCTGTTCGCCTCCGGGTTCGGCGAGCGAGAAGGCGCCTCCTGAGCCGGACCCGAGCCGGACCCGAGCCGGCCGCGCAGTGCCAGCCGCGCAGAGCCAGCCGCGCAGTGCCAGCCGCGCAGTGCCGTTCGCTCAGAGCCGGCCCCAGTACCCGCTGGCCTGGGACGAGGGCCCCGATGGGCGAGCGAGTCTGGGGGGACTTGGGTCAGGGGAGACCTGGGTCAGGACCCCACCAAGGCCGGCAGAGGCCTCGAGGCTCTCAGGCGCCCGGTACGGGGGCGTCGCTGGGCACCGGGCGCGCATTCCTGGGATTCTCCAGGGGGGGGCCGCCCCGGTCCCGTGCCGAGCCATGGGGTGCTCCAGGAGCCCCCTGAGGGCGTGGCCGCGGGGAGGAGGAAACCCCTCTGGGGCCCAGTGAAGGCACCCCGCTGCTCTTTTTTGGGACGGCCGCTCAACCCATTGGATGGGGCTGGACGACAGAGCCAGTGAAGCCGCCGGGGCAACCCCATCGAGTGCGGCCTCCCAACCAACGGGCAAGGCAAGTGTTTCGGAGCAAGAATAGAGTGGTCGGACTCGACCTCGGGAGTTCGGTCGTCAAGGCCGTCGAGATCACGCTTGAGGGGCAGGAGCCGGTCATCACCGGCTTCAGCCGCGCCGAGCTTCCACCCGGAGGCAGCATCGACGATGCGGTGAAGCAGGTCTTCAAGGAGGGCCGCTTCCGCTCCAAGCGGGTCGTCTCCGGCGTATCCGGGCAGGACACGGTGGTTCGCTATCTGTCCATGCCGGCCATGTCCGACTCGGAGTTGCAGCAGGCGATCCAGTTCGAGGCCGACAAGATCGTCGCCTCGGACGAGGACTTCATCCTCGACTGTCTTCCGCTTCGCCGAGGCACACCGGATGACCCCGAGATGTCTGTCCTGGTGGCGGCGTGCCAGTCTGAGCGCCTGAACGGCCAGGCTCAGATGATCCAGAGCGCGGGCCTGCTCCCGATTGCGATCGACCTGGACCTGTTCGCTATCGCCAACGCCTGGGAGCTCTGCGTCATGCCGGTCTCCGAGGCTGCTGACGGAAGGCAAAACCGCGCGACGGCCCTCGTCGACGTGGGCTCGCGCGTCACCTCGATCAACGTGATGCGCGGAGGGGTCAGCTGCTTCAGCCGGGAGATCCCCATCGGTGGAGCCAACATGACCCAGGCGGTCGCACGCCGCTTGAGCCTCGAGGGGTTCGAAGCCGAAGCCGTCAAGCGCACATCTGAAGAGCACCAGGCCGAGGTACGAACGGCCATCGGTCCTGTCCTCGAGGACCTTGCGTCTGAGCTGATGCTCTCCATGGACTACGTCGAACACAACGAAGGCCTCACGGTCACAGAGGTCCTGCTCTCGGGCGGGGGAGTCCTCGCACCCGGAGCCGCGGAGTACGTCGAGCAGGCCGTCGCTCGACCGACGCGACTTTGGAACCCCCTCGAGGGACTCCGCGTGGACGTCAACCGAGTTGACGTCGAAGAACTCGAGGCGTGGGCCCCTTCCCTCGTCGTTGCCGTCGGACTCGCGTCCCGGGTGGTGAACCAATGATCAGCGTCAATCTCCTCCCCGAAGAGTATCGCCGGAGGGCGAAGTCTCCGATCGGGATGATCGCCGCCATCAGCGCGGCCGTGCTCCTCAACACCTCGCTCTTCGCCTACTGGGGCTACCTTCACTTCGGCGTCAAGGCCAACGTGGAGACCACGAGGGATGTGCTCCAGGCGGACCTCTCAGGGCTCAAGTGGCAGGTGGACTACCACAACAACCTCAAGGCCGAGATCTCCACGCGCTCCCAGCGCGAGCAGACGCTCGCCGAGATCACCAAGAACCGGGTCCTGTGGACCAAGACGCTCGACGAGATGATCGACGTCGTCCACGCCGGCCGGGAGGGTGTCGACCACTTCATCTGGTTCAACAACCTCGAAGCAGAGGTCAAGGCGGACAGGAACCAGTTCGGCAAGCTGTCCGCGGACGGCGTCTCTGGCGCAGAGGCCTACGCCCAGCTGGCGAACTTCGCCGAGGACCTCGAGGACCCCTCACTCTCGTCCTTGATGGCGATGTTCGAGGCCCCCGAGCCGCTCCAAGCCACCCAGGAGAAGCCGGATGAGACGCTCATCCCCTCGGTGACCTGGTCCTTCCCGCTCCGGATGAACCTGCTTAGCCCGCAGGACCGCCTCAAGAACCGCGAAGCGGCCCAAGGGGAAGACCAGTGAACGACAAGCAATTCTGGTCCGCCTTCGGCGGCATCACCGCGGGCCTCGCGCTCCTCCTCGGGTACCTCATCTTCAGCGAGATCCAGAGCGTGGACACGGCGCAGGCCGAGGTCGTCTCGCTCCGTGATCAGATCAAGAGGTCACGCACCACGGTGCAGTCGACGCCCGAGGTCGAGCAGGAGGTCATCATCCTCCGCGAGATCTCGGATCGGATCCGTGAGATCCTCCCGGACACGAAGGACCTCAACAACGTCATCCGCGACTTCCAGGAGTACATGCAGGAGGCCGGGGTGAGCTCGCAAGGGTTCAAGCCCACGTCCAGGTCGAACGCACGGCAGCGCACGCGCTCGGCATTCGAACGCGTCTCGTACCAGTGGCGCCTGGCCGGTGACACCTTCCAGGTGCTCGACTTCCTGAACCGCATCGAGACCCACAGCCGCTTCATGGCGGTGTCGTCGCTCAGCATCAAGTCGGCGAACCGCAGGCAGATCCTGGACGAGGGGCTCGCGAGCCACACGATCGTCCTGGACGTCGAGACCTACAAGTACGTCCCTCCCGGCGCGAATGAGGGTGAGGTCGAGATCCGCAGCTACGAGCGGAAGCGTGACTTGCTCTCGGGCAAGATCGGCGTCCGTCGCCAGGCGCTGAACCTCCAGACCTATCGATACCAGGGACCCCGGGGTCGTCGCGACCCGCTGGTGGATCCTCGGGTGCCGGCGCGGGTGGACGACCCGAACGCGTGGACGGTCCAGCGCCAGCAGGAGGAGGTGGACGAGCTCGTGGCCCGCGTCGAAGAGGCGCAGGGCTACTGGGCCGCGTCCATCGCAGCCAAGTCCGTCCTGGAGCGGATGGTGCAGCGCAGCGAGCTCGAGAAGCTGATCCTCCGCATCGGCGAGGACCTCCGCCGTATCGAGGACGAGGGACGCATCACCTACCGTCCGGCCCGCAAGCGGCTGGACACCATGGTCGGCGAGCCGCTCGAGGTTCTGCGCCTCGCGCTCGACCGGAGCAAGGCGATCGAGGGGCCGAGCGCCACGGCGCTCCAGACCGTCGGTGACACGATGGTCGGCTACATCGAAGCGCTCGAGTACGACTACGCGCTCGACGCCTTCGACGCGATCGAGGATTCCCTGGAACTCCTCGTAGACGACCCTGAGCGCGAGGAGCTCGCCGACTGGCTGCTGCTCCTGTGCGAGGAGGCGACGATCCTCCGCGACTTCAGTCAGATCGAATTTCAGGTCGGCGGCGTGGCCATCATCGAAGGCCTCCAGCCCGTGATCATCATCGACGGCAAGCGCCGGACCGTCGGCGACCTGGTGGGGGATGAGCTCGTCGTCCACGGCGTCCGGCCCAACGAGGTCGACTTCATCTTCCGCGGCGCCATCGTGACGCGAGAGTTCTGAGACGCGCTCCCTCCGAGCGCGACGAGGGGGACTGCCGCCTCCGACTCCGCACCGTTCAATCAACAATCAACGCCACTCCAAGCAAACTACCGTCCGCTCGTCGGACAGAAGGACTCCTGGTGAAACTCATCAAACACCTCAACGCGATCGGCCTCTGCCTGGCCGCTCTCACTCCGCTCGCGACCGCTCAGGTGCCGAGCCTTGACGCTCGGGTCGACATCGACATCGTCGAGCGGGACCTCTCCGAAGTCGTCCAGTACCTGCGCGAGAAGTCTGGTGCCAACCTCGTGATCCTCGCGGGAGGGGACGAGAAGGTCAAGACGCTCAAGCTGTCGGACGTGTATTGGCGTGACGCCCTGGACTACGCCGCGGAGTCTGCGGGGTGCGTGGTAGAGGAGGACAAGTCTGGAGTCCTGACCATCAGCAGCCCTATCCGCGTTGAGTTCGTCTTTGACGACCAGGACATCAGGGAGGTCATCTCCACGATCGCGAAGGCCGCGGACGCCAACGTCATCATTGCCCCCGAGGTCGAGGGGACGATCAGGCTCCGCCTGAAGAACGTCCCCTGGCGCGATGCGCTCGAACAGATCTGCGAGGCCCGGGGTTACACCGTGGTCGAGCAGGCGCGGAACATTCTCAGCGTGGTCGATCCCGCCCAGCTCGAGAGGCAGAAGGTGACCCGCAGCTACCAGCTGCGCTATATCCGGCCCAAGAGCTCCCGCGCGGCGGTTCTGAAGAGCGAGTTCGTCGAGGGGCAATCGCAGCCTCCGTCCGGCCCCGCCTCGGAGCACTTCTCGATCCTCGCGGCCCTCGAGGGCGCGCTCTCCGACACCGGAGACCTGACGTTCATCGAGTCGCAGAACGTGATTCTTGTCCGCGACACGACCCAGGTGCACGAGACCATTCAGGAGATCCTGCGCCGCCTCGATGTCGAGCCTGGCCAGATCTTCGTCGACCTCAAGTTCGTCTCGACGGCGAACTCCGACCTGCTCAACCTCGGCGTCGACTACGGCGACGAGGGCGCCCGGGTCTCCGTCAGCGGCGGGCAGATCCCCATCGAGCTCCCCTTCAGCATGGGCGAGGGGGGCTGGGAGGACAGCATCATCGCTTCGGACACCGGGTTCGGGCCCTACGCCGGAAACGACCCGGCGGGCGGCGCCATCAACGCAGGGACCACCCAGGTCCCCGCGACGATCTTCGGCGCCTTGAGCTTCAACCAGGTGCAGGCGACCCTGCGCATGCTCCAGCGGGACACGAAGTCGGAGGTTATTCAGGCCCCCAAGATCGTGACGCTCGACGGAAACGAGGCGACGATCTTCGTGGGGGAGACCGTTCGATACGCCGAGGCCAAGTCCGAGCAGGGCCAGGCGGGCGGTCTGCAGCTGACCGTGGCCGAGGCCCAGGGCTCGCCGGTGGAGATCGGCTTCCAGCTCCTCGTGCGGCCGAACGTCATCCCTGGTACCCGCAAGATCCGGATGGAGGTCATTCCCAAGGAAACGAGCCTCTCAGGAACGGGGGCGAGCGCTCTCGCGCCGGCCGGGTTTGATGTCTTCACGGTTGGCTCCGCCGGCGGTGAGGGTTCCATCGCGCTCCCGCGGACCCGCTCCTCGACTCTGTTCACGCAGATGATCTTCGAGAGCGGCCAGACCATGGTCATCGGCGGCCTCACGACGGACGCGGAGACCAAGACCCTGAGCCGGGTGCCGTACATCTCGCGCATCCCGGTCCTCGGCGAACTCTTCAAGTATCGCAACGAGGCCCGCGACCGCCGCAGCCTCCTGATCTTCATCACGCCGTCCCTCGTTCATAACTCCGAGGACGCCGAGTTCTTGCTCCAGCAGGAACTCCAGCGCCGCAAGAACCGGCTCGCCGATGAGGTCGAGGCGCTACTCGACGACGACACGGAGTGAGATCCCTCGGTCGGAGGCCTCCCAGACGGGGGGCCTCCCGACCTCGCCGCTGCCCCAGAAATAGAGCCAGGTAACTCCGGGCGGGCGGCACCCCCCAGGAGGTCAAATTCCGGCCCTTGGCCCCACCCCAGGCACTCCAAGGGCCTCCTTCGTCCTTTTTGGGCGGGGATGTTCGACTCCAGGGTTGGGCTCTGCGAGAGTCCTGTGGGCCGAGGAGCATTCCGCGGCCCAGCCCCAGAAGGACCCGCTGCTACCCGCTATCCGCGGGACGGTTCCGAGGCCAGGCCCCCCTGGGCTCCTCCCCGATCAGCGACCTCGTCCCGATCACGTCCAGCCCCGCCTCTCGTGCGGGGATCGCCGGGGCGCTGCGCCGAATTTGTTCGGCCGCGCGCTCCCCCCTTCGAAACACAGTTACCCAGCGGCCCATCGCGGGCCGCGCCGCGCCCCGCGGTTGTCGACGCTGCGCCCGGTCCCGAGGCCCTCCACAGAGGGCCTTGGATGACAGGGCGCGCGCCACCTCGGTGGGCGCTTTACAACGATGACAGATCAGCACCCCGTCAGCAGAGATCGCTCTGCTGACTCGATGATTCTCCGCGCCCTCTCGAGCCGTCTCCCCGCATGGGAAGGCCCTGACGAGACCGGAGCCGGTGGCTTCGGCGCCGGTATCGAATCCGGCTCTGGCGCAGGCGCGCCGGGCTCCGACTCGGCCGGAGAGGCCGGCGGCCCCGCCGACAAGCCCGCTCGCAAGCGGCGTGTTCGAAAGAAGCCCGTCCGGAAGAAGGCCGCGGCTTCGGAGCCCAAGGAAGGTTCTGACGCCGACAGCGCGGCTGGAGACTCCGCCGGAGCCGAGGGGGACGCCTCGCCGCCCAAGGCCTCCAGGGCACGCGGGGCTCGGCGCCGGTCCTCGCCGAAGCGCGAGGTCGACGACGCCCCCAAGGGCGATTCTGGCGACCGTGAGGACTCCGGCAGCCGTGAGGACTCCGGCAACCGTGAAGACTCCAGCAGCCGTGAAGACTCCGGCAGCCGTGAAGACTCCAGCAGCCGTGAAGACTCCAGCAGCCGAGACGACTCCAGCAGCCGAGACGACTCCAGCAGCCGTGACGATTCGGATGGCCGCAGCAGCCGCAGCCGTTCCGGCCGCAGTCGCTCCGCGCGCACTGGCAGCGAGGACTCCACCGAGCCGGGCGATGCCGACGACGGCGGTGACTCCGATGAGCGCGGCGGACGCAAGAGGCGTCGGCGCGGTTCCCGCGGCGGTCGCCGACGCAAGCGCGGCGAGGGCGAGGACGAGGACTCGCCGGAGGTGGACGCCATCCCCGGCGAGGAAGACGAGCTCGCGGGCGGCCTGAGCCGCACCGACTCCGTCGAGGAACGCAGCGACTCCGCCGAGAAAGGCACGGACGAGGATGAGCCCGCGGGAGGTCGCAAGAAGCGGACCCGCCGCAAGTCCCGTCGCAGGTCAAGCAAGTCCGACTCTTCCGACCGCGACGAGTCTGACGCAGGGTCGGGGGATGACGCCTCCGAAGGTGGCGGCTCAACGGACGGCGGCTCGAGAGGTGACGGCGATTCCGCTGACACCGATGAGCCCGGCTCGGACGGGGAGGGCGGCAGGAAGAAGCGTCGCCGTCGCCGATCGAGGAAGAAGGCCACGGGCCGCTCCGGTTCCGATGGGGACGACGAGCGCGAGCCCGAGGCTGAGCCTGAGGGCGAGGCGGAGTCCGAGGGGCGCACTGCAAAGAAGACGCGGCGCCGCGCCAAGAAGGCCGGCTCGGCCGGAGCGACAAAGACCGCCGCGACCAAGGCCGCCGCGACCAAGACCGCCGAGGAGAAGGCGGCTGAGGCCGAGGCGATGCGGACCCAGACGATCGCAGTCAACGCGGTGGAGCCTGAGGAACGCCGGGTTGCGGTCTACGAGAACGGGCGGATCGAGGACATCCTGATGACGGCCGAGAGTCAGAAGACTCTCGTCAACGACATCTACCGGGGCCGGGTCGTCAACCTCGAGCCCGCGATCGGGGCAGCCTTCATCGACTTCGGGCAGGGCCGGAACGGCTTCCTGCATACGTCGGACGTGCTCCCGATCTACGCCGATGACGACTTCCAACTGGAGGACCTCCTCACCGGGGGCCACCATGACGAGGAGGGCGATCACGACGCCGATTGGTCCGAGGAGGCAGACGCTCTCGACGAGGACCATGACGACGAGGACTTCGAAGACGAAGGCCCCGAAGACGAAGGCCCCGAAGGCGGAGGCCCCGAAGGCGGAGGCCCTGGCGACGAGGGGCGCTCGGCCAACGACAGCACACCCGAGGACGCGACAGACGAGTCCGATGGGGAGGCGCATCACGACGGTGAGCCCTACGAGGAGCACGCCGCGGAGGGCGACCTCGACGGGCCGGACCACGACGATCACGACGACCACGACGACCACGACGACCACGACGACCACGACGAGGGCGACGAGGGCGAGGCCGCCCCTGGTTTCGCGACTGGCATCGTGGCTGACGCCGAAGGCGACGCCGCCGAAGACGACGACGATAGTGAGCCCCAGGGCACCAGGTCTCTCCGCTCCCGTTCGCGGCGTCCCGCATCTTCACGCGTGGCGTCCATGGATGACGGCGATGGGCCGAGCGGTGATGGTGACGCGAAGCCTGCGCGGAAGAAGCGCAAGCGTCGCAGCTCCAAGAAGAAGGCCTCGTCTTCCGAGACGGATGGCGACTCGAGTGGCGAGGCTGACTCGGACGAAGGCGGCCGCAAGCGGGCCTCCAGCCGCACGCGGAGTCGCAAGAAGGCCTCCTCTGCCGATGGTGGCGCCGAGGGGAGCACGAGGAAGGCCTCCCGGAAGAAGTCGGCGAAGAAGTCCGAGCGCAAGACCAAGAAGAAGGCCTCCTCTCGCCGGAAGGCGAGCAAGGGCTCGGCCAAGGGTGGAGCTCGCGCCAGGGGGCGCTCCGAGCGCAGGCCCCAGCGTGAACGGCGTCCGATCGATCAGCTCCTCAAGGTGGGCGATCAGGTCGTGGTCCAGGTCACCAAGGACGCGATCGGTGACAAGGGCCCGACGCTCACCACGTACATCTCGATGCCCGGGCGCTACCTCGTCCTGATGCCGTCGATGTCCCGGACCGGCGTGAGCCGGAAGATCCCGGACGACAAGGAGCGGAAGCGCCTCAAGCGCATCCTCGCGAGCCTCAAGACCCCTTCCGACATGGGGGTCATCGTCCGCACCGCGGGCGTGGGGCGCACGAAGGCCGACCTCCAGCGGGACCTCGACTACCTGCTCGGTCTCTGGGAGTCCTTCGGCAAGAAGCTGCGAGGGAGCCGCGGGCCGGCCCCGCTCTACCTCGAGTCTGACGTGGCCACCAGGACGCTGCGGGACCTCTTCAACCGACGGACGAAGGAGGTGCTCGTGGACGACTTCACGGTCTACGAGCAGATGGTGAACTTCGCAGAGAAGCTGATGCCGGAGCACGTGGGCCGCATCAAGCGCTACGAGGGGGACCGGCCGCTCTTCCAGGAGAGCGGGCTGGAGCAGGAGTTCGAGCGGATCTTCTCCCGCCGGGTGGACCTGCCCTCCGGCGGCTCCATCGTGCTCGACCAGGCCGAGGCGCTGGTTGCGATCGACGTCAACTCTGGCCGGACCCGGACGGACAGCTACGACTTCGAGGACATTGCGCTCAAGACGAACATGGAGGCGGTGCCCGAGATCGCCAGGCAGATCAAGCTCAGGGACATGGGCGGGATCATCGTCTGCGACTTCATCGACATGGTCCGCTCGTCGAGCAACCGCCAGGTGGAGCGCTCCCTGCGTGATGCCTTGGCGGACGACCGCGCCCGGAGCAAGCTGGGCAGGATCAGTCAGTTCGGGCTGCTCGAACTGACCCGTCAACGGCTCGGCCCGGGCACGCACAAGAAGGTGTTCCAGGCCTGCCCTCGCTGCCGCGGCACAGGCCGTGTCCGGACGGTCGAGTCTCGGTCCCAGGCGATCCTCCGCCGGCTCGGTGGAGCCGTGGTCCAGAAGGGCTTCACCAAGGTCGAGGTCAGGGCTCACCCGGAGGTCGTCCAATACCTCAAGGAGGACCTGTGGGACTGGGTGCGCGCCCTCGAGCACCGCTCCGAGAAGCAGATCGAGCTCACCGCGGTGCCCGACCAGATGGAGGACAGCGTCCTGCGCTACCTCCGCGCTGATGGGCGCGAGGTTCGCCCGGGCGGCCGCAGGAAACGCTGACTTTGGTCCGGGGAGCGGGCTGCGCCCGCTCCCCGGTACTTAGGTCCTGACAGGACCTGCGAGGGCCGGCCCTCGCCGCCCGCAGGCGCCCCCCCCCCCGGGTGCGGCGGTTGGGCGCACGCGGCCCGCAGGAGCGCCTCGCGCCGTGAGGGCCCCGGGAGCATTGCCCCTCGTTAGGAGCACGCCTGGGTCTACGCTGCGGCGAGGAGGGGACGCCGCAGGACCCCGGGAGGGTGCTTGGGTCTTGTCTCGCTGACGCTGCGGTGGGTCTCTTCACCGGTTCACGGGGCGGACTCCACCCTTGGGTGGGTCAGGGGGCGGCCCGCTGGGGGCCCCAATGACTCGCGGGGAGGGGTGCCAGGGCGGTTGTGCTCGGAGGGGGCCCGTCGTATGCTCTTCGCCCCCTCGGCCAGCCGAGCGGCCCCCGGGAGAGAACACCGTGGGATAGCCGGACGCCCGGCGCCTCCATCCGGAGCGCATCGGGCCCGGATGCGACCCAGATGTACGCGATCATCAGCGACCGAAACAATCAGGCCACCGTACGCGTTGGCGACGAGATCCTTTGCGATCTCATGGACGACGCGGAGCGCGGCTCCACGATCACCTTCGACCACGTCCTGCTCGTCGGCGAGGAGGGCTCGGTGAAGATCGGCAAGCCCACCGTCGAGGGCGCCAAGGTCACCGGTGAGGTGGTCGGAGAGGCGCGCGGCGACAAGCTCGTCGTGTTCCGCTTCAAGCGCCGCAAGAACATCCGCGTCAAGCGCGGCCACCGGCAGTCCTACACTCGCGTCCGGATCACGGACATCAACGGCTGAGCCTGCTCGGCGCCTGAAAGGAGAACACAGACATGGCACATAAGAAGGGACAGGGCTCGACCCGTAACGGCCGCGATTCCAACCCCCAATTCCGCGGCGTCAAGCGCTTCGGTGGTCAGCAGGTCACCGCCGGGACGATCCTCGTCCGTCAGTGCGGGACCCGCTTCAAGCAGGGTAAGAACGTCGGCCTCGGCAGCGACTACACCCTGTACGCACTTGTGGACGGCACCGTCCGCTTCCAGACCGGCCGTCGTGTCCACGTGGACGCGACCGCTGAGTGACCCTCTCAGGGTTCGCTCTGCGCCGGCGCCTGGACACTCTCGTCCAGCGCCGGCGCTTGCACATCTGACATGTCCACATTCCGCGACGAGGCTGAGGTAGAGGTGGTCGCCGGCAAGGGCGGGGACGGGATTGTGTCGTTCCGCCGCGAGGCGCTTGTCCCCCTCGGTGGTCCCGACGGCGGCGACGGCGGGAGCGGCGGCAGCGTCGTGTTCGTGGCGGACCCCAACGTCCATTCGCTGCTCGATATCGGCCGCAGGTTCCGTTACGCCGCCCGCAACGGTCAGCCGGGCGGGCCGCGGAACCGGACGGGGAAGAGCGCCCCGGACGAGGAAATCCGCGTCCCGGTCGGGACGCTGGTGTATGACTCCGAGCGCGGCAACCTGATGCGCGACCTCGCAAGGGCCGAGGACCGCCTCGTGGTGGCCGAGGGAGGCAAGCGGGGCAAGGGCAACACTCGCTTCGCGACGGCCATCCGGCAGGTGCCGCGGAAGGCCACGCACGGCACGCCTGGGGAGCAGCGGCGACTGCGGCTGGAGCTGAAGATCTTCGCGGAGGTCGGGCTCCTCGGCTTCCCCAACGCGGGCAAGTCAACGTTCATCAGCCGCGTCACTGCCGCGAGGCCCAAGGTCGCGGACTACCCGTTCACCACGCTCGACCCTCAGGTCGGGATTGCCCGAGTCAAGGAATACGACACGCTCGTGATCGCGGACCTGCCCGGGCTGATCGAAGGGGCGGCAGAGGGCGCGGGGCTGGGACACCGCTTCTTGAAGCACGTCGAGCGGTGCGGGATCCTCGTCCACCTGGTGGACGTGTCCACGGCAGCGGAGCGGGAGCCCGCGGTGGCATGGGAGACCCTGGAGGACGAGCTCCGGCGATACTCGCCTGAGCTGCACGCGAAGCCTCGCCTGACGGTGGCGTCCAAGTGCTTCGAGGACGACGGCTGGGAAGAGCGCCTCGAGCAGCTCCGCGTTGTCGCCGGGAGCACGGTGCTGGGCATGTCGTCGATCCTCGGGACCGGCGTGGACGAGGTGCTCCGGGACGCCCACCGGGTCGTCCGAGGGCTGGACGAGGCCTGAGGCCCGCCGCGCCCGCCTCGGGCCCACCAGTTGTCCCGGCGTGAGAGGCAGTGGGACCGGCCCATTGGGTCCTCAAGGGGCTGCCCCTCGGGCGTCGATGCCTTGCCGTGGGAGCCCGTCCAGCGGGGTCAGGCGAATCGCACAAGCCAAGATTGTGCAAGCAGCGAGCGAGGGCATAGCAGTGAACAACATCTCCGACGACGACTTCAGCTTCAAAGGGATCGCGCCAACGGATCGAGACGGCGCGAGCGACGAGGGTGTGGCGAGCGGCGGGGCTGCGGAGCTTCCGGCCGTGCCGGCGCCCGGACCTGCGTTCAACACCGGACCTGCGTTGAGCACCGGGCCGGATGCGCTGCTGCCGCCGCTGCCGTCCGCCGCGACGGAGGACGGCGTCGCGAAGGGGCTCTTCTCGTTCGAGGACGGCTTGCCGCGCGAGGAGGGGGAGGATGTTCCACTCGGTACCCTCTCGGAAGTCGGCCCCGCAGCCACCAACTTCACTGCCCAGAACGCGGCGGCCCAGGACTTGGCGGCCCAAGACTTGGCGGCGCAGAACCTGGCTGGGCCCGTCGGCGCGGCGGAGCGCGACCCCGAGACCACGGAGGAGCCCGAGGCCCCGCCCGCGCACTCACGGCGCCTCAGCGTCGAGATTGACGAGAGCGTCAACCCCTCATCCGCCTCGGTCAACCCGAGGCACCTGATCGAAGACTGGCTGCGGCAGATGGTGTCAGCGAACGCCAGCGACCTCATCCTTCGCAGCGGTGGGAGACCCTCCCAGCGATTGAGCGGCAGGATCAAGTTCCTTGACGGCCAGGTCCCGGGCCCCGGGCCCATGCTCGAGGTGCTCAAGGGAATCCTGGGAGAGCGCCGTATGGAGGCGTTCATCGAATTCGGGGCGGCGGACGCGGCCCTCGACCTCGACGGACTCGGTCGGTTCCGGATCAACGCCTACAAGCAAATGGGCGAGCCGGCGATCGTCATCCGCCGCATCAACGAGGACGCCCCCGAGCTGGACGATCTTCATCTCCCCGCGGGCGACCTGAAGGCGCTCGCGCTGCGCAAGCGCGGCCTCGTGCTCGTCACCGGTGTCGCGGGTTCGGGTAAGTCGACGACCCTGTCGGCCATGATCGAGTTCATGAACCGCAACGTCGAGCGGCACATCGTCACGCTGGAGGACCCGGTCGAGCTGCTCTTCAAGGAGCGCTACTGCGTCATCAGTCAACGTGAGATCGGGACCGATACGGCGTCCTTCAAGCTCGGGCTCAAGCACGCCCTGCGGCAGAGCCCCGACGTGATCCTCATCGGTGAGATGCGGGACGCCGAGACGGTGCTCGCGGCGCTGGAGGCGATCGAGACAGGGCACCTCGTGATGTCCACCATGCACACCGTCAACGCCGCGCAGACGGTGGATCGGATCCTCGGCTACTTCCCCGTGGAGCGGCACGCCCAGATCCGGCAGCGGATGGCGGACACCCTCGCCGGGGTCCTGTCCATGCGGCTGGTTCCTCGCGCTGGAGGTGGGCTGATCCCCGCATACGAGCTGATGAGCGCGACGCCCCAGGTTCGAGAGCTGCTCGAGATGGGCAAGACCACGGAGCTCGGCCGGGTCATCGAGTCCGGGATGGAGCCGGGACTGGTCTCGCTGAACAGCCGCCTTGCGGAGCTCGTACAGAGCGGAGCGGTCTCTCTGGAGGACGCCTGTGAGACCTCCGATCGGCCGGACGAACTCCTGATGACCCTCCGGGGGATCCACGGGGGCGTCCGCGGGAAGGCCCGCGCTGAGGCTCAGCGAGCGGAGACGGGCGAGTCGGGACACAGCTTCAAGACCCCTCAGGCCCCTGACCCCACGGGGGAGACCGGGCTGCGGCTCCGCAAGGGGGGCCTCTGATCCTGGACAAGGGGGCAAAATTGGTGTCCCCGGGAAGGATCTCCGTGGCGTGGCGTCTGGGTGCTAACCTGCTCCCGAGCGGGGTGAGACCCTGACCGAGCCATGAATGTCCCCACGATCAAGTCCCTCGCCTACCTGTCGTCGTTCGCCTGCATGAGCGCGATGGCATATTCGGGGTACGACTACTACGAGAACGATCGCGAGGTCACCTACTTTGACGGTGATCACGCGTACGGCGTCCTCAACGGCGTGAAGGCCCCGAAGGCGCCGGTGCCGGTCGCTCTGGACTTCGCGCGGGACATCAACCCGGCGGTCGTCGAGTTCGACTGGACGGGCAAGCAGCCCCCTCCTCCCGAGGTCGTTCAGGCGGCCGAGTCGGTGGACACGCCGGATCCCGTCATCCCGGTCGAGGACATCCTCGAGGTCATCATGGTGCTCTCGGATCCGCGTGATCCGGGGGACTCCTTCTGCTCGCTCAGGTTCTCGGACAGCAACATCTCGCCCAGAGAGCAGCTGTTTTCCGTCGGCGCCTCTCTGCCGGCGCCGAACGAACAGGTCTCCGTCCTCAACATCCTCGCGGACGGGGTCGAGTTCTCCTTCGCGGACGCGGCGCGTCCCTCGGAGGTGGTCTCACTCAGCCTTCGGTCGGAGGGCGGGGATCTGATCCGGACCCTCGGCCCTGGGGATCGCATCGTGAGCCGGACCCTGGTCGGGTCGGGCTCGGGCAGGGCTAACGAATCGGACGCGCTGCAGACGGAGCGCCGCAACGGCCAGTTCTACATCGGTTCGGATGACGCCAAGCAGTTTGCTGAGGGCTACCAGCAGATCCTCTCCCAGGACGTGAAGACGAAGACTCGCTACGTGGACGGGAAGCGCTCGGGGGTCGAGCTGACCGAGGTCCGTGAGGGCTCGATTGCCGCTCGCCATGGGGCCCAGTCCGGAGACGTGGTGATCTCCATCAACGGGAATCCGGTCAACAGTCAGCAGGAGGCGATCGCCTTCGCGAAGAACAACTCAGAGCGCTACTCGGTCTGGGAGGTCGAGGTCCTGCGCCTCGGTCGGATCGAGACGGTCATCTATCACAGCTCCAACGACTGAATGCGCGGCGCCCCGGGAGCTCCCCGCAGTGCGCCTCCTGTCCCATGAACGTCGGCATCGTCAAGACGGCCTCCTACCTGGCCTCCACACTGCTCCTCGTTGGCGTGGCATACGTCGCGTATGACTACTACACCGACGGGCGGAACCGCGCCTACTTCGACCTGAAGCGGGCTGACTCGGTGCTCAACAACGTCAAGTCGCCGGCCGCCCCGCGAGCGGCGGCGCTGGACTACGAGGATGACATCAAGCCGGCCATCCTCCTCTCCAACTGGACCGGGGCGCTCCCCGAGATCGTGGAGGAGTCCGTGAGCACGGCGACCGACGAAGTGGTCGCCAGACTCACGCCGGTCTCCGAGGTGCTCGAGGTGCTCATGGTCCTGGTCGACGAGCGGGACCCGGGCGAGTCTCTCTGCCTCGTGCGGCTCGCCGACCTCCAGGCCGACCCGTCGGACCGCTGGTTCGCGGTTGGCTCGACCGCGAAGTCGCCAGAGGGAGAGTTCAGCGTCTATCGGATCACCGGGGCGGGCGTGGAGTTCTCCTTCGAGGACGAGGAGCGTGAACGGGAGTTCCTCACCCCAAGCTCCCTCACAGGCGCCGACCTGATCGAGTCCCTGGCTGATGGGACGGAGTTCCGGACCCGTTCAGGGACCTCGCTGATCGCGATTGCCGGCCAGCAAGAGTCGGACCTCCGGGCCCGGACTGAGCAGGTCAACGGCCAGTTCTACCTGGGGACCGAGGACGCGGAAGCGTTCGCGCAGGACTACCAGTCCATCCTCTCAAGCGACGTCAAGACCCGCACCTACATGAAGGACGGGAAGCGCGCGGGGGTGGAGATTACCGAGGTGCGAGAGGGCTCGATCGCCGGGCGCCACGGCGCACAGTCGGGGGACGTGGTCATCTCGATCAACGGGACGCCCGTCGGGAGCCAGCAGGAGGCGATCGGTTTCGCCAAGGCCAACTCCGAGCGCTACTCCGTCTGGACCGTCGAGGTCCTTCGACTGGGTCGAGTGGAGACCCTCGTCTACCACAGCCCGGGCAAGTGACCGGGGGGCAAGCGACGGGGGATGTGGTGCTGACCCTGGACCTGGGCAACTCCAGCGCCTCGGTCGCACGCGTCAGTCCGGGAGGCGCGGAGCGTCTCGCTGCGTGCAAGGTGGGGGAGCTCAATACCCTCCTCCTTGGTGGATGCCTTGACCGCGCGGCGTCGTGCGGCGAGCGGCCCCGCTTCGCGGCGATCAGCGCCGTGGGGACGCTCGCGGAGGAGCAGCGTCTGCGAGGGCTCCTCGAGGGCATGGGGCTCGGCGTGACCGTCAACCCTGACCCGGGGTTGGAGCTTCGGCTCGACCATCCGGAGACCTGCGGGCGGGACCGCCTCTACGCGGCCCGGGGTGCTCTCGAGGAGCTTGGCCGAGAGCCTCTTCCCGTCGGCGTCCTCGTGGTGGACGCGGGGACCGCTGTGACCGTGGACGCCTTGCTGCCCACCGCGGCGGGGGGGGTGTTCCTCGGCGGGGCCATCGCTCCAGGCCCGGGGACCCTCGCCGAGGGGCTGACCCGGGCTGGGGCCCGGCTCCCCGACTTCACCCTCAAGCAGGACGCGCCCGCGCTGGGCCGCTCCACCGAGGAGGCCCTTCAATCAGGGGTCGTCGTCGGATTCCGGGGCGCGGTGGAGGCTCTCTCGCGGTCGATCGCGGAGGAGGCCTTTGGCGGGACCACGGGGGTCGAGGGATTCGTGACCGGCGGCGCTCGCAGCCTCGCCCTCGAGGGGGTCGCGGCGGGGCTCGGCCGTCGCCCCACCGAGGTCGAACTCCTCGTGCACCTCGGCCTCGCGGCGGCCGCGCAACCGTACTCCTCATGAGCCTCTCCGCCTTCAGCGTCGAGCTGCTCACGCCTCCCGGGGCTGGTGGAGTCGCGGTCCTCTGCGTCAGGGGCGCAGGCGCTATTGCGAGGCTCCGAGGGCTCTCGAGGGCTGGCATCCCCGGGCCGGGGGAGGTGCGGCTTGCCATCCTCCGCGAGCCGGGATCCGCCCCAGATGAACCGCCCCTGGATGAGGCCCTCCTCGTCGGCCGAAGCCAGTGGGTCGAGGTTCATACCCACGGGAGCCCGTCCATTGTGTCCGCGGTGGTCGACCTCCTCACCGATCCGCCCCGAGGTGCCGAGTCGACTGGGGGTGCCGGGTCGACTGGGGATGCCGGGTCGCCTGGGGATGCCGGGTCGACTGGGGGGATTGGGACGGTCACAACCCCAGCCGACGTCGGCGAGAGGCCCTCCCTCGAGGAACGTGCCGAGCGCGCCGCCGCGACGACGCCCTCCGCGACCGGGGCCAGGGTGCTCCTCGACCAGGCCGGTGGGGCCCTGCGCCAGGAGCTGGCGCAGCTGGTCGACGCGGAGCCCGGCGAGCGGAAGCGCCGGCTCGCGGCGCTCGCGTCGGAGGGGGGGCGCTGCGCGCGCCTGTGGGCGCCCGCGGTGGTGGCGATCATCGGGCCGGTGAACGCCGGCAAGTCGACCCTGTTCAATGCGCTGCTCGGTGAGGAGCAGGCGACCGTGACGGCCCGCCCCGGTACCACGCGGGACGCGCTCGGGGCGCCTGCAGAGCTCGGCGGCTGGCCCGTGATTCTGGTGGATACCGCGGGGGAGCGGGACCTCGCGGGTCGAGTCGCGCAGGGGGACCCCGGCGCGTCCGTGGAGGCCGAGGGGCAGCGGCTCGCCCGCGGGGTGGCCTCACGCGCCGATCTCGTGCTCGAGCTCTCGCCGGCTGGCTCCGAGCGATGGGCAGCAGGCCCATGGAGCGGAGACCCCCCGAGCGGAGACCCCCCGAGCGGCGATCCTGTGAGGAGGGGCCCAGCGAGCCGTCGCCTCCACCTGTGGAGCCGCGCCGCGGAACAGGCGGGCCCCAGCCCTGCGGGTTGGGGCTCCCTCGGGATCTCCGCGCTCGAGGACCCGGCGCACGCGAGGGAGTCCATCGGGGACCTGTTCATTGAGCACCTCGGGCTCGGCGGCCGGCCCTCCTGGGTCGCTGGGCGGCCCGTCCCCTTCGAGCCGGAGCTGGTGCAACGACTGTGCGATCTCGCGACGGCCGAGACCGCCGACGGTTCGGCGCTCGCTTCTCTGCTCGCATCGCTCTAGCTTCTTCACTGCGGGCGCACGGTCCCCTCCGCGGGACCCTGCTCGAGGAGATGGCTCGAATGACCCAGGACACAGCGGCGGACAGCAGTAGCGAACCCGATCGAGTGGAGGGCGCCCCGACTCTCCGTGAGGCGGCGGTCCTCGCCGGTGGCGGTGAAGCTCCCACGGCGAGACACCTCGTCTCGATCGATGACATCTCGCTCCAGGAGATGCACGCGCTCTTCCGGCTGGCCGACCGCTTCGCAGCGGAGCCTCGCGCGTTCGCTGGTACCTGTCCTGGCTTCATCTCGGCGAGCCTCTTCTATGAGCCCTCGACCCGGACGCGGCTGTCCTTCGAGTCGGCCATGCTCCGGCTCGGGGGCGGCGTCCTGACCGCGGCGGAGATGACGAGCTCGAGCGTGGTCAAGGGCGAGTCCCTCGCGGACACCATTCGGGTTGTGGGGGGCGGGTACGCGGACGTGATCGTCCTCCGCCATCCGAGTGAGGGGGCCGCGAGGTTGGCGGCTCGGTACTCACCCGTCCCCGTCATCAACGCCGGCGACGGGAGCCTCGAGCACCCGACCCAGACGCTCTGCGACCTGTACAACCTGCACGTGGAGCGCGGCAAGATCGAGGGGCTGGACGTGGTCCTTGCGGGCGACCTGAAGTACAGCCGGACCGTGCACTCCTTCGCCTATGCCCTGGCGCGGTTCGGTGCGAACATCGTCTGCGTTCCCCAGGCTGGCCTCGAGCTCCCCGACTACGTGGTGGAGCGGCTCCACGAGGATTTCCAGGTCGAGCCCATGCGGGCGGATGCGCGCCGGCTCGGCAACCTCGCCTCCAACAGTGACGCGGTGTACCTGACGCCGCAGAAACCCCACCAGCTCTCGCTCTTCACGGATGCCCGTGGGTGGGAGGTGCAGAGCGTGGACGCGGTGTACATGACCCGGCCGCAGACCGAACGGCACTCCGGGGCCGAACTCTCCGAGACGACTTACCTCCGGCTGGAGAAGCGCGCCATGGCCGCCGAATCCCTGCGGGACGCGGTCGTGATGCACCCCTTGCCGCGGCGGGACGAGATCAGCGACGAGGTCGATGCTGATCCGCGGAGCATCTACTTCAAGCAGGCGGCTCGGGGCGTGCCGATCCGGATGGCGATCCTTGCCTGGCTCCTCGGGCGGGTGCCCCTGGAGTCTGCGGGGGAGCCGTCCGAGAGCGTCGAGTCCTACGGGGTCCCCGTGGGGCCCAATCCCTGCCCCAACCCGTCCTGCATCTCGCGGACGGAGACCCGGCACGCGGAGCCGCGCTTTCGGATTCTCGATCGCGATCCGCTGCGCGTGGCCTGCGCCTACTGCACCCGTGAATTGTCCCACGCGGTCATCGGCTGCTCCCGCTCCAGGATCTTTCATGCGCCCCAGGCGGGGACCATCCGCCTCATCCTCCCGGAGCACCTCGTGTTCTTCGGGAACGAAGAGGCGGCCGTGGAGGCGGGCTTCCGGCCCGCAGTGGGCCTGACTGGCCACTGATCCCGCTCCGGCCTCTGCTCTGGAACCCCGCTCCGCAGGGCCTCGGTCCCATCGGATCATTGGGCCGCTTGCCCTCGCCACGGGCGCCTGAGGGCCGAGGTCCAACCCGAGAGGAGGCGACCTGGACCTCGGGTCGTTCCCCCGCACGCAGGGAGGGCCGCACGGCGGATCCAGAGAGCGCACCCCACCGCTCACGGTCAGCAGCGGGCTGCGGGCGACCAGGCAGGCAAGGAATGGGGGGGGGGCGGTTCTCCATCACAGGGGCGGGAGGACGTGTGCGGTTCCGCACGGGGCCATGGCTGCGAGGGGGCTTCCAGGGCCGAATCGTGCCCTCAAGCCGTTTCTGGGGTCGATTCGCGACTCCGGCACAGGGGTTGCTCATGTACGCTCCCTTGACCCCCGTACTCTCTGTGGAACAATGTTCGACCCAAAGACCGCTTGCGGCGGTCTGCGACCAAGGTCGTGTCGCGGTTCCCACCGAGAAGACGACTCCCTCCCCCCCCGCTGGGCCCCCCTCTCTCGACGCTCCTGGAGCATCGACCGAGGTGACGTCCTCCGAATGAACGACGTATCGATGCCGATGACCATTCATCAGCCCAACAACTCGCTCCGAACCAGTCGCGCCCCCCGATTCTTGGCGGGCCTGCTCCTGGGCCTTGGGGCCACCGCATGCGGGGGAGGCTCATCCGTTGAGTCCACTCCGGGAGGGGGCCAGGGGATCACCGATGGATCCTTCTTCTTCACCGATACGAACTCGGGCGGTAGCGCGACGGAGATCCGCCTCGTCTCTACTCGCTTCGGTCGCCTGGTGCAGTTGTTCGGACTGGACGCGAACGGTGTCGCCGTTCCGATGGGAAACGACTTCGTGATCCCTCAGTCGCTGGAGTCGGATCAGGTTGACTACGAGATCGGACTCAACGCGGTCACCGGGCAGGAGAACCTCACGGTGCTCCGAGACGTCTCCACGCGGGAGGGCTTCGAGGAGTTCGTCACACTCGTCCAAGTGGCGGGAGCCAACCTGGACTTGATCCAGGTTCAGGACCTCAACACCTCCGGCGTCTTCTCGATGCTTCCGCGGAACTCCGCTGTCGTCCTGACGTTCGACGATCTGATCGACCCGAACACGATCAACCGCAACACGATCCAGCTTGTCACGGGCCTCCCGCCGGCCTTCCCCTTCGAGGCCCGGATCTTCCCGTCCGCGTTCTACGGTGACATCGGCCCCGGCGGCCAGCTGTACCCGACCCGAGTGGTGCTCGACCTGACGGTCAGCGAGTTGGAGGCGTTCGCGTCCAACCCGCCGCTCGTGATCAACGGGATTGGCTTGCCCCCGAGCCTCGTGCTCACCGAGGCGAACGCTCAGATTCGTATTCCGACGCGCACCAACGCCGCACAGGGGATCACCACGGTGATCTCCAACCTGACCGACCATCAGCTGGGAACCGCCAATAACGGCCCGGTGGATAGCTCGTCGTCGACCCGTCCCGTGACGCGCGCGTTCCGCTCCGGCGGCCGCCCCGACCTGATCTCTGACCCGTTCAACGGCTTCCTGCGCGACGAACTCTCTCCGGTCGTCGTCGGCTCGACGCCGATCGATGTGCCGACGGCCCCGACGCAGGTCGGCGGTCCCGAGAGCACCCGCTTCGTGATCCCGCAGATCATCTTCCAGTCCTCTCTCTGCGGATCGCAGCCCCAGGCCGGCGACGTGATCGACCAGTCCGGGGTGTTCGCTCAGGTGTCGACTGATTCACCCCCCCCGGTCGCGGGTGTGGTGAGCAACGTGGACGTCCAGCTGCTGAGCTACCCCTCCGCGTGGAGCGGCCCCGGCGACTGGGAGCTCTTCGGCGCCGTCCCCGCCACCTACCAGACAGCCTTCGATCCGCTGGCCGACGCACAGCGTCCCCAGTGCTACACCCAGGTCCTCCCGCAGTCCGCTGGCTTCCCCGAGGACCCCGGCCTCGGGATCTCCACCGGCGCCCGGATGACCTTCCGATTCAGTGAGCCGATGGACCCGCTGTCGCTCACGGCGTTCGACTCGCTCACGCTCACCCGGGCGCTCATTCCGTCTGTCGGCAACCTTCCCACCTCGGATTATGTGGTTGGGAGCGTGGGGCAGTCGGCAGACCTGCGTCGAGTGACCTTTGTTCCCGGACAGCCGCTGGCCCACGAGCAGGGGGTCGCTGAGAGCTACTTCCTGACGCTGGCCAACATCGAGGATGACTTCCCGCCGCGAGACCTCGCGGGCAACATCGTTGAAACGGTCCCGTCCGTGGACCTCATCGTCGCCGCCGGGCAGTCCTCTCAGCTCACCGGAGGACGAGTGAGTCGCTTCACGTCCATCGACGAGGAGCCTCCCTTCGGTAACAAGCCTGAATGGGGCGGGCAGTTCCTGGTGGACAGCACTCGTCAGCTGATTCGCCCGCGCCCTGTGGTCCGTAGCTTTGTTCCCGTGAACGAGAGCCAGGCGATCGTTCAGCAGATGACTCAGTTCCCGCAGGGGGTGGTCACGCCGCTCTCGAACTTCGGGTCGAAGATGCAGACGCTCTGGCGCTACTGCGACGCGGGCTTCTCGCTCACGGACCCGCAGAACATCAACATCGACGTCGAGGGCCTGAACTGGCAGCCGTCGGGTGGCGTGATCACCCCGGACGCCTTCTCGCAGTTCGAGATCCAACTCTCGCACTGCCGCTACGCTCCGGACGAGATCATTGACCCGTCGAGTCTCTTCCCCCAGTTCCAGAACTCAGGGCTTCGACCGCAATACGACGGCAACGTCCTCCCTGGAGCGCCGCGGACCACGGTCCACCCGCGTGAGCGCGGGTACGTCGTGGATTCGGGCAACTTGTTCACGACGCCGACGGGCGCGAGCCTCCTGCCCTTCCCGATGAACCGCGGGATCCCGGCCGAGGACTACACCTACTACACCTGGCGTGACACGACGATCCGGGACCGTGCGGGCATCTCCAACGGTGGCGTGGAGCCCCAGGCCTACCTGCTGGCGCTCGGTATCGATGCGCCCATCGTTCCCTTCTACCGCCCAGGACAGGTACAGACGGTGGGGCTGCCGCTCCTGATGGAGTTCCGGACCTACCCGGACGCAGAGGCCATTGGCCTGAACGCCTGGGTGCTCGCGTTGGCGGTGAACTCCTCCTCGCGCCCCTACTTCCGGGCCTTCAGCACGGGCGGCGTGAACCAGGCCGGCACGACGGTCTTCGTCAACCCGGACACGCAGAGCATCTCCAACGGCGGGTTCAACCCTGGCTCTCTGCCCACCGGCGGCGCACCGACCTTCGGTCGTGACAACACCGTCCACCTCGGCGGCATCGACTATGTCACGCGCGTCAGCCAGGTCTACTCGATCTGGTACGAGTCGATCATCCCCTCCGAAGCCAACTTCAGCACCCGGGTCTACAACCAACCGATCCTCGAGCCGAGCCCGTCGGCGCAGCCCCCGGGCACGGAGATCCAAGTCGGCTTCCGGGGCGCTCAGTCCTTCACGTACGACAACTCCGGCCTCTACCGCGTGGACAACGACGCGGACGACGGCGGTCTCGGGAACGGGATCATCGACTACACCGAGGACGGCTTCTCGCTCGACCTGTACGGCGACTACTACAACGAGGTCGACACTGCGGCCATCGCCGGCTCGATCAACCACGACACCAACGCCATGAACCCCGGAATCAGCTTCCTGGGGGCCACGGACGTCTGGAGGACGGAAGTGAGCGAGATCGACAACGCTCGCTTCTACCAGGTGCGCCTGACCTTCGTGGGCAACCCCGTGACGGTGCAAACCCCGGAACTGTCCGCCTTCGCGATGACCTGGTCACAGGACTAGGCTTCGCGCCGCCTCTCTCTCCCTCGTGCGTTCCACGCCGAGGCCACCGAACCCGAATCGACGTCCCAGCGCGGCACCCCCTCGCCGCCGAGCGCGACTGCTCCCTCCCGAATGTTCAACACCCCCCAAGCGAACATCACCACCATGCCGCGACTGCAACGACGCCTCCAGGCCCTTATTGCTGCCTCTCTTGGGGCACTCACCCTCGTCGCTTGTAGCGGCAGCGGCAGCGATTCCGGGGGGGGTGCAGGCACCGCCCCTGGGTCGGACTTCGCCGTGGTGAGTTCCAACGTGCTCAACGGCTCGATCTGGCAGCTGAACCGCGCCATCGAGGTCGAGTTCAACGAGGACGTGGACTTCACCACGGTCTCCCTGAGCACGGTCCAGATCATCGACACGCAGGGCGCCCCGGCGATCGGAGCGTTCACCGCCTCAGGCGCCCGGACGGTGCGCTTTCAGCCGGTCTGTCCCACAAACGACCTGAACTCCAACGGCGGCCTGAAGCAAGGCCGTGAGTACAGCCTCCGGGTGGTCTCGGACCCGAACGGCGTGACGGTCCTGAGCACCTCTGGTGCGGTCCTCGGCGTTGGTCTGAACATCTCCTTCTCGACGCCGGAGTCCAGCGACCCGCTGGTGCTCTTCGTCGACGTCGTGGCGGGCCCGCCGCAGGTCCGAGTTCGGGGACTGAACGGTGAGCCGCTCGACTCACTCTCCGCGTCTGCCGTTGAATTCGGCGACGGGACGACCGAGTACTTCCAGTTCAATCCGGTGACGCAGCTCGGCGGGATCAGCAGCACCGTGCCGTTGAACCTGTACAGCAACGTCGACGAGCAGTTCTCAATCGTCCTGCGCTTCAATCAGCCGGTGTTCGCGGGGACGAGCAACGTCAACTCGCAGCTGATCGAGATGCAGTACAGCTACAACGAGGTGAACTGGTCCCGCGTCCCTTCCACTGTGGCGCTGATCGACAACTGCACCCAGACGGGCTCCTCTCTCCAGGTCACTCCTGGCGGCGTGGTTCCCCAGGACGCGTTCCTTCGGGTCGTGGTGCGGGAAGGGTTCCAGGACCTGACCGGCGACAGCGTCCAGGCGACCCAAACGAACTTCGCGCGGATGACCTCGGCCCTCGCCAACCCCGGGGGCAGCGGGGGTACGGAGGATGATGGGAGCGACGAGATTCTCGTTCCGTTCACCCTGCCTGGCACGAGCACTGGGTCCCTCGAGGACACGGCGATTGCCTCGGCGCTTCCCCGCGCTGGTTGGTCGACGCCGAACAACGAGGGCGTCCTCGCGGCGTCCTTCGACTTCGACGGCACCGGCGGACCCGGCGGCGACTTCGACTGGTACATCCGCACGGGAGAGACGATCTTCCTCAACACGTCCGGCGACCAGATCGTCGGCGGGCCGAACGGCGAGCCGTTCTTCACCCAGCCGGTCTTCAACGGTGTGGTGGATGTCAACGACCTGGTCGTCGAGGACGGTGGTCGTCTCGTGATCCAGGGACCGAACACCTGCACCATTCTTGCCACGGGCACCGTCACCATCCGCGGTGAGGTTTCGCTCGACGGTGGTGACAACGCTGGTGTCGGCACGCTGAACACCACGAACCAGCCCGAAGAGGGTGCTCAAGGCCAGGCTGGCGGCGGCGCCGGTGGTCCGGCGTCCTTCCTGACCTCCCAGTCGACGCCGCAGGGCGGCGCCGGCGAAGGGTACTTCGGCATTCCCAACCTCGGCGGTGGAGGCGGAGAGACCACCTTCGCGCCTCCTGGAACCTGCTCGATCGAGAACCGGCGAGGCGCGGGCGGCGGCGGCGGAACCACTGGAAAGGACGTGCGATTCGACGTCCAGACCGGGGCTCCGACCGGTCTCATCCGTTGCCAGACCCTGGTGGGGATGGACGGTGAGCCTGGCTTCACGGGCTGCCCGGACTCGACCGGTGCGGTCTCAGGGTCAGGCCCGGCCAAGGGCGGTGTCCGCGGCCCCTCGCCGTTCACCGATGAGCGCGAGGACAACGACTTCCTCGGCACGCTCCTGACCTCCAGCGGCGAGCAAATCCTCGGCGAACTGACCGGCGTCATCGCTGGCTCCGGCGGCGGCGGCGGTGGAGACGCCGCGCGGACCTCGACGTTCCCGCAGACGCCCTTCAACCCCACAGGGGACGAGAAGGGCTCCGGCGGCGGCGGCGGCGCTGGAGGCATCCTGGTGCTCGCCATCGGCAACATCGAGATCCTTGGAGACGGGGAACTCTCCGCCAACGGCGGCGACGGCGGTGGTGGTGAGAACACGATCTTCTTCGACCGAATCGGCGGCGGTTCCGGTGGCGGATCCGGTGGTCACATCGTGCTCTCCAGCGCGGGCGCCATCATCATCGAGTCGGAGGCCACCGCGGCCTCGGTCGGCACCTTCTACGACGATGACGGGGCGGTCCCCGTCCACCAGACTCGCCCGCTCCGCGCTCTTGGCGGTCAAGGCGGCTGTGGTAAGGACAGCCGCTGCGGCGCCAACGAGAATGGCTCCACTCAGTGGCGTCAGGACGCGATCCCGATCGCGCACTTCGAGGGCAACATCACGATCCCGCCCCAGAACCAGAACATCTGGTTGCAGTGCAACGCGATCGACGCCTGCGCGACGATTCAGCCGCCGGAAGGCACGGTGATCGGCGGTGGGGGTGACGGTGGCCCTGGGATCATCCAGCTGCACGTCTCCGACCCGGCGACCCAGCTGCAGTTCCCCAACGCTGCGGGCACCTACGGGATCAACCTCGACCCGACGCGCTCCATGGCTCCCCCGCCCATTGGCTGGACGAGCCCCTCGCAGCCCGCGGATGTCCTGATCCCGTTCTTCAGCGCCCGCTCCGAGGCTTTCTCGGTCTGGATCCCGCTCGGGCTCGCCCGCCTGAACCCCGGCGGCGTGTCGGAGCAGGTTGACCTGCTCTTCAGCGGCACCGACATCTTGGACGGCTCGGTGCCCCGCAACGGCACGGTCGCCTCCGAGCTTCCGGCGATCTTCCCCTACACGGCGATCCCCGCTGGCGGCGCGCTGCCCGCAGTGGACGGCGCGGCGGCGACCTTCACCTTCCCCGGTGTCGGCTTTGACGACATCTACAAGCTGAACCCGGCGCTGACGCGCGAGTTTGCCGTCCGCATCAGGGACGGCGCTGGGCCCGCGTCCAGCGAGTTCATCGTCCAGTCGGGGAGCTACGACATCATCAACGACGCCCTGTCGCTGGTGGTGGACCCCCGGGGTACGATTCTCGCGGACACGCTCGTCGCGCTCGGTGTCGGAAACGGCACCGTCCAGGTCGAGGTGGTCCCGTTCTTCTATCGCCTGCGTACGGGCGGCATCGAGGACGCCTACCCGCTCAACACCGCGGTCGAAATCTCCTTCGATGCGACGGTCGAGAACCCGGTGACGGGCGAGCCGAGCGCGCTCCCGGCGGACTCGTTCAGTGGCGGCGACCTCGCGGCGTTCGCGACGAACATCACGGACCTGAACAACGCTGACTGGGGCTTCATCCGGTTCAAGGCGGTGTTCAACTTGGACGTGAACAACACCGGTGTGGAGCTCTCCGCGCCGCGGCCTGCGCTTGACTACCTCAGGATCCAGTACAAGTTCTGATCCTGCAGTTCGGCACTTAGTGCATCGAGGCCCGGTGATCGCGCTTGCGATCCCCGGGCCTCGTTCGTTTGATCGACCTATGGTTCTCCCTAAGAGTCCAGCGCGGCCGCGTCGGTGGAGCGTCTGTTCGCCGAGCATTCGACGTGCTGGTACGTGGCCGGGCCGGGTGGGCCTCGCGCTCCGTGCGGGCATTGCGCTGGAGCTGCGTCGCGCCGCCGGCTGGGCTGCCCTTGTGGGCGCCGGGGTGCTCGCTGGGTGCCTTCCCTCTGCCCCCGACGATGTCGCGCTTCAGCTTGAAGCCGTATCTCCGGAGGCTGGTGGCCCGCTGCTCCTGCTGAACGACTCCATTCGTCTGACGTTCAACAAGGCCGTCGACCCGACCTCGGTGACCCGGGACTCGGCGAGGCTCGTCTGCGAGGCCACTGGGCTCGAGGCTCAGGGCGACTGGGAGGTGGACGGTCGGCTGGTCCGCTTCCGCCCCGCGGGTGTGCGCAACGCCGCCCTTTCGGACGGAGGCTTCATCCCGGGTCAGGAGTATCGCCTCACCCTGGTCGGCTTCCCGTTCCTCGGAGCCGTGCGCTCGGTTGGCGGCGCAGCTCTGGATCGCTCGACGGCCTTCGACTATCGAGTGGTGTCGGTGGAGGGGGTCGCTGCGCCTGGCGGCGAGGGCGCCGTGTTGCTCCGTGACGCATCACCGGGGCGCGCGGAGGTCCTCCGTGTGGCGGCCGGCGACCCGGGCTCCGCCGACACCCTCCCGCTGCCGTGGGATGAGCCGCTCCTGCTCTCCTGCGCCGAGCCGGTGGATCCCAGGTCGATCCAGGCGGCGGACTATGAGTTCCGCCTGGCCCTCGGGGCCCAGCTTCGCGGGGAGCAAGGTGGGGCGCTGGCGGGAGCCATGGCCGCCATCGGGGTGGCGAGGGTGGAGGTCGTGTCGAATGAGGGCGAGGTCGGGATGTCACGGGAGGCTGAAGGGGCGGCTGGCGCGCGGCTTCGCTTCCACCCGCGGACTCCCTTCCCGGTGGCGAGCGGCCGTGGACCGGTGGTCTTCGAGTTGCACCTGAAGGCGGGCCCTGGCGGAGGGATCTGTGACTTCTCCGGGACGCCGGTCGGCCTGCCCCAGCGACCCGTCCGCTTCACGGTGGCGAGGGAGGACCTGCGCTCGCCCGAGGGGGCTGACAGCTACACCTTCGACTTCACCGACGACCTGGACTTCGTGCCCATCCTTGACCGTAGCAGCGACGGGACGGCCCGCTGGATCGGGAATGGGCGAGTCGATGTCCGGTTCCCCGCGGCGGCGGGAGACGGGCGCTCCGGTGAGGTCGTGCTGGGCGAGACAGAGGCCGGTAGGGACACGCAGGCAACGAGGATCACGGTGCCCGCGTTGGCCACGACTCGGCTCCTCGGAGAGGGGCTCGTGGTGCTGAGGGCCCAGGGTCGCATCAACATCGAGGGGAACCTCGCGCGCAGGGTGCCGGGCGGGGAGATCCCGGGCATGTGGGATAGCTCCACGTTCATCATGCCAGAGGGAGATGCAGAGTCCCTCTCCGCCTGGCTGAGCCGAGCGGCAGCCCTCGACCACCCGTGGACGGTCCTGATCGCCGGCGGAGACCTGGTTGTCACGGGGCAGATCGACGTGGATACCCCGCTGCTGCTCGTCGCCGGCGGTCGCATCCGGGGGGTCGGGAGGCCGCGAGCTGCGGCGGGTCAGCTCTGGCTCCTCGGGGAGGGCGGTGGCTTCGAGCTCCCACATCAGCGCGACCCCAATGCCAGCCCCAACGTGGTTCCGCCCCTGGTGATCGACGAGCCGCTCTACAACCCGCTCGCCCGACCGCTGACCTTTGTCGCGCTCTCTTCCCCCGTGCCGAAGGGGCAGCGCCCGCGCTTCTGGAGCGAGGCGGAGGTGCTCGGCGACCGGGGGATCGGCGGGGACTTCCGCGTGCAGTTCCTGCGCGCAGACGTGCTCCAGGGGGGAGAGGAGGGGCTCGCTCAGGCGACTCGTTTCGACGACCCCGGCCTCGTGCTCGACCCGACGTCTGGTGGTGGGGCCCCGGTCCGGATGAGGGTTGAGCTGGTGCTCCGCCCGAGCCGCGGGCTCTGGCGCCCGCCCTTCCTTGACCGCGTTGACCTGGCGTGGAGTCCCGACAGATGATGTGGCTCGGAATCCTGACCTTCCCCCAGCTCGAGAGCGCCGGCTTCGGGTTCTTCTGGGTCGTGATGGGGCTGTTTGTCGGCTCCTTCCTCAACGTCTGCATTCACCGCTTCCCAGTGGAGGGAGCCTCCGTGTGGAGCCCCGCCCGGTCCCACTGCCCTGGGTGCGATCGGCAGCTTGAGTGGCGCGAGAACCTCCCGGTTCTCTCATGGCTCCTGCAGCGCGGACGCTGCCTGGGCTGCGCGGCCCCGATCCACTGGCGGTATCCGCTCGTGGAGCTGATCGGCGCCGCCGCCTTCTACCTTTCGTGGCGGGCCGCCGCCTCGCTGGGGTGGGGCTTCCTGCTGCTGGACTCGATCGTGCTCGCGGCGCTGGTGGTGGCCACCTTCGTGGACTTCGAGCGGTACGAGATCCCTGACCAGGTCTCCATCGGCGGGATGTGGGCGGCCCCTGTCGTGTCCTTTGTGATGCCGGGGCTGCACTCTTCGGGCCTCGTGGCCGTGGCGCTCGCGGCGGGAGAGGCGGTGGACGGGGTGGCGTCCGTGTCCGAGTGCTTCGCTGGCATGGCGCTGGGGGGCGGCGTCCTGTACGGCCTCGGCTGGATCGGCAAGCGGGTCTCCGGGGCGGACGCCATGGGCTTTGGGGACGTGAAGCTGATGGCCGCCGGGGGGGGGCTGGTGGGAGTGGTCGGCACCTTTCAGGCCCTCCAGGTCGCCGTCTTCGCTGGATCGCTGGTAGGGGTGCTCAATATTCTGCGCTGGTACCTCGTGGTCCGCGCCCGCCAGCGGCGCCGCAGGCTCCCGAATCGGGGGCGCCCACAGGCCCTGCGCACCGCCAGGGTTCTGGGCCGATATCTCCCCTTTGGCCCGTACTTGGCCCTGGGTATTGGAATCGTGCTCCTCGATTGGAAGGATGTGCTCGACCTGCTGCCTTTCGGGCTGGGATAGGGATCTCACCAGGGGTATGAGCAGGCTTATTGAATCCGATTGAGGGGACACCATGAACACGTCTGACCAGCCCATGAACAGCGCGCCGATCCACCGCCGCATCGCGCTTGCACTCACCTTGCTCGCGGCGCCGACTCTCACCTCCTGCGTCACCGAGACCCAGATGCGCCTCTCCGTGGAGGAGCGGGATCGGGAGATCGCGGTGCTCCGTTCGGACAAGGTCGACCTCCAGGAGCGGGTCACTCTGATGACCTACGAGGCGGAGGACCTCCGCAACCAACTGGCCAAGGCTCGTACGGCGATGCCGTCCACTCAGCCGGCCTCCTTCAGCGGCGACACCGCGCTGGTGCCTTTCCCTGAGCTGGAGAACCAGGGCATCACCGTCAGCCGCCGTGCTGGGGATACCGTGATCTCGGTCCCCACGGAGATCACCTTCGGCTCCGGTAAGGCGACCGTCTCCAAGGAGGGCCGCCGCGCCCTCGCCTCGGTGGCCGCGCGCCTCAAGTCTGACTTCCCCGACGACTCGAAGTTCCACATCGAGGGGCACACGGACAGCGACCCCATCAAGAAGTCCAAGTTCAAGTCGAACAGGGACCTGTCGATCCAGCGCGCCATGGCAGTGCTTCAGTTCCTCGTCTCTGAATCCCGGATCCCCGACGGCCGCTTCGTCGTCGCTGGCTACGGCGAGTACGCGCCCGTGGCGCCGAACCAGGGAGCCCAGAAGGGCAAGAACCGTCGGGTCGAGATCGTCGTGAAGGACCGCCAGTAAGGCCCGCGACACCAACGCGCCCGCGGGCGTGTTCCAGACCAGGACGGCCAGCCCGGAGGGACACCTCTCGGCTGGCCGTCCTGCGATTGGGCGGAAGTCTGACCGGGGGGGGGAGCCGGGGCGCACCACCCAGGGGGGGGCGAGCGGAGACCGAACGCGCCCGGTCCATTTCATTCAAGGGATCGGGCACGGTGCGTCGATGGGAGACCCGAAGCCCCTTTCCAGCGGGGCGTTATCCCATGATCTCAATGGAAGAACTCCTGGCGCTGCTCATGCGCCAGGGCGGCTCAGACCTTCATATTTCGGTCGGTAGCCCCCCTCGACTCCGCATCGACGGAGCCCTCGCCGCCGTCGATCACCCTCCGCTGGATGCGGAGACGACCCGGAGGCTCAGTACGAGCCTTCTCAATTCGGAGCAAATCGCCCGCCTCGATCGTGAGCTAGAGCTGGACTGCTCGGTCGGGATCGAGGGGCTCGGGCGGTTCAGGGTCAATGCGTTCCATCAGCGAGGGGCGGTCGCCTGCGTCTTGCGTGCGATCCCGGAGGGCACGCCCACGTTCGAGCAACTGGGCATGCCGATCGAGATCTGCAAGCGTCTATGCAACCTCTCCTCGGGCCTCGTCCTCTTCACGGGAGTGACCGGGTCAGGCAAGTCCACATCGCTGGCGGCGATGATCGACTACATCAACGAGACTCGCAGTGACCACATCGTCACCATCGAGGATCCGGTCGAATTCACGCACCGGCACAAGCGGTGCATGGTGACGCAGCGCGAGGTCGGAGACGACACTCACGGCTTCACGCAGGCGCTCAAGAGCGTTCTGAGGCAGGACCCAGACGTCGTCTTGGTCGGTGAGCTCAGGGACCACGAGACCATCGAGGCGGCGTTGACGCTCGCCGAGACGGGCCACCTGACCTTCGGGACGCTCCACACCTCTGACGCGGTCCAGACGATGAACCGGATCATCGACGTGTTCCCAGCTCATCAGCAGGAGCAGGTCCGGACGATGCTCTCGTTCACGCTCGAGGCGGTCTTCAGCCAGGCGCTGGTCCCGACCGCGCGCGGCGAGGGGCGCATCCTCGCGTCGGAGATCATGATCGCGACCCCTGCGATCCGGGCGCTCATCAGGGACGACAAGGCCCACCAGATCTACTCGAACATCCAGACCGGGGCTCAGCACGGCATGCAGACGATGACCCAGAGCCTCGCCAACCTCGTCCGCGCTGGCGCCTGCCGGCTGGCGGAAGCCGAGCGCTTGGTCCCGGACCCGAACGAACTCCAAAGCGCTCTTGACGCCGCCTGAAATGGTCACCGTGTCATCCAAAGTCAAGGCCCTCCTCATCGGTGAGGGCCTCATCTCCGAGAACGAGTGGTCACGAGCATGCGCGGGTGACGGGGAGCCCATTCAGACGCTCCTTGAGGGGGGGGATCTCAATGAGCATGCCCTGATGGAGGTCATGGGGCGAGCTGCCGGAATCCCCCCGGTGGATCTCCGCCGCTTGGAGCTCGACACCGCGGTGGTCGACACCGTGGCTCCGGAACTGTGCCGCGAACGAGGCTTCATCCCCGTCGCGAAGACCGGGGATGTGCTGACGATCGCGGTCTCAGACCCCTTTGACGTCCTCCTCTTTGACGACCTCAAGCGGGTCACCCACTGCCACATTCGCCCGGTCTTCTCCCACCGGTCCATGGTGAACAGCGCGCTGAAGCGCGTGCTCAGCGGCGGCACGACCGTCGATGAGCTCATGGAGAAGGTGGGCGAGAGCGGTGACATCGAGGTCAAGGGCGATGAGGCCGAGGACATCGAGATGGCGGACCTGGACGGCGCGGATGCGCCCGCCGTCAAGCTCGCCAACGCCATCATCCTGGGAGCGCTCAGGGACAAGGCCAGCGATATCCACATCGAGCCGGGGGAGCGGAGCCTGCGAGTCCGGTACCGCATCGACGGGCGCCTGCGGCAGATCATGACGCCGCCCAAGTCCCTGCTCCCGGCCCTCTCCAGCCGCCTGAAGATCCTCGCGCAGCTGGACATCGCCGAGCGCAATGCGCCCCAGGACGGCAAGTTCCGGATCAAGTACCAGGGACGCACCGTGGACTTCCGAATCTCGGTGCTCCCGGTCGTCGGGGGCGAGAAGTCTGTGATCCGGATCCTCGACAGCGGCAGCATCTCGCTCGACCTGCAGAAGATGGGCTTCGAGGATCAGTCGTACCAGGATGTCCAGGACGCGATCCATGCGCCTTACGGGATGGTGCTGGTCACGGGCCCCACGGGCTCGGGCAAGTCCACGACCCTCTACTCCTGCGTGGCCGCAGTCGCTCACCCAGAGGTCAACGTCACGACGGTGGAAGACCCCGTCGAGTACCGGATGGACGGGATCAACCAGGTGCCGGTCAACCCGAAGAGAGGGACCACCTTCGCGGGCGCGCTCCGCTCGATCCTCCGTCAGGACCCGGACATCGTCCTGGTGGGGGAGATCCGGGACAAGGAGACCGCCGATATCGCCATCAAGGCGGCGCTGACGGGGCACCTCGTGCTCACGACGCTCCACACGAATGACGCCGCGGCCACCATCACTCGACTCATCGACATGGGGATCGACCCCTTCATGGTGTCGAGCTCGATCCTGGTGATCTGCGCCCAGCGGCTCGGTCGCAGGCTCTGCCCCTCGTGCAAGGTCGCGATCGAGGAGCCGCCGCGCGAGGAGCTGCTGAAGATCGGCTTCGAGAAGGGCGACTGGGAGACTCCGTTCCAGCTCTTCGAGCCCAACGCGGACGGGTGCGCCCGCTGCTCGGGCGGCTACAAGGGACGCTTCCCAATCCTCGAGACGCTGCCCATGACGCAGCGGATCCGGCGCATGGTCGTCGAGGGGCGCCCCAAGGATGACATCAAGGCTCAGGCCATCTCGGACGGGATGTTGACCCTGCGGCGGGTCGGTGTCTTGAACGCGATGCGCGGAGTCACCTCCGTCCAAGAGATCCTGCGAATCACGCAGGAGAACTGATCGAACGATGCCTGCCTCACGTCCCCTTCAAGTCACGTAGACCTCCCCCAAAATGGCAGACTTCAAATACTCCGCCAAGAGCCCTGGTGGCTCGACCGTCGAGGGCACGATCACGGCTGAGACCAAGGCCGCGGCCGTCTCTGAGCTCCGAAAGAAGAACCTCGTCATCATCAAGCTCGATGAAGAGAGGGGCCGGCGTATGCCCTTCGGCTCGGGGAAGGCGACCTTCGCAGGAGCCTCATCCAAGGCGGCTTCAGCCGGGAAGAAGCTGCGCGTCAAGAAGCAAGAGATCGTCATCTTCACCCGCCAGCTCGCCACGATGGTGGGGGCGGGGCTCTCGCTCCTCGAGTCCCTTGAGGTCCTTGGGCATCAAGCCGAGTCGAAGGAGATGGGCCAGGTGTGTTCGGCTCTCGTCGACTCCGTGCGCAGCGGATCGGACCTCTCGGCCGCCATGGAGCTGTGCCCTCGGTGCTTCCCCGTGCTCTACATCAGTATGGTCAAGGCGGGGGAGGTCTCCGGTCAGATGGACGTCATCCTGAACCGCCTCGCGGATTACATGGAGGCGGCAGAAGAGCTCGCGCGTGAGATCAAGTCTGCGATGACGTACCCGATCATCTCGATGATCCTCGTCCTCGGCATCACGGGCTTCCTGATGATCGGCGTGGTGCCGACGTTCAAGGACGTCTTCGACTCGATGGACATCGAGTTGCCGTTCATCACGCAGGCGGTCCTCGACGCATCGAATTTCCTGCGCGACAACGCGGTCTTGGTGTACGGCGGCATGTTTGGCGCCTTCATCGCGTTCATGATGTTCCGCAAGACGCCGCTGGGCGTCCGAGTCCTGGACCGGGTCACCTTGAGCCTCCCGGTCTTCGGCCCGCTCTTCCAGAAGGTCTGCCTTGCCCGCTTCAGCCGCACCTTCGCCACCCTCGTTCGGTCCGGGGTCCCGATCATGTCCACCCTTGAGATCGTCGCCGCGACGTCCGGCAACTGGGTCCTCGAACGGGCGGTCCTCAAGTCCCGGGACGCGGTACGTGAGGGCAACCTCCTCTCTGATCCCCTGGCGGAGGAGAAGGTCTTTCCGCCCATGGTTACGCGCATGATCGCTATTGGCGAGCGCACGGGGGCTCTGGAGATGCTCCTCGAGAAGATCGCGGAGTTCTATGACAGCCAGGTGAAGGCGCAGGTGAAGGGGCTCACGAGCCTGATCGAGCCGCTCCTAATTGCCTTCATGGGGGTGATCGTCGGCGGCGTGGTGCTTGCGATCTTCATGCCGATCCTCGACATGGTGACCGCTCTTCAGACCTGATTGAGCGCGCTCTTCCACCTTCGGGGGGGCTCGTCGCGGATCGCGATGAGCTCCCCCGTGTGCGTTTCATGCCCACCCAGGGCCTTCGCAGAAGAAAAAGCGAAATGCGGGACAGGCGACTAAAGGAACACCCTTGCGGACGCCGAATTCACCCTTGGCTCGGCGGTGTGACGTTGTCGAGCCTCGCAGGTCTCCGCGGAGGGGACCTCTTACTGCCAACTGAAATCCAAATAGTTCGGACCCTTCCGCAGGGCCCTGAGGCTCAGCCTCCTCTTACCTACCACTTCTCGACAAGATGAAACGCACCTCAAGCAAAGCTGGCTTCACGCTCATCGAACTGATGATCGTGGTCGCCATTATCGCCATTATCGCGGCCGTCGCCATTCCGAAGCTCATCAGCGCCCGTGTCTCCGCCAACGAGAACGCCGCTATCGCCACGCTTCGCTCTATCGCTGCTGCACAGCAGCAACTGCAGGCCTCATCGGCGATCGACACCGACGCTGACGGCGGCGGTGAGTACGGGTACTTCGGCGAGCTTGCAGGCGCCGACCCGGTTCGCGTCTACAACTCCGGCACGCCCCAGGAGGGCGCCGCTGCGGACCTCCTTGACCCGACCTACCTCCCCGTTCAGTTCGGTAACGTCGTGGACAGCGGCTCCGGCGGCGCGGTGGAGCGTCAGGGGTACTACTTCCAGATGTTCCTGCCCGAGGCCGGCCTGTCGCCCATCGCTGGCGTCGCCGAGGCGGCCGGGGGCGGTAACGACGCCGCTCTCCCGGACCCCGACAACTCGGAGCTCATCTGGTGCTGCTACGCCTGGCCGGTTCAGAACACGAAGACGGGCAACCGCGCGTTCTTCATCAACGAGCAGGGCGACGTGATGGGCACGCAGAACCGCACCACGGCCGTTAGCACCTACGACGCCTTCACCACGACGCCCGACGCCGATGCGGCCTTCACCGTCTCCGGCGACATCGGGTCCGACCCGGCCCTCGCCCAGATGGGCCTCAGCGCGCAGGACGGCAACGTCTGGACGCCGGTCGGCAACTGATCCGACTTGATCAAACAGGCTGCCTGACGGCCTGATTGGGGGCGCCCCCGGCCGCAAGGCCGGGGGCGCCCTTTGTGATTCCCGGCCTCTGCGGTCGGCGGTCACCCGCTATGGGTGGGCCTGGTCGGGATCTGACTTCGCCGTCAGCGGGCCTCGAGCGGCGTCAGCCCGAAGAGCCGTGAGGCGTTCTCGCTCGTGACGCGCGCGAGGTGCTCCGCGGAGACCCCCCGCAGCTCCGCCACGAAGCGGAGCGTGTCCGCGCAGAAGGCCGGCTCGTTCCGCTTTCCCCTGTGGGGGGTAGGAGCGAGGAACGGAGCGTCGGTCTCCACGAGCAGGAGCTCCTCTGGACACCGGCGTGCAGCCTCTTGATTCTCAGCGCTGCCCTTGAAGGTGACGATGCCGCTGAAGGAGATGTGCAGCCCCGCGTCGACGTAGTGGGGGAGCTCTTCAGGGCCCATCACGAAGCAGTGCATGACCCCGCGGACGCCGGGGCAGCCTTGCACAAGCTCCAGGGTGTCCTCGTGGGCCTCTCGGGAGTGGATGATGACCGGCTTGTCCAGCGTGCGCGCGAGCTCAAGGTGCCAGCGGAAGGAGGCGAGCTGTGCGTCCCGCGGCGCCCACTCCTTGAACCAATCCAGGCCCGTCTCACCGACGCCCACGCAGTCGGCTCGCTGGCAGAGCTCCTCGATCGAGCGGCGTGCGCGATCATCGAACTTCGCCGCGTCGTGGGGGTGGATGCCAGCCGTGCCGTGGAGCCCCTCCTCGCGGGCTGCGAGCTCCAGCGATGCGACGGAGGTCTCCACGTCCGTTCCCACGACGACCATTCGCTCGACGCCCGCGTCGCGGGCCCGTTGAAGCACGAGGTCGCGATCGTCGTCGAACTGATCCCACCAGACGTGGCAGTGTGAGTCGGTGATCCCGCCGCTCATCGACAGTTGGACTGGATCACAACGTCGAGGAAGCGGGCGAAGTTGACGTCGGCCTCTCGCTGGGCGACCTCGTTGAGGAGCGCGCACGCGGTCTCCTTCGGGAAGCTCGCCAGGACGGTTTGGGCCGAGACCCGCCGCAGATAGCCGTCGCCAGTGGACTCGACCAGGGTGGTGCGGATCGCGCCGCTGGCACGCGGGTCATCCGCGTGGGCTCCCAGCGATCGCACCGCGATGACGCGCGCGTAGGGCTCGAGGGCGTAGTTGGTCGCCACCTGCGCCATCATCGGGACCGGAGACCTGCCGGAACGCTCGCAGGCCACCCGCCAGCCCTCGACGAAGAACTCATCGTTCGGCGCGGTCTGCTGCGGCTTGCCCTGACGCTGGATGTGCGCCTCTGCCCCGGCGAAGAAGGTCTCTGGCGCGACCTCGGCGAGGAGCACGAGAGCCTCGGAGCGGTCCTCGATGAAGTGTCCGTAGGTGAAGGCTAGCTCCGCGAGGAGGGGCTCGGCTTCCTTGGGCGAGACCCGGGCGCCCAGCTCGAGCAGGGTCCGGCGAATGGCATGGTGCCGCTGTGGGTAATTGGTGAAGGCGTGCAGGGCTGCCCACCCGAGCTCGGGTCGACCGGTGGCCTCGAGCCTCTCCAAGAGAATCCGGTTGTCCATGAACCAGCGGTCGTGGTGGTCGCTGGTGAGGGTCGGGTCGAGCGGTTGGAGGGATCGGAGGAGCGCGGCCACTTGCTCCCGGTCCTGCTCGCTGATCGGCAGGCTGGGCGGCATGAGCGCGAGGGCATCCACCTCGATGGCGTCCGGCGCGAGCCGCCGCTCTCCGACCAGCGGCTCGATCAGATCCTCGGGGCTGATCGACGGGACGAAGTCGTCTGGTGCCAGGGGGAGGCCTGCGGAGCCCTCCCCATCGTCACCGCCGCCCGATCCTCCAGAGCAGGCGGTGAGGAGGGCCGCGGCGCTCATGGCCAGGAGCATCGGCGTCCACAGGTGACGGGCGCTGTGCGACATCGCACGGGCCGATTGGCCCGGATCGTGCGCCTCGGGCATCAGGCACTCCTTGGAATGAAGGCCCAGGGGGGCCACGGGGGCGGAGGGGAGGGGCGGGGTATCCATGCAGTTCGGGAGAGGCGAATCTCGGGCCAAGAGGATGCCAAACCGAGGGAGCCCCCGGGCGCCGACAGAGCGGGAAGAGGACTGGCAAACCGACGGCCTCCGGCGCACTATGTACCGCCTCCCCCCATTTTTGACCCACCGGCCAGGCTTCTCTGGCCGGCTTTCAGCCTTCCGTCCCCGCGCGGTCGCCTCGACGAAGAACCCTCCGTCGCGATCAGCCGCCGGGCACCACGCCGCCTCCCTGGCACTCGCCGGGAGTTTGCGTTGACGGTCCGCACCCCGAATCACCGGGCCCCCCTAGAAAGCACCATGCGAACGCAGGCTTCCTCTGGCGATCGAGTCATCTCCGCACGCTCCTTCCTCCCCGCGGCCCTCACCGGGCTCGCGCTCCTCGCTGGATGTGGTTCCGGCTCAGGCGGCAGCGGGAGCGGCGGCGATCTGTCGATCCAGACCTGTTCCCTGAATTGCTCCGTCGGCTCCGGCGGCGATCAGGTCTTCTGCATCGTTCGAAACGTCACGGAGAACGGCGAGGTCTCAGTGACCTTCTCGGCTCCTATCGACCCGACCACCCTCACTCCGTCGACCCTCCAGGTCACGGACGTCGGGAACGGCACGTCGCCTGACGGTCTGCGCTTCCTGGATCCCCTTGACCCGCGCAGGGTCATCTTCCGCCCGGCGATCACCTTCGTCGGCGGCTCGGTGGCTTTCTCCCTGCAGCAGAACCGCAGCTACGAGATCCGGATCCCCGGGGTGCAGCAGGGGGACGCCGGTCCCTTCATCAGGAGCGTGAGCGGATCGGCGAACCAGAGCAGGATGCTCTGCACGATTGAGACCACCGAGGGTGTCGAGGACATCGTCCCCGGCAACCCCGAGGTCGACGTGTTCGTCGACGTGGACGTGACCGTGCCGGGCGGCCCCTTCACGACCGAGCGGACGCAGATCGGCAGCAGCGTGCAGAACGCGGTCGAGAACGTCGCGGCGAGCTCGAAGGTCTACTTCGAGTTCAACGAACTCATGAACCTCCCGACGGTGGCCAACGTGGTCACCGGCGAGTCGCTCACGATCTTCGTCGAGCTGGACACCGACGGCGACATCTCCACTTCTGGAGCAGATCGGATCCCGATCCCCGGAACCTTTGAACTCGAGGTGGATCAATTCACACTCACCACGTCGGCGACCTTCACGCCTTTCGGTGAGATCCCCTCCGCGGGCCAGAACCAGCGGCTCCTCGTCGTGCGAGTGACCACGCTCGTGAAGGACATCGCCAACAACTCCGTCACCAGCGCGAGCGGTGGTGGCGTGCTCGTCGCGATTCCCGAGGTCCTCAACTTCAGCCAGCTCGTCCTCCCCGATGCGGATGGCGAGGGCTTCACCAACACGGACCTCGAGAACGACGCCCAGACGGGAGCAGCCTGGGGGAACGGCCGCCTCGCGGTCGGCCTCACCGGCGGCTCGGGGCGCCTCGGTTCCATCAGGATCGCAGCCGGCGAGTCTCTCGTCCTGGACACCGACAGCCAGGCGTTCCCGGCGACGGGAATCGCCCAGATCGACGTGCTCGGCAACAACACCAGCCTCCCCGGACTGCCGCCCGTCTACCCCAACTCTGTGACGGTCACGGACGGGGTGTTCGAACTCTCCTCCCTGGTGATTGAGCCCACGGGCACGTTGGTGCTCAGGGGCTCCAACCCTGCGCGTCTCCTCGTGAGGGGGCGCTGCGACCTCCAGCCGGGGTCGGTGGTTGACCTCTCGGGCGAATCGGCCCCCGAACACGACTCGTCCACCGTGGGAGAGCAAGTGTCGAGCGCGACGCCGCCCGTCGGTGGCCCCAACGGCGCGTTGGGCGGTCTCGGCGCGGACCGAGCGGACCTCGGCGCGACGAACCTGATTGGTGCTGGGGCGATCGCAAACCCCGGAGCGAACCGCGACGGCGCCAGCGGCGGCGGTGTGGGTGCCTCGGCCATCGCGGCGGGCCCCGGCGGCGTTCGCTTCCCCGTTCTGCTGCCGCTGAGCTCCTCAGCCAACCTTGGTAACACCCAGGATGTCGGCTACAACGTCGTCGGCGATCCGAGAGACCCGACCTTCATCACCTGTGTCTCCCAGCAGCTCGGCGGCAGCGGGGGCGGGGGCGGCTACGCCCTCCCCGGTGCTGACGGGACGTCCCAGCCGGTCGGCCCCGGAGTCCTGGCGGAGAACCCCGCGGGGCTCGCGCTCAGTCCGGGGAACACGCCGGGCGGCGACAATGGTGCGCTCAACCTCGTGACTCCGCCGGTCATCACCAACGCCAATTACGACACCCGCCTGCTTCGTTGGGAGGAGGGAGACCTCCGCGGTGGAAGCGCTGGTGGCGGCGGTGGAAACCACGTCTACGGGACGAAGAACAACGCCGGCGGCGCGGGCAACAACCCGCCGGCGACCCTCTGCCTTGGCTTCTTCAACATCCTGGAGGCAGGAGACTGGATCGACCACAGCGGCGCCGGCGGCGGCGCGGGCGGCGGCGCGCTCGAGGTCCTTGCGGGTCGTGAAGCCCTCGTGTCGGGCTTCGTCGACGCCTCCGGTGGCTTTGGTGGTGGCGCCCTCTCGACGCCCGCGACGGCGGGATCGTTCGCCATGCCTGGCGGCGGGGCCTCCGGTGGAGCGCTGCGCCTCCGAGCGCCGGTGGTGAACATCGCCGCGACCGCGCAGATCAACATCAATGGCGGCCTTGGTGGGTTCGCCCCCTGGTCCTTGACGACCACGGGGACGCCGATTCAGGCCCGCGGTGGTATGGGCAGCCCCGGGCTGATCCGGGTTGAGGACTCGAGTCCGAACGGTGCCCCTATCAGCTATGAGGACGTGAGGCAGCGAGTCCTCCCCTTCGACCCGTTGCCCGGAAACGAGTTCACGGCACTGAACTACCTGAGCGTACAAGCGGGCTACCTTGACTCGTCGACGCTGGGCACGCAGCGCCCCGACACCCTCAGCGGCGGGACGTCTTGCTGGATCCGTCCGGAGGGCAACTTCCTCCAGTTGGTCTTCGAGCCGGACTCGGGCACCTCGGTGGCAGAGCAGGGTTGGACCATGGACATCGAGCTCTCGAACGGCGACCTGCGTCCCTTCCGTGGCACGAGCACAGCCTTCCCGAATGAGTGGGAAGCGGTCTTCGGCAACGAGCTCGGCACCTCGCCGATCGTCGTGCGCTTCCAGGGCGGCCGCTCGCAGTCCTCGTCGCTCATGGATCCCTGCGACGTGGACGAGAACGACCCGTTCGGTGAGGTTCTCCCGGGCTCTCTGACCCCCTGGGTGGGTCACCCCGCTGAGATTGGCCTCGTGACGACGCCGGGCGGAGCGAACTACACGCCGAACATGATTCGGTTCTGCGTCCTCTTCGACAAGACGAACGAGCCGGGGGACGACCCGGGGCAGACCCTGATCGACGAGACGGTCGTCGGGATCACGAACGTCCGGATCATCGCCAACCCCGACTGATCTCCGGATCTTCGGACGGCCGGGGGGGCCCGTCCGCGCCTCGCGCGGGCGGGCCCCTCCGTCATTCCTCCAGCCGCCCCACGTCGACGCGTTGAACACCAGGGATCAGAGACCGGACCGTGCCTCCGGAGTCCTGCGTGCGGGTGCTGTGGTGATCGATGCCTCGGACGTTCGCTTCAACGCCGCGGTCCGGTTTGCGGGGGGGCGGATCGAGGCCGTCGAGCCTGCACAGGGGCTGACGCGGGACGAGGAGCAGACCATCCTCGCTCCGGGGCTGGTCAATGCCCACGCCCACCTGGACCTCGGCGCTGCGCCACCGGGGGAACCTCCGGCTGGTGGATTCCTGGGCTGGGTCGCGGCGGTGATGAAGACCCGGGGTGGTACGACTGAGGCCGAGGTGGGGGCTGGCGCGCGAGGCGCGGCGAGCCGGCTCCTCGCGACGGGCACCACGACGGTGCTCGACATCGACGCCTCTGGCGCCGGGCGTGAGGCCCTGGAAGGGTCGCCCTTGCGCCTGGTGTCCTTGCGGGAGGTGATCGATGGTTCGCCGTCTTCGCCGGATGACCGCACCGGGGCCGCCCTCGAGTTTGCGCGTGAGGCCGTCCACCGCCCGATCACCGAGCGACGGGCGTCGGGGCTCTCGCCCCACGGGGTCCACACGGTGAGCGACGCGCTCCTCGGAGAGCTTTCCAGGCTGTCAAGCGGAGCGCCCGTTGTCATCCACTGGGCGGAGACCCCCGAGGAGACCCTGTGGATGCTGGAGGGGGAGGGGCCGTTCAGCGACTGGCTCGGCCCGTCTCCCCGCGTCTCGGGAGCGGAGCGCCTTCGGCGGGCAGGGCTCCTGCGGGGAGCCGTGCTGGTCCATGGCAACCACCCTGCTCCTGGGGAACTCGAGGCCCTCGTGGGGTTCGACGTGGCCGTTGTGCACTGCCCGGGCAGCCATATGTACTTCTCCCGGCCGCCGTTCGCCCTAGAGGACTTCCACGCGGCAGGGATCGCCGTCGCTCTGGGGACGGACTCGGCGGCCAGCAACGCGGATCTCGACATGCACCGTGAGATCCGAATCGCCCGGGAGACCCTCGGCGTGAGCGGTGCCGAGGCATGGCGGATGGCGACCGAGGTGGGCGCGCGGATCGCTCCTTGGGCCCACGTCTCCGGGCGGCTCGGGGTTGGGGACGCCGCGGACCTGCAGCGCCTTCGCCCCGCGGTGTGGTCCGGGGAAGCTCAGCGAGATGGAGAGGCGCTGCTCGACCTCCTCACGGCTGGGGAGCTGGCCGTGGAGGGCGTCTGGATTGCCGGCGCGCGAGTCGAGGGCTGAAATGGGGCAAGGTGCGGAGAATTCCTCGACGGGGCGCTACACGTAGACTCTACGTGCCGAATGCATTGATCCACATGAGCACCCCCCGAACCGAATATCAGCCGCCCGAGGCGACAACCGCCCAGCTCGACGCCGTCGAACTCCTCCGCTCATCGGAGCGGGTTCTCCTGACGGGGCACGAGCGCCCCGACGGCGATTGTCTCGGGTCCCAGGCGGCGCTGGCGAGGGTCCTCAACGCCCGGGGGCAGAGCGCCTTCGTGCTGAACCCTGACGCGCCCGAGGCCCGCTACGGCGAGGTGACCGAGCTCGCAGAGTTCCTCGTGGACGACGGGGGTGCGATTCCCGATCACGACCTGGTGGTCATGTTGGACGGGGGAGACCTCTCCCGGACGGGTCACCTGGCGGAGCGCCTCGAGGCCGCGCCCTCTCAGAAGCTGGTCATCGACCACCACCTGCATGAGGGCGACGAGTGGTGGGACGGCGCCTTCATCGACACGACAGCCTCGGCGACGGGCGTCCTCGTGCGCCGCATCGCGGGGCACCTCGGGGCGACCATGGACGCCGGGATGGCGCGCGCGATCTTCACGACGCTCGTGACGGACACGGGGTGGTTCAAGTACTCGAACACGGACGAGGAGACGATGCTCATCGGGGCCGAGATGCTGCGCGCTGGCGTCCGTCCTGCGCAGCTCTACAGCGATCTCTTTCAGCGGCAGGAGCCCGAGCATCCGCGGAGCCTGGCCGCGGCCTTGACGCGGACCGCGTACTTCGCCGACGGGGCCATCGCCGTGATCGACCTCCCCCTCGGACCGGACGGCCGCTCCTCGGCTGCTGACGGTGACGTGGCCCTCGACATCCTCCGGTCCGTGGAGCAGGTTGAGGTCGCGCTCATCGTCAGGGAGATCGGAGCTTCTCGGACCAAGCTCTCCGCGCGGAGTAAGGGGGCCTTCAACGTGCAGAAGCTGGCGCACCGCTTCGGCGGGGGCGGGCACGCCAAGGCCGCCGGAGCCACCATCGAGCAGCCGTTGTCCCACGCGCGCCTGGACCTGGTGGAGGCCGCCGTGGAGCAGCTGGCGGGGACAAAGGACCGGCGCGCCACGCCACGCTCGGCGGCGGAGGCGGAAAGGCGGAACCGAGGAGCGTAGACTCTGGTCACCTTGAAGCTGGCGATCGTCTCCGACCTGCACTCCAACATGGAGGCCGCTGACGCGGTCTTCGCGCACATGCGTTCCCTCGGGATCGAGGGGATGTGTTGCCTCGGGGACGTCGTCGGCTACGGACCAGACCCGGCGCACTGCGCAGACCTGATCCGGGGCCACGCGGACTTCACCGTCATGGGGAACCATGACGAGGCTCTGTTTCATGGGGCGGAGGACTTCAACCCCCACGCCCGCACGGCCATCGACTGGACCCGGGCGCAGCTCCGGCCGAGGTGGTGGAGCTCCTCGGAGACCAAGGGGCGCTGGCGCTGGCTACGCGGGCTCCCTCTGGAGCACCGAATCGGCCGCTTCCACTTCGTCCACGGATCAACCAGGGACCCCGTACGTGAGTACGTCCTGTCCACGGACGGGTTCTTGAACCCGAGCAAGCTTCGGGGGATCTTCGAGTCGTTCGAGGGCATCACCCTTTGCGGACACACGCACCACCCGGGCGTGCACACCGAAGACCTCGGGTTCGTCGGCCTCGAGGGGGCGGAGGAGTTGACGATCGACTTGCCCCCTGGCGAGAAGCGGATCATCAACGTCGGCTCGGTCGGGCAACCGCGAGACGGCGACAACCGGGCCTGCTACGCGGTGCTGACCGAGGACTCGCTCACCTGGCACCGGGTCCCGTACGACTATCGGGCGACGATGGACAAGATCCTCGCCAAGGGCGCCCTCAGCGAGGTCCTCGCCCGCCGCCTCGCCCTCGGGAAGTGAGCCCCGCGAATCGCCTCAGGAAAGCCTGAGCGTGGCCTTGATGAGGTGCCGCAGGATCTCAGGATTCTTGCGGAGGCGCCGCTGGCTGTAGGCGCGCCACTCGGGGCCGTAGGGCACATAGGCGCGGACGCACTTGCCGCGCTGCTTCCACTCTGCCCAGAGCCGCTCCTGGACGCCCAGCAGCACCTCGAAGTAGGTGCGCTCCTCGGCGACTCCAGCCGCAGCCTGACGCTCGAGGACCGCGTCCGCCATCGCCCCGTCGTGGGTCGCGACCGCCACCGTGTGCCCGCGCTTGAGCAACGTCTCAGTGAGGTCGACAAATGCCTGCCGGATCGGGTCGGGCGTCGTGTGGGCGATCTCCGCGGGCTCGAGGTAGATCCCCTTCACCATCCGAACGTCGCAGCTCTCGGGCAGGGCGTCGACGTCAGCTGAGGTCCGGAAGAGGCGTGACTGAAGGACGATGCCGACGTTGTCGAACCGGGCGCGGAGCGAATGGAAGATGGCGAGGGTGTCGTCCGTGGTCGAGTGGTCCTCCATCTCGACGCGGGCGAACACGCCGATCTGGGAGCAGTGCTGGAGCAGATCCGCGTAGAGCTCCTCGCAGAGGTCCCTGGAGAGGCGCAGCCCGAGGTGGGTCGGCTTGACCGAGACATAGCTATCGAGCCCCGCCTCGGACGCGGCTGTGGCCGCCTCCTGATAGGTCCGCAGCACGTCCCGCGCCTCGGCCTCGTCTGCCACGTCTTCCCCAAGGATGTCTAGGACCCCCTGGTACCCGCGGCCCTGGAGGCCGCGGAGCTTGTCGAGGGCCTCTTCGATCGTCTCCCCGGCGATGTATCGAGCCGAGAGCTGCCGCATGAGCGGCCGCGGAATGGCGGGGAGAGCAGAGAGGACGGCGCGTTCGAGGAGGTTCACTTCAGGTGCGCTCTTTGGAGAGATCGGGCGTCGGGGAGAAAGGCAGGCCGGCCATTCGCTGACCGGGCCGGTCACGGATCATAGGATCTCCTGGGAGGACGCTCACGATGGTGAACAAGGAACGAGAAATCGTGCTGGCCCTGGCCACCTTCCCTGGAGAGGAGGCCGCGGCGGCGTTGGCGCGGCAGCTGCTCGCGGAGGGCCTGGTCGCCTGCGTGAATATCATCCCGGGCGTGCGGAGCCTGTACAGGTGGCAGGGGGAGATCCAGGATGAGCCCGAGGTGCTGGCGTTCATGAAGACCCACCGTTCCCTCGCCGATGAGCTGGTGCAGCGGGTGGTGGAGTTGCACCCCTATGAGACGCCCGCGGTCTCGATCCTCTCGCCCCACGCGGTCGCGCGCGAGTATGGCGCCTGGGTCACGGACGAGCTGCGCCGGGACGGTGACCGGTGAGCGTCGCAGTAGAGGAGCGGAGCGGCACGGCGGCGAGGCGCGCCGGGCTCGGGCTGGGGGCCTGCTTGTTCTTCGGGCTGCTCTGGATCCCCGGGCTGCCCCTCGACCCCATGCAGCGGCGCGTGGCGGCCGTCACCGCCCTCACCGCATCCTTGTGGCTGAGCGTCGCGATCCCCGTGGGCGCGACCTCGCTGATCCCGGCGGCGCTGTTCCCGCTCCTCGGCGTGCTCGACGCGCGTGAGGTGGCGCCGATCTACCTGCGCGACCTCGTGCTGCTGTTCCTCGGCGCCTTCATCATCGCCCTGGGCCTTGAGCGCTGGAACGTCCATCGGCGCCTTGCCCTCGCCGTGATCCAGGCCGTGGGCTCCTCGCGTCGCCGCCTGGTGCTCGGCTTCATGGCGGCCGCTGCGTTCCTCTCCATGTGGATCAACAACACCGCGACCACGCTCATGATGCTCCCGATCGTGACCGCGGTCCTCGGGCGCGTAGAGGAGGACGATGACGCTGCGGGCCGCCCCTCGGACGGCGGGCGGTTCGGGTGGTGCCTCTTGCTTGGGGTGGCCTACTCCGCGTCGGTGGGAGGCATGGCGACGCCCGTGGGGACCGCGCCGAACCAGGAGTTCCTCGGGCAGTTCGGGACGCTCTTTCCAGACGGTCCGAAGCTGACCTTCGGCGAGTGGTTCATCGCCTTCGCACCCCTCACGGTGATCTTCGTGCCCCTCGCGTGGCTTCTCCTCACGCGGGTGGTGTACCCCGTCTCGGATGTGGCCGGCTCGGGCCGGGAGGCGGTGGCGGAGGAGCGGCGTCGCATGGGGCCGATGACGGTCCCGCAGAAGCGGATGGCCCTGCTCTTCGCCGCGACTGCCGCGCTCTGGGTCTTCCGCGCGGACCTGCGGATCGGAGCGTTGGAGATCCCGGGCTGGTCGCGGCTCTTCATGGGAGCGGACGCGTCCGATCCTGCGTGGTACGCGCGGCACAAGAACGACATCAGCGACGCCACGGTCGCCACGCTCCTCGGGATCCTGGCCTTTGTGATCCCGTCTGGGTGGCGAGAGGGCAAGGGCGGCGACGCGCAGGTGGCGGCGGAGGGCGACGGCGACCGGCGGTTCCTGATGGACTGGCGCACGGCGTCGCGCCTCCCCTGGGACGTGTTGCTGCTCCTCGGCGGGGGCTTCTGCCTCGCGCACGCCTTCAAGGTCAGCGGCCTCGACGCGGTCCTCGGCGGTGCGCTCGCGCCGATCCTCGAGGGGCAGTCCAGCTGGGTCGTGGTCGCGGCTGTCTGCGTCCTGGTGGCCGGGCTCACCGAGATCACCTCCAACACCGCGACGACCGCGGTGCTCCTGCCGGTGATGGCCTCTGCGGCCAGCGCCGCGGGCCTCGATCCGATGGTGGTGATGCTCCCCGCGACCCTCGCCGCCTCTGCCGCGTTCATGATGCCGGTGGCAACGCCGCCCAACGCCGTGGTCTTCGCCACCCACCGGGTCCCAATGACCCGGATGGCCCGCGCGGGAATCTGGATGAACCTCCTCATGGCCGCGATCATCACCCTCGTGTTCCAGCTGTGGTCCAAGGGGTTGCTGGGCGTCTCGGACTCCGTGCCGGACTGGGCGCAGTAATGGGATGATGATCAACGAGGAAGGCAGATGACCGAGGGGCAGCAGCAGCTCGGCACGCGGTCAGCCGCGCTCTTGACCGTCCCGACGGCCATCGCCGGGCTGGCGCTCGGCGCGATGATCCTCATCGGGGTGGAGGGGACGGCGCGGTCGGTCCTCGCGGTGTTGCTCGTACTGGGCGGCGGGGTGGGCCTGGGACCGCTGCTCCTCCTCACGCCGGTCGAGCCCTCCGCGCTGAAGCTCTGGCTGTTCTCGTCGCTCCTCGGGCTGCCCCTGGTCGGGGGGGCCTTCGCCCTGACTAGCGGCGTCCTGGGCGCCGACGCCGAGGTCGCGTGGGCCGTCCCGTTCGCGCTCTCCGGGGTCGCGGCGGCGGCGGCGTCGCGGCGGCGGCTCAGCGCCGCCCACCCGGGGCGCGCGGCGCTCGGCGCCCTGCTCCTCGGGGCCGCTGCGGCGGTGGGGGGCTGGGCCCTCCTGGCTTCTGCTGGGGGCGTCGCCGCGTGGCTGGCCGAGCCGGCGACCGTGGCTCACTTGACCCTCGCGGACGTCGCAATGGCCGGGGCCGACACACCGAACCCCTGGTTCTACGGCGGAGTCCTGGACCTGCGGCTTGCCGTTGGGATCGGACTCGCCGGACTCGCCGCCCCAGCGGACCTCCCGGTCGTCCTGGTGCTGCCGCTCCTCGGCGGCTGGTCCCTGCTGGTGCTGACCCTCGTGGGCTATCTCGCCTCCGCGGCCGCCTTCCGTGAACAGCGAACGGAGCGCGCCGCAGCGCGGGACCTGCTGGCCGCGGCGCTCTGCCTCTCGGCGGTCGGGCTGGATCCAGTGTGGCGGGCCATCACGGGGGGGGACGCGCCCCCGGCGCAGCCTGGCCTGGAGCTCGACCCCGCCGCGCTGTTGGCCCGAGTCTACGGGTCGGCGGCGCTCCTCGCGGGGTTGCACGCCGTGCGCCGTGGGGCGCGGCCCTGGCCTGGGCTTGCGGCCGCGATGACCGGCGCCGCGGCGCTCGCTCAGCCCTGGGCTGGCGCCTCGCTCATCCTCGCGCTCGGCGTCCCCGCCGCCCTGGCGCGGCGATCGTTCCTGATTCCGCTGCTCATGGGCGCCTGCCTCCCGGCCTTTTGGTCGGGTCGAACGCAGGGCGGCTTCGTGCTGGATCAGGTCACGAGCGGTGCCCGTCCGGAGGCCGCGTTGAGCGCGGGGGTCTTGCTCCTGCTCGTCCCTGCAGCGCTGGTCGGCCGGCGTTGGGCCCGCGCGGAGCAGGTCTCCGGGCCGGGCCTTCTGCTGCTCGTGACGGCCGCTCTGGTCGCGCTCGTGGGCCCGCGCGTGGTGGCGCCGGCAGGCTGGGATCAACACGCCCTCGAAGGCCTCGCGCTGACCCCGATCGCCCTCTTGGCCGCCCGGGGCCTCGCGACGCTCGGCGCCGGTGGACTCGCGGTGGGCGCCGCGCTGGCGGTCGCTGGTGCCCTGGGGCTCTGGGGCTCCGCGTGGAATGGGGGGGCTGCCCGCGGGTTCGGGGGCGCGCCGCCATTCACGGTGGCGGAATCCGGCCTCGAACTCGCGCGCGACCCCGGCCTGGAGGAGGGGCTGGGCGAGGCCTTCCGCGAGGCACGCCGGGCCGCATCGAAGGTTGACGGGCCGGTCGCGCTCCTGCGAGGGGGGCCCGCGCGTCCAGGGAGCGGGGGAGGCCCCTCCCTCGCGCCGCTCCTCGCCGGAGCGAGCCTTTGGGTCGACGACGCTGCTCCGCCGGGAACCCTTCAACCACGGTTCGGAGCCGCTCGTCAGGTCGCCTCCGGAGCGACCTCCCTCGGCGATCGCTGGGTGGATCGGCGGGCGCTGGTGGACGCCCTGTTCCGCGACCGCAACGCCTGGAACCCGCGCTTCGATCGCCTGCTGAGGGCCGAGATGGGGAGGGGCACCACCCTCCTCGTGCTGGTGACCGAGCAGGACCGCCGGCGGACCACGGACCGCGGGGTCGGCCCTCGGGGGACGGACCTGGCCCTCCTACGACTCGGCGCGGTGGCGGTCTTCGAGGATCTCGAGGTGACCCTGTACCAGCTCGCGGCTTCGGAGTAGTGGAGGCCGCCGGTGCGCGGGGCCTCCACCCAGGGGGACCCTGATGAGGGCCAAAGGGCCAGGGGGCCAGGGGGCCAGGGGGCCAGGTGGCCAGGTGGCCAGGTGGCCAGGGGGCCAGAGGGCCGGGCTGCCGGGGGTCCTCCTTGCGCGAGAGACCGTCCCGCGAAAGGGCCTCCTGGCGGAGCGTGCGGCTCCAGCGTGGCCCTGGGTCCAGCGGGGGGCCGAGAACGGGGCGCTGGCTGGCCTCAAGGCCTCTAGCTCTTCGATCTCCCGGGAGAGAAGGCGCCTCGCCGTGGCGCACCCGCTGGAGCTTGGCGCTTCCGGCAGTGGCTCTCGGACAGGCCGGGGCTCTCCAGGACGAGGGAGGCTCTTCATGGCACACAGTGGCGACACACGGCGGCGGAGGATCTCCAGGGCCGCCTGGGGGCGGTTCCGAGCGTCCGAGGCCAGAGGGCCGACAGGGGCTCCTTCACCCGGGCTGCGGGAGGAACCGGGGGGGGCGAGTCCCCTCAAGGGTTCGCTGGATCCGGTCGATGCAATCCCAATGCGCGCGCGCGGCACCTACTCCTCCTTGAGCTCCAACCCGAACGGCTCCGTCCGGGCGGGGCTTGCGGCCTTGGGGGCCTTCATGGCGACGGCCGCTGCGAGCGTCAGCCCCGCCCTGGGGTCCCCTGAGTTCGTCCAGCGAGCACCCTTGTGCGCCTCGGGGTCTGCGCCGGCCGGGGACGACTCTCTCGCCTCGGGGTGGCTCCAACGGATGATCGAGGCCGCCACCGCCGAGCCCATCACGGAGTGTGAGTACTTCCTCCTCGCGCCTGAAGGGAACGGAGGGGGAGACGCCGTTGGCCCCACCGGGGGCGGGCGCGCGCTCATCGCCCAGCGCCGCATCGTCCGCGGGAGCGCGACCCTGCTCGAGCGGGAGGTCCTCTTTGAGGAGGGCAGCCTCCGGGTCCTGCACACCGAGCGAATCCAGGGCAGGCGGCGCACTCTCACCTATCGCGAGATTCAGCCGGCAGGCGCGCGTACCTGGCTGGCAGAGTGGACGGTGGACGGCGGCGCTGGTCGCATCCTTGGACATGGTTGGCGCCGGCCGACTCACGAGCCGTTGATCGCGCCCCGCGGGCTCGTCGGGCCGCTCGAACTCCTGGAGGGACTGCGCGCGGGCTCTGCGCGCGGACCGGTTCAGGTGCTTGACCCTCTTGCTGCGAAGGGTTCGCAGTTGACCGCCGAGATCTCGCCCGGATCCAGACCAGGGCTCGAGACGTTCCGCGCGACGCGCTCGGACGGAACGCTCCTGATTGAGGCAGAGGCTTCGGCGGGAGCGCGGGCGCTGACCGGCCTTCGGTTCGCCACCGGACAGCGGGTGGGAAGGCCCATCTCAAGGGACGAATACGAGCGGCGACACGAGATGTGGAACCGTCCCCGGATCCCCGCGCACCAGCGGGTACGCGCCGAGCTCCTCGGGACGCGCTGACCGGACTACGTTGGCGCAGCGTAAGGGGTGAGCGATCGTGGAATCCGTGGGGGTTTTCAGCACGAAAAGTTCCAGGGATACGGAACATGGGCCGGGCCCTGTTCGATTGCCCCGCCTCCCCCTTGAGCTACACCCCTCCTCACGCGCTTCTGGCGCTGGCCGTAGCGGCCAGCACGCTGCTCCTCCAGGGCTGCTTCACGCCCCCGGAACTCCGGGATCGTGCGGATCGAGACGCCTACGCGCTGATCGACGCGCGCCGCAAGCAGCTGTTCGATCAGGACACTCCCTTCTCGCTGCCGACGCCGACGGCGGCCTTCGGCCGTGAACCGCGGGACCTGGAAGACTGGACCTTGAGGGAGAAGGTCCTCGCCGGGGCGGTGACCGGTGTCGGGCCCCTCAACGTCGTTGGGGCACTCTCGATCGCCGCGGAGAACAGTCAGCAGGTCCAGCAGGAGCAGGAGTCGCTCTACCAGACCTCGCTCGACCTCACCCTCGAGCAATGGCGCTTCGGCTACCAGTACGACGCGTCCGTCGACGGCGGCGCGAGCGGCGAGATCAACGGCAACCTGGGGACCGCGTCGAAGGGGTTCAGCGCCTCGGTGTCGCGCGTACTCGGGACCGGTGCGGTCATCCTCGCCGATGTGGGGGCGAGCCTCTTCCGGGTGGTTTCTACGGGCGACGGGTGGGACGGCATCACCAACGTCGGCCTCAGCATCACGCAGCCGCTCCTCAAGGGGACCGGCGAGCTGGTGACGCTGGAGCCACTGCGCCAGACCGAGCGCACGCTCATCTACGCCGTGCGCGCCTACGAGCGGTTCCGCCGCACGTATGCGGTCACCGTCAGCGACCGGGTGTACCGCGTTCAGCAGTCGTTGGACCAGCTGAACAACGAGCGGCTCAACTTCGAGAACCTGCGCCTCCTCCGGGTCCGGAACGAGCGCCTTGCGGAGGCGGGGGAGCTCTCCGAAGTGCAGGCTGACCAGGCGCGTCAGGATGAGCTCGGCTCCGAGAACCGGCTCGTCGGACTTCAGGGCAACACGGAGCGCCAGCTCGATGACTTCAAGGTCTTCCTTGGGCTCCCGGTGGAGTGCGACCTGTTCTTCGAGGATGGAATTCTCAGGCGCCTCAGCGTGGAGAGCCCCGTGCTCGACCTGCTCCGGGACGATGTCGCCGTGGAGTTCGCCATCGAGCATCGCCTCGACGTCATGACCTCCTTTGATCGTGTCCAGGACGCGACCCGCAAGGAGGCGATCGCCCGCGACGCTTTGCGCGCTGGCCTGAGCGTCAGCGCCTCGGTGAGGGAGGTGACCGCGGAGGGCAAGGTCCTTCAGTACTCCTTCAGCGACGCGATCTGGTCTGCCGGGGTGGATGTGGACCTGCCCATCGATCTCCTCCCGCTGCGCAACTCTTGGCGCCGTGCAGAGCTCTCCCTCGTGGACACTCGGCGGCGCTATGAGCGGTCGCTCGACGCGGTCACGGCTTCGGTCCGCGACGCGCTGCGCCGCGCCCGCAACAGCTTCAAGACCTTCAAGATCCAGGAGGGAGCGGTGACCCTCGCCGAGCGCCGCGTGCGCGGCGCCGAGCTCAGCCTCGAGGCGGGTGAGGCCATCACCCGGGACCTCCTGGAGGCCCAGCGCTCGCTGCGCTCAAGCCGCGACTCGGCCACGGCCGCGCGGATCGCCTTCACCCTCGACCTCCTCGACCTCTGGCTGGAGTTGGAGCTCCTGCGGGTGGACGAGTCCGGGGTCTTCGTGGACCCCGTCCTCTCCGAGGACCTCCGTATCCGGACCCTGGAGCGCGACGCCTTTGCTCCCGACCTCCAGTGAGGCCTCGATCCCCGAGCCCGCGACCGATGGAAACTCCCATGACTCCCACTGCCAATCTCCGTTCCTCTGCGGTCTCCCGTCGAGGGGGCGCACTCACTGTCATCATCGTCCTCGTGGCGCTGGCCGCCGCGGCGTGGCAGTCGGGAATCCTGAAGGCGATCTTCGAGGGCGAGACCGAGGTCAAGATCGAGGGCGTGCCGGTCCGAACTGGCCCCCTCCGGATCTCCGAGGTCGTCCGCGGCAACCTTGAGGCGTCCGACAGCGTCAGCCTCAAGTGCGAGATCGAGGGCCGCTCCACGATCATCTTCCTTGCGGAAGAGGGAACCTTGCTCAACGAGGGGGATCTCGTTGTGGAGCTGGACGTCTCACAGCTCGCGGACGAGCTCGTCGCCCAGGAGATTGAGGTCAAGAACGCCGAGGCGGCCTTCACCAAGGCACGTGAGCAGTACGACATTCAGGTCATCCAGAACGAGAGCGATGTGGCCGCGGCCGAACTCGCTCTCGAACTCGCTGAGCTTGACCTCGCCAAGTACACCGGCAACCCTGAGGCCAACGAGCCCGGGGAGTGGGACAACGAGCTCGCGATGGGCGAGGAGGCCGTTCTCCTCAAGGAGGAGGAGCTCGCGTCCGCTGAGAATGCGCTGGGCTGGACGGTCAAGCTGCACGCCGAGGATTTCAAGTCGAAGAACGAGCTGGTGGCGAAGCAGTACGCGAAGCAGCGTGCCGAGGTGCAGCTCGGACAGGCGAAGCGTGAGCTCGACCTCATCGTCAAGTACGGCAACCGGCGCAAGCTCGCCGAACTCCAGTCCGACGTCGACACCCGCAGGCGCGATATCAGCAAGACGGAGAAGCAGTCGTCGGCGAAGATCGCCGACTTCGAGGCCGAGCGAGAGTCAGCGAGCTTCAAGCTTGTGCGAGAGCGCGAGCAGCTTGACGAACTCAAGCAGCAGGTTGGCAAGTCCAAGATCTACGCGCCTGAGCCGGGGTTGCTGGTCTACGCGCGGGAGAAGAGTCGTTGGGGCTCTGGGGACACGATCGAGGAGGGCACCGAGGTTCGCGAGCGTCAGGAGCTGTGCACGATCCCGCGCCAGGGCGGGATGACCGTCAAGGCGAGCATCCACGAGACCAAGCTCAAGAAGATCCAGGCTGGTCTGCCGTGCCTCGTCACGGTGGACGCCTTCCCTAACCGGACCTTCGAGGGTCGGGTGGAGTTCGTCGCCGTGATGGCGGACTCGGGGAGCTGGCGGAGCAACCCGAACCAGCGGCTCTACAAGGCCGACATCAGCCTCTTGAACCCGACCCTGGACATGCGACCGGGGATGTCGTGCAGCGTCGACATCCTCGTTCAGGATCTCGAGGACGCCATGTACATTCCCCGCCAGTGCGTCTTCCTCGACGGCGGCAAGACCATCGTCTTCAAGCGCACTGAGGGGGGCGTCGAAAGCTGCGAGGTTGAGGTCGGTCTGGACAACACAAAGTGGGTCGCGATCAACTCCGGCCTGACCGAGGGCGACGTGGTGCTGCTCGCACCGCCCGCCAACTTCGAGCCCGCTCCCGTCCCCGACGCGCCGGCGCCCAACATGGAGGCCGGTGTCGCAGCGGCAGGTTCCGCTGCGGGAGGGGGGAAGCCCGGAGCTTCTGCGTCGAGCACCCGGGGCAAGATGCCTGCGGGCCAGCCCACAGGGAGCGCAGGGCGCGGTGGCAAGCCGGGGGGGACCCTCACCGCCGAGCAGCGGGCCGAGATCGCCAAGCGCATGCGCGAGCGCAGCGGCGGCTCCGGCGGTTCCGGTCGCGGCGGGAGCCAGGACCGTTGAGCGGTCCCACGGTGGAGAGCGCGCAGCCCAAGGCCGGGGAGGTCACCTCGACCCCGGAGCCGGTGGCTGAGCTCTCGGAGATCACTCGCATGTACCGGATGGGCGAGGAGGAGGTTCTCGCGCTGGACGGCTTCTCGTTCACGTTCCGCAAGGGCGAGTACTGGGCCATCATGGGGAGCTCGGGGAGCGGCAAGTCGACGCTGCTCAACATCCTCGGCTGCGTCGACCGTCCGACGGGCGGTTCCTACAGGGTCCGCGGCCACGAGGTCGCCGACCTCGACGACGATGAGCTGTCGACGTTCCGCGGCGCGGAGCTGGGCTTCATCTTCCAGTCGTACAACCTGATCCCGCAGCTCGACGTCCTTGAGAACATCCTGATGCCGGTGATGTACCAGGACGAGGTCCCCGAAGGCATCCAGGAGCGCGCCCTTGGGCTGGCGAAGCGGGTTGGACTCGGCGACCGACTCCATCACCGGCCCATGCAGCTGTCCGGTGGGCAGCAGCAGCGCGTGGCCATCGCTCGCTCGCTCATCAACGACCCCGCCTTGATCCTCGCGGACGAGGCGACTGGTAACCTCGACAGCAAGACCGCAGACGAGATCCTCGAGCTCTTCGACGAGCTGCATGCCGAAGGGAAGACCATCCTCCTCGTGACCCACGAGGCCGAGGTCGGCCGGCGGGCCGAGAACATCCTGCGCCTCAAGGACGGCAACATCGAGTCTGTCGAGCGCGGAGCGAAACGCCACGGTGAGGCAGCCGATGCGCAGTAGTTCACTGGCCCGCGCGGTGCGCCTTGGCGTCTCGAGCCTCCTGCTCCACAAGCTCCGCAGCTTCCTCACCACGCTGGGGGTGCTCTTCGGCGTGGCCAGCGTGATCGCGATGCTGGCAGTGGGCGAGGGCGCGAGCGCCGAGGCCCAGGACCAGATCCGTCGACTCGGCAGTCGCAACGTCATCCTGCGGAGCGTCAAGCCGCCCCAGGTCGGCGACGAGGACGCCGAGATGCGGGTGCTCAGCTACGGGCTAACCCGCGACGACTTCGAGCGCATCTCCGAGACGTTCCCGGGCGTCGAGCAGTCCGTGCCCGTGCTCCAGACGCCCGCCGAGGTGCGCAGCGGCCAACTCCTCTGCCGCCCCCGGGTCCTCTGTACGCCGCACCTCTTCCAATCGGTGACGCGGCGGGACCTCTTTTCTGGCCGCTTCCTGACCGAGCAGGACGAGGCGAGCCGCTCCCTCGTCTGCGTCCTCGGCTACGAGGTCGCGCGCTTCCTCTTCCCCTTCGACACCGCGCTCGGAGAGCGCGTCAAGGTCGGTGAGCACTACCTCGAGGTGGTGGGGGTGCTCCACTCGAGGATCCCTGTGGGGACCGTCACCCTTGACCCCTCCAGCGAGGCGGGCGGCGAGGTCTTCATGCCTCTGTCCACCGGGCGGGCCTACTTCGGGGAGCGCCAGACCCAGATGCGCAGCGGCTCGATGGACATCCAGGAGGTCCAGCTCCACGAGATCATCGTCGCCGCAGAGCGTGATATCGACGTCCCCGTCATCGCCGCAGCTTGCCGCTCGATGCTGAAGCGAGAGCACGACGAAAAGGACTACGAGGTCATCGTGCCCCTCGAGCTTCTGGCTCGGGCGGAGGAGACCAAGCGCATCTTCAACATCGTCCTGGGCTCCATCGCGGGGATCTCTCTGCTGGTCGGCGGCATCGGGATCATGAACGTGATGCTGGCTACGGTCACCGAGCGGACCCGGGAGATCGGGATCCGCCGAGCCCTCGGGGCCAAGCGCAAGCACATCGTGACCCAGTTCCTCGTGGAGACCATGGTGCTCTCCGGCGCCGGCGGCGTCGTGGGCGTCGGGGTTGGGCTGCTGATCCCTTGGATCGTGGAGCGTACGGCCGAGCTGGAGACGATCGTGGAGCCGGCGGCTCCTATCTTCGCCTTCGGCATTTCGGTGCTGGTCGGGATCGTCTTCGGGCTGTATCCGGCGTGGCGCGCCGCCAACATGGACCCGGTAGAGGCTCTCCGCCACGAGTGATCGGGCGGTGCGGCCGAGCGGCCTCAGGTGAGTCCGTCCCTGAGCGCGAGGGCCGTGGCCATGGCCTGGGGGTCGATGTGATCGGTCCCCCGGAGGTCGGCGACCGTGCGCGCCACGCGGCGCAGGGATTGCACCGCGCGGCTGGATAGCTGGCGACGCTCGTCGGCCCGGCGGAGCAGGTCGGCTGTGGGGCGGTCGATGGCCGCGACGGCATCCAACTCGTCGCCTTGCAGGTCACCGTTCATGGCGGAGCTCTGCTCCTGGCGAGCTTGCGCCCTTGTCCGGGCCTCGCGGACCTCGCGGGCGAGGCGCCGGCCATGGCTTGAGGGGGGCGGCGAGCTGCCTGCGGGGGGCGTTGAGGGGATCAGGGCGTCGAGCGGGACCGGCTGGAGGGGCACCCTGAGGTCAATCCTGTCGAGGACAGGGCCGGAGATTCGTTGGCGGTACCGGCGTACGGCGGTCGGCGGACAGCGGCACACCACGCGGGGGTGACCTGCATATCCGCACGGGCAGGGATTCATGGCGGCGACGAGCTGAAAGGCCGCGGGGAGGGAGAGCCGGCGGCCCGCACGAGCGATGTGAACCGTTCCCTCTTCCAGCGGCTGGCGGAGCCCCTCGAGCGCGTCTCGGCCGAATTCAGGGAGCTCATCGAGGAAGAGGACGCCGCCGTGGGCGAGGGTGATCTCCCCGGGGGCGATGGGGCTCCCGCCGCCCAGGAGTCCGGCATAGCTCGTGGTGTGGTGTGGGGCCCTGAAGGGCCGCTCGCGCACGAGGCCATCGGTGCAACGACCGGCCGCCGAGCGGATCGCCGTGGCTTCGATGCGCTCCTCGAGGGCGGGCGCGGGGAGGAGGTCGATGAGACGCCGTGCCAGCATGGTCTTACCCGCGCCCGGAGGGCCCACGAGCAGCAGCCCGTGTCCGCCCGCCGCCGCGACCTGCAGGGCGAACTTCGCCTCAGCCTGACCGCGGACGTCGTCGAGGCGCTCGCCGGTCGGCGACGGAGCCTCGTCAGAGGGGGCCGCCGAGAGGGGACGGGGCCGCTCGGGGTCCTCGGCTCCGTGGGTGAGGATGGCCAGGACGGCGCCGAGGTCCTCGGCGCCGAAGGCCGTCACGTCCGGGAGGCCCGCCACCTCGCGGGCGACCTCGGGGGCAGCGATGACCTCGGAGATGCCCCCGCGGCGCGCCTCGAGCGCGGCGGCGAGGCCGCCGGGCGTTGGGCTCAGGCTCCCGTCAATACCGACCTCGCCGAGGAACAGCGTGCCGCTGACCTGAGCGGGGCGCAGGTGCCCCACGGCGGCGGCGCTGGCCATGACCAGCGCGAGGTCGAGGCCCTCACCGGACTTCCGCCTCGCGGCTGGCGTGAGGTGCAGGTGGAGACGGCCGGGACCGACCTTCAGGCGGCTCGCCCCGAGGATGCAGGCCAGCCGCCCTCGACTCTCCCGGAGGACGGCGTCGGGGAGGCCAGTGAGCTGGATCTCGGTGGGGCCCTGCTGGACCGGTTCGAAGCGAGCTTGAACGGTGACGAGGAACGCGCCGGCGCCCTCGAGACAGGCGCCGTGGACGCGGACGATCTTCATCACTCGACTGGACGATTCATGGCCCGGCGGGTGGCGCTCCTTTCCCCGGCACGCCGGATCTCGCCTTGCGCGCGCACGCTCGACAGGCGAGGCTCGTCGAGCCATGAGCGACACCTACTACGACCCAGCAGACCTGGGGAAGTTCGCCGAGATCGCGGACCACGCGCCCGAGATGGGGAAGAAGTTCTTCGAGTGGTACGGAGAGGTGTTCCAGGACGGCGCGCTCTCGACCCGCGAGAAGAACCTGATCGCCTTGGGCGTGGCCCACGCCCTGCAGTGCGCCTATTGCATCGACGCCTACACCAAGGGTTCGCTCGAGCAGGGGTGCGACGTGGAGCAGCTCACCGAGGCGGTGCACGTGGCGGCGGCGATCCGCGGCGGCGCCGCGCTCGTGCACGGCGTGCAGATGCGAAAGGTCGCTGACACCCTGGGGATGTGAGCGCGATGCCGACGCCGCCAGGCCCCTCACTCCATCGGTCTCGTTCTCCCCTGGCGGACCCCCGATGGCAGCGCGCGCGGCTCGACGAGGTCGACCTCGCGGGCGGAAGGGGTGATGTTACGGAGAGCCACGGGGACTTCGCGGCCGCGGCGGAGGCGGCCTTGGGCGCGCCCCTGTCGGCGACCGGGATCGAGATCCTCCAGCTCAACCTCGGGCGGCGCTGCAACCTCGCCTGCGTGCATTGTCACGTCGACGCGGGCCCCGACCGCAAGGAGGACATGTCCCGGGCCACGGCTGAGCGCTGCCTCGAGGTCATGGAGGCCTCGGGCGCGGGCGTCGTGGACATCACGGGGGGGGCGCCGGAGATGTCGGACCAGTTCGAGTTCCTCGTGCGAGGAGCCCGGGCGGCTGGGCGCCATGTGATCGACCGCTGCAACCTCTCCATCCTGCTCACCAGGCCCTACGCGCACCTGGTGGACTTCCTCGCGGAGCACCAGGTCGAGGTGGTCGCGTCCCTCCCGCACTACCGCAAGCTCAGCACCGACCGCCAGCGCGGGGACGGGGTCTTTGACGACTCGATCGTGGCCCTGCGCCGGCTGAATGAGCGCGGCTACGGCCGGGACCCGAAGCTGCGCCTGGTGCTCGTGACGAACCCGGTCGGCGCGTTCCTACCCGCCGGGCAGGCATCGCTCGAGGTCGAGTGGAAGCGCGAGCTGAAGCGGGCCTATGACATCGACTTCGACGCCCTCTTCACGATCACCAACATGCCCATCAGCCGCTACCTGGAGTGGCTGGAGACCAAGTGCCAGACCGAGGCATATCTCCGCAAGCTGGTCGACGCCTTCAATCCCGCCTCCGTGGACGGGGTCATGTGCCGGAACACCCTGTCCGTCGGTTGGGATGGGCGGCTCTTCGACTGCGACTTCAACCAGATGCTGGAGATCGGGCTCACCGGCGGGGTCCCTGGACACATCGACGAGTTCGAGCTCGAGCCCCTCGCCCGGCGCCGAGTCGCCACCGGGCGGCATTGCTTCGGTTGCACCGCCGGGGCCGGGTCAAGCTGCGGCGGGGCGACGACCTGAGGAATCCACGGGCGTCTCCCCCGGGACGGGCTAGTCTGGCCCCATGTTCACCAAGCCGCTCTCCGCCGCCGCGCTCTCGCTGCTCTCCCTGACCGCCTGCGCCTCCGAGGAGGCGAGCCTCGCGCCGGAGGTCCTCACGGTCGACGTCAATCGGTCGATCATCGCCTGCGGGGAGGAGATCTACGTGGGGGCTCCAGTGGTCCTCTGGGACGACCCGGTGGGCTACAACGCGTACTCCACGGACTTCCACTTCGAGCAGCCGGCGCCGTCCGTGACCGCGCCTGAGCGCGGGGAGCTGCGCTACGCCCCCGGGCGAGTGGACCGCGCCACTGGCGAGGTGCTCGTGGCGCCTGAGAAGGGCGGGTTCATCGCCCTCCAGCAGGCGTTGGACATGTTCGTGATCCACTACGACGTGTGCGGCGTCAGCCAGACCTGCTTCAAGGTGCTCCACGACCGTCGCGGGCTCTCGGTGCACTTCATGATCGACATCGACGGGACGATCTACCAGACCCTCGATCTGCGCGACACGGCCTGGCACGCGCGTCAGGTGAACTCGCGGTCGGTTGGTGTTGAGATCGCCAACGTCGGGGCCTACCCGCTGGGGGGCGCGACCGGCGCGCAGGTGCTGGGTCGTTGGTACGACACGGACCCGGAGGGGCTTCGGATCACGCCCCCCGGCGATCCCAAGGCCCTCGGGGTCCTCACGCCCGGCTTCGTCGGGCGCCCCGCCCGGGATCGCAAGATCGTGGGCTCCGTTCAAGGGGAGATGCGGGAGCAGTACGACTACACCCCGGAGCAGTACGACTCGCTCGTGAAGCTCTCGGCGGCCCTCTGCCGGCACTTCCCCAAGATGGAAGCCGACGCGCCCCGCAACGCCCTCGGGCGGGTCTCCACCTCGCGCATGAGCGAGGCCGAGGAGGCGGAGTTCGGTGGGATCCTCGGGCACTACCACGTCTCCGCCCAGAAGCAGGACCCTGGCCCGGCCTTCGATTGGGAGAACTTCCTCGTCCGGGTACAGACCCGGATGCTCCGCCTCTGAGCGCGCGCCGTGGCGTCGCGCTCAGTCGCGGCGGTTGAGTTGCTCGAGCTCGTCGCGCATGCGGCGAAGCTCCAGGAGGGCCTCGCGCAGGGTCCGATGGACCTCGAGCGCCCAGGTGAAGAACATCGCCAGGGCAACGACGACGACGAGCAGCAGGAGCGGGGATTCGAACATCGCGTCAGCTCTTGGGAGGGGGAAGGGTCCGGTCGAGGACGCCGTCGGCGGCCTCGAGCTCCCGCCGCGCCGCGGGCGCGTCGAGGTCTCTGGCGGCCATGAGGATCGCCACCTTGGCGCTCCCGCCGGCCAGCTGGAGGAGCTCCAGCGCGCGCGCTCGGTCGACGCCGCCAAACTCGGCCACCAGCCGAGCGCCGCGGTCCACGAGCTTGGTGTTGGCGCTCGTGTCCACGTCGACCATGCGGCCCCGGTGCGTCTTGCCGAGCCGGGACATGGTGATGGTGGTGAGGGCGTTGAGGGTCAGCTTGGTCGCGGTCCCCGCCTTGAGGCGTGACGAGCCCGCCAGGACCTCGGGGCCCACGAGCAGCCGGATGGAGACGTCGTAGTCGTCCGCGCGCTGCTCCCGGGGGACGCAGGCGATGAAGCCGGTGGCCGCGCCTAGCTCCCGGGCCCGGCCGAGGGCGCCGTGGACGAAGGGGGTGGTGCCGCCCGCCGTGATGCCCACCACGACGTCGGCGCCGTCGACCTCGAGCTCTTCCACGGCGGCGGCGCCGGCGGGCCCGTCGTCCTCGGCGCCCTCCACCGCGTTCCGCAAGGCCCGCTCACCGCCGGCGATGATGGCGCGGACGAGGCCGGGGTCGACGCCGAAGGTCGGCGGGCACTCCGAGGCGTCCAGGACGGCCAGCCGGCCGCTGGTACCGGCGCCCACGTAGACCAGGCGGCCGCCTGCGGCGAGCCGAGCGGAGGTGAGCTCGATGAGGGCCGCGAGGTCCTCCCGGGCGCCCTCCACCGCCGCCACCGCGGCGCGGTCCTCGCTGACCATCAGGTCGACCGCCGCGCGGGCGTCGAGCCGCTCGAGGCCCGCGCTGCGTGGGTTGGCCGCCTCGGTGGCGAGGTGTCCGCGGTCCGGTCCGGAGGACGCGCTCAAGAGGGCTCCGCGCCCGGGCGCCGGCGCCGCTCGAGCCGCTGACCGGGCTCCCACATGCGCCCCGCTCCCAGGCTCATGCCGCCGTCGATGGTGATGTTCGCGCCGGTCACGTAGGCCGCGGCGTCGCTCGCCAGCCAGAGCACCTGAGCCGCGACCTCCTTGCGGTCCGCGAAGCGCTGCAGGGGCACGGACTCGCGGATGCGCTGCTCGACCTCCTCGCTGGGCCAGAGGTTCTGCTTCGCGCCGTCCGACTCGAAGGGACCGGGGGCGACGCAGTTGTTCCGGATACCAAAGCGGGCCCACTCCACGGCGAGGGTCTTGCTCATCGCGAGCACGCCGGCCTTGGCGCTCGCGGAATGAACGACTCCGGGCATGCCGGTCCACGCATAGGTGGCGATGATGTTGACCATGGCGCCGCCGCGAGGTGCGCCGTCTTCGCCCTCAGCCATCATCTGCTTGCCGAACTCCTTGGAGCAGTAGAACGTGCCGTCGAGGACGATGCCGAGCACGGCGCGCCAAGCGTTGGAGCTCATGCGCTCCGCGGGGCAGACGAAGTTGCCCGCGGCGTTGTTGATGAGGACATCCACGGGGCCAAACTCGTCCTTGATGGAGTCCGCCAGCCGGCGCACGTCCGACGCCTCCCGGACGTCGACCTGGCGCCCGGCGGCCTTCCAGCCGCGCTCAGCGGCCTCCTCCAGGAACGCGGCCTGGTTCTCGGGAGACCGGGAGGGGATCACCACCGTGGCCCCCAGGCTCGCGAAGCCGCGGCTGATGTCCAGGCCGAGTCCGGTCCCGCCGCCGGTGACCACGACCGTCTTGCCGTCGAAGGAGCCGGGGGGGAGGTGCCCTCCAGCGGTGCTGGCCGCGCCCGCGGCCCCTTTAGAATCCTCGCTAGTCATTGTCCCGAGGGTAGCGGGGCCGGCGGGCCTAATCCGGGCCGGGATCGGATATCGTCTTCGGCCCGAACCCGGGCCCAGACCTCACCCCAGGCAGCATGCAGACCCTCCAGAGTTACGTCGTCGGCCAGTGGATGGCCGGATCGGGCCAAGGCTCGACCCTCGAGAACCCGACCACCGGCGAGCACGTCGCCACGTGCAGCACCGAGGGCGTCGACTTCGGCGCCGTCGTCCGCCACGCCCGTGAGGTCGGCGGCCCCGCCCTGAGGGCCATGACCTTCGCGGAGCGCGCGGCCATGCTGAAGGGCCTCTCGGCCGTCATCCATGAGATCCGCGAGGAGCTCATCGTCATGGGCGCCGTCAACGGGGGCAACACCCGCGGCGACGCCAAGTTCGACGTGGACGGCGCGACGGGGACCCTCGCGGCCTACGCCTCCTTCGGCAAGCGCCTCGGGGACCGCCCCTTCCTCCCGGACGGCGACGGCCTGCAGCTCGGCCGCACCGCGCGCTTCTGGGGCCAGCACATCCGCGTGCCCCGCCGCGGCGCCGCCGTGCACATCAACGCCTTCAACTTCCCCGCGTGGGGGATGATGGAGAAGGCGGCCTGCGCGCTGCTCGCCGGCGTGCCCGTGATCGAGAAGCCGGGCGCCGCCACCTCGCTCATGGCCTGGCGCATCGCCCAGGTCGTGGTCGAGTCCGGCCTCGTGCCCGAGGGCGCCTTCCAGTTCATCTGCGGCAGCGCCGGGGACCTGCTGGATCACCTGGACGGCCAAGACTGCGTCGCCTTCACCGGCTCGGCGGCCACGGGGCGGATCATCCGCGGCAACCCGAACCTGACCGCGAGCAATGTGCGCGTGAACATCGAGGCGGACTCCATCAACGCGGCGGTGCTCGCCCCCGACGTGGACGCCTCCTCGGAGACCTATGGCCTCTTCGTGGGGAACGTGGTCCTCGACATGTGCCAGAAGGCGGGACAGAAGTGCACCGCGGTGCGCCGGGTGTTCGTGCCCGAGGACCGCATGGACGAGGTCCAGGCGGACCTCATCGCCGAGCTCGCCCGCTACCCCATGGGGGAGCCCCAGGAGAAGACCACGCGCCTGGGCCCGGTGGCCCACAGCGCCCAGCTCGCGGACGTGCAGGCCGGGATCGGCCGGCTCTCCGAGGTGGCCGAGGTCGTCCACGGCGGCGCCGATTCGCCGCGCGAGGGCTGCTTCGTCTCGCCCACGATCCTGAGGGCCAGCGACGGTGACCAAGACGTGCTTCACGAGCTCGAGGTGTTCGGTCCGGTGTTCACCCTGATCCCCTACGACGGCACCGCCGAGCGTGCGGCCGAGCTGGTCAACCGCGGCGGCGGCGGCCTGGTGGTCAGCGCCTACTTCGCGGAGGACGCCTGGGGTGAGCGCTTCGTGGTGGACGCCGCGCCCTACCACGGGCGCATCTGGATGGGCTCGGAGCGCATGGCCGAGCAGGCCCTGCCCCCCGGCATGGTCCTGCCGACCCTCGTCCACGGCGGCCCCGGCCGCGCGGGCGGCGGCGAGGAGCTCGGCGCCCTCCGGGGCCTCGAGTTCTACACCCAGCGCACCGCGATCCAGGGCTTCAAGAGCTTCGTCGCCGGCCACTTCGGTCCGCTCGACCCGGCGGAATGATCCGGCGGCATGGGGTGGAGGGGCCCATCCGGCCCGCTCCACGCCCGTGAGCGTCAGCGGCCCTCGCTCGCACGCGCGAGGGCGGCGCGGCGGATAGCGATGGCGGCCTCGGTGGCCACGAGGATGTTGCCCGCCTGGTTCAGGTGGACGCCGTCGGTGGTGAGGCAGCCCCGGGCCTCGCCGGCGGCGTTGAAGATGCGGTCGTGATCGCGAAAGGCGGCGTGCAGGTCGCAGGGAGTGCGCCCCTCGACTTGGCCCGCCGCCCGGGCCGCGGCTACGTGACCGGCCAGCATGCCGTCCAGGTCGTTGTCGCCCTCGGGGCGCTCGCCGATGAGGGTCGGCGTGGCGACGATGTTCACCGCGCCCAGCTCCTCCTCGAAGGTGGAGGTGAGGGTCTCGAGGCCGGCGGTGTACTCCTCGAGGGGCGTGCCGCGCCCGGACTGGGAGTGCCACACGTCGTTGATGCCGATGTAGGTGAAGACGATCGTCGCGCCCTTGGCGCGCACGTCGCGCTCCTCGCGGGCGAGCAGGTCGGGGACCTTGTGCCCGCTGATCCCGGCGGGGATGACAACGGCGCCAGTGTGCACCTCCTTGATCGCGGCGCGGAGCCGGTCCACGTAGCCGCCGGGGTTGTTGCCCGCCTGGGTGATGGAGTCGCCGAGGAAGGCCACCCGCTCCCTGGGCTCGAGGCTCTCCGCCATCAGGCGCGCGGCGGCGTCGAGGCGCCGGGCGGGGTCACGCCGCTGCTCGAAGAGCCACTCGAGGCAGCCACCTGGGCGGTACGCGACGTCCCACGCGTTGTGCCCCATGCCGGGCAGCTCACGATAGATCGGGCTCTCGTCGAGGTCCCACAGGGCGGAGACCATCGCGCGGCTCCGGGCGACCGGGACCGCGTCGTCACGGTCACCGTGCCAGATGGAGAGCGGGAGGCCGGCGAGGCGGTCCGCCTGGGTCTCGTCCCCGCCGCCGCAGATGGGCGCGGCGGCCGCGAACCAGTCTGCGTGGCGGGTGGCCAGATCGAAGGTGCCGTACCCGCCCATGGAGAGGCCGGTGAGATAGATGCGGTCGAGGTCGACCGGGTGGTCGGCCACGACCCGGCAGAGGGCCTCGATGGCGCCGCGCATGGGCCCGGTGGGTTCCGCGCTGAGCGGGCTCGAGGCCACGTCACCCCAGGCGTCGTCGGACCACTTGTGGTCCGTCGGGCACTGGGGGGCGATCAGGAAGCAGGGCATCGACTCCCGGCGGTCGTCCGACGCCATCCACTCCGGCAGGTACTTCAGCTGGGTGGTGTTGTCGTCGCCGCGCTCACCGGCGCCGTGGAGGAAGAGCACCACGGGGTAGCGCTTCCCCTCCTCGACCTTCGCCGGGCTCATGAGCCGGAAGGGGATGGTGAGGCCGTCGAGCTGGACCTTGTCCGCGGCGTACAGGTCCGCGACCGCTGCGGTCACCTGGTGAGGCTCGGGGGCCGGGGGGAGGGGGGAAGCGATGGCGGAGAGGAGGCTGAGGGTGGCGAGCATGGACCGAGCTTAACGGCTCAGGCGCCCGCGGCTCCATCGGCGGGCTCTTCGGTCGCTCCTTCCGCAGGCGTGGCGAGGGTCACGAGGTGCCCGTCGGGGTCCTGGAGGGTCAGCTCCCGCATGCCGTACCAGGTGGTCTCTGGTCCCTTGACCCTGGCCTCGGCCGGCACACGGTCAAGGATCGTCTGCGGGTCATAGCCGCGGATGAACACCGTGCCCCAGACGCCCCCCGGCGCACCGACCTCGACCTCGGTCAGCTCGGCCGCGAGGCTCGCCCGCGTCTGGAGCATGATCTGCGCCCCCTGCCACTGGAGGCCCGCGAAGACCGAGCCCGGGCGAAGCTCGCCCTCGGAGTAGCCCTGGTCGGCGTCCACGGACATGGTGACCTCCATGCCCAGGAGGTCCCGATAGAAGGCGATGGAGCTGTCCATGTCGGCGACGAGGAGGTTGGGAATGATCATGGCAGGAGGGGGCAAGGGGCGGCCAGCGAGGGGCCGTGGGGGGCCGTGGGGACGAGGGCACCAGATTCTCCGTCCGGGGAGTGAATGCCGATAGCCGGGCTCAGTAGAACCTCCCCAGGCATGCTGTTGATCCGTCCCAAGAGCTGGTGGAGGTCCTCCTTCGAGGTGACTGAACCGTCCACCCAGACCCGGTTCACGCTCTCTCCCCGTGGGTTCAAGGAGGGCTGCTCCTTCAAGCTCGACGGGGACCGCTACGAGCTCAGGCGGCAGCACTGGTCGGGCGGGGCCTTTCTGCTCGAGTGCAACGGCAGCGTGATCCTCCGCGCGCACAAGCCGAGCATGTTCAAGCGCTCCTTCGAGCTGAAGCACGGCCGTGAGCGCTTCACGGTCGCGGTGGAGAGCATGTGGAGCCGAGCCTACGTGCTCCGTCAGGGCTCGCGGGTGCTCGGGCGGATCGAGCGTACGTCGTGGTGGAGCCAGCGAGCCGAGGCCGACCTCCCCGAGGACCTGCCGCTGGTCTTCAGGGTCTTCGTGGTGTCCCTGGTGCTCCTGATGTGGCGCCGCGAACACGGCGCCGCGATCAGCGGCGCCAGCTAGGGGGCGGCGCGGTCCACCGGTCAACGGGCCGCTCCGACAGAGGAGCGGCGACCCGACCTCCAGGGGCGGCCGCGAACCGGGGAGAGACCCACGCCGGCCAGGCGGGCGCGCCTTCACCTGCGCGCAGAATCCTGCCCGCGCCCTAGACTGGCCCCATGCTCCCCTTCCCCCGTCGCGCCGCCTCGCTCCTCCCCGCCGGACTCCTCCTCGCAGCGCCGCTCCTCGCGCAGGACGCCTCCCCTGGCGACTCGCTGCTGGGCTCCTTCGAGGTGCCCGAGGGCCTGGACGCCACCCTCTGGGCGGAGTCTCCCTCGCTCTTCAACCCGACGGCCATGGACGTGGACGCCCGGGGGCGCGTGTGGGTCACCGAGGCGGTGAACTACCGCCAGTGGGGGGGGCGCAACCCCGGCAAGCACTTCGACGGGGGCGACCGGGTCGTGATCCTGGAGGACACCGACGGCGACGGGGTCTGCGACGCGTCCAAGGTCTTCGTCCAGGACCCCGACCTCACCGCGCCGCTGGGGATCGCCGTCGTGGGCGACCGCATCTACGTGTCCTGCTCGCCCAACCTCTACGTGTACGAGGACACCGACGGGGACGACATCGCCGACCGGCGCGAGGTGGTGCTCACCGGCTTCGGCGGCTTCGACCACGACCACGGGCTGCATTCGGTGACCCCCCACGTGGACGGCAAGCTCTACGTGGCCGTGGGCAACGCGGGGCCGCACATGGTGACGGGCCCCGACGGCTGGTCCCTGCGATCCGGCAGCCTGTACAGCGGCGGCGGCCCGCGGTCGGTGGAGAACCGCCCCGGCCTCGTGAGCGATGACGGCCAGGTGTGGACCGGCGGGCTCGTGCTGCGCATGAACCACGACGGGTCGGACATCGAGGTGATGGGCCACAACTTCCGGAACAACTACGAGGTGGCGGTCAACGCCATGGGGGAGCTGTTCACCGCCGACAACGACGACGACGGGAACCGCTCCTGCCGGACCACCTGGATCATGCCGGGGGGCGACTACGGCTTCTTCAGCTCGGACGGCTCGCGCTCCTGGCAGGCGGACCGCCGCCCGGGGCTCACGACCCAGGAGGCGCACTGGCATCAGGGCGACCCCGGCGTCCTGCCAGGGGGCACGATCAACGGCGGCGGCGGGCCGACCGGGGTCGCCGTGTACGAGGGCGAGCTCATGGCGCGCTGGATCGACGGCGCGGTGCTCAACTGCGACGCCGGCGCGCGCGTGGTCTACGCCCACCAGCCCCGCGCGGTGGGCGCGGGGATCGAGCTGGACCCCGGCTTCCTCATCCGCCCGCGCGCGGACGAGACCGGCCAGACCGGTCAGTGGTTCCGCCCGAGCGACGTGGCGGTCGGCCCCGCGGGTGAGGTCTACGTGGCGGACTGGTACGACCCTGGCGTTGGGGGGCACGCTGCGCGGGACCGGGAGGCCTACGGGCGGATCCTGCGCATCGCGCCGGCGGGAGCCGAGGTCAAGACGCCCGCCGTGGACGTCAGCGGATTTCCCGGGGCCCTCGCGGCGCTCAAGTCCCCGGCGCCGGCGGTGCGCGAACTCGCCCGCGCAGCCCTCATGATGATGGGAGAGGATGTCGTGCCCGCACTCGTGATGGCGGCGGTCAGTCGCGGAGGCGACGAGCGCTTCGCGGCTCGCTGCGCGCAGGTCCTCACCTCGATGGAGATCGAGGGCGATCTCCTGAGGCTCCCTGCTCCCCCGACAGGCGGCACGGCCAACCCCTCGATCCAGATCCCCCCCGCCGGAGCCTTCATGATCGAGGCGGCGCTGCAGCAGGACCCCCAGTCCACCGCAGCCTCCCTCCTCGGTCACGGCCTCATCGAGGGGATGGAGCCGGCGGTGCTCCGCCGGGTGCTGCAGAGCCTCCGCGGCGAGGCACTGGAGGGTCCCGTGTTGGAGCTCTGCCTCGAGGCCGCGGTTCGAGTCGACGGCACGGACCCTTGGCTCCTTGAGGCCCTGGTCCAGGTGCTCGAAGAGGACGCCGATCTCGCGTACGCGGAGCTCTCGGCGTCCTTCGCTGAGACCCCCCTGGCCTGGGACGCGCGCTTCGAGGCCCTGGCCTGGCGGCTCCACCCGGCCAGCGCGGTCCCCGGACTCGCCGCCCGTGCCATGAGCCCGCAGCTGGACGCCGGTGCTCGACGGCGGGCGCTCGACGCCCTCGCCTTCGCTCCGGGCCGCGCCGCGGCCGAAGCGGTGGCGGTGGCGGCGGTGGCTGGCCCCGAGGACCTGCGCGGCTACGCCGGCTGGTGGGTCGAGCACCGCAGCGGGAATGACTGGCGGGACTACGGGCTGAACATCTCCACCGGGACCCTGGCGGACGCCGAGCGCGCCTGGACGAGCGAGGTCATGGGCGAGGGGGTGGCCGACTTCGACGTCGAGCTGGACCGCGTCTCCATGGCGTGGCTGGTGGTCACCAACGGCGGCGACGGGAACTCCTGCGACTGGGCGGCGTGGATTGACCCGCGCGTGGTGATGGCGGACGGCCGCGAGGTGTCGCTCTCGAGCGGCTGGGTGGAGGCCCGCGCGGAGTGGGGCAGCGTCAACTCGAACCGTGACCCCCAGGGCGGCCCGCTCGAGATCGGGGATGAGACCTTCGAGCGGGGCATCGGGACCCACGCCCACAGCGAGGTGGCCTTCGCGATCCCCGCGGGCGCGGTGCGGCTCGTGGGCCGCTGCGGCCCCGAGCGGGGCGGCACGGACCAGGGCATCGGGTCCAGCACGTCGGTGACCTTCGAGGTGTGGCTCGAGCGCGCGGACGAGCCGGCGGCGGTCCTCGATTGGCTCGCGGAGTTCATGGCCGAGGACGCCTCGGCCGAGGGGCGCGCGGCGGCGCTGCAGCGGCTCGCGAGGAACGAGCAGGGCGCCCTGCTGCTGATCCAGGCGAAGCGCGACGGCCAGCTGGAGCCCGCGGTCGTCCCTGAGGTCGCCGCGCTCCTCCACGGCAGCGACCAGCTCGCGATCCGCGCCCTCGCGAGTGAGCACTTCGAGCGGCCTGGTATGGAGGGAGCGACCATCCCCTCCATGGCGGCGCTCATGGCGCTCGAGGGCGACGCCTCGCGCGGCCGCGAGGTGTTCCTGGACGAGGAGCGCGCGCGGTGCGTCACGTGCCACGCCTTCCAGCTCGGGGACGTACGCGTCGGCATCGACCTCGGTCCGGAGCTGACCCAGATCCGCAAGAAGCTCACGGGGGAGGCGCTCTTCGACGCGATCCTGAACCCGAGCGCGTCCATCGCGTTCGGCTACGACACCTACCTGCTGGAGACCGAGGACGGGCTGCTCCACTCAGGCTTCCTGCTGGCGGACGGCGCGACGGTGGCGCTGCTCGAGACGGACGGCGAGCGGGTGACCTTCGGCCGGGACGAGATCAAGCAGCGGACGAAGCAGAAGGTCTCGACCATGCCCCAGGGGCTGGCGTCGGACCTCACGCCCCAGGAGCTGGCCGATCTGGTCGCGTTCCTCGCGGAGGATCATGAGACCACGCCGGAGCTCGGCGAGCCGGTCGTGCTCTTCGATGGGGGAGGCCTTGAGCATTGGACCCACCACCTCTCCGACAGCTCGGTTGCCTTCGAGGACGTTTGGTCCGTGCAGGACGGTGTGATCCGCTGCGAGGGGCGGCCCTCGGGCTACCTCAAGACGCGCGAGAGCTACGACAGCTACCTCCTCACCCTGGAGTGGCGCTTTGACCCGTCGAGCGGCCCGGGGAACTCGGGCGTGCTGCTGCGCATGACCGGCGAGGACAAGGTCTGGCCGCGCTCCATCGAGGCGCAGCTCCAGCATCGGAACGCCGGGGACTTCTGGAACATCGACGCCTTCGGGATGCGGACGGATCCCGCGCGGCTGCGCGGCCGGAACACGAAGCGCCGCGCGCCCTCCTCCGAGCGGCCCGTCGGCGAGTGGAACCGTTACGAGATCCTGGTGGACGGCCCGAGGGTCGAGCTGCGGGTGAACGGTGTGCTCCAGAACACGGCGGACTGGTGCGAGGAGGTGTCGGGGCCGATCTGCCTCCAGTCGGAGGGCGCCGTGATCGAGTTCCGTGAGATCCAGCTGCGCCCTGTCCGGCGATGAGGCCCGGTTAGGGGTCCCTCCCTGGGGCCAGGAGTGTGGTTTATTGACCTTTCTTGCGAATGAGTCTCAAATGCGCTTGCCCTGAGAACGGTTCTCAGTTGTGGTCTGCGGCATCGCCAAGCGTCACCTCCCGACGCGCGCCTGCCGGCCTCGTCCACTGGACCGTTCACCATGTTCTCGCTCGCCCTTCTGACCGCCTTCGCTCCCGCCCCTCAGGCGGGGCAACAGCCTGCCGCTGACGACATCGAGGCTCGCCTCCGCGCCCTTGAAGCGGACCGTGACCGGATCTCCGCCGAGCTCGAGGCGGCCATGGACGCTCTCGCGGACGCCGAGGTCGACGTGGCTCCCGCCTCCGAGGTGGACGAGCAGAAGAAGGCCGCCTGGGAGGCTCTCGCCAGCCGCAACCTCGCCCCCCGGGCCTCGGCCGTGTACTCCGCCGACGGCCTCTCCTTCGGCGGCTACGGCGAGTTCCTCGGCGAAGCGACCCGTAACAAGAGCGGGGACGACTTCGACGCCCTGCGCTGGGTCATGTACTTCGGCAGCCGCTTCTCCGACGACTGGATCTTCAACTCGGAGATCGAGATCGAGCACGGCACCACCGGCGCCACCTCGGCGACCACGGACTCCGCGGGCAGCGTGTCGGTGGAGTTCGCCTACCTGGACCACCTGCTGACCGACAGCGTCGCGCTGCGCGGCGGCGTCGTCCTCGTGCCGCTTGGGTTCATCAACGAGCGCCACGAGCCGACCACCTTCCTGGCCTCCGCCCGGCCCGAGACCGAGAAGCGCATCATCCCCTCCACCTGGCGCTCGACCGGAATCGGCGGGTACGGCCAGTTCGGCGACTTCGCTTGGACTGGCTACGCCATCAACGGCCTGAACGGCGAGGAGTTCGACGCGAACGGCGTCCGCGGCGGCCGACAGAAGGCCAACCGCGCCTCGATCGATACGGTCGCGCTCACGGGCCGCCTCGACTACATCGCGATTCCCGGCGTCACCCTCGGCGCGTCGATCTTCCACGGCAACTCGGGGGTCAACACGCCCGAGGACCTGGGCACGACGATCTGGGATCTCCACGGCGAGTGGAACGAGGGGCCGTGGACCGTCCGTGGGCTCTATGCCGCCTCTGACATCGACGACACCGCCGCCTTCAACGCCCGGACGGGCGCGAACCTCGCCGAGCGCATGAGGGGCTGGTACCTCGAGGCGGGCTACGACCTCTTCTCGTTCATCGACGCCCCCGCGGGGCAGAGCCTCGACGCCTTCGTGCGCTACGAGGACCTCGACACCCAGGCGCAGATGGCGTCCGGCTTCTCGGCCTCCGGTGGGACGGTCGACACCTTCACGACCATGGGCCTCAACTACCGCCCCCTCGACCAGGTGGTCCTCAAGACGGACTACACGGTGCTCGACGAGGGCGATGACGTGTACCGCTTCCTGATCGGCTACGCCTTCTGATCCTGCCATGCTGCGCCTCCGAACCCTGATCCCCCTCGCCCTCACGGCCATCGCCCTCTCCTTCGACTCCGCCTGGAGCCGGGGGGGGAGCGACGTGATCGACCAGGCTCTCGAGAGGGCGTTTCCTGGCTGCGCCATCGAGCGCGTGGTTTGCCGCCTCGGCGACCCCGAGCGCGCCAAGGTCAACGAGCTCGCGGACCAGAAGAAGTTCCGCAAGAAGACGACCTTCGCGTACGTCGCGCGCCGCAAGGGCGAGGTCATCGGCACGGCCTTCTTCGACTCTCACGTCGTGCGCTCGAAGCGCGAGACGCTAATGGTGGCGGTGAACCCGGGCGGCGACCTGCGCTGTGTGGACACCGTGGCCTTTGCCGAGCCTCCGGAGTACCTGGCCCAGGACGCCTTCTACGACTCGCTCAAGGGTCGCGAGCAGGGCCGGCCCCTGACCCTCGGCCGCGGCCTGGACGGCACGACCGGAGCGACCCTGACCTGTCGAGCGGTGGCGAACGCCTCCCGCAGGGCGCTCGCTCTCCACGAGGTGCTCGGGAAGAAGGTCGGCCGCGTGGGTGAGGGTGAGAAGAGTGAGAAGGGCAGCGCTGAGGCGCTCGCAGCCCCTTGACCTGCGGAGCCCGATGAATACCTTGCTCGTGTGAGCCGCTCCTGTGCACGCCTCCTCCATATCGCGTCGTTCCTGGTCATCGGGAGCGGCGCGATCTGGGCGTATCTGCGCTACGTGCACGACCTCGGCCCCGAGCCCGAGGACCCGGTGCTGGCGATGGAGTGGAGCGGGATCCACCCGTGGGAGCCGAGCCTGCGGAACCTGCACCTGCTCGCCGCCCCGCTCCTCGTGTTCGCCGTGGGGCTCATCTGGAGCGGACACGTCGCGCCGCGGCTCTTTCGGCCCTGGGCCCGCCGGGCCACGGGGCTCTCGCTGGCGCTCCTCTTCGGGCCGATGGTGATCACCGGGGTCCTATTGCAGGTCGCCGAGTCCGAGGCGAGCCGCACGCTCTGGGCATGGGCCCACGGCATCTCCTCCCTCGTGTGGGCCGCCGCCTATCTGGCCCACCAGCTTGGCTCGCGGCGGCGGCACCGCTCGGCCTCGGGGGGCGCTGGGGCCGCCCCCGAGGCCCCTTCTGCAGGGGTCGACCGCGAACCTGAATAGGCCGGAGGGCGCGCGCATATGGCCCCTCCTATGACCGCAGCGCGGTGCCAGGAGTGCGGAGCCGCTGCACGTGCGGAAGGCGACAGGTTCTGCGCTTACTGCGGGGCGCGCCTGCCGCTGCTTGCGGCCCCGGCGATCGCCGCCCTGGAGCGGGAGGTCTCCACCGCGGGGGTCGCGGCGAGGCAGGGGGGTCGCGCACACCGCGAGCGGCCACCTTCTCGAGTTCACGCGCGTCGAGGTCTGATCCTCCGCCGCCGCTGCGTCAACGTCGGACGAGGAACTGGACCTGGAGGCCCTCGGGGCCGTCGACCACGGTGATCAGATCAAGGCGGCCGTCCCCGTCGAGGTCGCGGGCGCGGACGCCCCGGTCGTCCTTGCCGGGCCAGGTGGGGAAGCGGAGCACAGGCGTCTTGCCCGCGGTCGCGTCCCTTAGGCCCTTCCCGGGCGCCACGGCGAAGCGGTCGAGCTCCCCGAGGTCGATGACGCTCTCCTCCCCGTCCCCGAGGCGGTCGAGGTCGTTGAGCACCACCTTCTCGATGATGCCGTCGACACCGTCCTCCACGGAGAGGTCCTCGAAGCGCTGCTGGGCGGGGGCGCAGTTGGCGAAGATCATCAGCTGATCATCGACCACGTCGACGATGTCGTTCGTCTCGCCGTCGCCGTCCCAGTCGATGCGGCGGGCAGGGATGTCCCACTGGGCCTCGAGCTGCTCGGAGACCTCCTCGAACTCGTTCATGAGCTTGAAGATGCGGGGGATCCGCAGGGCCAGGGTCGTCCGGCGGGTGGGGCGCCGATCGAAGGTGCCGCCCTTGTTCTCGTAGGTGAAGACGTCGAAGTCCAGCTTGCCGGGGACCACGAGGAACTTCACCAGCTGGGCCAGCGAGATGCGCTCGCCGCGCACGATCTGGAGGTCCGGGCGCTCGTCCCCGAGCACGTCGCGCACGAAGAAGTAGAGGACGTTGCCCGAGGCCTTGAGGACCTGATCCGGTGCGCCGGAGGGGCCCGCGAGGGTCGCGCCGCGGTAGACCTTGAAGGTGCCCTCGGAGCTCACGATGAGGTCCCTCGGGCCCTCGCCGTCGAGGTCGACCGCGCGCCACTGGGCGAGGCCGCTGACCGCGCCCAGCAGGTTGTCGAGGTCGAGGTCGCTGGCCGACGGCGCGCTCCGGAGCTCGGAGAGGTCCAGGCTCCAGGTCGGTCGGGCGTCGATCTCGGGCTTCGCGAGGTGGAACGCGACGCGCTCCGAGGTCTCGGACACCAGGTCCAGCTGCCCGTCCCCGTCGATGTCGTCCATGCTGAACCAGGGGACGCGCACCCGCTGGGAGAACGTGGACGAGAGGCGGTCGGGGTCGCCGGTCCGGTAGTTGATATCTGGCTCGTACTCGACCTCGATCGGGTCCGACCAGGCGAGCCTCCCCGCGTCGTCGACGCCGCGGTTGAGGCGCACGTGGAACCGGCCGGGACCGGGGAGGACGAGGTCGAGCCTGCCGTCCTCGTCCAGGTCGCGGGTGAAGGGGACGCGCACGGTGGCGGCGGGCAGGTACATGCCCGTCTCGAGCACCGCCTCAGGATCGGACCACGCCCCCGCCGGAGCGAGCGACCGGCGCACCAGCGTCTTGCCGTCGGAGACCATGAGAACCTCCACTCGCCCGTCGCCGTCGAGGTCGGCGAGGTCCCAGCCGGTGCTGCCCGCCGGCCACTCCAGAAGAGCCCCGGCGGCGTACTTGCCCTCGGCGTTCAGGGTCTGAGCGAGGATGCCGGCCGGCGTCACGGACAGCAGCTCGATCCGGCCGTCGCCCGTCAGGTCCCGGAGGGCGAGGAGTCCGCCCTTCTTGGGGACGGCGAGCCGGGTCTCCGCGAAGTTCCCGTCCTGCGGTCTGGGGGGATCCGCGACGGCCTGAGCGGACGGAAGGCCCAGAGATGGCATCGCGCCGGGCGCGCTGCCGATCGCTGCGAGGAGCGCGGTCAGGCCGTGGGTGAGGCTCAGGGGCATCATCGTTGCTGCGAGAGGTAGACGGTCAGGACGGAGTCCGCGGCGCTCACGATGTCACCAATGCCGTCGCCGTTCAGGTCCATGACCTTGAGTGACTGCACGGATCCTCGGGCGGGGTACTGCTTCCAGTAGCCCTCGTCGATCTGCCAGCTGTCCCCTCCGAAGAGCGAGGAGGTCTTTCGCAGACGGCGGACCCCGAGGCGGCCCTTGAGGTCGACCTCCACGAGGTCAGCGACGCCATCGCCGCTGCAGTCCATGGAGAGGTTTCGGTTCGCGATGATCTCGCGGATCGAGTTCTCGTCGAAGGTGCGCTCACTCTTGAGGGCCGGGCGGCGGTCGAAGAGCCCGCGCTTGGTCCCGAGGTAGAGCAGGTAGGAGTACTTGAACTCGAGTCCGGTCACGGTCTCGATCATGCTCGGCATCTCGAAGCGCCGCAGGGCGAGGTCCGGTCGGCCGTCGCCGTCGACGTCCGCGACGGTCGCCCGGAGCTCGGCGCCCTCGAACCGCAGCACCTGCGACGGCTTCTCCGGGATCAGGGCCTTGGGCGTGCTGCGCATCACGTAGATGCGCCACTGGGCGTTCTCCAGCCCGCCGCTCTCGGCGCGCCACAGCCCGACGAGGTCAAGGCGCCCGTCCCCGTCCACGTCGACGAGGCGCAGGGCGGCGTCCTCGCCACCCGCGCGCAGGTAATCGGGGATCGGCTCCACCCGGGTGGGCTGGGCGGGGATGCCAGCGCTCCCGCTCAGGTGGACCCGGAGCTCGTCTTCACCGATGAGCAGGAGGTCGTCGCGTCCGTCCCCGTTCAGGTCCACGATCGCGGGAGCCTGGAGGCTGGTGGAGTCGTTCACCAGGGAGTCGCTGAGGCCCTCGCCCAGGAAGGGCTGGAAGCGGTCACCCACGGTCACCTCGAAGCGCGTCTCTCGCTCTCTGTTCCGTGCGCGAGCCTTGTCGGCGCGCTCGTCGTTGTCCTCGGGGTCCGCGGCCGCCGAGCTCCGCTGGGCGGTGAAGTCGGCGGAGGAGGCGTAGGGGAGCTGCTCCCCCAAGGGCGCCGGCGCCGCGGGCGCCGACGCCACGGGGGAGATGATCTCGAAGCCGTCACGGCGGGGGAGCAGCAGGTGGTCGAGCTGCCCCTCGCCGCTCTGGATCACGTACTCCCAATAGGGGAGCTGCCTCGTGGTCGGGAAGTCGAACATGAGCTGGACCCTGGCGAGCCGCTCGATGTTGCCCTTGTAACTGGTCCGCCGAGGATCGAAGGACCAGGCGCCCTGCCGGGTGAGGAGCACGAGCTCGTGGCCGTCGAGGTCGTCCCTGACGTCGGCGAAGGTCCAGGCGACGATGTCCTTGAGCACCGGGATCTTCCGGAAGGGCTCGGGCTCGATGGCGCGCTCGGAGCACCGGAAGAGCTGGAGCTCTCGGGAGCCCGAGGGGGTGCGCAGGGAGATCGCGAGCTCGACCTGCCCGTCCCCCTCGACGTCCACGAAGCGCCAGTCGAGGACCTTCCCGTCGACGCGGACCGAGGCGTCGATGAAGGACGCGTCGCCGCCGCCCGTGAGAGCGGCGGTGAGGGCGGTGGCGCCCATGAGCGAGGCGAGGAGGATCATCCGTCCAGCTCCCCGACGCCGCTGCTCCACTCAAAGAAGCGCAGGACCCTGGTGCGCTTCTCGCCTCCCTCGCGGGTGTACCTCAGGAGCGAGATGAAGTAGAAGTCGAGCAGCACGAAGGAGGTCCGGGAGCGGTCCGCGGTGGCGGTGTAGGTCGTGAGGATCGGCACGGAAGCGCGGGTGACGCGGCGGCCCTCATCGAGGAGCGTCACGGAACGCGTCCGCCGCTTGCCGTCCTCGCTCTCGGTGGTGAGGGACACCTTGGAGCCGGGCTCCATGGCCACGAGCCGGCGGACCAGCCCGCGTCCGGAGACGATGGGCTCTCCCTCAAGGGCCACGACCCGCGTCCCCACGGGCATTCCGCGCAGGGGTCCCTTGGCGTTGCTCGCCACCAGCACCGCCCCCGCAGCGGTGCCCCATGCACCCAGGGTGCGCGCGGTGTCCATCACGAACAAGGCCTCGGCTGGCGCGGCGGCGCTGGCGCCAGCCTCGACCATGACCTCGACGGCGAAGACCGAGTCGCCGCGCTGGACCCGCAGGGTCACCGGCACCTTGGCGTCGAAGCTCTCAAGGAGCGCCTTGAGGTCCTCGGGAACCGCGAGCTCCGTGCCGTTGAAGTCCAAGAGGACATCGTCCGTCTGGATCCCCGCCGCGGCGGCGGGCGAGCGCTCGGTCACGGTGTGGACGCGCACGCCGGGGTCGAACGAGAGGCTCTCGAGGGAGCCGCTGTCGTTCTCCCGCACCTCGACCCCGAGGAAGGCTGTCGCGCCGGTCTCCGGAATAGCCCACTCAAGGGTCTCGGGGAGGGGGTCGGGAATGGTCCGCTCCGGCGCGTATTGGCACGCGGCAACGGCGGCCGCGAGGCAGAGTGGGAGCACGGAGCGCAGTCGCGCGGGGGAGAGAAGAGCCATCAGGGACGATGTTGGAGATTGGGAGGTCCTGGTTCCAGCGCCGCGCCGCTTCTACCTCGTAGCTCCTGAGTTATCCGCGCGGATCGCCCGAGGCCGGCGTCACTTGAGCGTCCGAGCCCCGCACTCGCCGAGTGAGCCCGGAGCCTCCTCGATGCTCTTGCATCGCTCTGGTCCAAGACCGAGAGGGGCCGAGCTCGCCAACCTCTGCCGGACCACCTTCCGGGCCTCACCTGGGCGGCCGCGCCAGCGTCCT
>CALLKX010000043.1 GCA_938083085.1 uncultured bacterium
GCCGGCGCACAGCGCCGGCCGGCGGGCCGCTCCGGTTCACACAGAGCTCAGCTCGACCAGGCATCCACCATGGCCAGCATGGCCCTGGAGATCGTCGCGCACTCCTCCTCTGTCGTGCACGCCGGCGGCAGCGCGTAGACCACGTTACCGAGGGGGCGGAGCAGCGCGCCGTGCTGGCGCGCCACGCTGCGGAGCCGCGGCCCTCGCTCGCTGAGATAGCCCGAGTCCCCCCCCGTCAGGTCGAACGCGACCATGCCGCCAAGGTGCCGGAGGTCTGCGATCCGATCGTCTCCTTCGAGGGACGCGAGTCCGCCGAGGATCGACGCGCCCACTCGCTGGAGTTGCCCTGGGGTGTCCCGCTCCTCGTTGACCCGCAGCGACTCCAGCGCGACGGCACACCCCGTCGGGTTCCCCGTGAAGGTGTGGCCGTGGAAGAGCGCCCGCGTTCGGACGTTGCTCAAGAAGGTCTCGTAGAGCGCCTCCGTGGCCATGGTCGCCGAGAGCGGGTACATGCCGCCGGTCAGGCCCTTGGCGAGGCACAACAGGTCCGGAGTCACCCCGCAGGCGAGACAGGAGAAGAGCGCGCCCGTCCGACCAAAGCCGGTCATGACCTCGTCCGCGATGAGGAAGACCCCCCGCTCATCGCAGGCCGCCCGGACCGCCCGCACGACCTCGACGTCATGGATCCGCATGCCCGCGGCCCCCTGCAGGCGCGGCTCGAGGATCACCCCCGCCGCCCGCTCACCGAGCTCGTCCAGCGCTCCAACAATGGCCGCCGACTCCGCCGGGACGCGCTGAACCTCGAACAGGAACGGCGCGAAGGGCATGAAGAAGGGATCCGGATCACCCACCGCCATCGCCCCGAAGGTGTCGCCGTGGTACCCCCCCTCAAGCGCCACGAAGACCCTGCGCTCGGGCTCGTCGCGCTGAGCGTGGGCCTGGAGCGCGATCTTCAGCGCGACCTCCACCGCGGTCGAGCCGTCATCGCTGAAGAAGGTCCTGGTCAGCCCATCCGGGGCCACGCGGGACAGCTCCTCGGCGAGCGCGACGCCAGGCTCATGGGTGGCCCCGGCGAAGAGCACGTGGTCGAGACGCTCCATCTGCGCCCGTGCAGCCTCCACGAGCCGCGGCTCCCCGTGACCGTGCAGGGTCGCCCACCAGGATGAGATCCCATCCACCAGCTCGGTGCCGTCTTCGAGCACGAGGCGCGCACCGCTCGCGGCGCGGACAGGGATGGGAGCCGGCTCAGTGGCAGCCTGGGTGTAGGGGTGCCAGACGTGTCGAGCGTCCCGCGTGATCAGGTCATCGGCCATGGTTCAATGCCCCCGGATCGCGTCCGCGATCGGGTTCTTGGCGAGCCAGCCGTCGATGGCGTCCCGGTCCAGGGGCGCCAGCATGGGCAGCTCGAAGAGGTGCGAGACGTGGGCGGCGAGGGTGGCCGCGTTCTCTGCGTGAGGTTCGCCCACGAGGATGAGCACGGCGGGGGTGATCCGCCGGGCGCGCAACGCCTCAAGGGTGAGCAAGGTGTGGTTCAGGGTCCCGAGGCCCGAGCGCGCGATCAGCACGACCTCGGGCCGCTCGCGGGCCAGCCAGTCCGCCTGGGTGAAGGGGGCGGTCAGGGGGACATGCAGCCCGCCAGCGAGCTCGACTACCAGCCGCGACGGGGCCGCGTCGCGCACGCGGTCACAGAGCGCCACGTGCAGCGCCTCGGGATCGATCACCTCCCCCGCCGCCGCGGCCGCGGTGTGGGGCGAGGCGGGGAGCGGGAACTCGTAGGCAGGGGCCGCGACCACGCGAGTCCCCTCGCCGAGGGGTCCCCGGTGGGGTCCTGCGAGGCGCTCTACCGTCTCGGAGTCGCTGTCTTCGCCGGTTTGAACCGGCTTCCAGTACCGCGCGCCCAGCGCCCGCGCCACTGCCGCCGCGGCGACCGTCTTGCCGATGTCGGTGTCGGTCCCCACGATGAAGACCGCGTCCGTCGAGCCGGTGGATGCTGTGGTGATGGGAGAGGGCGCGGTGATGGAGCCGGACGTCGCCGAGCCCTCCGCCTGCGCCACGGGCGAGCCAGACTCCCGGGCTGCGCTCCCGGAGTGGCGACCTGCGGGAGCCTCCGCCAGGATGGGCGCGAGGCCGTCAAGGAGCGCGTCCACGTCCTCGGTCCGATGCCCTGCATGGCAGGCCACGCGGAGCTGAGCCGCACCAGGCCGGACGGTGGGGTGCCGGACCGCGCGAACGCTGAGCCCGCGCGCCTGCAGGGCCGCCGCAGCCTCGACGGCGCACCCCTCGTCTCCGAGGAGGATGGGCAAGATGGCGGCGTCCGGCTCGGGCGAGCCCACGGCGGCCGCAATGCGCGCCGCGTGACCCGCGAGCCGGCGCCGCGCCTCGTCGGCGTCCGCCACCAGGCCAATGGACGCCTCAAGGGCCCCCACCACCGCAGGCGCGACCGCCGTCGAGAACATGAAGCCGCGCCCCTTGTGCACGACCGCGTCCAGCAGCGCCCGCGAGCCCGCGATGAAGGCCCCCGCGGCGCCGAGGGACTTGCCCGCGGTGACGACCTGCGCCACGAGCGGCTCGGGCGCCGCGCCTGAGGCCGCGAAGCCTCCCCGGCCAGCGGGGCCCACGACTCCCAAGGCATGGGCCTCGTCCACGATCAGCCCCGCTCCGTGCTGAAGGCACGCCTCCGAGAGGGCCGCGAGAGGCGCCAGGTCTCCCCCCATGCTGAAGATCGACTCCGTGACGCAGAAGACCCGGCGTGCGCCTCGGCTCTGCTCGAGCAGCGCCGCCGCGTGCTCGGCGTCGCCGTGGCGGTAGATCTTCACCCTGGCCCGGGACAGACGGAGGCCGTCGATGAGGGACGCGTGATTGTCCTCGTCGGACACCACCACGTCCCCGGGGCCAGCGATGGCCACCATCAGGGTCAGGTTTGCCTGGTAACCCGAGGGGAGCAGCAACGACCCCCCCGCACCGATCCAGCTCGCCAGCTGCCGCTCCACCGCGGCGGTCTCCGGGGACCCGCCGCCGAGCAGGCGCGCCGCGCGCCCCCCTGCGCCATGGGCGGTCGCCGCCTCCGACGCAGCGGCGCAAACCGCGGGGTGTCGAGCCATGCCGAGGTAGTCGTTGCTCGTGAAGTCCACGCCGCCGCTCCCCCCGATCTCCTCCCCCCCGAGGGAGCGCCCGAGCCCCTGCCGCCGCCAGTCCTCGACCTCGGCCGCGAGCGCCTGATCGAGCTTGTTCACCTCACCGCGACCCATCGGCGAGCGGCCGCAGGCCCACGCGAGCCAGGAGCGCGGCGTCCGAGGTCGGCTCGGGGTTCGGCGTCGTCAGGAGCGCGTCGCCGACGAAGATCGAGTTCACGCCCCCCATGAAGCACAGGGCCTGGGCCTCCTCCGTCATCTCCTGCCGGCCCGCCGAGAGGCGCACGGCGGCGTGCGGCATGAGGATCCGGGCGGCGGCGCAGACGCGCACGATCTCGTCCCACGGGAGCGGCTCCGCGCCCTCGAGCGGCGTGCCCTTCACGGGCACGAGGGCGTTGATGGGGACGCTCTCGGGGGGCGGCTCGAGCACCGCGAGCTCGGAGAGGAAGGCGGCGCGATCCGCGCGCGTCTCCCCCATGCCGAGGATCCCGCCGGAGCAGACCTTCATGCCCGCCGACCGCACGTTCTCGAGGGTCTCGAGGCGGTCGTCGTAGGTGCGCGTCCCGATGACCTTCTCGTAGTGCTCACGGCTCGTGTCGAGGTTGTGGTTGTAGTAGTCCAGCCCGGCGTCCGCCAGCCGCGCGCCGTTGGCCTCGTCCACCATGCCGAGCGTCGCGCAGACCTCGAGGCCGAGGTCCTTGACCCCCCGCACCATGTCGAGCACGCGGTCGAAGTCCTTCCCACAGCGGACCTCTCGCCACGCGGCGCCCATGCAGAAGCGATCGGCTCCGGCGTCCTTGGCCCGCTGCGCCGCGGCGACCACCTCGTTCGTCTCCATCAGCGCCTCGCGCTCGAGTCCGGTGGAGTGACGCGCGCTCTGTGAGCAGTAGCCGCAGTCCTCGGGGCACGCGCCGGTCTTGATGGAGAGCAGCTGCGCGCACTGGATCCGCGACGGATCATGGTGCTCCCGGTGGACCCCCGCCGCCTCGTACACGAGGTCGAGGAGAGGGCGCCCGAGTAGCTCAAGGGCGCGCGCCTCCAGCGCCGCGCGGGGTGTGCCGGAGGAGGCCGGAGAGGTCTCCTCGATGGGGCCTCCAACCGGAGCGTCGTCAACCGTGGAGAGGGGTGCGCTGTCCATGGAGCAGAGGGTAGCTCCCCCGGTGCCGGTCGGGTTGCCAGCCCGCGGTGACTTCTTGTCCCGGGGGCAGGGGGTCAGCGGGGCAGGCGGGCACCCTCCCCCTCGCCCGGCCCGCCTGGCCCCCCTCGGGCCGGCTCCGCCAGGCGCTCGAACCCGTTGGGGTGGAGCACGTTGAAGCCGCCATCCCCGTTCTGCTCCGCCGTGTGGAAGCCATCATGGGCGCGGCGAGCGAGGTAGACCCGCACCCGGTCCCCTGCCTCGGGCGTCCAGCCGTGGTGCCCGTTGGAGCTGAGCGGCGAGGCCCCCTCACTCCACCACCAGCGCTTGCGGTAAGAGCGGGTCATCCAGCGCACGTAGACCGGCCCGTCCGGCAACCCCTCCTGGGACCAACCGGAGCCCTTTGGCGCCTTCTCGACGCCATCCACCAGGAGCTCCGCCACGTGCTCCTGAACCTCCCAGCGGCCGTCTCGCGCCTCCGTCAGGTAGACCCGCTGGATCGTCCCGGTGACCGCGTGCGTCGCCGCCTCGCGCAGCATCTCCGGAGGCCGTCGTGGGATCTCCGGCGCGGCCAGGGAGGCCGCGACGGGGATCGCAACGCAGGCCAGGAACAGGGCGGCCAGCGGCAGCCGCGCCCGTCCCGTGGCCCGCGCCAGGGCAGACCCCTTCAGGATCAGTGCCACCAACCCCAGTCGTTGGAGGCGGAGTCGATGCGCCCGCGCATCGCGAGCGCCTCCTTGTCCTTGGGGAAGTCCGCGAGGACGGTGTTCACCGAGGCGGTCGCGTCGTTGAACTGGCCCGTGGTCAGGCTCAGGCTCGCCAGGGAGAGCAGGCAGTCGTGCCAGCCAGTGGTGGCCTCCTTGCTCAGACTCAGGAGCTCCTTACCGAGCGCCTCGTCCTTCCTGCCCGCGTTGGCCATCTTGGCGATGCTCTTGCGTGCCCGGTCGAAGTAGGCGACGGCGTTCTTCAGGTCTCGCCGCGACTTCGCCTGGTTCTTGGACTCGAGCAGTCCCTTGCGACGGTAGCCCTCGCCGTCCTTCACGGCCTTCCGGATGGGCGCCACCTGGCGCTCCATGTCCGCCGCCAACCGGGCGTCCTTGCGTGCCTCCTTCTTGGCATTACCGGCCGCCTTCTGAGCGGCGATTCCCTGGTCGAGGGAGTCCATGAGCTGCTTGCGCTGGGCGTCAGTCATGTCGCTCCCACGCTTGGTGAGCAGGCTCCGGACGCCGGTCCGCGCGTCGCCAACCTTGCCGGCCTCGCAGAGCGAAATGATGATCTGGTTCGTCAGGTCAAGGGCTGCTGACTTGAGCTCGGTGGACAGAGGTTTCCCAGCGACCTTGGCTGAGTGGGCCATGAAGCGGAGCTCCTTGCGGGCGGCATCCACGAGCCCCTTGTTGAAGGCGAAGACGGACAGGTCGAGCATGCCCTGGTAGTCGTCGCTGGCGAGCGCATGGCGGCGGAGCTCCACCTGGGACTTGTCGTCGAAGGCGGAGAGGTCGTACCAGGCCTCGCCGGAGCCGCCGGCGACCATGACCTTCAGACGGACGCGGTCCCCGTCGATGGCGATGACCGATGCGCGGACCGACTTGCCGCCCGTCATGACGTAGCGGCGGACGTCCGCGCTGTGGTCTTCCTGGGTGGCTGGTGCGGGAGCGTGGACCACCGGAAGGTTGGTGGCTGAGACGAGACCTAGGGTCGCTGAGGCGAGGAGAATGGTGAGCTTCATGGGCCACATGATGCCGTCTCCGCCAGGGACGGGGTGGGGGTGATCAAGGTCATCCTTGCGTTACCCCGCGGAACCCTCCGCTAGAATCCTGGTAGCGCCGCCAAGGCCTCCTTCTCCATGCTGAAAACCTTCCTGCTGACCGCCGCCCTCGCCGCCCTCTACAGCAACTCGGTCACCGCGCAGGTCCATTACTTCCCGGACGGCAATCCCTGGAAGCAACAGGCCAGGAAGGGGCCCGACGCGGAGGTCGAGGGCTGGCTCTACAACCTCGGCGTGACAGGCATCCGGGTGAAGCTCGTGGAGGAGGAGCCCACCCACCTGGTCGTGGGCCACGTCTTCAAAGACAGTCCCGCGGACGGGAAGATCCGCGTCGGGGACCACATCGTCGGGGCCCGCGGCCTCGACTTCGAGACGCCCCACCGCAACGGCTACGGCATGAAGGTCTTCGGCCCAAAGGGCCCCATCGAGGACTTCGCCGACGCCCTGGACCGCGCGCTGCAGTCCAAGAAGCGCGTCCTCAAGCTCAAGGTCGAGCGGGACAGCAAGCGTAAGCCGGTGGAGCTGAAGCTCCCCAAGAAGGCCGACCCCTACGCCAAGTCCTTCCCCTTCGACTGCGACCGCACCGAGGAGGTGCTCGAGGGGCTGTACGAGTACCTCGTCGAGAACCAACGGGAGAACGGGTCGTTCGGCGACCAGGTCCTCGACACCTTCGCGCCCCTCGCCCTCCTCTCCAGCGGCGAGCGCAAGTACCGCAAGGCCGTGGAGCGCAACGTCCGCTTCCACGCCCAGAACACCTCGCGCGAGGACACCTCCTGGCTCGTGAACTGGAAGTACATGGCCGCGGCCATTGTCATGAGCGAGTGGTACCTCGAGACCGGCGACCGCTGGGTCATCGAGGAGCTCCAGGAGGTCTATGACTTCCTGTGCACCACCCAGTACCTGGACCTCTCCCAAGTGAGCGAGAAGGTCAAGGAGAGCCACCCCGACGCGTACCCCAAGAACGCCAGCCAGCAGCACGGGGGCTGGGGTCACAACCCGGGCTTCGAGGGCTACGGGCCCATCGCGATGATCACAGGCCAGGGCGCCCTCGCCTTCTCCCTGATGAAGCAGTGCGGCATCGAGGTGGACGAGACCCGGCACCGCGCCGCCTACGACTTCCTCAACCGGGGCACCGGCAGCAACGGCTACGTCTGGTACGGAGACTCTGTCGCCGGCGCCCAGAACTGGGCCGACATGGGCCGCACCGGCGCGTCGAGCATCGCGCACCTCATGAGCCCCTTCCGCGAGCACAAGAAGCTCGCCAAGCAGAACATCGCCATCATGTCGGAGCAGCCCGACAGCTTCCCCGACACCCACGCCTCGCCGCTGATGGGCATGGGCTACGGGGCTCTCGGAACCTTCGGGGACCAGAAGGCCTTCAAGAGCCTCATGGCCTCGAACCGCTGGTGGTTCCTGCTCTCCGAGTGCCCCGACGGCACCTTCAGCTACCAGCCGAACCGCGACAGCAACGGCTACGGCAACGCCTCCAGGCTCCTGGCCACCGCGACCACCGCCTTCATCCTCTCCCTCCCCCAGGAGAACCTGGTGATGACGGGCAAGAAGCCCCGCTGAGCGCGGCCCGCCCCCACCCCATGAGCCCCTCGGGAGTCATCATGGCCGTCGCCGTGGCGGTCATCTGGGGCGTGAACGTCCCGGTGATGAAGGCCGGTCTCGAGGAGGTCGATCCGTTCTTCTTCAACGCGGCGCGGCTGACGTTGAGCGCGGTGGCCTTGGGGCTCCTCGACGCCGCCGAGCGGCGGGGGCGGCCAGCGCCGCCGACGCCCTGGCGGAAGGTGGTGCTGCTCGGCCTGCTCTCGAGCCTGGTGTACCAGGTGCTGTTCCTGGTGGGCATGGACGCCACGAGCGCGGGGAACACGGCCATCATCGTGTCCAGCGGCCCCCTCTGGACGGCGGTGATCGAGCGCGTGATGGGCGTCGACCGCCACTCCCTCCGCGCCTGGGGTGCGCTCGCGGTGGCGTTCATCGGGACCCTGCTCGTCACCCTCACGGGCATCGATGACCCTGTCGAGGGAGCGTCCCTCTTCGGCAACCTGGTGATGCTGGCCGCCATGGGCACCTGGGCCTTCGCCAGCGTCCTGAGCCGGCCCCTGCTCGAGACCTTCCCCGCGACGCGCCTGGCCTTCCTGGCCGTGCTGGTCTCGCTCCCAGGGCACTGGGCCCTCGCGGCTCCACGGCTGGACCTCGCAGAGGTGGAGCGGCCCCTCTTTGTGGCGCTCGCCATCGCCTACTCCGGCGTGCTCTCCACGGGCATCGCGTACTCGCTCTGGAACCGCTCGGTGAAGGACCTCGGCGCCGCGCGCACCGCAGCCTTCAGCAACCTCGTCCCCGTCGTCGCCCTGACCGTGGCGTGGGTCTTCCTGCATGAGGCCCCCCGGCCCCTGCAGCTCACCGGCGGCGGGCTCGTGGTGGCGGGGCTGCTCATGTGGCGCACAGCGCGCCAGTCCACCTAGGTCGAGCGCCCCCCTCCGCGTGCATCGGAGGGGGGCGCTCTGGGTGGGGCTTCGCGTCTGAGAACCGCGTCGCCCCGAGGAGAGAGAGAGGAGGGATCCTGCTCGCGCGGGCCGCCTTGGGCAGCCCACGTTGGGCTCAGGCGCTCATGCGGCGCTGGGCGACGGCGGTCTGCCGACGGCCTTCTTTGCGGGGGCGGCCACCCTTGGGCTTGCGGGCTTCCATGCGCTCCTGGAAGGTGCCCCAGTCGGCCTCCGACATGAGGCGCACCTCGCCTCCACACTCGATGCAGTAGCTGCGGTCGATGCTGGCGAGGTAGCGGACGTAGGTCTCGCAGCAGGGGCAGTACTTGGTGTCGTTGTGGAAGGTGTTGCTCATGGTGGTGCTCGTTGTTCGGTGCGGCGGACGAGGGAACAGGGAGCACAGCGGTTGCCAGGTGCCCGCTCGAGGCCAAAGGACATCGCAAACACTTATGAGGCATAGACTTGCGGCGACACAGAGCTCCAGGCCGCACTCGGACGCGATCCGCCCCGCGTCCATCCCCGTGGACATGCTCCGAAGGTCCTGATGCCTGTTGGGGCCCGATGGGCCTCCGGAGCTGACCTGCCGAAGGCCGACCCGGACGAGTAAGCGACTCAGCAGCAGTGACTTACACGCGCCCTCCGCCGCCATGTCTATCCGATCGGACGCACGGGCGGCCCATGTCCAGGAATCTCGACGCCCCGGAGGGAAGCCGTCTCGGGCCCCAGGCGGCTATGGTCTCCGCCGTGATTCAGTACGAAGGCACCCTCTACCGGCCCCCCTCCGAGGCGGACAGCCTGATCCTGCAGGCGACCATCGGCTGCTCGTACAACCGGTGCACCTTCTGCGCCATGTACCGGGAGAAGCGCTTCCGCGTCCGGCCGATGGAGGAGCTCGTCCAGGAGATCGCCTGGGCCCGCCAGCACCTGGGCGACGTGCGCAAGGTCTTCCTCGCCGACGGCGACGCCCTGGTGGCCAAGACGCGCTTTCTCTCCGAGCTGCTCGGCCACCTCGGCGAGGCGTTCCCTGACCTGCGACGCGTCTCGGCCTACGCCTCGCCCCAGTCCATCGAGATCCGCACCGACGCGGACCTCCGCCAGCTGAGGGAGGAGGGGCTGACCCAGCTCTACCTCGGGGTGGAGTCCGGCGACGACGAGGTGCTCACCTGGCTCGACAAGGGCGTCGACGCCGCGGACATGATCCGCCTGGGGCGCAAGGCCTCCGCCGCGGGCATGAAGCTCTCCACCATGATCCTGCTGGGCGCCGGCAATCGGGCCCGCTCCCTGGAGCACGCCCGCGAGAGCGCCCGCGTCATCAACGGCATCCAGCCGCGCTTCGTCAGCACCCTGGTGATGACGCCGGTGGAGGGGACGCCGCTCATGGACTCCGCCAACGCGGGCGAGGTCGACGAGCTGACCCCCATCGAGCTCGCGCGCGAGCTGCGAGAGTTCATCGAGCACCTGAACCTCGAGAGCTCGATCTTCCGCTCCAACCACGCGTCGAACACCCTGGCGCTCAAGGGCGTCTTCCCGAAGGACCGCGAGGCCCTGCTCGAGGTGCTGGACAGCGTCCTGGAACGCCCGGACCGCGCGCCCTTCGTCCCGAACTGGCTGCGCGCCCTCTGAGCCTCCTGAGCCCTCTGAGCCCTGAGCGCCCCCGGGGACCGGTCAGATCGTCGGGCTGGAGATCTGGTCGATGGGGACGTTGAGCAGCGCCCGGTCCTCCCAGCCGTCGCAGTCGAAGTGCCACCACTCCGAGCTCAGCACCCGGAAGCCCTGGGCCGCCATGGCCTCGATCAGCACGCGCCGGTTGGTGCGCATGGGCTCGAGGACCTCGGCGTCCGCGCGCGCCTCCGGGACAAAGGCGTCGAAGTCCGTGGGCATCGGCAGCCGCTGGCCTCGCCCGTCCACCAGCGTCACGTCCACCGCCATGCCTCGGTTATGCCGCGACCCCTTGCTCGGGTCGGCCACGTAGTCGGGGTCACCGATCACCTCCCACATGCGCTGGGTCACCGACCAGGGCCGGTACCCGTCGAAGACCATCAGGCCCATGCCCTGGGACTCGAGGGCCGACTGCACGCGAGAGAGGCGCTCCATGGCCGAGCGCCGCAGGAAGATGCGCGGCTCGGGGTAGAGGGTCTCCCCCACGAAGTTGTCCGGGGTGGCGTAGACCGCGAGCACGCGAATCCGCGAGTCCATGGCGGCCACCTCCACCAGGGGATCCTCGGTCGGCGGCACGGTCTCGAGGACGAGGCCCGTCGAGGCGCAGGACGAAAGGGCTAGGAGCAGGGGCGCGAGGAGCTTCATCGGGCGTCGGTGTAGATGAGGTAGGGCTGGCGCAGGCGGCGGAACGCCTCGACGTCAGGCGCCCATGAGCCCGGGACGGAGCGCCAGTCGGGCGAGAGGAGCAGGGCCTCCCAGGTGGACGCCGAGCGCAGCCGCGCGTCCCCATCCGCCGCGTCGAAGGCGCGACCGAAGAGTCGGTCCAGGTGCCACATGATCGCGAGTCCAGAGGCCACCGGCCGCAGGGCGTCGCGGTCCGTCACCGTGACGTGCACGCCCTGGCACAGCTCGTCCTTGAACTTGGAGGCGTCGGGGGTGAACTCGATGGGCGTGAACTCGAGCCCGGGGAGCGCCGCCGCTCGCAGGGCGTCGCACAGGCGCGGACCGTCGATCCACGGAGCGCCGAAGAGCTCGAACGGCTCGTCCGTGCCGCGGCCCACGGAGAGGTTGGCGCCCTCGAGCAGCCCGGTGCACGGATAGAGGACCGTCTGGTCCGGGTTGCGCATGTTCGGCGAGGGGTTGATCCAGCGCACGCCGGTCTGCTCCCACCACATGTCCCTCGTCCACCCGGCCATGGGCACGATCTCGAGGTCGCACTGGATGCCGCCCCACTCTGCCTGGAACATCCGCGCCAGCTCCCCGACGGTCATCCCGTGGGTCACCGGCAGGGGGCGCCACCCGATGAACGACTGGCGGTCCGGGTCGATGATCGGCCCCTCCACCCGGCGGCCCGTGATGGGGTTCGGCCGGTCGAGCACCACCACGCTGACCCCCGCCTCGCCGCAGGCCTCCATGGCGAGACCGAGGGTCGAGATGTAGGTGTAGTAGCGCACCCCGATGTCCTGGATGTCGAAGACCACCGCGTCGATCCCCGCCAGCATCTCCGCCGTCGGCCGGCGGGTCGCCCCGTAGAGGCTGAACACGGGCAACCCCGTGGCCTCGTCCCGGCCGTCCCCCACGTCGCCCTCGAGCTTGGCGAAGAGGCCGTGCTCCGGGGAGAACAGGCGCACGAGCTCGACGCCCTCGGCCGAGTGGAGGGCGTCGATGGTCCGGCGCCCGTCCCGGCAGCGGCCGGTCACGTTGGTGATGAGCGCGAGCCGCCGGCCCTTGAGCCGTGCGAAGTCCTCGTCGACCAACACGTCCACGCCGGTCCTCACGTGGGGCGCGCGCGGCGCAGCGTCCACGCCGGCCGCGGCGGCCACCGCGTCCGCCACCGCCCGCCGGAGCGGGCTCATGGAGGGCCCAGGGTCCACCTGAAGCCGACTCACGAGCAGCAGGTACCAGACGCCCGACGACCGATCGACCCAGTAGCACGGCCCCGTGAAGCCCGTGTGCCCGAGGGAGGCGTAGCGAGGGAAGCGCGAGCCGCGCGGGGAGTCGTAGGCCGACGCCACGTCGATCCCCAGCGCCCGCGCCACGGCGCCGTCCTCGAGGATGCGCGGGCGCACGAGCTCGGCGAGCGCGCCGGGCTCCAGGGGCGAGCCCTCCCCCGCCGCGCCGGCGAGCATGCCGCAGAAGCGCGAGAGGTCGGCCGCGGTGGAGAACACGCCGGCGTGCCCCGCCACCCCGCCGAGCGCGCGCGCGCGCGGATCATGCACGACTCCGCGCCCCGTTCCGTCCGGTGAGGTCGCGGCGCAACGGTCCAGGCGGTCGCCGTCGAGGGGACCGTAGCTCGTCTCCACCATGCCGAGCGGCCCGTGCACCTGGCGGGCGCAGAAGTCCTCGAGCGGTTCACCGGCCACCGCCTCCACGATCTCGCCCAGCAGGATGTACCCGAGGTCGCTGTAAATGAACTTCTCACCCGGCGGCGAGGAGAGCTCGCGCGCGCAGATCCGCGCCACCGCCGCCGACGGACCCTCCGCGTAGTCGTCCAGATGGTTGACTGGCGAGAGCCCCCCCGTGTGGAGCAGGAGTTGCTCCACCGTGACCTCGTCCTTGCCTCCCCCCGTGAACGCCGGGACGATCGACGAGACCCGATCGGTGAGCCGCAGCTTCCCCTCCTGGACCAGGGCCATGATCGACGAGGAGGTCGCCACCGACTTGGTCAGGGACGCCAGGTCGAAGACCGTGTCGAGGGTCATGGGCACCCCCGGCGCACGCTCGCCGTGGGCGGAGCGGTGCAGGACCTCGGCGCCGCGGCCGACCACGAACACGGCGCCGGGGATGGTCCCTGAGCCGATGGCCGCGTCGATCGTGCCGCAGGCTTCACTGAAGTCGGGGGCGAAGTCCGGGGCGGGGGCGCTCTGGACGGCGAGGGTGAGGGCAGCGATGGCAGCGAACATGGGGCCCCCTGTACCACAGCCAGCCAGAAGTGGCCTCCGTTTACGGGCGCGGTTCCACGCCGAGGACTGCCCGGCCGACGACCTCTCCGAGGTCAGCGAGGAAGCGGTCCGCCCGGCCGTAGTCGTAGACGCCGTCGCCGACCACCCCGTTCGGGTTCGTGTACAGGGTCGCGGCGAGGAAGAAACTCCGGCCGGTCCGGCGATCCACGACCTCGGAGTTGGTGATGCTGAAGCCGTAGGCGCGGCCGACCTTGTCGCGCACCACCAACTCCTCAGCGGCGCGGACCCGCAAGAGGCCCGGCAGCAGGAACTTCGAGTAGTCGTCCGGGTAGGCCGACGGGTCGTAGCGCGGGTCCGCGGACGCCGCGGGTGTGGAGGCCATCGCCTCACGGATGAAGTCTCGGTCCACCTCTGACAGGCCAAAGCCCGCACGCGCTGGCCCACCACGCAGGCGATCGAGCGCTGGCTGCAGGTCCGGCCGCAGGAGCATGATGTTCATGTCCACCAGCTCCTCGAGCGGCATGAAGTTCTTCCGAGCGAAGCTCATGGGCCCCTCAACCAGCTGCGCCCCGAGGGTGTGAGCGCGGCCAAACTCGACGCCGTCCAG